>NZ_JBEYSX010000017.1:0-202354 GCF_040642815.1 Nocardia sp. NPDC047648 | reverse complement strand
CGTTCCGCTACACCGCTCCACCTGATAGCCTCAAACCCTGCTCCGCCTGGGGACATTCGGCGAGCAGGTCTGAGGATTCTTCTCAAGCGCCATCACCTCGACGCGGATGGCATGCAGGCTGGGGTCTGTGGCAATGGTCAAGGCCATTTGCACGGCCTGGGCGTGCTGATAGGCGAACCCTGCCGATGCATCGACTCCGCCCATACGGTCTGCATCCTTTCCTGGATAGCGCCGGGCTGACCCTAGCCGCAGATTCTATCGCCGTCGCCGTGGTGGCCGTCGGCGACTCGGGTAGTCAGGGCGGGGCATGACGAGGCAATGTCAGACAAGACATCCAAGCCGAAACCGTCACCCCGTAGGAAAATGAAGTCGGTCGAGATATCTCCATTCACTACTCGGTAGCGCAGCAGCCTCCGGCGCGGCCGACCGTGACCGGAACGCTGCCACGGGATGTGGCCACACTCATCGGCCGCAGATCAGAACTGACCTACATCCTGTCGGCAGCGGGCCCAGGCGGGGTGGTATCGATTCACACGACGACTCGCTCCGCCTACGCGGTACGGCGCAGCCCAGCGAGTATTCGCTTCAGGTCAGCGGCCGATATCTGGTAGTCGTCCTCGACCTCGGCCAAGCCTTCGTCGACCCAGCCCCGAATAGGCTCGGAGAGGTCGAGGCCGCGCTTACGCGCCTCCGCTTCTGCCGCTTCCTCTGGCCCGCCCTCAGCCGCACCATGGTTACCACGGAGGAGTCGTCGTCGGCGGTGGAAGGCAGGATCGTGTCGGCGTCGATCGTCTCGCCGAACACCAGCTCGCCCGCCTGGGCTGCGGCAGCCTGTTCCTCGCCCTCGACTAAGGCATTCGTGTCCTTGTCCTGTGCGCTCATTGGTGGTTCTCCCACTCGTCGTACGCGGCTTGCTGCTTGCATAGTCATCGGTGTGGCGTAGGCGATCTGGTGAAACCAGCGTCCAGTGGCCCCAGGACGACCAGGATCGGCGCGCCTGCGGTATAGGGGGCCAGATAGCCAGCCCGCGAGCACCCGACCCGATGTACCTGTCGACGCGCGGCGTCCAGCGAGGTCGCGACCACGTCATCGGTGCCCGGGCCTTGCCGAAGGGCTTCCGCCGCCCTACAAGGGCGGTACTTCGCGGGCTCGAATCGACAGCGTTGGTTCTCGCCACCGCGGGGTTCTGGGCTTCACCGCGGAGGTTGGTGGTTGGCCCATGGGTGCCGAGTGTTGATTACCGGTCGTGTCGGCGGTGGTGTGGTTGCGCGATCAAGCGGGTGGGGTTCGTTGGTGAGTGCTGCGAGTGCGTGGGCGACTTCTTCGTGGGTGGCGCGGATGTAGGTGGTGGTTGATGCGGTGTCGCTGGTGGCATCGGTGTGGCCGGCGTAGGCGTGGGCGACGGCGTAGCCGAAGTTGCGTTCGACCCAGGTGAGGGTGGTGTGGCGCAGCCAGTGGGCGCTGACGTTGTAGGCGGCGACCCAGGGCAGGTGTTCGCGCAGCCGGTTCCACAGGTGGTCGTAGCGGCGGGATGTGAGGTGTCGGCCGTTGCTGTAACGCAGGACAGAAGCGTTCTCGGATCGGTCCTGGCGAGAGGCGCGGGAGTAGGGTCGTTGGCGGATGTGGTCTTGCAGGTGGTGCATGAGGGTGGGGGAGATCGGTTGCCACCGTGTCGTTTCGTTCTTTTCGCGGAGGTAGACCTGGCTGTAGCGGGGGTCGAGGTCTCGGATTCGAAGATTGAGTACTCCGCCTCGGCGGCAGGCGGTTTCGACGTGTAGGCGCAGGATGAGGGCGTCGAGTTCGCGGTCGTTGCCTGTGGTGGCCGCGGCATGAAAGATTTCGGACAGCTGCTGGTCGTTGAGGGCGTGGCGGCCGCTGGGCGGCCGTCGATTTTTAGGCACTCGCAGGGCCGGGTTATCGGTGAGGTAGCCGTCGTCATCGGCGTGCCGGTACACCCGCCGGATCGCGGCGAGCATGTGCTCGTAGGCGCTGTGTCCGCCGCGGGAGTTGCGCCGCACCACAGCATGTTTCTTGGTATGTTCGGCCAATGCCCGGATTTCGAGGGCGGTGGGCTCGGTGATCAACCGGCTGCCCCACTCCTCGACAAGCCGTTTCCAATACGGCCCGTAGTTGCGCAACGAGCCCGGGGAAGCCGCCGCCTCGACCAGCGCCACGTAGGCAGCGAATGTCGGAATCGTCGTTAACCCGGGTGTTTCGGCAAGCCCCCCTTCAGTCAAGGGTGGTTCGTCGGCATGTACGGGTCCGGTTGCGTGCGTTATGTCGAGCAGTTGTTCGGGGCGTATGCCGAGTTGGTCGAGAAGCACGCGGGCGGCGGCCACCGCGGAGTCGTCTTTCACCGCGACTCCTCTGCGCCATGTCCGTGATGGGCGGTGAGGATGGCCGTGAGCACGTGCGGGGGATAGAGCCTTACCGATGACCGGCTCACGGACCCGACCATCAGGACCTGATCACCGGGACGCAGCCGACATCCGCGGCGTATGTCGGCTGAGAGAAAGATCCAGCCGTCGCGCAGGGGCGCCGATCGAGGCGTCGATCCCGGCGTGAGGACGACCGTTCCGGCATCCATGCTCACCGCGAGGGACTGCAGATTTGACCAGCCCAGCTCGTCGGTGATTCGTTTCAAGCACAAGCGGCCGTGGTGAGTCATGGCCGACACGGCGTAGTGTTCGCGCTCGCCGCGAATAGGTGACAGCGCAGCCAGATCCGGCAACGGCAGCGCCGGGATCATCGCGGGAACCGCCGCAGCGGTTGTACCCGCGGGCCGGGTAATCGGCGTCATACAGCCCCCACCGGGCCGGCGCCAATGAACTGCATCTCGAGCTCCGATCTCTTCGCTGAAAACGGACGTGCATTCACTGCAAGGTTGCCGAGAAGTGGTCATCACACGGTGTCGCGCAGAAGAAGCGGCGAGCTGACACGCTTCGCTTGATGGGTCGCATCGCCGCGGACCGGATTATAGGACGTTTATGCATGGGATGGTAGTGCATAGGACGATTACGCTCTGGATCAATACGCGTGGGACGTATGTGCTTGGGCCGACATGTCCAGTCCAGGCAAGCCCGCGCTCAATCCGACCGCTGCGGCGTTCGGAGCACGCGTGCGTGCCCGCCGGACCGAACTCGGCTGGAGCCAGGAAGCTGCCGCGCATGCGTGCGGAGTCCACTGGACTTATCTCGGCCAAGTCGAACGGGGACAACGCAGTCCGCGGGTGGAGAACATCATGAAGTTTGCTGCCGGTCTGCAGACGACGCCGGGACAGTTGATGGATGATCTTCCTGTCCCGGAGGACTTGGTGTGAGGAAGCCGCCGCGCTGCGGTGGCCGATGTGGCTGTGCGCGGAGCGGTCGGCGCACATGATGGGCTGCGATCTTCAGACGCCTCAGTTAGTTTGTCCGCTCTGATCGGTCGTCTCGGTGTGCTCTAACAGTCAGCGGGCCAGCTCGTGGGGCGACCATTGCACCGTTGGCCTTCAATGACCCAGTGTCGGTTCGCGACGGCTGTCCGCCTCCTGCGTCGTCCGGTGGCCGTCGCGGTGCCAGCGGTGGGGATGCTGTTCGATAGGTGTCGTGGACAGTGTCGACTTCGCACGGGTCGTAGCGGAATTCGGTCCCGGCTCCGCGCTGCTGGTCGAGCCGGGGTCCTCAGCCGCGGCTCATGCCCCGGCGCGGTGGGCCGGGATCGCAGCGGGTGGCGATTCGCACGCCCGGCGCGCGGCCGCGGTGGCCCTGTGGAATCTCGACTTGTTCGTCGACGTGCTGCCACGGTTCGGGGCTGTGTTGGCCGAATGCCTCGACGATGTGCGGGTCTGCCTGCTGCGTGGTGACTGGGTGCTGCTGTATGCGCTGCGAAAGCCATTTCAGCCACACGAGTTCCGGATCGGATGGGACCCGGAAACGTTCGGCGCCGACCAGCCGCCGTATTGGGACGCGCTGCCGGAGGCCCTGCGGATGTTCCTCACCACGGTGCACGCGGGGTTCACCGATCTCGACGGGATTTCCTATGGTCCCACCCGCCCCCGGAACATGGAGACCTATTCGGTACTGAACTTGCCCGAGGCCGTGCACAATTGGGAAACGGGCGAGGACATTCAGGGTGGCCGGGCGATGCTCATCGCCAAGGGCTTGGGCGACACGCGCTACTTCGTCTCTCCTGACCTGCCCGGCGGCGCCATCGGCTGGGAGGCCGACGGCCACATGGAGCGGCCACTGGAGTTCGCCGCAACCTTCGACGAACTGATTAGCTACGGCTTCCAGCTCGAGCGTGATCACCCGCCCGAGACCACCGCCCCCGAGACACCGCCGACACCCGAAGGATTGCGGCAGGCGATCATGTCCATGCCCAGGGCGGCGCGGGCGGTCGTGTGGAACCGCGAACTCACCGAGGACGCCGCGCGCGACCGTATCCGCGATCTCGTCGCCGAGCTGCTCGAGGCGCTGGGCGGCCAGATGCGCATCCGCCCGCAGGAAGGCCTCGACGGGGAGACGATACTGCCGTTCGATGACGACGCGGGCAACCTCTACCAGGTCGACCGGCTCGAGGCCCGCTACTTCCTCGACCCACCCGCCCCCGACCGCGCCGACATCTATCCACCCGTGATCGTCCGCATCTGGGAGCAGCACGGCTGGCGGTTGACGCTGTCGGCCGACGCCGACGGCATCGTCGCTCACGCCCGCACCTCCGACTGGTACGAGCTGACCCTGACCCACCGTGACGACACGTTGCGTCTGTCTGTTGCATCGCCAGGTTTCCACCGACCGCACTGATCACTCGGCGGTATGCGACGACCGCAACCACTCGAGCCAGCGGACCCGCTCAGATGCGGCCGAACCTGGCCTCTGCCTTCCATACCCGCACCGGCATCCGCACTGCAAGCTCCCAGAACTCCTTGCCGCCGTGCCAAGGCGAGCCAACTGGACACTCTGAAAAAGGCGGGACTGGCCGCCGTGCGCTGTGTGTGCCCACGACCTTGTCCCGCCTGCCGGGAAAGCGGTCGCTGATGACTCTTAGCCGGTGTCCGCGCGAGGCGGGATCGCGCCGCTTGCATGGGGATGTCCGGTCGGACTGATAATCTCGTGCACTTCAGGGAAATGGACCTCGGCGCTATTACTGGGAGTGCAGCCATCGACGAGAACTCGGCAGTTTCGCCGCATTCGGAGGTTCGGCTGATCGTGGCGGCCGGTGGCACTGGCGGGCATATCTATCCCGCGCTCACCACAGTGCGCGCGCTGCGTGAGGAACTGGCCAGCAGCGGGCGTCGGCTCGAGGTGTTGTGGATCGGGCAGGCCGGCGGGTTGGAATCGAGGATCGCGGTCGGCGAGGGTATCAGGTTTGCTGCGGTGGCGACGGGCAAGATTCGTCGTGCGGCTAATCCGTTGAAGATGGTGACTCGCGCCAACGTTGCGGACATGCTGCGTGTGCCGCGCGGTATCGCCGAGGCGTGGCGGACGGTGGGCCGGTTCCAACCAGATGTGGTGCTCGCGACCGGTGGGTACGTCACCGTGCCGGTCGGGTTGGCGGCGTGGCTGCGGCGTCGGCCGCTGGTGGTGCACGAGCAGACTGTCCGTTTGGGCCTGGCCAATCGGGTACTGGCCCGTCTTGCGACTTGCGTGGCACTGTCGTCGGAGTCCAGTCTGGCGTTGCTGCCGCACCGCGCCGCGGCGAAGTCCGCGGTCACCGGTAACCCTGTTCGGCCGGAGTTGTTCGATGGTGACGCTGACAAAGCGGTCGCCGCTCTCGGCGCTAACGGTTTCGACCGCAGGTTGCCGACCGTTTATGTCACTGGTGGTGCCCAAGGCGCGGTCCAGATCAACCGTGTCGTGCGGGAGCTGTTGCCGTGGCTGCTCCAGCGAGCCAACGTGATCCATCAATGCGGCAAGACATCGATCACCGAACTCCGCGAGCACGCCGCCAACCTCGACGCATCGTTACGCGGACGGTATGTGGTCACCGACTTCATCGGCCCCGAGTTGGCGGATGTGTTCGCGTTGGCTGATGTGGTCATCTCGCGCAGCGGCGCGGGCACCATCGCGGAGCTGACCGCGCTGGGGAAGGCATCGGTGTTGATCCCTTTGGCGTCCTCGGCGGGCAACGAGCAAACCCACAACGCCACCACCCTCGCCGAACATACAGCGGCGGTCGCGCTGCTCGGCGAGGTCTCCGCACAGGCCTTGCGGGAAGCGATCGAACCGCTGCTCGGCGACCCTGGCCGCCGAGCAGCGATCGCGGCGCGTGCCCGCGAGCACGGGCGACCTGACGCAGCGACGGCGCTGACAAACCTGCTGATCTCCGTCGCTGGTCAAGACCGCTGACAGGTGGTGATCGCATTCCGGAGTATCGCGACGACCCGGGCGACGTCCGGTTCGGCTATAGCCGGATGGAACGGCAGGCTCATGATCTCGCGGGCCGTCGCCTCGGTGACCGGCAGCGGTCGCGACCATTGGGTGAATGCTGGCTGGGTGTGGTTGGGCGGGTAATGCACCCCGACGCCGATCCCGCGGTCACGCATGAAAGCGAACACGCTGTCGCGGTTGGCGACTCGTACCACGCAGTTGAACGGCACACTATGCTGCACATCGACGTCGACCAACCTTATGCCGTCCACGTCCGCCAGCGCGCGGGCATAGGCACGCCACAACGTCGTGCGGGCGGTTTCGATCGAGTCGAAACGGGCCAGTTGCGCGCTCCCGATGACCGCGTGCAGTGCTGAGAGGTGGTAGCGCCACCCGAAGCTGTCGACGTGGTAGGTGGTCGAGCGGATACGGGCGGCTTGAGACTGGCTGACCCCGAGTAGCCGCAGGGTGCGTGCTCGATCGGCTTGCTCACGTGTGCAAAGGACCAACGCGCCACCTTCCCCGCAGGTCAAGTTCTTGATCGGTCCGAAGGAGAACGCTGTCAGCGTGCCGGTGGCGCCGACCCGGACCGGACCGAGGCGGGAGCCGAAGGCGTGCGCGGCATCCTCGACCACCGTGATACCTCGCTCAGACAACTCTGAGCGCAGGTCGCTGAGGTCGATCGCGCGGCCGCCGTAGAGGACGGGCACCACCGCGCGGGTGCGGGGCGTGATCGCCTCGCGCACTGTGGTGCTGGTGACGCACAGTGTGGTGGCGTCGATGTCAGCGAAACGGGGGTGCGCGCCGGTCATCAGAATCGCATGCACGGTGGCGCAGAACGTCTGTGACGGCACCACGACCTCATCACCGGGCCCGACACCGGCCAGCAGCAGTCCAAGATGCAGTGCCGCGGTACACGAGGAAACCGCCACAACCTGCGGTACACCCAGGAACTGCGCCAGTTCGGACTCGAACGTTTCGGTCGCGACGTTGTGACCATACTGCCCGGCCCGCAACGCCTCGGCCACCGCAGCAAACTCCGGGCCGTGCAGAAACGGTGCGGCGTTCCTGCTCGCAGGGTCAACGTTCGTCATCGTCACTCCTTCCTTGAAGCGCCAAGAACACCGATGTGTCCGGTTGAGCTGATTGCCCCAGCCGGGAATGCTCGGTGACCGCAAGGGTTGTGGTGGCTTTGGCCAGCCGAACACCAGGCCGATAGGTCAACCGACCGTGATCGATCGGGTGCCCCCACAGTCCTGCCAAAGTTTGGCCGACCAGGTCTGCGCCTGCTGCTTCGGCGAGCATGAACCCTCCCGCGATCCGGGCATTCATCTCTGTGATGACCACCCGACCACTGCCGCCGTCGCGCAAAAAACCTTGGACGCAGCACAATCCGGACGCTTGCACCGCCTCCAACGTCTCGATCACTCGGTGGTGCACCTGCTGGTCGTGGAAGGTTTCGCTGACCATCGATAATCCGCCCTTGGTGAGCAGCCGATACCGCAGAACGACTGATGCTCGACCATCGCGGTCGACCACGCAGTCCGCGGTGAACTCGCGCCCGTCGAGCTTGGTTTGAAGGATCGGATCAGGCACCAGCTCACACAGCATGCGGGCTTGCCGACGCGTCGAGCAGAACACCACGTTCTTCGACCCCTGCCCATGCCGTGGCTTCACCACCAACGCGACCCCGTCCGGAACGTCGTCGATCTGCGACGGCAGCCAACTGGCCGGAGTGGGAATGTTGTGTGCAGCCAATAATTGATGGAAGAAGGCCTTGTCCAAACCCGCCTGCACCGCTCGCCGCGGCGGAAGCCACATCCGCACCCCGGTCTTCTCCAGTGCGCCGCTCATATCCAGCAAGTGGGGAAGTTCGGCTTCAACGGCCGACCAGAGGGCGTCCGGCCGAGTTTCCCGGCACAGCCCGAGCAGTCTGCTCGTGTAGTCAGCTGCCGTGACCGGTGGCGTCAGTCGCGGGGTCACGCCGGGCAGCAGGAGACCGTTCGCGAGTGGATCGGCGTCGGTGGCGATGACGTCACAATTGAGTTCGAGCAGTCGGCGCGCCAGGTCGAAGCCGGGTTGGCCACCGACGCCGGTGACCAGAACACGCTGTGTCATCTCACTGACCGCCCGCCGCATCGAGTGTGATCGCCGCGATCGGCGCCGATGGATCCCGGGGCAGTGGCGCCCACCGGCGGGGGTTGTCGCGATACCAGCGGACGGTGTCGGCCAGTGCCTGCTCGAACGCATGCGTGGGTTGGTAGCCGAGCGCGGCGATCTTCGACCAGTCCATTGCGTAGCGGCGGTCGTTGCTACGCCGGTCAGGGATGTTGCGGACACGTTCCCGCCCCAAGCCGAGTTCGGCGAGGATCCGGTCGGTCAGTTCATGGTTGGTCAGATCCGTGCCGCCACCGAGGTTGTACACCTCGCCCGGCACCCCTTCCCGCAGCACCAGCTCCAGGCCTTGACAGTTGTCCTCGACCGGCAGCCAGTTACGGACATGCCCGCCGTCACCGTGCAACGTCACCGGTTCGCCCTCGAGCAGGCGGGTGATGAACAACGGAATGATCTTTTCCGGATGCTGTCCCGAACCGAAGTTGTTGCTGGAGCGAGTGATACATACCGGGACACCGAAGGTGCGGAAGTATGACATCGCCACCAGGTCCGACGCCGCCTTCGACGCGGCATAGGGCACTGTCGGCTGTAGCGGGTACTGCTCGGTCGCCGCGCCGGAGGCCAACGGCCCGTATACCTCATCGGTGGAGACATGCACGAACTTGCCGATCCCGTGCCGCATCGCGGCCTCCAGCAGCACCTGCGTGCCCGACACGTTCGTGGTGAGGAAGTTGCCTGCTTGGTAGAAGCTGCGATCCACGTGTGACTCGGCGGCCAGATGAATCACCGCGGTGTGGGTGCGCATCAGGGAGTCGACCAACCGCGCGTCGAGGATGTTGCCCTCCACGAACCGCAGCCGCGGCGAGCAGAGGACATCTGCCAGATTGTCGCGGTGGCCGGCGTAGGTCAGCGCGTCGAGGACCGTCACCTCGAACCCGGACTCCCGCCGCAGCAGCCGACGCACCACATGCGAGCCGATGAAGCCCGCCCCACCAGTGACGAGTACCTTGCTCAATCGTCTACCCCTTTCTGAAATGTCCGACTGCCAAGCGCTTTTCAGCAGCGCCACCGTGGTTGACGGTGGCTGGCCGGCTGCGGGCGTGGGTTCAGTGAATCGGTGGCGCTGGGGGTGAGGGAATGCTGAACTGGACTCACTCACGGTTCATTCCATTCACGCGATCACACCGCAGTCGGGGGCTTCAGGGTTGAACACACCACAGCGACAGCAGAGCCTCGGCGTCGACCAGGCCGCCGAAGCCTTCGCCGCCGAAGTCGCCTACTGGCGCGACGTCAAAGGGCTGGCGAAGAAGGCCCTCGCCGCGAGGATGGGGTTCGACGCCTCCTATGTCAGCCACATCGAATCCGGACGCCACCGGCCCACCGAGGACTTCGCCCGCCGAGCCGACGAAGCCCTCGAGTCAGGCACCGCGATCTGGAAACGCTGGCGCGACTACGAGACCGCCAAACTCCACGCCTCCAAGCCCGTGCCGGCCACCACACCGGGCTTGTCGAGCCAGTACCCCGGAACCGATCTCGTCGTCGAGCACGACGCCGCTCGCCTCGACTACGACGGCACCGTCTACCGGCTCACGATGCGCCGGCTGCTGCGCAACATCGGAGTCGAGCCGATCACCCGCTTCCTCATCCGCATCAGCGTCGACCGGTTCCCCGGCGAGCCTGAACGGTCCAAGCAGCATTATCGGCACAATCCACTGACCTGGGACGAACTGGATTTGACCGCAGCCTGCGGTGGTGAGCCGATGCGGTGGGAGGCCAAACACGACCACGACGCGTTCAAAGAAGTGTGGCTGCTGTTCGAAAACGACAACGCCCGATTCCCGCTGTATCCGGGCGATTCGGTGTGGATCGACTACGTCTACAGTGTCGGCGACACCAAATGGGGCCGCTGGTTCCAACGGGCCGTACGCCTGCCCACCGAGCGGCTGGAGGTCACCCTGGCATTCCCCACCGCGCTCGACCCCGCCGTGTGGGGTATCGAAACATCGATGACCGCCGACGCCAGACCACTACCCACCGCACCGGCCAGACACGACGACAACGACACCGCGATCTTCACCTGGAACACCACCCGGCCACCGCTCCACACCCGATACCGGATGGAATGGCGATTCCGATCCTCACCCCAGGCAATCACGCAGGGAAGGAAGCAACCGTGATCGAAACCAAACCCAGCGACGCCATGCGCGGCATCGGAATCGTCCAATCCGACACCCCCATACTCCACCAGCCCAGCCAGCCACTGAACCTCCCAACCGAGCACGACCTCGCCACCGCGATCGTCAACGACCTTATCGCCGCCATGCACCGCGCCCGCCGCGTCCACAACTTCGCCAAAGGGATGGGAATCGCCGCGCCTCAACTCGGTATCGGTCGCAGAGTCGCCGTCGTCCAGCCGCCCGAACCGAACACCGAGACGATCACGCTGCTCAACCCCACCGTCGTCGCCCACTCCGACGACGAAGACGAGCAGTACGAAGGCTGCCTCAGCTTCTTCGACGTCCGCGGAAAAGTACAGCGGCCCCTTCGAATAGAGGTCGAAGCGACCGCACTCACCGGCGAAGTCCACCGGGAGCAGTATCAGGACGGTCTCGCCCGTCTCATACAGCACGAAATCGACCACCTCGACGGCATCCTCTACACCGCGCGCATGAAACCCGAAGTGCAACCGATACCGGTCGAACGATACCGTCAGACCGGCCGCAACTGGAGCTACCAGTAAAGCGACAATCCCACATCGCACCGCCGCAACGGCTCAGGACTGGTCCCGTTTCGCGAGATCAAACCAGCCAGTACACCTCTGAGGGACTCAGACGCCGCCGCGGGCCCGGTCAAGCCGAGATAGACCCGGGGAGGTGGCCGCGGGCGACATCTAGGTACGGGTCGGATTGCACCGTCTGAAGTAGAGGCCGAGTGGCGTACTATCGGTGCGCACTGAAGCGATGAGGGTGGGGTAACCGTGAATCAATCACATTCGAGCCCGGGAGGCGCCGGTAGCGGAGATGCCGTGCAGCCATCATATGGGGCCGGCCCGCCGCCGGTAGATGCCGGCTCACTGCCGCATGACGTGCTGCAGTGGTCAGCGGCTGCATTCGGCGCGGTTGCGCCCGCGGCGACTGTGTTCGGTAAGGCGTTCCTCGAAGCGCTGGGTGAGCGTGCCGCCGACGGTGCGGCAGCGCTTCCGGGCAAGCTTCGCCAACGCTGGTTTCAGCGGGCAAGGCGATCTCACAGTGGCGTCGAGGTGGTGACCGTGCTCGACATCGAGAACGTGGACGCCGCAGCGATTCTGGTCACCGCCGATCTCCCGGACGATGCCCGTCTGGCCCTGCTCGACCTCGATCCCACCGCGCCTGGTGTGCACGGGAAGGTGTTGGGCTGGGACGTCGAATCCCAGCGGTGGGTACCGGTGGAAGTACCAGTCACACAGGTGAGTCCACCGCCGGGCGTCGGGGGATAGGGGTCTGGCCGACCGCGGCAGCGAATCTCTAGGCAGGCCGTTCCTGGACGGTGTACTCCGTCCGGATCGGCCATAGACCTGGGCTGTGCGCTGCCGCCGCACTCGCCAGACCGGGGGCGGGGCGGGAGGTCGGACCAGACGAACGGGTGTCGCTGCGGGCTGTCCGCGCTGCACAATACGAGGGGATCGGCGCAGAGTCATGTCGAACCGGATACGTCAGGCGTATGCCGGAGATCACCTGCCCGCTGTAGGCGATGGGCCTCCTCGTTCATCAGCAATTCGTAGGATCTGTATCGGCCGACCGGATCGAACAGATCGGTCTTGACCAGAAGTTCGTCAGCGCCGGTCGCATCGACCAGCGCCTGTAACTGTGGCAGCACAGTCGCGGCTGCCCCGACGATCACGCCGGTCAGCTCGTCGTCTCAGTCTCGAGGCGTCGTATATCCAGGTGCTTCAGCGAGTTCCGGGCTGGGTAGTTGTATCGGTCGGCCCTGTCGGCGCTGGGCGATCTTCATTCTCAGCGATCCGGCCAGCCATTGAGCTCGCTCGTCGTTCTCGGCGACGATAACTGCCACACTGATCGAGATCCGCGGAGCCGGGTACAGCGATGACGGCTGGAACGTTCGCAGGTATGTTCGTACTGCCGCCACGGTGTTCAGCGGCTTCAAATGGTGGGCGGAGACAAACGGGAGCCCGAGGCTCCCAACGATCCGGGCGGTGTGGTCACCACTGCCGAGCATCCAAATCTCCGGTCTGTTGCCCACGGCGGGCACCGCCGCCGCTTGGCCGTCGCCGTTGTCCGCGTCGAACAGCGCGAGCAGTTCCCGAACCTGATCGTCGAACGGTGTGGCCGTGCGTTCGTGCTCGCCGCGCACACGGTCGGCGATGTCGCGAGGTCCGCCGACCCGAGACCGAGATCGATACGTCCGGGGTGGAAAGCCTCCAAAGTGCCGAACTGTTCAGCGATCACGATCGGAGCGTGGTTGGGCAACATCACCCCGCCGGCTCCGACCCGGATTCGCCGGGTCACCGAGGCAACGCGTTCGACGACGACTGTCGGTGCTGCACTTTCCACGCCTGACATTCCGTGGTGTTCCGGCACGCAGTACCGGTGGTAGCCGAGGTCGTCGACCAACTGTGCCAGCTCGACGCTGTTACACAGCGCCTTGCGCGCGTTCGATCGCTGCGTGATGGGAGCTGTATCCAGAACCGAGATGTGAACCTCGTGCTGCTGTCTCATCCTCGCGAGTTCCCTTCTGCGGCAGGATCCCGTGCTGGTTCAGTTCCCGACCGACGTGCAGTGGTTCCGCGCGCACTGTGGCAATTGGCCGAAGCGTTAGGCGAGCGTTCTTCTGGATACTGCAGCTGCGTTGTCGTCGCCGCTGCGGTTGAACTGTTCGCCGACGAGGATGAGGTGATGTGGCGTGCACTGGGCGAGCAGCGGGTCGGGCGCCCCAAGGTGTCAGGCTGTCAACCAGTCGCGTCGAAAGCGCTCGCGGTCCGACACCGACCCATAAGTCCAAATCCATCCTGTCACACCGACCGCCATCGCCATGGTGTGCTCGGAGAGATTAGACACGGCGGTGAGCAGGTCATCGAAGGTGTGTGTCTCGATGATCGGTGCTGCGCCGGTCCGGGGTGGAAAATGTCGTATGCGAACGACTTCACCCTCAGTCTGATAGTCGTAGTGCGCGGACGCGTTTCGGATGATCGGGTGGACGTTCTCGGCCAGCTGAGGGCACCGGGCCGCCAACTCGGTGCGTACCGTACCGAACCCGGCCGTCCCCGCGGTCGTGCTGTCGAGTGCGCCCATCGCGCCGCTGGCTATCTTGAGCGCGTCCAGAACCAAGTTCCCGTATGCGCGATAGGGACCTTCGACCGTCTTTGCTCCGATGTCGAGGAGATCGTCTACCCAACCCGGGCGTGTACGGTCACCGGCTTCGAGGAGTTGTGTAAGCCGCTGATGTTGGACGATGAGCTTTCGCCACGCGACCGAGCTGGTCGTCAAGAAGAAGTCGAAGTCACCGATCCATCGCGTGTGCGCGGCGGCCGCAGCGTCGAACGCCGCGTGGACGGCTGCGGTTCGGCGCGCCCGGCGCTGCTTGTCGTGCATTGCCCTCGCCACGGTCACGAGCGGAATCAATGGCCGAAGCATTACGGGGTCCCGTTTGGCGATGTCGCCCATTTCGGGGAACACCGAAACCAGCGAGGATCCGCTCGCGGCAGTTGTCGTGCCGGAGTCGAGCGGATTCAGCAGCTGGACCGCGTCGATGATGACCTGGCACGCGGAGTCGAGTATCTCTTGACTGTTCCGCATCCGTTCGGTCGCCACTTCAGCGGTCGGCGCGGTCAGTGTTGTGAAAAAGCCGACCGATGCGGAACCGAACAGCAATACACCGGCGGTCAATGCGCGATGCACCGAGAACAGGATGGGCGGAGGTGCGCTAGACTTGAGATCAATTGCGAGATCAAGTATCTCGTTGGCCAGCGCAAGCAAATTGGACCAGGCGGTCATGGTGCCGATGGCGTCAGGATCGTCGAAATCACCTTCGCCCATCTGAGCAGGGAGGCGATCAGCCCAAACCATCGTGGATTCGAATAGTGTCACCAGCCATCGCCTGAAATCGTCGACAGCCATGCGGGTGCCACTGTTCGATATTGCCAGATTCTGTACGTGTTCAAGGCGTTCCTGCAGCCACACCAGATCAGAGCCGAAATGCTCTATCCGAGCTTCGACCTTTCGATCGACAAGATCCAGTTCCGAACCGCACGTCGAGCAGCGATCTGTGGTGGATGCCGCCACGCCAATGACCTTCCCGCAGCTCGCACATCCGAAGATCGTGAAGCTGATTCGAAATCCACCGGTGGCCCGATGGCCTCGATCCGGTACCAAGCCGGTGGAGCCGCACACCGCGCAAGTGTTCAGTTCATCGCTGGAAAGTCCGGCGCCACACGTTGTACAGCTCTGCACGCTGATACGCCTCCATAGTATTTGTGCTGACTCAACTATCGATATTCCGGGACTGCCGGTCCTGTGCGCAGTCAATCCATACTGCCACCGTAGTCGTCAACCGCCGACATCGAGCTCTTCTCCGGCTCGCGCAATCGCTCTGAGAGGGCGAGATGCATCCGGGGGCCTGGGTCCTGGACACCCACGCAGCGAACCGCGCGCCTGTCGATGGGCTCGCTGATCCAGCTGTACAGGCACGGCCTGCGAAACGCCATCGTCAGCGCGATCCGTGCCGGGGGCTGCTTCAGGATCAGGTGTCAGCACCAATATTGGCCGATCAGAGGAAGTCTCGGGGCGGGCACCCATCGCCCCGACCCTCCGGCAATCGGCATTACGGGATGTTCCCGAGCCGTAGCGAGACTCGTCGGTAGCCCGCCCAGCGGCATTATCGCTCACTCGTCCTGACTGGAGTCAACCTGTATCGCCATCGAAAATGCCGCCACTGGTGACCGTCGTCGACGGAGGTGCCGATGTCCTCGATGCCGGTGAGCTTGACGATCGCCGACAGGCTGCGCGCGTTATCGTCACGGATGCAGACGTGGAAAGCCTCCGCGGGCGCCGCCATGGGATGCTCGCACGCGGCCATCTTGGCTGCGCCCGCGTACCCGCGGCCCCACAACTCGGGATCAACCAGCGTCGAGAAGGACATCCACGGTCCTGTCGGCTCGCTGAACGACTCGCTCGGTGAGAACACCTCCGGCCGGCGCCATCTCGACAGCTCAGCGGAGATAAACGCCACCGACCGCTGACCGTCGTAGGCCACCCAGCTGTGCACCGCGAGGCAGTCATGGAGCCGGATCTCGGGCCGCAGCGTCCGCGCCACCGACAACGCCATCATCGCCTGCGACGCGTGGGCGGGCATCAGTTCGTGACTAGCCCAGCCGAACACCCGGGTCTGAGTATCGCGATCACAGGCTACCCACTCACGCAGAGTCAATCGCGCGGGATTTCCCATTTGGGAACCTTAAGCCGAGATTAACAGCCGCACAACGACACTGGCCGTCGAGGGGATCAAGGGTCGAGACGGCCGCGCGTATTCTACCCGGCCAGGGCCCTTGGCTGCGGTCGGTGTGACGACAACTCGTTCGCGGCCAGAGACGACACCGCGCTGACCCCTGAGGAGTTCATCCGGCTGGCGGAGTTCGTCGCGTTCCAGATCGTCCGTGGCCCTCGAAGGCGCCGGGAACATGAGCTGTTGGTCGACTGGTATGCGAAAACAGCGGCAGCCCTGACAGAGCCGAACAGGCTGTCCGAAGACCAGTTGCGCATCCTTGAGTTCGCTCCCCATCAGAACCAGCACCTCGAACTTTTTCGGCAACTGGCCGACACGGTCACCGAGGAGCTGATGTATCGCACTTTCTGCCTGCTGACCGTCGATCGCCCGCTGTTCTTGATCGATGATGAGACGGTCGTCTTCAACACCGCAGGCGATCCGGTTCACCATCGGCCGGAGTGCGCGATCAATGACGAAGAGTTCCAGCGAGAACTCGAGCGCGCCCGCAAGAAAGGACGCCGGCAGCCTGAGGTTCGCCGGTTGGTGCACCTGTATACGACCGAGCCCCACAATGTCGAGGCAGCCACGGAGATAGCCATGCCGATCAGTCCGCGCACCCTGTTGCTCTTCGGCCCCGCCACCGAGTGGGCCGGTGCGGTGATGTGGGAGCGGGTCTCCGGCTCAGATGCCGACGAGCTGGCCGCGACGATCAACGGTAGAACCGCCCAGGTCTGCCTGGACGTGATCGTCGGACGCATAGACGACCCCCCGTTTCGATCGCTTCCCATCCCGGAGCGTGCGCCGCTGCTTGCGGGCTGTGGCTCCGGCGGCGCGGCCCGAGACGCGCTGATGTCGGCACCGAAGCGGCTACGGCCCCGGCGCCTGGACCGCCACGCGCAGCCCTACAACTCATAGAGTCGCGGATCCCCCCTTAGGATCTCGCCGCCCCACCGCGCACTCTCCGCAGAGGCGGATGTACTGAGCCGCACAGACTCTGGGCCCGCCTGCCACCGCGGCGTGACCCCTTCGCTCAGCGCGCACAGCGGCATTATCCAGCGTTCGCTGGAAGTCCAGAGAAAGAGGACCCGTCGATGCGGCACGGGCGGTCCGAGCATGGCTTCGACGGTCGTCGCTGCCCTGTCAGCGCTGGTCACTGTGAAGGTCTACTACGGCCCGTGAAATACCCGCGATTGGCGCGGCCGAACGGCCTACCATGTTGACGTGGCAACGAACGGTATGGGCGGATTGGTTGGGGAACTGGTCCTCAGCGACGCGTCTCTTAGTGCGCTGCTCGCTGAGATGCGCGAGGCTGTCACTCGGTACGGCCCCGTAGTCGAGCCATCGACGAAATCGACAACAGGCCAGCTCGCAAACGATCTGTTGGGCGTGGAGAAGCGTCACTCGGCGATGCTCCCTCTTGGCCTCCGAGCGTGGCTTCTGCAGGTCAAATCCACAGCTGAACAGCGCAACGCCATTGTTCATGCAATCGGGCGTGATCGCTGTATCAGTTGCGGTCGCAGCTCGATCTTCGAACACAAGAACAGGCCGGTCGATAGGTCGGAGCAGCGGATCCGGACTCTCATTGCGGAGATTGAGGATCTGATAGATGAGGGTGTCAAGCTCGCGGTTGAACTCTCTGACAAGCTCAACCAACTGTCGTTGGCGGCGGCGCAGAAATGCGCTGCCGCGACGGGGGTACCGCAGTCGCCAGTCCAGATCAGGATCGCCGGAACGTGGCACCGGTGCGCCGTGTGCAGTACGGACCAGCAGGCCGAGACCGTAGTAAGTGCACCAGCAGCGGTCATGGTGCTTCCGCCTGGCACCGATATACGTGAGCTGTTCCTCTAGATCAACTGGTACCGGATGTTGATCTGGCGTCCAGCTTTGATCGCGTACACCAGCGCCTCGAACTGCAATCGAGGTTGTTCGGGATGTCTTGCGTCCCAGGCTGATCGGAGCGCCTCGAACCGATCTGCGTCCAGCGCCGGAAGGGAAAATCTGTCAATCCCCTCGAAGTGTGAAGGGTCCTTTATGCGGCCTCGTCTCGTGACCAGGCCGCCCCGGCCGTCGCACACACGGCGGCCATGTGGTTCTCGTAGTCGATCGGTGACAGTGGCGAGTCCCCGATAAGGCGACCACCCGGGAGTAGAGCCCGGGTGGTCCCTGGGAATCCCGGCTCCGCGCCGCCACCGCCGATTCGGGCGCGGCCTATTACTTCACGACCTGCACCACCACCGTTCTCGTCGCCGACGGCCACCGCCGCCTGCTCGCCGCCGCCGAAGCGCTGCGCGCCGGCCTGCCAGGCGCGTCCCGCGTCGAACGAACCAGGATCGCGGTGGCCCTGGCCGCCGGATTCACCCGCGCGGTGGATCCCGACCCCTTGCTCCCGCCCCGGCTGCTCCCGCGACCGTAGATCGGCGCCGCCACCGCGGCCTGCTGGGCCGAACTGGTGCGACACCACCCCGCCCTCGATCCGCCTGTTCCGCTGGTACGCCGAAGCCATCCCCTGGGGCATACAAGATCCGATGAGCGAGTCCCGAGAAGACAGTGCACCGGTCGAACAGGTGAACGCTGCGCGTTTGGCCGCGCGGTCGAGAGTCGGGCGGCCCGCATCGAATTGCAGTGCCGACGGCAGGCCGAACCCGTAACGTGATCGGAGCGCCGCCGATAGTGAGCGCACGGGATCTACGCACTCGCATGAATCGGGAGGGATCATGGTGGCCTCCACCGCACCGCGCTGGCTGGCGAATCAAGCCGCCCTGGAAGCGCAGGCGCCCGCAACCGTCGTAATGTGTATCGGCGCTTTCGCTTTCGGCGTCGTGATTGGTTGGAACCTCTACTATGTGAACCGCTATCGCGTCGATCGAACAGGAGTCCGCGACATCGCGACGCTGCTGTCGGCTCTCGGCGGCGCGGCGGTTCTGACACTGTTTCCGGCGGGCAATGCACTATTCGGTTGGTACTCCATCGGATTGGCGTCGGGATTCTTTTTCTACCTCGTCATCATCGCGCTATTGGTGCGGCGGTCGCGAACACTCGACGTCGATTTCATGCTGACCGGCCGGATTCCGGGTGTGCGGAAGAAGCAGGAACCGTCCCAGCGGCCGATCACCGGCCATGCGCTTCCCGGTGAGGAAATCTGATGTCCAATGGATGCTCGCAACATCGTCCAAATACTGACCCGGCGTGCCGATGATCGGATCTCGGTCGGCACCGGTTACTGGATAGGTTTCTCCTCGATTCTGACAGCCGCGCACGTCGTTCGCGGGGCGGTGTCGGTGAAGATCCGATTCTATGCGGGCTCGACCAGGGAGACGGATATCTTCGGCACGGCCTGGACGGAGGTGATGTCGGATGTCGCGGTGGTTCAATTCGCGGTCCGCAGCGCAGGTCTACACGATCCGGGAGCGGCGACGGTCGGCGTGCTGCTCGATACCGGCTCGGTCTATGACGCGACAGCGGTCGGCTACCCGCTGCTGGCGTGGGACAGCGAGCGTAGATTTCGTGACACATTCCAGGTCATCGGGAATGTGACAGCGCTCTCCGGTGCACGGAGCAGCCAGTTCTGGTTCTACTACAACACCGAAGGCCCACCGAATCGTAACGACAGGCGATGGGAGGGTATGTCCGGGTCTCCCGTCTGGGTGGACAACGTCCTGATCGGCGTCATCGTCGCCGATCACGTGACCGAGCCCGCGGCACTGCTCGCCCGGCGACTGGTTCCGGTCTTCGATGAAGTCTCGCCCGCGCTGCTGAGAATTCTGCGGACGACCCCGGACGGTATCTTTCGAGTCGAGTCGGGTAATGACCGTTCCGGTATCCTCGAGGACCACCGCACCGAGGCGCTGGATCAGCTGCCGTACGCGGGAATTCACGGCCGGTCCGCCGAAATCGGAGATATGGCGGAATTCTGCGCGAGTGCGGATTTCTACCTCACCTGGACAGCGGGAAAATGGTCGGGTAAGACGACCTTGATCCGATACTTCGTAGCGTATCCGCCGGAACGGGTCGAGGTCATATCGTTCTTCGTCAATGCCCGACGTCCTGACCGATGCGATGCCGCGGCCTTCCTCGAGATCGTCCGGATGCAACTGGCTGCGGTCACCACGGCGAAATCGATTCGGGAGGTCACCCGGGGTGCGGAGGCAGGATGGTTGTTTCGTGCGCTCGAGCGCGGAGCGCGTGAGTGCAGAACGCGCGGTAGAGTTTTGGTTCTGTTGATCGACGGTCTAGACGAAGATCGTTATTTCAGTGCGAACTCCGTGGCGACCACGAGTATTGTCTCCTTGCTTCCGGCGCGGGTGATCGACAATCTCAAGATCATCGTGACGAGCCGCCCCTACCCGCCCGTCTTCGAGGGGCTGGACGATGCCCATCCGATGCTGCCTGCGCGGCGCGAACTCTCCCGTTCCGCACATGTCAAGGATATCGAGCGCTCGGCGGCGAAGGAGATCGAGTCGACCGTTGGAGTCGGCGAGGGACTCGCGATGGACATCCTCGGCCTGTTGTCGGCCGCCGATTCCGCGCTGGCCGTCGGCGAACTCGCCGAATTGACGCACGCGACGTTGGCGCAGGTGCGCATGACGATCTGGCATTCCCTGCGACTGAGTGTGGAGATTGTGGGCAGACGCGGCGGCCTCGGTCCGCATGCGTCCGATCTCGTGGTCGCCTCGCACGAAACCCTTGGCGCGCTCATCAAGGAACAGCTCGGGTTGCAGGTTTACGACACCTACTACCAGCGGCTGCGCGAGTGGTCACGCGTTCATCTCCGCAAGGGCTGGACCGACGACACCCCGCAATTCCTCGAGCGCGGCTTGGTGCGACTGCTCGCGCAGCGCGACGATCTCGACGAGTTGTTGGCGCTGGCCTTCGACCGCAGCAGACATCGGTGGCTGATCGGGCGTTTCGGTGGAAGTCATCAGACACTCGAGGAGATTCGCATCTGCGAGGCGATGAACACGACTCTGCCGATGCCCGACATCGGTATCGCGGCCCGTCTGGCCGTGGAACGTGATTTCGTCTCCGCACGGTACCGGTTCGTCTCGGCGGATATGTTGCGGCTGCTGGTGCGCCTTTCCCAGGCGACGGCCGCGAAGTCCATCGCGAACTCGGCCGACAGTCGCAGCTCGACCGATCAATACCTGTACTCCATCGTCGCCGCGCAGATCGACATGGGGGCGCTCGAAGACGCGGCGGCGACTGCTCCGCAGATCAGCAACTCGATGTTGCGGGTGCAGGCCAGAGCGGATATCGCTGTGGCACACGGCCGACGGGGCGACTCGCGCGCCGCCCGCGCGATCTTGCGGGACGTGCGCGCCGGTGTGTCCGATATCTCACCCCACAGCGATCGGGTCAAGGCCCTGATCGCCATCGCGCGCGCGGAGGGAGCCGGGGGGCTGATCGACGACGTCAGCGCGACCCTGGATAGCGCATTCGACCTGCTTTCGGAGCACTCCGGGACGACCACCACCGCGCCCATCTCCGAACGCGTCGCCGGACAGCGTCTCGTCGACATTGTGGCGGCCCAGGTTGAACTGAGCAGATGGGATGAGATCGTCACGACGGCGGTGCGGATCGGATCTCCGCGCAGACGGACTTTCGCCCTCACGGCCGCGGCCGAAGCGCTCGTGGCAGCCGGTGAGCGCCGACGCGCCGAACTCACGCTGTGCGAGGCCGAACGGCTCACCGTACCGCCCCGCCTGATCGAGGAATCGGGGATCGGCGACGAGGACATCCAGAACGCCACCGTGCGGGTCCGGGCCAGTGACCTCGAATGGATCGTATGCCTCGAAGAGATTGCGCGCCGCCAGATCGTGATCGGTGATTGTGCCAACGCGAGACGAACAGCCGAACGTATCCCGAGCAATGAGACGCGAAGCGAGATCTTGATCTCGATAGCGAAGGAACTCGCTGATTCGGACCCGGCGGCCGCGCAGGCCACCTTCGCCGCCGCGCAGGAAATCGCGGACAGGGCGGCGACCTTCGCGAAATTGGCCGCCGCGCAGGCGCATCGAGGATTTTTCGAGGCGGCCGAGCGCACCGCGGCGACCATCGCGGACAAGGGCACACGGTCCGAAGCCATCGCGTCGATCGCCATCGCTCGGGCCGATCGAGGTGATTTCGACGCGGCGCTGACATCGCTCACCGACCTGCCGGGCAGACAGGCGGCGGAGGTCGTGGAACATGTCGCGATCCGACTTGCCCGAGACGGACGCTACGGGGAGGCCAGGGCCGCCGCGGAGGCTGAGCGCGTACGGCGGTGGGCCCTGCCTATGATGCCGATGATCCTCGCTCGCGCGCGCGCAGACAATGCGGAATTCGAGGACGCCGTGGCCACACTTCCCGAGATCGCCAACACATCGGATCGCGACGAATGTCGGGTGTATCTCGCGGAGAGGATGATCAAGGCCGGGTTGTTCGACGAAGCGCTGACCGTCGCGCAGGCGTCGACGGATGAGTCCATTCGATCGACCATCGCCGCGCGGGTCGCTCGCAAGCAGACCCGTGCGGGGCTGTTGGACGCCGCGTTGCGTACCAGCCGATCGATCGTGCAGGCGCGTCCCAGAGCGGAATGCCTGACGCTGATCGCCGAAGCGCTGACCGACCGGGACGACCATGATCGAGCCAGACACGTCCTGGAGTCCGCGATCAATGTCCTGGCGGTCATTACCGATGAGCACGTCTACGCGCAAAGCCTTGCTCATATCGCGCTGGCGCAAACCATGGCGGGCGATTACGCGGAAGGCCAGTCCACGATTCGTCTGGTGTCGGTCGGTCGAGTGCGGCGGCTGACGCTCGCCCATATAGCGCGGGTACTGGCCGAAGGCGGATCGCCCGAGAGCCGGTCGCTCATCGCGGACACCACCACGAGCGTGCAGCGTGCGACGATTGAGATGCGACATAGTCGGTCCTACTGGACATCGACAGCTTTCGCGAGCTATTGGTCCGATCCCTCGGTGACGTCGGTCTTCCGCGCCGATTTTCTCAGTGAGATCGAATTCTCGGTCGAGACCAGCCGCCGAGCCGCCGAATCGCGTGCTGTCAGTGGCGTGCTGGCCCAACTGGTGCGAGCGTACGCGGAGACTGGCGATTTCGCCCGCGCGACGGAACTTCTGGCGAGTATTTCGGTCGATCGGACGGCCATCGATACCTCGGTGTATCTCGCGCGAGCACGGCTCGCCGCCGGTTCGAAGAAGCAGGCCGAGAGAACCCTGGCCGATGCGGTCGAGTCGGCACTCGCCGTCGAGTCGGTCCCGAGTCGGGTCGACCTCTTGTCCCACATCGCGCGAATCCAGGCGCTGGCCGGCAGCCACGACCTCGCCCGCGAGAGTATCGCCGGGGCCTCGGAGGCGGCCTCGATGCTGGAATCGGGCATCGTTGCGGGGGAATGTTTGGCACATATCGCCAGAGCGCAGGCGGTGGTGGGCGACCGCAACGCGGCGGTCGCCACCGCCGACGCCGCGCGAACCTCGGTCGTTTTGAGTGGCGACGACGAGAACTCGTCGGAGGTCCTCGCGCATATCGCGCACGCCTACAGCGCCGCGGGCGAACTCGATTCGGCGCGGGAGGTTCTGAGGGAGGCGATTGGCTGCGCGAGCCGTGCTGATTCGATGACGTTGATCGCTTTGGTCGCGCATCGAACGGGGACAAGGGAATTGGCGGTGTCGGCGGTGCTGGCCGCCCTTTCCTGTCCTGGCTGGCCCGTAGCGCTGCAAGCGGTGGCACTGCTCGACAAGAACGCCGTCGGCGAGGTAGCCGCCACCTACATCGAGCAGGCCGCCCGCATGACCGCTACCGGAAAAGCGCAGTTGACTTGATCCCACGTGAGGTGGTTCGCCGGCGTCCTCTAACGCGGTCGTCTACCGACGGGGTGTGTGATGGGGCCGTTGGATCCGTGCGAGTGGGTGGTGTTCGCCGGTGATCGTCATCAGTGCTTCAATGGCATCCCCGCGCAGGTGGGTGAGGACGGCAGTGTCTTCGTGGTACTGCCCGACATACACCCGCTCGACCGTCTCACCGAACAGCTGGCGGACGTGGGCACGCACGGTCTTGGTGATCGAATAGGTGGTGACCTCCAACTCCTGCGCCCAACGCAGGTTCTCGCGGACGCGGTCCCATAACCCGTCGTAGCGCCTACGGGAGATCGGCTGCCCGTTGCGTTTACGCAGCACGCGATGGGTGTTGCTGGCACCTCCCCGGCGTTCGGCGTGCTTGCCCAATGCGGCCATGAGGCGGGGAGAAACCGGATGCCAGTGAAACCCACCGCCCCGCCTCCGTAGCCGCACGAGGCAGTTGTCGCGGTCGAGATCGTGAAGCGCGAGATCGATGGCAGCTTGCCGATCGCATGCGGTTTGGATGTGCAGCATGACGATCAGTTCGTCCAACTCGGGGTCGTCACCGGTGCTGGACGCGATCCGATGAACGTCCCGCAGCTGCTCGCTGGTCAGAACGTCGCCTTTGGCCGGTACGCCGGCCGGGAAGCTTCGCTGCCGCAGCTGGGTTGCTGGAGGGATCGATGAGCCGGTCGCGTTCGGCGTGCTTGTAGAGGCGCCGCATCGCTGATAGCAGGTTCTCTGCCGCTGCATGTCCGCCACGGGAGTTGGCGCGACCGCGGGAGCGTATCTGATGGGCTTCCATCAGTTCTTCAATCTGCTCGGTGGTCGGCTCGCTCAGCTGCCGCTCACCCCATACCTGACTGATCACACGCCACGATGACTCGTAGGTCGCTAGCGTCGTCGGCGGCACCTTCGTACGCAGTTGGTCGATGTACTCACGAAGCCGAGGACGATCAGCCGGTGAACGACCCGCATCATCGGCGCTGCGGTCGAGAACCGGCGGCTGGTGGGGGAGCGGGGGTGGTGTGAGGGGGACTTCGTCGAAACTCATGGTGCTCCTGGAGCCGAGGTGATGTGACGGCGCGTGTGAGACGGCACTGTTGCTCGGCTGGAAGATGATCCGGGGAATCCGACAGCACCAGCGCCGCCCCCGCTGGACCGGGTGATCGACCACCCTTACTCGAACCGGAAAGACTTCACGGCTCGCGGTGACCATCACCACTGTCAGGTACTCATCATCCGATGCTTGCCACAGCACGGTCAAGATCTTCAAGGCAGATTCACCGTGACGACTTTTACCCAGGTCATCGGGCTGAAGGTGATCCGGTCGGACATGCTCGGTCACGGGGAACGGATACAGGCCCGCGCGCAGCCACGGCGGCGGATCCTTCGTGTCAGCCACAGCGACACCACGGCCGTGTCCGAGCCGTTCAATGACACCAACGCGCGGCAATCTTGCCGCCGAAAACGGGTCCAGACCCTGGTTAAAGGCCAAAAAATACACGGTTCTGCGGCTAATCTGCCACAGAACCGTGTCATTGAGTGTCCGGAGGGGGACTTGAACCCCCACGCCCGATAAAGGGCACTAGCACCTCAAGCTAGCGCGTCTGCCATTCCGCCACCCGGACCGGTGTGCTCAGCAAGATTATCGGATCACTCCGCGTGGACCAAATCGCGGCTGGACCTGCGGATACTCGAGCATGTCGGGATGGGTGGTCGCATGACTATCCGTGCGGGCGGGGGCCGATGAGGCGCCGTTCGGTTGGGTGCCTTATCGGCATGTCGGGCTATGCGGTGGAGCGGCCGGCGTGTGGCTCTAGCGCTGCTCGACCGCGGGGCCGCGGGGACCGGGCGTGACCGGGATGCGGTCCGTGTGACTGTTCGTCGATTGGCCCGTTGTGCTGCGCATACGAGTAGCCGGCACTCGATCCCTCATGGCTATGGGTCCGATGCTCGCGTCAGCCGAAAGCGTGTCAGCCGGCCCGGCTGGCGGCGGTTGCCGCCCGGATCGTGGCCTGGCTGGACCTCACCGATCCGACGTTGACGCGCCGCCCGGCCGGTCAACTGGCTCCATCGAAGGGCGAGCTGCTCAGGAACACCGCGCGTGCGCACAAGCGAACGGTGAATGCCAATAGTTTGCCTGTCGTGATCGATCAACGCGAGGCAGGGTGGGGAGAGTGATGGCGTACCGAGTTACGGGCGCATCGCTAGGACCTCAAAAATCACACTGAGCTGGTCGGATTATGGGCTCTGCGGTGAGCGGATCCTCCCTGAGGGTGACCTTCGAGAGGCCGAAGCCGTAGCGGATCTCGGGGAAACAAGTAGGTAGCTACTCGCGTCTCGAGGAAGATGTGCGCCCACACTCGACTGGATCCTCGAGGGCATACCGGCCTCGGGGGGAGGTGATCATGAGAAACGACTCGCAAGCACTTCTCGTCGCGGTGGCCATAGCGGGCCTGGTCGGCGTCGTGCCGGTATCCGTCGCGGCACCGGAGCCGATTCCCACCGTGCCCGTCCCGCCCAGCACGGCGGGACCGGTGTGGCCGGTGGTCACGCCGACGGATAGCGCGCCGCCTTCGACTGGGGAAACGGAGCCGCAGACCACCACCAAGACGCCCGATCCCACGGCCACGTCGACGAATCCTGAGCCGACAACCACTACGACCAAGCCGAATCCACCGACCACCACAACCGAACCGCTCCGGACAACTGCGCGCCCACCGAGTGCCGGCCCGACCCCCGTAACGTCCGGGAGTGCCGCGCCCACGCTCGTCGCTCCGGCCACCGCGGAACTCGGCACCACGATCACCGTTCGGGGCGAGCGCTGGCCGTGTGATCTGGTGCGTGCTCTTCCGGACTGGTCCGCATCGGCGCCTGCCCAGGTACGGGGTGGCGTGTTCGATGTTCGCGTCGATGTGCCCGACGGGGTCCAGCTGGGTTCCCACGCCATTTCCGCCACGTGCGTCGGAGCCTCCCCGGGCGTTGCCGCGAGGACATCCATCGAGATGATCCCCGCGCGGCTGGTCACCACTACCGACGACCGCGCGAACACAGGACCGCCCGGCGAGCGTCCACCGTCGCCGGGACAAGCCGAGGACAGTGATCGGAACACCGGCGTCGGCGACCTACTCGGCCTCGGAGGGTTCGTTCTCCTCCTCGGCGCCGCGGCGCTGGTTGTACGCGGTCGCCGGAAACGCCCGAATGAGGCGCCGCGCAACAAGGATCCGCGTCTTCCGCAGGTACACGTGCGGGTGGTCGCGGATGTCCCCCCGATGATCCACGTTCGCCAGGTCCCCCGTGCCCCGGACGTGCGGGTACGGCTGCGGGCCTGCGAGCCGTGGCTGAACGTCAAGGAGGTGCTCGGATGACGAGTCCAGCGTCGATGAGTGCTCGGTCGGTTCTGTTCCACAACGCCCCGCACGATGTCGAGGTGGGTGAACTGGCCGAGTGCCTGCACGAAAGGGGCGCCGAACGCTTGGCCCTGCGCCGGGCGCCGGCCGTGGCCCGGACGCTGGGGGCGGTGGCGCTGCACGAGGTGGCCGAGACCATCGATGGGCTGCTCGAGGTCGACTTGGGCAGTGTCGCGATCGGGGGTTGGCGCCGCTACGACCGGTTGCGCTCGGCGGCGATGCGTACCCGCGCCGGTGGAACCGAACAGGTCACGCTGTTCGAACACGAGATCACCCAGACCTACCGTCCGTGCCTGGACGTCACCGTCGACGGAAATCCGGTCGGGGAGTTCACGATAGAACTCTGCGTCACGATACTGCTGCAGCCGCTCGCCGCCACCGTCCGCAACGGGATGCTGGCGGCACTGGGCCCCGGTGACTGCACCGTGACGGTATCGATCGGCGCGCCGGAACTCGGGCCGATCATGCGGCGCGAACGCAGGCTGCACACGGCGACGATGATCGACCTTCGACGGCCCGTACCCCTCGTCGAGCTGCCTGCGACCTTGCCCGTCGGGCGCGGGCCCACGGCGCGCCCACCGCAGGCACGGTGGGGCGGTGGGTGAGTTCGACCGGCTCCTCGCGGTGAGGATCTGCGCAGTGTGGCGGTGGCTAGGGCCGTGCAGTCGGCGCTGTTTCCGGCCGTGCGGAACCGAGCCCGTTCGCGCGTCTTCTACTCGGGGATTGCTGCGGTGCGCGGATACGAGCGCCCCTACGTTGCCAGTTCCAGACGGGTACGAGTTCGGTATTCCCATCGAGAACGCGAACGAGAATGCGTATTTGATCGAGATCGATGCCCACAGGCGCCAGATGCTGGAAATACCGACCACCGTCCGATCCCGCCGGAGTGCGTGGGTCGACTTGGCTGGGTGGGAAGGCGATGAGCAGGTCGGTCGCTGTCCGGATACCGAGTTGACGCAGTTCGACCCGGGTTCTGGTGCCGGCGCGAACGCCGGGGCCGAGACTACCGCCGAGTTGCGCGGTCCAGCTGGGGTCTTCGGTCGAAGGGTGGGACGACGGCTTGTCACCGAAGCGCAGGGACCGTCGGCGTTCGTGCCGTGTCACTTCGCTGTGATCGAGGTGGAAGTAGAGCTGAGCCTGGTCGATCCAATCCACCAGACGGCCCAGCGGGACACGCGTGTGAAGCATGACATCGATGAGATTCGCCGTCACCAGACTCTGCATGTCTTCGATGCCTTCTTCGATGAGCCGCGATTCGTACCACACGTTCAGGCCATCGAGCTGATTGAGCGGATAGTGCGGTGTGAGTTGGGGTACTGCGGCGCGGAGGGCGACCGCGGCGGTCCTGTGCAGAGCGTAGACGCCGATGATCGGGAAGGAGCCGACGACGAAGGCCACCGCCGATCGAACGCCGGGTTCCAAGCTGTCGATCAACTGGTGCAGAGGCACCAAGGTGGTGAAGACGACGATAATCCGCAAGAGCGCGGAGGCATACGCACTCGGCCGGAGGTCGCTTTGGAAGAAACGCCGGACGAGGCTCTGGACGGTGAACGCGTAAGCGCCGAGAAAGCCGAACTTGAAGATGTCCCACACCGTGGCGGGGTTATCGACGAAGTCCAGATCCCAAAGGGTCGCGGTCCAGCAGGTCGCGAAACCGATCGTCGCGAGGAAGACCGGAAACAGAGTTTCGGTCTTGACCGCGAAATCGGATCCACCCGCGGAGGACACCGCGCGCCCGTAGTAGGCGTTGAATTTCTGCCGGTAGATATTGTAGTCGTCTTCTTGGAGGTAGCCGCCGTCCGCGATCCATTCCTCGTAGAACTCGGAGGATCGCGGTGGCCGGGGCAAGTATTTCGGCTCGTCCACCGCGAGCCGGTGAAGGTTGAGGACGTACTCGTTCCACAAGGCACCCGCGCGCTGGCCCAGAAATCGGATGTACAGCCAGCTGGGCAGGAAGGAAAGCACCCAGACGATGAAGATCTTCAGCACTCCGGTGGACAGGTCGTCTACCGAACTATGACGGCGGAATCCGCCCCACACGGTGAGAAAAGCGAAAAAGATCGGGACGACGATCAGAACATTCATCCACACGAGGACGACTTCGCGGCTGAACCACCCCCACGACCGGCTCCGCGACGCCGGACGACCGATGGGCGTGCGCCCCGCGACGGGGTCGGCGATACCTCGGGTCAGCGCGAGCAGGGACTCTCGCGCGTGCGGGTGCTCGTGCAGCGCTCGATACAAGTGCTCGGTGAGGCGTTTGCGGCTGCCCCTGCTGCCCGTGGCCTCGACAAGAGGGCCGAGCGCGGGGTCGCTGCGGAACAATTCGCCGAGTTCTGTGTCGATGGCGTGAGCTACTCGATCATTCTCGGTGAGAAATCCCGCGACCCGGAGGCGGTAGCTCTGGCTGGCCGGTGATCGAGGTTCGGCACACCTCGATGCCATCGTCAGCGCTTCGGAGAGGTCCTTCGCCAGGACATACGTCGGCGCTGTGGCGTCCATAACTTCTCCCGATGACGGTTCCGGCATTCGAATGGCGTGGCGGCTCTTACGCGAAATCCACGTTAAGCCCGCTCCGGCGGCGGGTGACGCGTAGTCCACTACTCATTTGAGCGCTTGAGCCTCGCGTCGCGCTGTGCGGAAAACGCTTACCGAATCGGACCGGCTCCGCCGCCGCGCAGAATGACTCGATGAGCGAGTAGTCGACTACCCGAATTCGAAATCATCGGACTGAGCACTTCGATGATCGTCGTGCCGGCTGTACGCTGAGATCGTCGATCCGGAATCCGGCATCATTCGCCGGGTTGTCGACATTCCGATAAAATCCTACAGTTACACGAGAGGCTCACTCGATGATCAATACACACACGGTAGTCGCAGGAGACACTCTCTCCGCGATTGCGAAGAAATTTTACGGTCAGGCCGCGCTTTTCGAACTCATCGCCGTGGCCAGTGGCGTTCCGGATCCCGATTCGATACACGTCGGGACGGTGCTGATCCTCCCCGAGGTGAACCGCAAGCACACGGTGGTGCGGGGCGAAACACTGTCCGGATTGGCGGGGCATTTCTATCGCCCGCAGAACTCGCATCTGTTTCCGCTGATCGCCGCGGCGAACGGAATCGACGATCCCGACCGGATCCACCCTGGTCAGGTATTGATCATTCCCGGCATCTCGTACAAAGTCGTTTCCGGCGACACGCTGTCCAAGCTCGCCAAGCGCTTCTACGGTGATGCCACGCTGTTCCCGGTGATCGCCGACGCGAACGAGATCCTGGACCCCGACGTGATTCACGTCGGCCGAGAATTGATTATTCCCCCGAAGAACTAGGAGATAACCATGGCAGCCGAATGGCACACGGTCGTCGCAGGCGAGACCCTGTCGGGAATCGTCAAGAAGAAGTACGGCGATCTGAAATTCTTGCAGAGGATCGCCGACATCAACGGCATCGAGAACCCGGACTTCATCAGAGTCGGCCAGCAGATCATGCTCCCCTTGCGGTCCATCCTCGCCTCGGCGGGCTAGACCGGATGCCGAGTCGTCCTCGCAATTGCGGCGGCCTCCGATCGCTCACCTCGGGACAGCAAGAGCCGACGGTATTGCGGTTGCCCTCCCAGGAGCGGATACACCACTCCTGGGAGGGCAACGTTCTCGCCGCACGACGGGATCGCGCAGGCGACCGGCGACCCGATCGGTCACCCGGCACGAGAGCAGCGGCCAGTGGAATCGTCCGCGTCCGTCAGGGTTTGAGCGGATCGTGGCCCCAGTTCATCAGCGAGTACCGCCACTTGCTGTCGACGAGGTCCCCGGAAGGTCGCTGCTCGAGATGGCGGTGCGCGTAGCCGACGACTTTGCGCATGTGCGCGTAGTCGTCGTCGGTCAGGTCGTTCTTCTCGAGGATGTCCACGATGCGGCGTCCGCTCCTGTGCCCGGTCGACTCGCCGCCGCCTTCCGATTTCTGTCCCACCGATTTCGACTCGTCGGTGTCGAGCCAACGACGCAGTTCTTTCGCCGTCATATTGACAATGTTGTCGAATTCCGCACGCGTGTCCTTCTTATCTGTCGGCATGATTTCAGTCATCCTGCCGATGAAGAGCGTCAGGTTTATGTACGGCGTCACGACCGCTTTTCGCGCTGCGCACCCGGTACTGCGGATCATCTTCGGATGCCCGGACGGTTCGTCCGGCAGCTTCGGTGTCGGATGTGATCACCTCTTCCACCTCGCCTTCGGCGGTACTGCCGTGACTCTTCCATTCCACTTTGTCGCCTTTGCTGAAGGATCGCTCGCTCATGGCAGATTCCTTACCTGATCCCGTTTCCGACGTGCAGGTGGTACCCCGGCCGGGACGACGCAAACCGGTAGCTGAAGCGATGCTGCATCATTTCGGCATCAGGAGGGATCGCGGAATTGAAACCGTGACGTGCGGGTCAGAGGAGTTCTTCAAATGTTCGTTCGAATCCCAGCGCGCCGCGACCGTCGGCGACCTGACGGTCGAGCAGGTTTTTCAAGGGGGCGACGAAGTCGAGGGTGACGTTCGCGTCGCGGCTGGCGCGGTTTATCGCATCCAGCGCGGCTTTGTGGAACGCGATGGATTGGACCGGGTCGGTGTATGCGGTGGTGTCGATGACGGCGCCCTGATGCGGCAGCGACTGGGCCATGGCGCCGACCCACGCGGCGGCTCGTCGGCCGAATTCGGCGGCGGAGACGCCGACGGAGCGCATCATGGCCGCGCCGTGCAGGAAGCCGCCGAACATGGCGTACATGGTGGCGAGCAGGGCGAAGTCGTAGGTCGAGGCGAAGCCCGCGTCTTCGCCGAAGTATTCCGCGGCAGCGAGCAATTCGAGGATTTCGCGGTGGGTGTCGAAGACCGCCCGGGAGCCGCTGTAGAGGATGGAGGCGCCGGGTTGGCCGATCATGGGTGGCACCGCCATGATTCCGCCGTCGAGGTAGTCGCAGTCGTGTCCGGCCGCCCAGGCGGCGAGTTCGCGAGCTTCGTCGGGGGTGGTGCTGGTCAGGTTGATCAGCTGTCGTCCGGCCAGTCGGGCGGCGACGGGGTCGAGGGTGGCGTGCACCGAGGCGTGGTCGAGCAGTACGGCGATGATCGGGCCGTCGGCGCTGATCGCCTCGGTGACGGTCGCGGCGGTGGCGGCTCCGGCCGCGAGGAGTTCGGCGTCCTTGCCCGGGGTGCGGTTCCAGACGGTTGTCGGCACGCCGGCTTTCAGGAATGTCGCGGCCAGTGCCTGGCCCATCGCACCGAGTCCCAGGATGGTCACCGGGGTCTTCGTGGTCTCCGCCATTGCGGGTTCAACTCCTTGGGTTCGAGAAACGTCCTGGTCAGCGCGCTGTGACCAAGACTGCCCATTGCCCGGCGGAGAGGCAAGTACCTACTATTTTGTCCGGTACTTACCAATTGGTTTGTGAGCAGGCAGCGAGGTGGACTGTGGGCGCGAAGCGATCGGGGCCGTACTTCTGCGGTATCGACGCCGCGATGGATGTGGTCGGCGGCAAGTGGAAGGCGCTGATTCTCTGGGAGCTGGCGAACCACGGTGTGCGGCGCTTCGGCGAGCTGCGCAAGGGGCTGCCTGGGGTCTCGGAGAAGATGCTGATCCAGCAGCTGCGGGAGCTGGAGGAGGACGGGATCGTGCGCAGGACCGTCTACCGGGAAGTGCCGCCGCGCGTGGAGTATCGGCTGACCGAGATCGGCGTCGCGCTCAACGCGGCACTGGAACCGCTGGGCGCCTGGGGACGGGACCGGATCGATCGGATCGGGGCGCCGCGGGTGCATCAGCAGCCCTGAGGTGAATCCTTCAAAAGTGAATGTTTCACCCGGGCAACATCGTTCAGCGGAAGATCAAGCTACTAGTTGGTAACTTTGGTTACTTTTGTGCACACCCTGTGTAATTGACGCATAACCGGGCCCGTCGTATGTTCCACGTCACAACTTTTGCAAGATGTGGGTGGCAGCGCAGATGTCGGATGATGGGTATGACCTACGGGTCTTGCTGACGCGGGCGCTCCGCCGGATACAGGAGTTGGAGGCGCGGCCGCAGCGCGAGCCGATCGCCATCGTGGGTATCGGCTGCCGTTTTCCCGGCGGTGCGCAAACGCCGCGGCAGTACTGGGAACTGCTGTCCTCGGGCCGCGACGCGATCGTCGAGGCGCCGCAAAGCCGTTGGACGGTAGCGGATTCCGCTCCTCGGCGAGCGCGGCGACGGGCGGGCCTGCTGACCGGTCCCATCGATGTCATCGATGCCGAGTTCCTCGGCATCGCCCCGCGCGAAGCGGCGTCGATGGATCCGCAACAGCGGCTGGCGCTCGAAGTCGCTTGGGAGGCAATGGAAGACGCGGCGCTGGTACCGGACACCCCGGCCGCGGCCCGCACCGGTGTCTTCCTGGGCGTCAGCTGGCAGGAGTATCAGCGCACGATCACACCGGATTGGGTGAGTTCGGTGGACGCGCACACGCTCACCGGGACGATGTCGAGCATCGTCGCCGGGCGGGTGTCGTATGTGCTGGGTTTGCGCGGTCCCGCCGTGGCGATCGACACGGCGTGTTCGTCATCGCTGGTGGCGGTGCATCAGGCATGTCGCAGCCTGCGGGCGGGGGAGTGCGAGGTGGCGTTGGCGGGCGGGGTTAATCTGCTGCAATCCGAGCTCACCTCGGAGGCGCTGGCCCGCATGGGTGCGCTCTCCCCGGACGGGCACTGTCGTCCTTTCGACGCTCGCGCCAACGGGTATGTGCGCGGCGAGGGCGCGGGAATCGTTGTCCTGAAGACGCTTTCGCGAGCGATCGCCGACGGCGACGCGATCAGGGCGCTCATCCGCGGCTCGAGTGTGAACCACGACGGTCGTTCCATGGGGCTGACCGCGCCGAACCCGACGGCCCAGCGCGAACTGCTGCGCGACGCGCTGACCGACGCCGGATGCGCCGCCGACGAGATCGGTTACGTGGAGACGCACGGCACCGGCACGCCGCTGGGCGATCCGATCGAGATCGAGGCGCTGTCCCAGGTTCTCGGTGCGCCGCGGGCCGACGGGTCGGTGTGCCTGCTGGGGTCGGTGAAGTCGCAGATCGGCCACCTCGAGGCGGCCGCGGGTATCGCCGGGCTGATCAAGGTGGTGCTGCAACTCGAGCACGAACGCGTTCCGCGCCAGCACGATTTCGCCACGATGAACCCCAAGATCACGCTCGACGGCACGGCGCTGGCGCTGCCGACCCGCGATGTCACCTGGCCGCGCACCGAGCGGACGCGGCTGGCGGGCGTGAGCTCGTTCGGTTTCGCGGGCACCAACGCGCATGTGGTGCTGGAGCAGGCGCCCGCACCGCAGCCGCGTGCGGACCCGGAAGGACCGGCGCTGCTCGCTCTTTCGGCACGCACACCGTCCGCGCTCGACATCCTGTCTCACCGCTACGCCGAGCAGTTGGAGCGGCAGGAGGTGCCGCTCGCCGATGCCGCCGCCACCGCGGCGCTGGGACGCACGCATTTCGTGCACCGTCGCGCGGTCGTGGCGCGAACGGCCGAGGACGCGGCGCGCCGGCTCGCAGAACCCTCACCTCGATCGACGGACTCGACGGCGGGCAAGCCGCGGATCGCGATGCTGTTCACCGGACAAGGCGCGCAGTATGCGGGGATGGGTGCGGCACTCGACCGCAGATATCCGGCTTTCCGCGCGGCGCTCGACCGCTGTGACGAGTCGCTCGGACCGCTTGCGGGCGGAATCCGTCTGCGGTCGCTGCTGTTCGAGGGGAACGAAGAATCGCTGACCCGCACCGAGTACGCGCAACCGGCTCTGTTCGCGATCGAATGGGCGTGCACCGAGCTGTGGGCGGCGTTCGGCATTCGACCCGATGTCGTGCTGGGACACAGCCTCGGTGAACTGGTCGCGGCGACGGTCGCTGGGGTGTTCGACCTCGACGCCGGGTTGCGACTGGCCGCCGAACGCGGCCGGTTGATGCAATCGGTGCCCCAGCGCGGGGCGATGGCGGCGGTCTTCGCCGCACCCGAGGAATTCCGAACGCTGTGGGAGGAACTCGCGGCGAGTGCGTCGGTGGCCGCGGTCAACAGCCCCGGACAATTCGTCGTCTCCGGAGCGGTGGACGCGGTGGAGCGGGTGCTGCGAGCCGCCGAGAAACGGTCGATCCGCACGGTGCGGTTGCCCGGCACGACGGCGTTCCACTCGCCTCTGTTGGATCCGATGCTGGCGGACTTCGAGTCCCGGGTCGCCGAGTTGGTGCCCGCTCCGCACATGGCGGCGATTCCGCTGGTGTCGAACGTGACCGGCGCGCGGCTCGAAGGCCCCGTGGATGCCGCGTACTGGCGTGCGCATGCTCGCGGCACCGTCCGTTTCGCCGAGGGCGTGCGCGCGGCCGCCGAGTTGGGCGTGGACGCCTACCTCGAGGTGGGACCGCATCCGGTGCTGCTGGAATTCGGACGGCACGCCGATCCTGATGCGTTGTGGCTGCCGAGTATGCGCCGGACCGCCACCGACGACGAGGTGCTGCTGACCGGTCTCGGCGCGCTGTACTGCGCAGGCGCGGAGATCGAGTGGACCTCGGTGGTACCGCCGGACGCGCGGCGGCGCAACGGTCTGCCCACCTATCCTTTCGAGCGAGAGCGGGTCACTGTGCCGATCGCAGGCACCTCTGCGCGCACCGGATACCTTGCCGAGCACCGGTTCCGAGACCGGGCGGTGGTGCCCGCGGCGGAACTCGCGCTGCGCGCCTTGCGTGCGGCCGGAGGCGCCGGCGACGAGCTGATCGATTTCGTCGCCGCGCGGCCGGTGCCGCTGGAGGAACTGGCCGAGCCGCACGTGTCGGTCGCGGGTGACCGCACCGAAGTGCGCTTTCACGTCGACAACGGCAGTGTCACCGCGGTATCCGCAGCGATTCGCGCCGCCGCGGGTGGCACGCGCGACCCCGGCGAACTGTCCGCGGCGCGGCTCGCGCCGACCACCGAATGGGATGTCGAAGACTTCTATCGTCGCTGCGCGGACGCCGGATTGACGTTCGGTCCACGATTCCGCTGGCTGTCGCGGTTGCAGCTGGGCGAGGGCAGCGTGCTGGCCGAATTGAAACGCCCCGCGGAACTGGCCGACGAACCGGACGCCTGGTTGCCCTGTCTGCTGGATGCCGCAGTGCAGACCGGTCTCGCGTCGGTGTCCAGGGACAGCGACACGGCTCGACTGCCGATCGGTATCGGCCGTTTGCGTTTGTCCAGCGTGAACGCGGGCGCCACTGCGTGGGCGCTGGCCGAGCGCACCGGCCGCACGGTTCGTATCACTGTTTTCGATACCACCGGCGCGGTGGTCTGCGATATCGAAGACGTATGGTTCGCCGAGTCCGGCACTGCCGGGCAATCGCAGGATCGGGATCGCATGTCCGGCCTCACTCACCGCCCGCTCTGGGAACCCGCCGTGGTGTCGCCGACCGGACCGGGCCCGGCGGCCGTGTTGGTGATCGGCATCGGGCAACAGGCCGACCGGCTCGCCGCCGCCTTGCGTGCCGCGGGCACCGATGCGGTGGCAGTGGAGCGCACGACCGACCCGGCCCGGTGGCCCGGCGAGCGGGCAGTGATCTATCTGTCCGATGCCGAAGCGGACGACACTGCCGAAGCGGCGCGTGTGGAAACGCGATTCGCTCTGAACGCTGTGCAACGGATGGCTCGGGCGGTCACCGACGCGCCGCTCTACCTGGTCACCGTCGGGGCAACCGGAGCACTGTCCGGCGAACCCGTGCGCCCGGCCGCCGCAACCCTGTGGGGACTGGGCGCGGTGGTGCGCACCGAGCTTCCCGAGTTGCGCTGTCGCCTGATCGATCTGCCCGACGGCGCGCGCTGCGACGACCACCGCCTGGTGAGCGAAATCCGTTCCGATGCGGCGGACTTCGCGGTTGCTCTGCGCGGACGCCACCGCTACACGATGCGCATGCAGCCCTCCGAGGAACTCGGGGCAGTACCTCAGCTGGATCGTGGCGCGGCGTATCTGATCACGGGCGGTCGCGGAGCGCTGGGGTTGACCGCCGCGCGCATCCTGGCGGAGGCCGGTGCGGGCATGGTCGTGCTCGCCGGTCGCAGCGCCCCTGGCCCGGAAGACGAGCAGGAGATGGCGCGGATCGCCGCCTCGGGGGCGGATGTCGAGACCGCGGTGGTCGACGTAGAAGACCGGGAGGCGTTGTCCCGGTTGCTCGCTCGCTTCGGTCACGAGCTTCCGAGGCTGGCCGGGGTGGTGCATTGCGCGGGTGTTCTGGACGACGCCCTGCTGATCGAGCAGACCCCCGGCCACATCGATCGGGTGTTCGGGGGAAAGGTCGGCGGCGCTCGGCACCTGCACGAGCTGACCGCGGGCAGGTCGCTGGATCTGTTCGTGCTGTTCTCGTCGGTCAGCGCCGTGGTGGGCACGGCCGGGCAGGGCAACTACGCCGCGGCGAACGCGTATCTCGACGGCCTCGCCCGCCTGCGTGCGGCGCAAGGGCTGCCTGCGGTGAGCATCGCGTGGGGCCCGTGGGCGGGCACCGGCATGGCCGCGGGACTGAGCGACTCGGCCCGCCGAGCGTGGGCACGCCACGGCGTCGCCGAACTGGCCACCGAGGACGGTGTTCGAGCGCTGCGCTCGCTGCTGTCGGCCGAGGGAGTCGTCGCGGTATTCCCCACCGTCACCGAAGTACCGGTGGAGCAGGAGGCGATCGACCAGGTCGACGCGCAGGATGTTCGAACCTCGCGTGAGCCCGGGGAACTGCTCGATCTGGTGCGTGCCCACGCCATGACCGCACTCGGCCGCACGACAGCCGTTTCCGACCGCACGCCCCTGCGGGAACTCGGGCTGGATTCGATGATGGCCGTCGAGCTGCGCAACGCGCTCTCCGCTGATCTGGGCGTACGTCTTCCGGCGACCCTGCTGTTCGATCATCCGACCGTCGCCGCGGTGTCCGAGGAGATCGCCCGGCTCGACGCGAAGTCAGCGCCCGGTCGCACGGGTCGAGCACAAGCCGCACATCGACCGACCACGCGCACCTCTGAGCAGCTCACGCCCCCGGTGTACCCACCCGAACTCCCGGTTACACCTAGTACACCGAACGTGTCGCAGCTCACAGCGCACGAAACGAGCGCTGCCGCCGACGATTACGCCGACGCCATCGCGATCATCGGCATGGGCTGCCGCTATCCCGGTGGCGTGCGCGGCCCTGGCGACCTGTGGCACTTGCTCACCACCGAAACCGACGCGGTGACCGAGGTGCCCGCGCAGCGCTGGGATGTGAACGCCGTCTTCGATCCGGACCCGGACGCGGAGGGCAAGACCTACACGCGTTGGGGCGGCTTCGTCGACGGTGTCGAGGATTTCGATGCCGGGTTCTTCGACATCTCCGTCGGCGAGGCGCGGATGCTCGACCCGCAGCAGCGGCTGCTGCTCGAAACGTCGTGGGAGGCCCTGGAACATGCCGGTTATCCCGCGAGCCGTCTGGAAGGCAGCCGGACCGGCGTCTTCGTCGGTCTGATGTCCAATGACTATGCCGAACGGATGGCGCGGGCCGGTGTCGCGCCCGACGCCTGGTTCGGCACCGGCAATCTGTCCAGCGTCGCCTCCGGGCGGCTGTCGTACTTCCTCGGCGTGAACGGTCCGAGCCTCACCATCGACACCGCGTGCTCCTCGTCGCTGGTGACGGTGCATGCGGCGGTGCGCAGTCTGCGCAGCGGCGAATCCGATCTGGCGTTGGCCGGCGGTGCCACCGTGGTGCTCACGCCCTCGCTCGACATCTACTTCGCGCGGGCACGCGGGCTGGCCGCCGACGGCCGGTGCAAGACCTTCGACGCGCGTGCCGACGGGGTGGTCTGGAGTGACGGGGCGGGGGTGCTCGTGCTCAAGCGGCTGGCCGACGCCCAGCGCGACGGCGATCGGGTGCTGGGGCTGGTGCGCGGATCGGCGGTCAATTCCGACGGTCGTAGTCAGGGACTGAGCGCGCCGAATGGTCCGGCGCAGGAACGAGTCATCCGTGCGGCGCTGGCGGACGCGGCAGTCGAGGCCAGCGACATCGAGTACATCGAAGCGCACGGCACCGGCACCGCGCTCGGCGACCCGATCGAGGTGCACGCCCTCGCCTCGGTGCTGGGTGAGAACCGCACCGAGGCCGCGCCGCTGTGGATCGGGTCGGTGAAGTCGAATCTCGGCCACACCCAGGCGGCGGCCGGCATCGCCAACATCATCAAGGTGATCGAGTCGATGCGGCACGAACGCATTCCCGCCTCGCTGCACTTCCGTTCGGGCAATCCACACATCGATTGGGATTCGATCGCGGTCCGCGTCGTCGCCGAGGAGCGCCCGTGGCGGCGATCGCGGCGACCGCGGCGGGCGGGGGTGAGCGCGTTCGGGATCAGCGGGACGAACGCGCACGTGGTGATCGAAGAGGCGCCTCAGGTCTCCGAAACCGGTGCGGTGGCCGATTCCGGGCCCTACCTGCTGGTGCTGTCGGCGAAGAGCGCCGAGGCCCTGCGCGCGCTGGCGGCTCGCTACCGCGATTTGCTGGTCACCCATCCGGAGACGGCATTGCTGGATCTGTGCGCGTCCGCCGCCGTCGGCCGCACACATTTCGGTGAGCGCGTCGCGATCGGCTTCGATACCGCCGCGCAGTTGCGCGCCGCGCTAGAGGATGTCGCCTCGGGAGCGACCGCGAGCGGGTCGGTGGTCGAAGTGACGAGTGGCTCGGTCGAGCTGGGTCGCCGGTATGTCGCGGGAGACGAGATCGACTGGACGACAGTGTATTCGGGTCGCCGGTGGCGCCATGTCGACCTGCCGACGTATCCGTTCCAGCGGAAACGGCACTGGCTGGAGCTCGAGCCGCGCTCGGAGGACACCGGCTCCTCGCACACCTTGCGGCTGGCACCGGAGATGTTCGACGGACACCGGTTGCGCGGCGTGCCGACGGTACCCGCCGCGTGGTTGTGTGTTCGGTTGAACGAGATCGCCGCTCGGTTGCCCGGGGCGTGGGAGGTCGCCGGGCTGCGGTTGATCAAACCGCTGGAGGTCATCGCCGAAGCGGTGGTGCGGGTCGTGCTCGAACCCGGTACGGACGGTTACGACGTGCGCTTCGTCGGCCCCGGCGATGCTCGGACCAGCTTCGCGACAGCCACTCTCATTGCCGCAGCGGATGATTCGGCCCAATCGCACGATGGTGTGACGAGTGATTCGGACGCGCGGGTCTGGCCCGCCTACTACGACACCATGGCCGGGCTGGGCCTCGAGTTGGGCCCCGACTACCGCTGCGCCCTCGACTTCCGGCGGATCAGCGACACCGAGTCCGAGGCCGTGTTCCGCCTGCCGGGCAACGGCAGACCCGTGCTCGACCCGATCGTGCTCGATGCCTGCCTGCACAGCATCGTGGTGACCGCCGACGGAGGCGAAGGGATGTTTCTGCCCTCCGAGATCGGTCGTGCTCGATTCTTCGGCGGTCCGGCGCTCGGAGAATCGGTCGTCCGATGCCGGGTGCGGGTGACCGAACGCAGTGCGCGCGTCATCGTCGGTGACGCCACGCTGCACTCGGCGTCCGGGCGACCGCTCGCCGCTTTGCGGGGGGTGAGCCTGCTCAGCGCGAAGCCCGATGCCGTATCGACAGCCGTCGCAGCCGACTCGTCCAGGCTCGGAGGTCTGCTGCACCACCTGGAATGGGTTCCCGTCGAGGGTGGCGCGTCGGCGAGGGATCAGCCGGCAGGGCGCTGGTTGATCTTCGGTGACGGGCCGGTCGGTGCTGCCGTCGCCGCCGGACTGGGCGCGCGCGGCATCGAAACCGTGGTTGTTCGTCCGGAGGACGAGCACGCGGCCGAGACCGTTTCGTCGGCGACCACGCGCCCGTTCCGAGGCGTCGTGTTCGCGTGGACGTCGGCGTCCGCGCAGACTCGTATCGAAGCCGCCTTGCGGTTGACCCGCGCGCTGGATACGGGGGCGCACCGTCCTGCCGCGCTGTGGTTGCTGACGGTGAACGCCCAGCGCGTCGCACCGGCCGACCGGCCGGATCCCGATCAGGCACTGTTGTGGGGCTTCGGGCGCACACTGGCCACCGAGCACCCCGAGTTCGGATGTCGCTTGCTGGATCTGTCCGCCGGATCGTCCGTCGACAGCGCACCGATCGTCGACGGCTTGCTCGGCGGTCGCATCGGAGAGTTCGCGATTCGGGACGGCCGTTGGCTGACAGCTCGTCTCGCCGACGGCCTCGCGCCCGCCGACGACTACCGGTTGGTCGCGGACCGCTCCGGCGACTTCGACCGGATGCGGTTGACCTCCGCAACGCGGCGCGCACCGGCGTCCGATGAGGTCGAAATCGCTGTCGCCGCGACCGGTCTCAACGCTCACGACCTGTGGGTGGCCTCGGGCATCCATCCGGAAGGTGTGCTGCCGTTGGGCTCGGAATGCGCGGGCCGGATTACCGCGGTCGGCGCCCGCGTCGAGGGTCTCGCGATAGGTGACCGCGTTGTCGCCTTGGCGACTGACGGTTTCGCCCGTCACGTGACGGTGAATGAGGGCATGGTGGCCCGGCTGCCGGATCACCTCTCCTTCGCCGAAGGCGCGACCGTGCCGTACTCCTTCACCGCCGCCTGGCACGCGCTGTTCGACCTGGGCGAGCTGCGCGCTGGGGACCAAGTGCTCGTCAACGCCTCCGCCGACGGCATCGGCATGGCCGCTGTCCAGCTGGCCGCGCAGGTCGGCGCGCAGGTGCTCGCGACCGCCGCGCTGTCTCGCTGGGCTGAGAGCGCGGGTCTACCGGTCACGCGGATCGATACCTGGCGTGTCGACGAGGTGGGCGAACGCGTCCGGGCGGCGACCGCGGGGCGCGGAGTGGATGTCGTCGTCGACAACTTGTCGGACGGATTTTCCGCGCACGCCCCCGAGATCCTGTGCGAGGGCGGTCGATTCGTCGAGGTCATCGATCCGGTACAGACCGGCACGGTTCACCGGCGCGACGACGTCGACCATCGGCCGTTCGATCCGGCCGCTGTCGGCCGGCGGCGGCTCGGCGCGATCCTGCGCGGCGTGATGGACCTGTTCGACCAGCGTGCACTGACTGCGCTGCCGCACGTGGTGCACGGTATCGACCGTGCCGCGGAGGCATTCCGTGCCATGTCGCAACGAAATCATCCTGGTCGCGTCGTGCTGCTCGCCAGAGATAGCCCCGCCGCGCGCTGGGACCGGTTGCCCGAGGGCACCTACCTGGTGACCGGAGGGTTCGGCGGCCTCGGTGCGGCGGCCGCACGGTGGCTGGCCGACCGTGGCGCCCGGCACGTGGTCTTGGTCGGCAGACGCGCACCGGACGCGGCCGGGGAGCGGCTGCTGGAATCGCTGCGCGCCGCCGGAGTCGGTGTGACGGCGCGGCAGGCGGATGTCAGCGAGCGCGCGGCGGTCGCGGCACTGTTGCGCGGCATCGCGGAATCCGAGTTCCCACCGCTGCGCGGCGTGATCCACTGCGCGGGAGTGCTCGACGACGGCGTGGTGACCGAACAGAACTGGTCGAGGTTCGAGACCGTGCTCGGGCCCAAGTATCACGCGGCGCGTCACCTCGACGAGCTCACCCGAGACCAGCCATTGGAACTTTTCGTCACCTACTCCTCGGTGGCGGGCCTGCTCGGCACCCCGGGGCAGGCGAACTACGCCGCGGCCAACGCCGCCTTGGACGCGCTGGCCTGGCGGCGGCGGGCCGAGGGACTGCCCGCGCTGAGCATCGGGTGGGGACCGTTCGCGGATGTGGGTATGGCCGCCGATCGGTCCGATGTCACCGCGCGGCTCGTGCGGCGCGGTCTGCCGCCGCTGTATCAGGACGATGCGGCCGCGGCGCTCGAGCATCTCCTTCGGCATGACAGCACTGCTCCGGGCGTCTTCGAATTCGTGCCGGAACGGTGGTATGCGCACCGGGCGCCGCACGTCGCGATGGCAGCGCCGCTGCGAACCCGACCGGAGACCACCCGGGCATCGCAGCCGCCGGTGGCGTCGAACGACATCGCCTCCCTGGAGGCGCTGGTGCAGCGCGTCGCGATGCGCGTACTGGACAGGGCTGGAGAACTCGATCCGGACGTGCCATTGCACGACACCGGGGTCGACTCCCTCACCGGGATGGAGTTGCGTGCCGCGCTCGCCACCGAGGTGGGGATGCCGTTGCCGGCCGGGCTCGTCTTCGACTACCCGACCGTGCGTGACATCGCGCGGTTCCTGCACCGAAAGGGTGCGGTCGCCTCCACTGGAGGCGAGCACGAAACCGCCGATTACGTGCCTCCGGTTCCGTCCGCGCCTCAGTCTGAGATTTCGGCTGCGCCGCACTCCGCGGTTCCGTCCGCGCCACCCTTCGCAGTCCCACCCACGCCGCAGCCTCCGGTCGCGACCACGACACGCTCTCCGGTCGCGTCCGCGCCGCACTCCGCGGTTCCGCCCACGCCACACTCTGCGGTCGCGCGCACGCCGCAACCTCTGGTCACGCCCACGACTTACTCCGCGGTCACGTCCACGCACCAACTTCCGGTGCCGGGGCCGCGAGAACAGTCAGTGGAGGGGAACATTTCGGCCGAAGGCGCGTCCGGAAGCGACCAGTCCACCAACGACCCGATCGTCATCGTCGGCATGAGCTGCCGTTTCCCCGGCGGAGTGCGCACACCGGAGGAGTTCTGGGACCTGCTGTGGCACGGACGTGACGCGATCACCGAGGTGCCGCCGCAGCGCTGGGACATCGACGCCTATTACGACCCCGACCAGGCGGCCCTGGGCACGATGTACACCCGCTGGGGCGGTTTCGTCGACGGCGCCGACGAATTCGATCCCGCGTTCTTCGGTATCGGCGCGGCGGAGGCGCGCGCGATGGACCCGCAGCAACGCCTACTGCTCGAGACCAGCTGGGAGGCGCTGGAGCGCTCGGGCCGCGCACCCGGCACACTGGCGGGCAGCCGCACCGGCGTGTTCGTCGGACTGTGTTTCAGTGAGTATGCGGCAACACCGACGCGCGCCGCCCAGCCGACCGCGATCGGCGCCTATTCGGTGATCGGTTCGGCGCCGAGCGTGGCGGCCGGGCGCTTGGCCTACGTCCTCGGACTGCAAGGCCCGGCGATGACATTGGATACGGCATGCTCCTCGTCGCTGGTAGCGCTGCAAGCCGCCTCGGACGGATTGCGCGCGGGCCGTTGCGATCTGGCGCTGGTGGGTGGAGTCAACCTCCAACTGGCGCCGGAGACCACCATCGGGTTCTGCCGTCTGGCCTCGCTCTCGCCCGACGGACGATCGCGCGCGTTCGACGCCGACGCCAACGGCTACGTCCGCGCCGACGGTTGTGGCGTGCTGGTGCTGACCCGGCTGTCGCGGGCCCGCCGCAACGGCGACCGGGTGCTGGCCGTGGTGCGTGGCGTCGCGGTGAATCACGATGGCCGATCCAACGGTCTCACCGCGCCCAACGGCCCGGCCCAGCAACGCGTCATCGCCGACGCTCTGGAGAGGGCGGGCGTGCGGCCTGCCGCGGTGGACTATGTCGAGACGCACGGCACCGGCACCCCGCTCGGTGATCCCATCGAGGCCACCGCGCTGGCCGAGGTGTACGGGGCGGGCCGCACGCAGCCGCTGCTCATCGGGTCGGTGAAGACCAATATCGGGCACGCCGAGGCGGCGGCCGGTGTCGCGGGGGTCATCAAAGCGGTGCTGATGTTGCAGCACCACCGGATACCGCCGAGCCTGCACTTCCACACACCCAATCCGCTGATCGACTGGGCCGCACTGCCGCTGGAAGTCGTGCGTGAAGGGCGGGACTGGCCGCGCACCGGCCACGAACCGGCGATCGGGATCAGCTCCTTCGGGATGAGCGGCACCAACGCGCACGTCGTTCTGGCGCAGGGCGATCCGGCGCAGGCGCCGCGACCGGAATCTCCGGCCGCGGAGGTACTCGTCCTGTCCGCACGCGACGAAACAGCCCTCACCGACAGCGCCCGGCGGTGGGCCGACGAAATCGACTCGGCGGGCGCGTTATTCGCGGATCTGGCCTATACCGCCGCGACCGGCCGCACCCATTTCGAAGAGCGGCTCGCGGTGGTCGCCGAGTCCGGCGACGCCGCGGCGCGAGAGCTGCGGAACCGGTCCGGCCTGATTCGCGGCCGGGTGGAGCGAACAGCGCGCGCGAAGGTGGCGCTGCTGTTCACCGGGCAGGGATCGCAGTACCCCGGCATGGCCCGTGAGTTGTTCGATTCCGAGCCGGTCTTCCGCGACGCCCTGCGGCGCTGCGACACGGTGCTGGGACCGATCGCGGACGGAATCGGGCTTGTCGAAGCCGTGTACGGAGATCACGGGCCAGAGTTGCTGCGCAGCACGATGTTCACCCAACCGGTGTTGTTCGCCGTCGAGTGGGCGCTGTGGGAACTGTGGCGGGCATGGGGCATCACTCCGGCGGCGGTGCTCGGGCACAGCGTCGGGGAGTACGTCGCCGCTTGCGCGGCGGGCGCGATGACCATGGAGGACGCCCTGCGCCTGGTCGCCGCGCGGGGGCGGCTGATGCAGCGTCTGCCGGACGGCGGCGGGATGGTGGCCGTCGACGCTCCGGCCGAGCAGGTGTCCCCGCTCGTGGCACGGCATGAACCCGCGGTGTCGATCGCCGGCTACAACGGACCGGCACAGGTGGTGGTCGCCGGGCCACGAGCCGCGCTCGATCTGCTGCGGGAGGAGTTGTCGGCGGGCGGTATCCGGACCGCCGAACTCGCCGTCTCGCATGCCTTCCACTCCGCGGCGATGGATCCGATCCTCGATGACCTCGCCGCGGCGGCCGCAGGCGCGACGATGACCGACCCCGCGATCCCGCTGGTCTCGAACCTCACCGGTGCGCCGCTGCGCGCGGGGGAACTCACGCCGGAGTACTGGGCGCGGCATGCGCGTCAACCGGTGCGGTTCGCCCAGGGCATGCGGGCCATGGCCGAGCTGGGCATCGGCGACTTCCTCGAAATCGGTCCGCAGCCGACGTTGTCGGCGCTCGGCGAGCGAGCGCTGGGCGGCTCGGCACGGTTCGCCGCGTCGCTGCGCCGCGGACGCGGTGACCGCGAGACGATGATGACCGCGCTCGGGCAGCTGTATGTGGCGGGCGCGCCGGTGGACTGGGAGCAGGTGCACCGGCCGCGTGATCGGCGGCGTGTGCTCGCCCCGACGTATCCGTTTCAGCGGCAACGTTATTGGATCGACTCGCGATCCGAGACAGCCGCGTCGACGCCGCCGGGTAACTCCGGGCCGAGGTCGGATCTCGCGCTGCGTTCCGGAGGCGCGCTCGCGGAGCGAGACACCGCGCCGGTGCGATTCGCGGGCCGCTCATCACGACCCGAGGATGCGCCGCCTCCGGATTCGAACCGAGCTGCCCCTGAGTACTCGAAGAGCGCGTCGGCCGCTGCACTCAGCGTTCCCGCTCCCGGTGATTTGCTTCCAGCGCAGTCGAAACAGTCCGCCGCGCGTTCCGAAGCCACTGCCGACTTCGCGGCCTTCATTCCGACGCCGCCCGCTGCTACGCGGAACGCCTCGAACGGCGCTGCCACATCGCATACGAACCCGGTACGACCGGACAACGCTCCGGTGCCGACTCCCACTCGACAGGAAGGCCGTTCCGGTTATCCGAATTCGCGCGGGACGGCGTCTTTCGATCTGATACTCGGTCCGGAGTCTCCGCGCTATCTGGCCGATCACGTCGTCGATCGGGCTGTCGTCGTACCGGGAGCGTGGTTCGTCGCGACTATCGCCGACGCCGCGCGTGAACTCGTCGCCGGTGACATCATCGCGATCGATGACCTCGTGATCGCCCGCGGTCTCACGCTGAGCGGCCCGCAGCCGGTGCGGGTGCACGTCGAGCCGACCGGCGACGGGTGGGCCGTGCAGGTGTCGACCGAAGGTTCCGGTACGCACGCACGCGCTCACATCCACACCGGAACGCGCCGGATTCCGGGCGGTCCCGGTTTGGCGGAGATCCTCGGCAACTGTCCGGAACACCTCGCGGCAGCGAACTTCTACCAGCTGCTGGCCCGAGCGGGCCTGCCCTACGGCCCGGCGTTCCGCCGCGTCACCGGTGTGCGCTTCGGCCGCGGCGAAGCCCTGGTCACGTTGTCGGATCCCGACATTGACAGCGGCGTGGGCATGGTGCATCCGGTTCTGCTGGACGCGGCGTTCCAAGCCACCTACGCGGCGATGTCGCCGAGGGCCGAGGAGCAGACGTGGGTGCCGTTCGCGATCGACCAGGCACTCGTCTCGGTCGCGGCGGGCACCGTTCGATTCGGCCATGTGCGCGTCGTCGAGCAGACGCCACAGCTGTGTGTCGCCGATGTTCGCCTGCTCGATGAGGAGGGTCGCCCGGTGCTGGTCGCGAACGGATTGCGCGTGATGCCCACACCCACGCCGAACGCGGGCGGACAGCCGTCCCGTGCGCCGCACGATCGGACCGTCACGGACGCCTACCGCATCGACTGGCAGGAGACCGGCGCGGCACTGCCCGCCTCGGCGGCCGGGCGCTGGCTGATCATCGGCGCGCCCGGAGATTTCACCGAGGGACTCGCCGACGCTTTGCGGGCGCGAGGAGCGGAGTGCGTCCTGGCCCGGCCCGGCGATGGTTTCGCATTCCGTGCCGAAAACGAGTTCGAGGTCGACCTGGGCGTCCCTGCGGCGGTGCGTGCGCTGCTCGGCGCCGTGAGCGACGGACGGACATCGTTGCGCGGGATCGTCTCGGCGCTCGCCCTCTGCGCCGACGATGCCCCGGCGCCGGTCGCCGCGGAACGTCTGGTGGTGGGCGCTGTGCATCTCGTGCAGGCCGCGGCGCTGGCCGGAGAGCCCTCGGTGTGGCTGCTCACCCGCCACGGTCAACGGGTCGATCCCACCGATCAGGTGGCTCCCGAGCAGTCCGCGCTGTGGGGCTTCGCGCGCAGCGCGCAGCTCGAGCACCGCGAAATCGGCTGTCGAATCGTCGATCTCGATCAGCTGGGCGACGTCCGCTCGGTGGTCGACGCGCTCGTCACGCCGCAGGGGCCGCGCCAGCTCGCGCTGCGCCGGGGACGTCGGCGTGTGCCGCGGCTGGTGCCGTTGGAAGTCACGCCGGGCGAGTCGGCGGTGGCGTCCGCAGCGGGGGGGACGGTGCTGATCACCGGTGGTCTCGGCGGAGTCGGCTTGCGGCTGGCTCGCTGGTTCGTCGATCAGGGTCGGTCGGAGCTGGTGCTCGCGGGGCGGTCGGCACCCGATGCCCGAGCGGAGTCGGTCATCGCGGAGTTGCGGGGGCGGGGGGCGCGGATCGTGGTGCGGTCGCTCGACGTCGCCGATCGCGACGCCGTGGCGGCGACGCTGGACTGGATCGACCGCGAGCTGCCGCCGCTGGCAGGCGTGGTGCACCTGGCCGGGGTGCTCGATGACGGCGTGGTCGCCGAGCAGACGGCAACACGCGTCGGGCGGGTTCTCGCGCCGAAGACGTTCGGCGCATGGCACCTGCACGAGTTGACCGCGGCTCGTTCTCTGCGTTTCTTCCTGCTGTTCTCCTCGGCCGCGGCGGTGGTCGGTTTGCCCGGGCAGTCCAGCTATGCCGCCGCCAACGCCTTCCTCGACGGTCTGGCCGAGTCGCGTAGTGCGGCGGGCTCGCCCGCGCTGTCGATCGCGTGGGGCCCGTGGGCGGACACCGGGATGGTCGAGCGACTCGGCAGCGGCGCCGTGCAGCGGCTGGCCCGGCGCGGCTACGGCATGCTGCGCCCTGAACAGGCCTTCGACACGCTCGCCCACCTCCTCGGTTCGGTACTACCGGCGGTCACCGTGCTGCGGCTCGCGCGACCGGAGGCGGGCGAAGCCGACGTGCCGGATGTGCTGCGGGATTCGGTCGCGCCCACTGTCGCGGATGTCGGCAACGTCCCCGCCGCAAGCGATCCGACCGCCGAGATGGAGGCTCTGGTTCGGCGTTGCCTGGGCTTGGCGCCCGGTGACGATCTCGATCGTCCGCTGCACGAACTCGGGCTGGATTCGGTCGCGGCCCTCGAGATCCGTGACGAGCTGTCCCGCCGCAGCGGTCACCGCTTGCCCGCGACGCTGGCGTTCGAGTACCCCACCCCGCGCGCAGTGGTCGGCCTGCTGGTGCGGCTCGGATCCGCTGCCGAGCCGTTCGTGCCGCCGTCGATCGAGAGCCATGGCGATTCCTCCGATCGAACGGCGGCGCGGACGCCCGCTGCTCCAAGGCACGACGCGGATGCTTCGATCACACCGAAGGGCAACGCTCGGCCGCAGACGGCCGACATCGAATCAGCAGCACGCGCCGACGAGCCCGGCGCCAACGGCCGCTCATTCGCGGACGACCGGCAGCTCACACACCAGCCGCTCGACCGACGCGCCGCGGCCGACTCGTTCGCGACACCGACCGCAATCGACCCGGCCACCGCCTCGGATGCCGGCCGCGGCACGGGCGCGGTAGGGGATATCGCGATCGTGGGTGTGAGCGGCCGCTACCCGGGCGCCGACGGACTCGACGCGTATTGGCGGGTGCTGGTCGAGGGACGCGACTGCGTCACCGAGATCCCGCCGCAGCGCTGGGACCACACCCGCTATTTCGTTCCCGACCGACACAACCCGTTCACCTCCTACACCAAGTGGGGCGGATTCCTCGACGACGTCGACTGTTTCGATCCGCTGTTTTTCGCCATCTCCCCGCGCGAGGCGGAAATCCTGGACCCGCAGGAGCGGCTGTTCCTGCAAACCGCCTGGGCCGCATTGGAAGACGCGGGGCATTCCCGCGCCGACCTGGCCCGCGGCGGCTTGCGCCCGGAGCAGGCCGGGGTGTTCGTCGGCGTCATGTGGGGGACCTACCAGATGTTCGGGGCCGAGGAGTCCCGGCTCGGGCGCGGCACGCTGCCCGGGTCGACGTTCTGGAGCATCCCCAACCGCGTCTCGCACGCCTTGGACTTCCAGGGGCCGAGCATGGCGGTGGACACGGCGTGCTCGTCCTCGCTCACCGCGCTGCACCTGGCCTGCCAGAGCATCCGCACCGGTGAATGCAGGCTGGCGGTGGTCGGCGGCGTCAATCTGTCCTTGCATCCCTACAAGTTCGTCGCGCTCAGCCAGGGGCAGTTCGCCTCCACCGACGGCCGCTGCCGCTCCTTCGGCGCGGGCGGCGACGGGTATGTGGCCAGTGAGGGTGTCGGGGCGATGGTGCTGCGGCCGCTGGCCGACGCCGAAGCCGACGGTGACACCATCTACGGCGTCATCAAGGGCACCGCGATCAATCACGGCGGTCGCGTCAACGGGTTCACGGTGCCCAATCCCGACGTGCAGGCGGCGGTGATCCGCTCGGCGCTGCGCGCCGGTGGGGTCGACCCGGCATCGGTGTCCTACATCGAAGCGCACGGCACCGGCACCGCACTGGGTGATCCGATCGAAATCACCGGTCTGTCCAAGGTTTTCGGTGGATCCGGTGTGTCCGAGCTACCGATCGGCTCGGTGAAGTCCAATGTCGGCCACCTCGAGGCGGCGGCCGGTGTCGCGGCCATGACGAAGGTGCTGCTGCAACTGCGTCACCGGACCATCGTGCCGTCGTTGCACGCCACTCCGGTCAACCCGAACATCGACTTCGCGGCGACGCCGTTCCGGATTCCGGCCGAGCCGCTGCCGTGGCCCGGCGGGGATCCGGCGCGCCCGCGCCGGGCGACGGTGAGTTCGTTCGGAGCGGGCGGGGCCAACGCCAACGTGGTGATCGAAGAGTACGTCGACCGCAGGCCGCCGACCCGGTTCAGTGGCGGGCAGGTCGTTCCGGTCTCGGCTCGCGACCGCGACCGGCTGGCGGAGTACGTTGCCGCGCTGGACCGTTTCCTCGCCGCGCAACAACCGAACCTCGCCGATCTGGCCTACACGATGCAGGTGGGCCGTCAGGCGGGCAGCGCGCGCGCCGCGTTCGTCGCCCGCGACATCGACGGGTTGCGCGCCGCCGTGCGCGCCTGGGTCGACGACGCACCCGCCGCCAGGTCGTGCCGGGATGCGGGGGAGGACTCCCGGATCGCGCGCTGGCTCGACGGCGGTGACATCGATTGGGCCACCGTCCGAGATCCCGGACCTCGCCGTCGCATTCCCGCGCCGACCTATCCGTTCGCCCGGGAGCGATACTGGATTCCGGACGTCGCGCCGGTGCCCGGCTCCGCTTCCGCGCCGAGCCCGCAGACCGCGCCGGGCTCCGATTTCGTCACGAAGCCCACCCCCGGCGGGCAGTCGGCGTCCGGACCGGACAGCGCATCGCCGCAACCCATGTGGGGTCAACGGTCTGCGCCCGGGTCCGTCACGGTGCCGCAGGCTGCGCAGGAGCGGGGATCCGCGTTCACGCCGGAGTCGATGCCGCAAGCCGCGTCAGGGTCCGGCACCGCGGGACCGCCGATCTCATCGGACCGGATCGCCGCGGAGTCCGTGTCGCCGCAGTCCTCGTCGTGGTCCACATTCGTCGGCCGACCTGAAGCGATGCGGCAACCCGCTTCAGCGGAACGCCGGTTGCTGGTTCCGGTATGGCGAGAAGCTCCGCTCCCCAGCGGTGACCTGCGTTCCCGCCGTAGCTTGATCGTGTACGACGCACGTACTCCCCACCCTCTGGTGGAGGCTCTCGCCGCCGCAGCGGGCGATCGGGGCCGTCTGGTGCGACTGTCGGACCTGCCGGGCGAGCTGAATCGCGACGACTTCGACGCGGGCGCGGCTCTCGGCCGGGCGCTCGCGGCGCGCTACCCCGATACCGACTGTGTGCTCGACGTGTGCGATCTCGCTCCCGCGCCGGCAGGTAGGCCCACGGGTGACCTCGGCCGGATGGGGCTGTATCAGGGTGTGCTCGAGGCGCGCGCCGGTTCGCTCGCGCTGGTGCACGTCGGCGGCGGCCACGTCGGTGCCGACGGCCCGGAAGCCGCGCCGCTGGGCGGTCTGGTCGCCGCGCTCGCCGCGGAAATCCGTGACGTGCGCACGCGCAGCGTCCATGTGCTCGCCCAGCGAGAGGCGGTGTGCGCCGATCCCGCGCGATTGCTGGCCATCCTGGGCGCGGAGTGCGCCGCCACCGAGGACAGCTGCCCCCGGGTGCGGTATCGCAACGGAACCCGCGAAGCCGTCGAACTGGCGGACGCGTCCGCACCTGCGGGTCTCGTCATCGATCCCACCCGCACGTACGTGGTGACCGGCGGGACGCGCGGACTCGGCGCGGAGTTCGCGGCGACGCTGGTCGAGCGTGGAGCGCGCCGTCTGGCCGTGCTCGGCCACGATCCGCTGCCGCCGGAACCGGAATGGGACCGCGTGGCCACCGGATCCGGGCCGGTGGCGGAGAAAGTGCGGCGGTTGGTCGCGTTGCGTGATCGCGGCGTCGCGGTGCGGACCTACTTCGGCAGTCTCACCGACGAGACGGCGCTGTCGAGCTTCTTCGACCGGGTACGGCGCGAGCTGGGTCCCATCGGTGGCGTGCTGCACTGCGCGGGAAGCGTTTCCGGCGAGAGTCCGGCGTTCGTGCGCAAGACCGGCCCCGCCATCGCGACCGTGCTCGAACCCAAGCTGGCGGGTACGGCGGTCCTCGCCGACGTGCTCGCCGCCGACCGTCCGGATTTCTTCGTGTTGTTCTCGTCGGTGTCGGCCGTGCTGCCCGGCTTGGCGGTGGGTCTGTCGGATTACGCGATGGCCAACGCGCATCTGGACCGCTTCGCCGAAGCCCAGCACGCGCTGGGACGACCCTATTTCCGGTCGGTGGAGTGGCCGTCGTTCCGTGGCACCGGGTTCGGTGAGGTGACCAGCGCGGCCTATCGGGCCACCGGCCTTCCGGCGCTCAGCGCCGCGGAGGGGTTCGAGCTGCTCGACGCCGTGCTCGGACTGCCCGCGCCGGTCGTATTGCCATATCACGGTGCGGCAGCGAATCTTTCGACACGCACCGGCCGTCCCGCGCCGGAAACGGCGGCCGCACCGGCTGCGCGGCAAGCCGCGGCGACCGGGTCGGCGGAGGCGTATCAGGAGTTGCTGCGCATCTTCTCCGACGAGTTGAAGCTGGCCCCGGCCCGTTTCGAGGGCGACAAACGGTTCGAGGAGTACGGCGCGGACTCGGTGCTGATCGCCTCGGCGGTGCGCCGGATCGAGCAGGTCGTCGGTCAGCCCTTCGACCCGGCGCTGGTGCTGGAATTCCCGACGCTCGACGAGCTGGCGAGTCTGTTGACCGAGCAGTATCCGGAACGCTTCGCGCCCGCACCGCCACCGGATTCGCCTGCCGACCCGCAGCGTGCGTCCAGTGCCCCGCCGCAGACGGAGCAGCACGGAACGTCACGCCCCACCGCGACCACCTGGGCGGCCGACGCACGCCGCGGCCGGGCAGCCGAGCCGATCGCGGTGATCGGCATCGGCTGCCGGCTGCCCGGCGGCGACACTCCGGAGGCGTTCTGGCGGCTGCTGGCCGCCGGTGCGTCCGGCATCCGCGAGGTCGACCCGGCTCGCTGGGATCCCGCCCGGTTCTACCGCCCCACCGGCGGCCCCGGGCTGACCAACAGCAAGTGGGGCGGGTTCGTCGACGGTGTGGATCTGTTCGATCCGGAGTATTTCGCGGTCACCGACGAACTCGCCTGGCAGATGGACCCGTTGCAGCGGCTGCTGCTCGAGACCTCGGTGCTGGCCACCACCGATGCCGGATACCGGCGGGACGAGCTGGCCGGCAAGCGGGTCGGCGTCTACGCGGGCAGCCGGGCGGCGAACTACTTCAACCGGATTCCGTTGCCCGACCGGCACACCGTGATCGGCATCGGGCAGAACTTCATCGCCGCGCGCATCTCCGACTTCTTCGACTGGCACGCGGGCAACGTCGTGCTCGACAGCGCGTGCTCGTCGTCGCTGTTGTCGGTGCATCTGGCCTGCCAGGCGCTGCGGTCGGGCGAAGTCGACGCGGCGCTGGCCGGCGGGGTGGAGGTGCTGCTCGACGAGATGCCGTTCGTCACCCTGTCGGCGGCGGGTGTGCTCTCCCCGCACGGGCGGTGTGCGACCTTCTCCGAGGACGCCGACGGTTTCGTGCCGGGCGAAGGTGCGGCGCTGCTGCTGCTCAAGCGGCTCGACGACGCCCTCGCCGACGGCGATCGGGTCTACGCGGTGCTGCGCGGCTCGGCGATCGGCAACGACGGGCACACCATGGGCATCACCACCCCGAACATGCGCGCGCAGATCGAGGTGGTCACCGCCGCGCTCGAGGCGGCGGGTATGTCGCCGGACGCGCTGTCGTATCTCGAGGCGCACGGCACCGGCACCATGATCGGCGACCCCATCGAACTGAAGGGGTTGGCGACCGTGCTGGGCGACCGCTCGCGGGGCCCGGAGCCGTGCGCGGTCGGCAGCGTGAAAACCAATATCGGCCATCTGTTGTCCGCGGCGGGCATCGCCGGGGCGGTCAAGACGATCCTCGCCGTGCACCACGCGGCGCTGCCGCCGTCGCTGCACTGCGACAACCTCAATCCGCGTTTCAAGTTCACCGGTTCGCCGCTTCGGGTCAACCGGGAACTGCGCCCGTGGCGGCCGACCGACGGCAGGCCCCGCGCGGCGGGCGTCAGCTCGTTCGGCTTCGGCGGCACCAATGCCCACCTCGTCATCGAACAGGCCCCCGACGGGCACCGGCCGACGCGCCACCCCCTGGATCCACCCGCCTTCCGCAAGAGGAGCTTCATGCTGCCGAAAACGGTTCCCAGCACATCGACGGAGCCCGCGCCGCGGATCGTGGTCCCGATGACGCCGAGCGCACCCGCGCCGTCGTTCCTGCGGGTGGAGCCGCTGCGATGAGCGGGATCGACCTGGACAGCTTCGCCACCACCCTGCGAGCCGAGGACCCGGTGGTGCGTGACCACCGGGTGCACGGTGTCCGCATCCTGCCGGGCGTGGTGTATCTCGACATGATCCTGCGTGCGGCGATGGCCGCGGGCTACCGGCCCGGCGACCTGACGATCCGGGAGGCGTTGTTCCAGCGTCCGGTGGCCCTCGGTGCCGACGACGCGGTGCGCATCGCGTTCCGGGTCGATCGCCCGACCGGCCGCATCGCCATCGACGTGCAACGCTTGGACGCGGCGGGCCGGCCCGTCGGGCCGAACGAGCCGGTCGCGGAATGCGTTGTGCTACCCGCTGATTCGGCTGCCGAGCCGCCCGGCATCGATGCGGCCGCATTCCGGGCGTCGGCGCGGGCGCGCGGTATGACCGAGATGTACGCCCAGAGCGGCGGCCGGGGAATCGAGCATCGCGACTTCATGCGCGCCACAGGACATTTCGACCGCCGCGACGACCTGGTCACCGCGACACTGGGTCTGGGCCCCGAGGCGGCCGCGCATCTGCCCGGATTCCTGCTGCATCCCACGTTCCTGGATGCCTCCACGATCGTGCCGTTCATCGACCCGCATCGCCTCGGCGTGGACGACGACAGCGCGTTCATCCCGATCTACTTCGGTGACGTGCGCGCTTGGCGGGCCACTCCCGAGGAGGTCTTCGTGCGGGCCACCGTCCGCGGCGGCGGGCACCGCGGAGACCTGCTCGAAGCCGAGGTAGCCCTCTACGACCGGGACGGATCGCCGGTGGTCGGCTATCGGCTGACGTCCAAGCGGGTGCGGGGCAGCGCGGACATTCAGCGGTTGCTGACACCGGTGGAGTCGACATCCCCGCGACCGACCGCTTCCACCCCTGTGGCCGTTGCCTCCGGTGATCCGCGTGCGGTGATCGCCGCCGACTTGGCTGCTCTGGTCGCGAGCGAACTCGGCGCCGATCCCGCGGGCATCGCGACGGATGTGGGGTTCTATGAGCTCGGCCTGGATTCCGGGCGCCTGCTGCGGTTGACCGCGGAGCTGGAGGCGCGGGTCGGCGAACCGCTCTATCCGACGCTGCTGTTCGAGTACCAGACCATCGAGGCGCTCGCCGGACATCTCGCCGACACCGTCGGCACGAAGTACCGGCCCCATGACGCCCCAGCGCATCCCGCCCCCGGTACCGCCTTCGACGAGCCGGTCGTGACCGCGACAGCATCCGTCGCGGACGTGCGCACCGCCGCGCCGCCGACGGAAGCGGTCACAGCCGTCGCGGTTTCCGCAGGAGCGGACGAACTGATCACCTTCGGATTCGACTGGGAACCCGACGCCACCGCGCATCCGCGTCGCGTACCGGAGGGGCTGCTCGTCTTCGACACCGCCGAGCACCCTTACCCGCACCACGAGACCACCACCGTCATCCGCGTCCGACCGGGCATCGAATTCGTCTCCGGCACTGATGCTTTCGTCGTCGACCCGGCGAACTCGCAGCACATGCAGCTGTTGGTCGCACAGCTGACAGCACGGCGGCTGCGCTTCGACGCCGCGTTGTATCTGTGGACCGAAGCGGCCACGGATCCGCAGACGTTGATCGAGCGGGTGTACCTGCCGCTGCGCGATCTACTGCGCGCGGCGGCGGAGGTGCCGCACTCGCCGGTGCGCCGGGTGCTCGCTGTCACGCCTGCTACCCCCGCGGGTGAATCGAGTTGCGCACTCCTGGGCGGCTTGGCGCGCACGCTGCGGCTCGAGCAGCCGCAACCTCTTCTGCGTGCCGTGCAGCGCGACCCCGCCGAGGCGATCGGTGACCTGGTGGCCGCCGAGCTGGGCGTCGATGAACGCGATCCCGACACCGAGATCCGCTACCACGGCGGACGACGCCAGGTCCGCCGGGCACGCCTGCTCACCGGCACCGTGCCGGGTTCCGCCGGCGCGGTGCTGCGCCCGGGATCGGTGGTCGTCGTCACCGGAGGTTTCGGTGGAATCGGGCAGCAGCTGTCTCGCCGCCTCGCCGGCGAGTACGGCGCCCGCCTGGTCCTGGTGTCGCGCCGTCCGCTCGACGCGGCGGCCGCCGGACTGCTCGGCGAGCTCGCCGGCCTCGGCGCGGAAGCCGTTCATGTGCGCGCCGATGTGTCGGTGGCCGCGGACGCCGAACGCGTCGCCGCGATAGCCCACGCCACCTTCGGACCGGTCGATGTGCTCTACCACGGGGCGGGACAGTTGCGCGACGGGTTGCTGTCGAGCACCGGCCGCGACGACGCGCAATCCGTTCTGGCGCCGAAGGTCTACGGCGTCGAGCATTTGACGCGGGCGCTACCGGAGGCCCGGCTGACCGTGTTGTTCTCCTCGGTGTCGGCGGTGCTCGGCAATCCCGGGCAAGCCGATTACGCGGCGGCCAACCGCTATCTGGACGTCTTCGCCGAACAGCGCGATCGGGCCGGAAGCCGGACGATCAGCGTCGGCTGGCCGCTGTGGGCCGAGGGCGGCATGCGCCCGCCCGCCGAGCAGATCGCCGCGCTGCGGCGGGCCGGTGCCGGATTGCTGCCCACCGCGACCGGAATCGATCTGCTGTTGTCCTGTGCCACGCGCGACCGCGCGCACCTCGCGGCGATTTGGGGCGAGCCCGAAGCACTGCGGGCACGACTTCAACCGGCAGTCGCGTCCACCGCCGCTGCCGCCGAGCCGGTGCCGGGCGACGAGCACCGCGCGCCTGCCGAGGAACCGATCGCGATCGTCGGCATCAGCGGCCGTTATCCGGACGCCGACGACATCGAGGAGTTCTGGCGCAATCTGCGCGACGGGCATGACGCGGTGCGTCCGGTCCCCGCCGAACGCTGGTGGCTCACCGCCGTCCAGGGCACTCCGGGCGCGCCGCCGATGATCGGCGGATTCGTGCGCGATGTGGGCGGTTTCGACCCGCGATTCTTCCGGATCCCGCCCGTCCAGGCGCCGCTGTTGGACCCGCAGGAGCGTTTGTTCCTGCAGCAGGCCTACGCGGCGCTCGAGCACGCCGGCTACCACCACACCGATCCGGCCGTGCGGGCACGCCGCGTCGGTGTGTTCGTGGGCGCCACCTGGAGCGACTACCGGCTGCTCGGGGTGGCGGCCACCCGCGACGGAGATCCCGTCGCGGTGGCCTCCATCCCGTCGTCCATCGCCAACCGCACCTCCTACACCCTCGGCCTGCGCGGCCCGAGCCTCACCGTGGACACGGCGTGCTCGGCGTCGCTGACCGCGCTGCATCTGGCGCGGCGCAGTCTGCTGGACGGTGAATGCGACGCGGCGATCGTGGGCGGTGTGAATCTGCTGCTGCACGAGGACAAATTCCTGCTGCTGCACAGCCTGGGCATGATGTCCGACAGCGGCCGGTGCCGGCCCTTCTCCGCCGGCGCCGACGGCTATGTCCCCGGCGAGGGCGTCGGCGCGCTGTTTCTGAAGCGGCTGTCGGCAGCCCGCGCCGACGGCGACACCATCCACGGCTTGATTCTCGGCAGCGCGGTCAACCACGGCGGGCAGACCTCGGGATACAGCGTGCCGCACCCCGCAGCGCAAGCCGAGGTGATCGGCGAGGCCCTGCGCGCGGCCGGGGTCGACCCCGCCGCGATCGACTACCTCGAGGCGCACGGCACCGGGACACCGCTCGGCGATCCGATCGAAATCGCCGGATTGGCAGCGGTGTTCGGCAGGTCCGGGGGCAGCGGTCGCTCCCGCGCACTCGGGTCCACGAAGTCGAACGTCGGCCATTTGGAAGCGGCCGCGGGCGTCGCGGGCCTGACGCGGGTGCTGTTGCAGATGCGCCACGGCCGAATCGCGCCGACGCCGCACGCCGCACAGGCCGATCCGGCCATCGCGTTCGACTCGGTGCCCTTCCACCTGCCACGGGAATTGGAGGATTGGCCACGCCGCACCGTCGACGGCGTCGCGGTGGCGCGGCACGCGGGCATCAGCGCGTTCGGCGCGGGTGGCGCCAACGCCCATGTGGTGCTCGCCGAATTCGTCGACGACCGGATCGCCCAGGCCGGGACGGGGGAACCCGAGATCTTCGTGCTCTCGGCGCGCACCCCGGAGCGGCTGCACCGCTACACCGAGATCATGGCGCGGCACTTCCGCACCCTCGATCCCGCGGACTTCCTCGACGCGTTGCGCACCTTGCAGGTGGGCAGGCCCGCGCTGGCACACCGTCTCGCGGTGGTCACCTCCTCCCCGGTGGAGCTGGCCGACGCACTCGACCGGTTCCGCACCGGCCAAAGCGGTCCGGTGGTCAGCGGAACCGTCGAAGCACAAACCCAGCCGCTCGCGCCGGTGACCGGCGCCCAGGAACTGGCCCGCCGATGGGTGGTGGGCGCCGACATCGATTGGCGCGGGCGCGGCGGGCCGCGGCGCCGGATCCCGCTGCCCGGCTATCCGTTCGAGCGCACCGACTACTGGATCATCGCGCCGCCGCGCGCGGGCTTCGACACCGCGGTGCGGCGATTCGAGGCGGCGCTGCAGCCCACCGGCATCGTGGAGCCCGGTCGAGCCGAACTCGGCCGTTACGCGGCGATGCTGCTGTTCGCCACGCTCACGGGCATGGGACTCACTGCGGGGGAGTGGACTCAGGAGTCCTTGGACGCGCGCCTGGGAGTGCGACCGGGGTTCGATCGGCTGCGCACCAGCTGCCTGGACATCCTGCAACGACACGGGCTCGTGCGCCGGCACGACGACCGGTTCGAGGTCCCCGGCCCGCCACCCGGCACCGGCGGGATGCGCGCCGACCTGCTGGCCCGCTTCCCGGAAACCGCGCCCTACGTGGCATTGCTGGAGGCCTGCCTCGCGGCGTATCCGCGCGTGCTGCGTGGGGAGCTGTCCGCGACGGAGGTGCTGTTCCCCGGCGGCGACCTCGCATTGGTGGGCGCGATCTACCGAGGCAACGCCGCCTACGACTTCACCAACGGCTTGCTCGCCGAATTGGTGGCGTCGGTCGCGCGGCGGACCGGTGACACACGGCCGCTGCGGATCGTGGAAATCGGGGCGGGAACGGGCGGTTCCACGCACGCGGTGCTCGACGCGCTCACCGCGAGCGGGATCGCGTTCGACTATCACTACACCGACGTCTCGCACAGTTTCCTCACCCACGGACGGCGTACCTTCGGCACGCGCGAGAACCTGCGTTTCGCGGTGCTGGATATCGACGCCGATCCGGTCGCGCAGGGATTCTCCGCGCACGAGGCCGACCTGGTGCTGTGCGCCAACGTTCTGCATGCGACGCGGTCGATCGATGCGACTCTGCGCAACATCCGGCGGTTGCTGGCGCCCGGCGGTGTGCTCGCGTTCACCGAGGCGACCACGGACCTCGAGGTGCTCGCGCTGACCTTCGGGCTGCTGGAGGGCTGGCACGGCTACCGCGATCCGGAGGCGCGTATCCCGCACTCCCCGTTGCTGTCCGAGTCACAATGGCAGGCCGCGCTGTCCGCGGCGGGATTCTCCGGAGTCCGTTCGTGGGGTCCCGAGCTGTCGGCGGACGAGGAACCGAGTTTCCGGCTGCTGGCCGCGGTCAGCGCCACCGCGCCCGGCGCTGCGCAGGCCGCTCCCGTTGTTACCGCACCGGCCACGACCGCGCAGCCCTCTTTCGCGGTCACCGCCGAACCCACCGCCCGTGCGCCGCTCCCGCCGGGGATGGCAGCCGAGCCGGATTCCGTTACACAACGCCACTTCGCGGCCGAGCCGGTTGCCGCCGCGCAGCCCCATTTCGCGGTCGCCGCTGAACCGGCCGCCGTTCGGCAGGCCGAACCTTCGGTCGCCGCGCGACAACTCGCCACGGTGAGCGCATCCACGCAGCCCGGCAATGCCGCGGCGCTGGAGGCCGAGCTCGTCGCCATCGTCGCCGACGGACTGGGTGTGGCGCGCGGCGAGGTGCGCGCGGACTTGCCGTTGTCGGAGTACGGGGTCGATTCCATTCTGGCGGTGAAGATCATCGACCGGGTGAACGCCCGCTACGGCTGTGCGCTGCGCCCCACGGTGGTGTTCGACCATCCGTCGGTACGGCTGCTCAGCGCTCACCTGGCCGGACAAGGAGCCACGGCGGCGAGCGCATCGGCGGCACAGATGCCCGCCCGGACATCTCCCGTCTCGAACACGGCGCCGTCGGGCGCCCGAACCGTCGCTGCGCAGGCTGCGCAGTCCAGCGAGAGGTCGGCATCGATGGACGTCGCCATCATCGGCATGTCCGGGCAGTTCCCGGGCGCGGCGAACCTCCAGCAGTTCTGGCGCAATCTCGCCGATGGCCGGGACTCGGTGACCGAGGTTCCCCTCACGCGCTGGCCGATCGCCGACTACTTCCGGGCAGGGCAGGTGACCCCGGGCAAGACCTACTCCAAGTGGGGCGGATTCCTCGACGGTGTCGAGGAGTTCGATCCGGCGTTCTTCGACATGGTGCCCGCCGAAGCCGACTACATGGATCCGCAGCAGCGGCTGTTCCTGGAGCACAGCTGGCTGGCGCTGGAAGACGCCGCCATCGACCCGAAGTCGTTGCGGCGCACCCGGTGCGGGGTGTTCGCCGGGTCGCCGGGGTCGGACTACGCCAACCTGCTGCGCAACCGCGGAGCGGCCGGTTCCCACCACATGTTCACCGGCAACAGTCCGGCTATCCTGCCCGCCCGGGTGGCCTATCACCTCGATCTCACCGGCCCGTGTCTGGGGCTGGACACCGCCTGCTCCTCGGCGCTGGTCGCGTTGCACCAGGCCTGCCGCAGCCTCGCCGCCGGCGAGTCGGAGCTCGCGCTGGCGGGGGGTGTCGCGGTGTTCGTGACGCCCGAGTACCACCTGCTCGCCTCCTCGATGGGCATGCTGTCGCCGCGTGGCCGGTGCGCGAGCTTCGACGCGGGCGCCGACGGTTTCGTGATCGCCGAGGGCGTCGGCGTGGTGGTGCTCAAGCCGCTGGCCGCCGCCGAACGCGACGGCGACCCCATCCACGGGGTGATTCGCGGGATCGGCGTCAATCACGACGGCCGCACCAACGGCATCACCGCCCCGAGCGTGCGTTCGCAGACCGAACTGGAACTGGCGGTGTATCGCGACGGCGGGATCGATCCGTCCACCATCGGTTACGTCGAAACGCACGGCACCGGAACGCGTTTGGGTGATCCGATCGAGATCGAGGCGCTCACCGCCGCTTTCCGGCGCTACACCGGCGCGGTCGGCGCGGTGGCGGTGGGATCGGTGAAATCGAACATCGGGCACGCTTCGCATGCCGCGGGCATGGCGAGCCTGTTCAAGGTGCTGCTGGCCATGCGTGCCGGACAGCTGCCGCCCTCGCTGCACGTCGATTCGGTGAACCCGCTGCTCGGATTGGACGAGTCGCCGTTCTTCGTCAATACCGAACTGCGCGCGTGGAACAGCGCACCACGGCGGGCCGCGATCAGTTCGTTCGGTTTCAGCGGCACCAACGCGCACGTGGTGGTGGACGGCGCACCGGAGCCGGTGACGGCCCGCCGTGATCTACGGGGCGGCCCGCAGCTGGTGGTGCTCTCGGCCCGCAGCGCGACGAGCTTGACCCGGATGGCGCGGTCGCTGCGCAGGCACCTGGCCGCGCATCCGGAGCTGGTGCCCGCGGACATCGCGCGCACCCTGGCATTCGGGCGCGCCGGTTTCGAGCATCGGCTCGCCGTGGTCGGAGACTCGGTGGACGCGATCGCGGCGCGGCTGGCGGCTTTCGCCGAGGGCGACCGTCCGGCAGGCGTCTTCACCGGAACCGTCGACACCCCGTCCACCGACCGGGCCGGTGCCCTCGTGCTGGAGGACCCGGTAGCAGCGGCACGGCAATGGGTCGAGGGTGGACATGTCGAACACGCGGGCTGGATCGATCCGGCCGCGCGCCGCATTCATCTGCCCGGATACGAGTTCGACCGAGAAAGGTGCTGGGCGCCGGAGGCGAGTGATTCGATCTCCTCCGGGTACGCGAACGACGCTGGGCGCTTCCACGAGGTTTCCGGACCGGTGAGTGTCTCGAAGCCTGCGGTCGCCGCCGATTTCGCAGGCGCCTCCGAAACAGCAGGGGCTTCCCACCCAGCGGGCGTCCACGAACCTCAGCGCAGCGGTGAGCCCCGGGACGTCGCCCAGCCCCGGACGATTGCGGCAACGCACCGCGCCGCGTCGCCGTCGACCGACGCGGCGCCGCAAGCGCTGCGTGTAGGCGAGACTGCCCCCGCACCGGCGGCGACCGAGACGAGGGCACTCGATGGCAGTTCGGCACCGCGACAGGCCGCCGGCGGCTCGGCGGTATCGGCGGCCGCACCTTCGGGCGACAGGGGACTCCAGAATGTCGCCCACGACCCAGCGCGTGGATCGGTGGCGTCTGCGGCCGATCAGCAGCCGCATGGACTCGTGAGCCCTGCCACCGAGGTCTCCCCGTTGCGACCGGCCGCCGAAACCTACCTCAAAGGTTTACTCGCCCAGTACTGCCGACTCGACCCGCAACGGATCCGCACCCGCATTCCGTTGCAGGACTATGGCATCGATTCGGTGCTGATCAGCAAGATGAACGACCGGCTGGAATCCGATTTCGGTCCGCTGCCGAGCACCCTGTTCTTCGAGTATCAGACCGTCCGCGACCTCGCGGGCTATCTCGCCGACGAGCACTCGCCGCGCGTGGCCGCCCTCACCGCCGACCCCGCTGCCGTGACGCCGTCACCCGCCGGCGCACCCAGGGAAGCGCACACGGTTGCTCCGGAAAGCGTTGCTGCCGAATCCGCCGAGCCGATCCTCGACGATGCGCATGATTCCGAGGACATCGCCGTCATCGGCATGGCGGGCAAGTTCCCGATGGCGGGCACCGTCGAGGAGTTCTGGGCCAACCTGAGCGCAGGACGCGACTGCATCGTCGAGGTGCCGCCGCAACGCTGGGATCACCGCGAATACCTCTCCGAGGATCCCGACGAGCCGGGCACCACCTATGCCCGCTGGGGCGGGTTCCTCGACGACGTGGACAAGTTCGACGCCCGCTTCTTCGGCATCACCCCCAAAGACGCCGAGGAGATGGACCCGCAGCAACGGCTGTTCCTCGAAACCTCTTGGGCCGCACTGGAAGACGCGGGTTACTCGCCGGAGCGGGTGCGCCGCAGCGCCGCGGCCCGCGGCTTGCCCGATGCCGGGGTCTTCGCCGGCGTGGGCTACGCCGAGTATCAGGCATTCGTCGGTGTGCCGATCTCGGGCTATTTCGCGGTGGCGAACCGGGTCTCCTACCACTTCGGCTTCAACGGCCCGAGTCTCGCGGTCGACACGGCGTGCTCGGCATCGCTGACCGCGCTGCATCTGGCCTGTGCGAGCCTGCGCCGGGGCGAAGCGGCCTACGCGCTGGCCGGCGGGGTGAACGTGTCGATCCACCCCGGCAAGTACCTGCTGCTCGGCTACGGCCGCTGGGCCTCCACCGACGGCCGCTGCCGGTCGTTCGGCGCCGGCGGTGACGGCTACGTGCCGGGCGAGGGCGTGGTCACTCTCGTACTCAAACCGCTGCGGCACGCGCGCGCCGACGGTGACCGCGTCTACGGCGTGATCCGCGGCAGCACCCTCAACCACGGCGGGCGCACCAACGGGTTCACCGTCCCCAATCCGGTCGCTCAGGCCGACCTCATCGGCCGCGCCCTGGACGCGGCGCGCGTCGAGGCGGGCGACATCGGCTACGTGGAAGCCCACGGCACCGGTACCGCGCTGGGTGATCCCATCGAGATCGCGGCGCTGACGAAGGCGTATCGCCGCTCGACGTCCGCGAGTGGCTATTGCGGCATCGGCTCGGCGAAATCCAGTGTGGGGCATCTGGAAGCGGCGGCGGGCGCGGCGGGCGTGGTGAAAGCGCTGTTGCAGCTGCGCCACGACACCATCGCGCCGAATCTGCACAGCGACCCGCCCAACCCGGGAATCGACTTCACCAAGACTCCCTTCCGCGTCATCGACCGGCCCACGCCATGGCCGCGGCCCGCCGACGGCAGGCCCCGCGTCACCGCCGTCAGCTCGTTCGGTGCGGGAGGCTCGAACGCCCATGTGATCCTCACCGACGCCGAACCCGTCGCGCCGACTGCCGAAGACGGGCGGCCGAGGATCGTGGTGTTGTCCGCGCGCGACGCCGACCGGCTCGCGGAACTGGCCGCTCGCACCGCCGACCGGCTGCGTGAGCATCCGCTTGCGCTGCCGGACGTGGCGTGGACGCTGGCCGTCGGGAGGGCCACCTTCGAGCATCGCCTCGCGGTGGTGGCCACCTCCACGGCCGAACTCGTGGAATTGCTCGACAGCACAGCCGATTCGAGCGCACCGGCACCGGCCGAGGGCCTGCTGGTCTTCCGCGGGGTGGCCCGCACCCACCGCGACCTCGACGAGTTGCCCGGCGAGTCGGATGCCGAGCGCGCCGAGGTGGGCGCACTGCTGCGCTCGGGCAATCTGCCGCGGGTCGCCGAGTTGTGGGCCGGCGGGTGGACCGTGGACTGGGAACAGGGTTACCGGCGGCCGTTCGGCCGGATCGTGAGCCTGCCCGGTTATCCGTTCGCGCGGCGCAGGTACTGGATCGTGCCCGAGGACTACCAGCGGCGCACCGACCCGGTATCGCAGGTGGTCGCGAAGACGGTGGTCGCGCGGGAAGCCGAGCCGCCATCGGAAGATCGGCGCAACGGGCACTCCACGAACGGCGCGGCGCACCGAGACATACCGGTGCCCGCCGAACCGGTGCAGACACCCCCCGAATCGGTCACCACCGAGCCGTCCGCCGACGAATTCGACAGCGCGTTGCGCGATCGGCTCGCCGAGCACATCCGCGACATCTTCGCCGATCTGACCAAGACCGATCCGGCCGATCTCGACCTCGACGCGGATTTCACCGACTTCGGGTTCGACTCGGTGGCCACCGTCCGGATGCTCAACCGGCTGATGAAGCACTACGACGTCAAGATCCCGGCGGAATCGACCGAGCTGTATCCGACCATCGCGGCGCTGTCGCACTATCTGGTGGCCGAGGGCATCATCACCGGCGCGGCGCAAGACGCCCCGCGCCCCACCGCCGTCAGCGCGGCCACCGCGACCCAGCACGACATTCCCGCGGTGACCATGGACGCCCCGATCCCGGTGCGATCGGTCTTCATCACCGGCGTGACCGGTGTGCTGGGCGGCAAGCTGCTGCACGATCTGCTCACGCGCACCGACGTGCGGGTGACCTGCCTGGTGCGCGGCAAGACCGTGGCCGTGGCCGAGCAGCGGATCAAGCACTTCCTGGCCACCTACGATCCGGACGCGACCCTCGAGCGGGCATTCGCCGAGCGCGTCACCACCGTGCTCGGCGACGTCTCCAGCGAACGGCTCGGCCTGGACGAGGACACCTGGCACCGGCTCGCCGACGAGGTGGACCTGACCATCCACGCCGCGGGCCGCACCACCCTGGTCACCTTCTACGACGCGCTGGCCCCGATCAACGTCGAAGGCACCCGCCGCGCGGTGGACTTCGCGTTGCGCTCACGCGGCAAGTACCTGATGTACGTGTCGAGCTTCAGCGCACTGGGTGATCGGCTCAACTTCAACAACCCGCCGTTCACCGAGCGCGATCTCGAACTGGGCCAAGGCTACGACCATCTGCCCTACCAGCAGACGAAGTACGAGTCCGAGAAGCTGATCCGGGCGGCGAGCGAGCGCGGACTGCTGTGGGACATCGTGCGCCCCGGCAACATCATGGGTGACAGCCGCACCGGCCGGTACCCGTTCTCCGAGGTCAGCGTCAAAGGCGCGTACTACGACATCCTCAAGACGATGATCGAGACCGGCGAGACGATGCTGACGCCGGTGCACTGGGACATCACCCCGGTCGATTACGTCAGCGCCGCGATCGTGCACATCGCCCTGCACCGCCCCACCTACCGGGAGACCTACCACCTGACCAACCCCGATATCCGGCGCTACTACGACGTGGTGCGCTACGTCCAGCGCGCGGGCTACGAAGTGGATCTGGTGCCGCTCGAGGAATTCCATCGCCGGGCCACCGACCGGCAGATCTACCGGCTGGGCAGCGACGAGGTCTACGACAGCCAGACCCTGGAGATGTTCAAGTACGGCATCGAGCTGTTCGGCACCATCCACTACGAAGAAAGCTCCTACGCCGACTGCGCCTACACCCGGCGGGTGCTCGGCGCCGCGGGCATCGACTGTCCGCCGACCGAGGATCTGGTGCGGGTGTATCTGGCGCACTGCGCCGAGGTGGGATACATCCCGGCGCCGCGCGGGGCCCAGCCGGCCGCGGAGGTGCTGCGATGAGCGCCGAGTGCACGATCGTCTTCCCCGGCCAAGGCGCCCAGCGCACGGGGATGGGAGCGGACTTCTGCGCCGAATACCCCCTCGCACGCGAGACTTTCGCCGAAGCGAGCGCCGCGGTGGGCGAGGACCTGCTGCGGATCTGCGCCGAGCGCGATCCGCGGTTGCATCGCACGGAGTACACCCAGCCGTGCGTGCTGACCATGGAGATCGCCGCGTACCGGGTGCTGGTGACCGAATTCGGTTTCCGGCCGGTCGCTTTCGGCGGGCACAGCCTGGGCGAGTATGCCGCGCTGGTCGCGGCGGGCGTGTTCGAACTCGCCGACGGGGTTCGCTTGGTGCGCGCGCGTGGCGCGCTGATGCAGCGCGCCGCGCCGGAGGGTGCGGGCGCGATGGCCGCGCTGATCCTCCCGGATATCGCAGGCTCCGGAGTGGCGGAGCTGGTGGCCGAGGCGGGCGCGGAGGTGGCCAACGACAATTCGACCGATCAGCTGGTCATCAGCGGTGCGCGCGAGGCGGTCGCGGCCGCGCGCGTCGTCCTGGCCGAACGTCATCCGCAGTTGCGTTTCGTCCCGTTGCGGGTGAGCGCGCCGTTCCACTCGCGGTGGATGCGCGGCATCGAGGCCGAGTTCGCCGGACATCTCACCGACTGCGCGCCGCGCATCCGCACCGAGCGTTCGGTCGCGGTGACCTCGAACTACACCGGGGATTTGCACCGGCCCGAAACCCTCGCCGAGCATCTGGTGCGCCAGATCTCCGCTCCGGTGCGCTGGACGGCGAACATGCGCGCGTTGCTGCGCTCGGGCACCCCCCGCTACGAAGTCGGCCCGTCGGCGCCGCTGTCGAAGTTCTTCGCCACGCTGGGCGCGCCGGTGACCCGGATCGCGACGGTGGGCGATCTGCGGACCCTCCGCGGTGAAGGGGGATCTGAACATGCGGCCGTCGAGCCCGCTATGGCTACGGTGGCAGCATCGGCCCCTGAGCGCGAACGCATCGCCCCTGACACGATTTCCGTGTCGGTGGCAGCGTCGGCGGTCCCCGAACCGGACAGCATCCCGCCCGGGATCATTGCGACGTCGCCGGTAGGGTCGACCACCCCACAACCGAAAACTGCTGTGGCAGGAGTTGACCCGGCTTCGGGAGCAACTTCGCCCACCCGCGGATCGACGCGACCGGCCGAGACGGATGGGCTGACCATCCACCGCAAGACCGCGGGTACTGCCGGCCTGCGGTTGTTCTGCTGGCCGTTCGCAGGCGGCAAAGCCGCCGCCTACACGCCGTGGCGGCGCGAGCTGCCCGACTGGGTGGAGCTGTGCGTGGTCGAACTGCCCGCCCGGCAGCGTCATCTGGCGCAGACGCCCATCCGCCGCTTCACCGATCTCGTCGACGCCGCGTTGGCCCAGGTCCTGCCCCTGACCGATCTCCCGTTCGCTTTCTTCGGTCACAGCCTCGGCGCGCTGACCGCCTACGAGGTGGCCCGCCGCCTGCCCGATCCGATCGCGCCGCGGGCGCTGTTCCTCGGTGGCGCGGTGGCCCCGCACCTGCCCAGGCCGGGGCGCTTGTCGGACCTGCCGGATCACGAGTTCGTCGCCGCGGTAGGTCATTACGGCGGCATTCCGCCCGAGGTGCGCGAGACCCCGGAGGTGATGGCGTTGTTCCTGCCCGCCTTGCGCAGCGACTTCGAGATCTTCGACGACTACCGGTTCACTCCCGCCGCCGCGCCGTCGTGCCCGGCCCACCTGTTCGGCGGGCGGGACGACCGGCAGGTGGCGGTCACGCAATTGGAAGCCTGGCGTGACGTCCTGCCGGGACTGCGCTCCACCGAGCTGCTGCCCGGCGGTCACTTCTTCCTCGTCGAGCAGCGGGCAGCGCTGCTCGGCTCGCTCGCGGACAAGCTCGCCGCTGTCCGCCCCCACGCGGTATCCGCCTGATGAAGGGATGCAGTAATGAAGGTCGAAGTCCTCACCCCCTCGTGCAACCTCGACACCGTCCGCGACGGGCGCGGCGGCATTTTCACCTGGGTCCCGCCCGAACCCCTGCTGGAGTTCAACCTGATCTACATGCACCCCGGCAAAGTGCGCGGCCTGCACTACCACCCGCACTTCGTGGAGTATCTGCTGTTCGTGGAGGGCAACGGAGTGCTGGTGACCAAGGACGACCACGAGGATCCGGACTGCCCGGAGGAGTTCATCCACGTGTCCAAGGGCATCTGCACGCGCACACCGATCGGGGTGATGCACACCGTGTACTCGATCACCCCGCTGACGTTCATCGCCATGCTCACCAAGCCGTGGGACGAGTGCGATCCGCCGATCGTGCAGGTGGCGCCGCTGCCGCACACCTTGGAAGGCAACGGCGCGTGAGCAGGCCCGAGCGCCGAAGCGGGCGCGGCGTACAGGCGCGGTGGCGCGAGCTCGCGGCGACCGCCGCGTACACCGGAAAGGACTGCGTGTGAGCCGATTACGTGTGGCCGTGGTCGGCGCCACCGGATACGTGGGCGCCGCGCTGGTCGATGCGCTCGCGAGAAGCGGACGGTGGGAGGTGGTGCCGGTGGTACGCGCCGACCATGAACGTCACCGCGCGGCCGGTCGCTACGACGTGCTGATCAATACCGCCTGCCCGTCGAAAAGGTTCTGGGCCGAGCATCATCCCGACGCCGATCGCCAGGAGACGGTGGACAAGACGCGCCTGCTGCGCGAGCACTGGGACTGGGACCGGTTCGTGCAGATCAGCAGCATCTCCGCGCGCACCCAGCTGGACACCGTCTACGGCCGCCATCGCGCGGAAGCCGAGCAGATGTGTGGCACGCCGGACAGTCTCGTCGTGCGGCTCGGTCCGATGTACGGCGGGGACTACCGCAAGGGCGTGCTGGCGGACATGGCCGCCGACCGTCCGGTGTTCGCCAGCGGCCGCTCGCGCCAGAGCTTCGCCCCGGTGGAGTGGTGCGCCGACTGGATCGCCGCCCACCTCGAGGACACCGGCCTGCGTGAGGTCGGCGCACGCACCACCGTCACGCTGGCCGAGGTGCGCGACGCGGTGGGCTCACGCTCGGAGTTCGCCAAAGATCATGTCGACGACCAGTTCCCGATCACCGCCACCGGCCCGGACTGGCCGGAGGCGGCGGCGGTGATCGACTGGCTGGCCGGGCGGAGGGTCAGCGGTGCGCGGGCGAACTGAGGCGATGCCTGCTGGGGCGCAGATACTTCTCCGCGCACAGCACCAGCAGGAAACGCACGCTGGTCGCGACGTCGCGGGTGCGCATCTTGGACGCGCCCGCGGTGCGGTTGAGGACGTGGATCGGCACCTGCTCGATCCGGAACCCATTGGCGGCGAGAATGTAGAGACTTTCGAAGAAGAAGGAGTATCCGGTCGAACGGACACGATCGAAAGCCGCCACCGGAACGGAGTCCAGCCGGTAGTATCGGAACGCACCGGTGGCATCGTAGGGCATCCGCAGCAGTGTCACGGTGAGGAAATGCCCGACCCGGGTGAGGACCTTGCGGAAGGGAGTCCAGTCGGCGAGGCTGTCCTCTTTCAGATACCGCGATCCGACCACGACGTCGAAACCGGCCGCAGCGGCGCGCAGTGCCGGAAGATACGACGGCGGATGCGCGAAATCGGAATCCATCGTGATGATGTGCCGATATTCTCGCGCATAGGCCCAGCGAATTCCGGCCTGGTGTGCGGAGCCGACGCCTTGGCGTCCGGCCCTGTGCAGCACGTGGATGCGGGGCGCGTGCTGTCGGGCCAGCTCATCGAGCAGATCTCCGGTCCCGTCCGGGGAGTTGTCGTCGACGAACAGGACATCGAAATCGGTGCCTTGTTCCAGGATCTGAGCGAGCAACGGGCCCACGTTGCGACGCTCGTTGTACGTCGGAATCATTACCAGAGTTTTTTCGGAGGCCGCGCTCATGCAATCGAATTCTAATACCGGCAGCGGCCGAAAGATAGGTATTGCCCGCTTTTTGGCTACCCGTTAGTCTCGGGGTTGGAGGTTTGATGAGAAAGGCGCTGATAACCGGCATCACCGGTCAGGACGGGTCTTATCTGACGGAATTCCTGTTGCAGCAAGGATATGAGGTGCACGGGATTATCCGGCGTGCGTCGAATTTCAATACCGACCGGATAGATCACCTGTATTCCGATACGCATTCCCAACGCCGGCTGTTCCTGCACTACGGGGATCTGATGGATTCCAGCAGCCTCAACCGGATCCTGGAGGACGTGCGCCCGGCGGAGATCTACAACCTGGGCGCGCAGTCGCACGTGCACATCTCGTTCCAGATCCCGGAGTTCACCGCCGAGACCAACGCGATCGGCACACTGCGCATCCTGGACGCCATCCGCAAGACCGGCATCGCGACCCGGTTCTACCAGGCTTCGTCCTCGGAGCTGTACGGCGGACTGCACGATGTGGCTCTCAGCGAGGACACCCCGTTCCATCCGCGTTCGCCGTATGCCGTGGCGAAGCTGTACGCGTACTGGATCACGGTCAACCATCGCGAGGCCTACGGGATGTTCACCGTCAACGGCACCTTGTTCAATCACGAATCACCCCGGCGTGGCGAGGTTTTCGTCACCCGCAAGGTGACCCGCGGCGCGGTGCGCATCGCGCAGGGCAAACAGGACAAGCTGTTCATCGGCAATCTGGACGCCCGCCGGGACTGGGGATACGCCAAGGAGTACGTCGAGGCGATGTGGCTGATGCTGCAACAGCCCGAACCCGACGACTACGTGATCGCCACCGGCGAGACGCACAGCGTGCGCGAGTTGTGCGAGACCGCCTTCTCCGCCACGGGAGTCGAATTGATCTGGGAAGGAACAGGTTTGGCGGAGAAGGGAATCGACCGGCGCACCTCGCGGGTGCTGGTCGAGGTGGATCCGACCTATTTCCGGCCCGCCGAGGTGCATCATCTCACCGGAGATCCGAGCAAGGCGCGCGAGAAGCTCGGGTGGGCGCCCCGCACGAGTTTCACCGAACTGGTCGAGTTGATGGTCGCCCACGATATGGAGAACGTGTGAGGCAAGCAGTGGCGGTGCAGGGTTGCCGGGTATGTGGGAACACCCGGCTCGAGACGGTGGTCGACCTCGGCACGATGGCGCTGACCGGGGTGTTCCCGGCCGCCGACCCGACCGAGGTGCCGCGCTACCCGTTGGAGTTGGTGCGCTGCGCGCCCACCGGCAGCGAGGAATGCGGGCTGGTGCAGTTGCGCCACACCGCCGACTTCGACGAAATGTATTCCCCCGGATACGGATACCGCTCCGGACTGAACACATCGATGATCGACCACCTCGCCCACCGGGTGGCGCGGATCCGGCAGCGGGTGCCGTTGTCGCCGGAGGATGTGGTGATCGACATCGGCAGCAACGACGCGACGCTGCTGCGCGCCTACCCCGAAGGGTCGGCGACGATCGTGGGCATCGACCCGCTGGGGGAGAAGTTCCGCCGGTTCTATCCGCCGCACGTGCGGCTGGTGACCGGCTACTTCACCCGCGAGCTGGTCGAATCGGCGTTGGCGGGGCGACGGGCCAAGGTGATCACCTCGATCGCCATGTTCTACGACGTCCCCGCACCGCTGGAGTTCATGCGCGCGGTGTACGACAGCCTCACCGACGACGGCATCTGGGTGCTGGAGCAGAGTTACCTGCCCGCGATGCTGGCCACCACCTCCTACGACACGATCTGTCACGAGCACCTGGAGTACTACACCCTCGACCAGATCGAATGGATGGCGCGGCGTTGCGGCTTCGTGGTGCTCGAGGTGGAACGCAATGCCGTCAACGGCGGCAGCTTCGCGCTCACTCTGGGCAAGCGGGGCGAGCCCTCGCCTGCCGATGCCGCCGCGCTGGATCGCATGCGCCAGGAGGAGTCCACGCTGGGGCTGCACACCGCGCAGCCGTACGCGGACTTCGCCGAACGAGTCGAGCAGCATCGCGAACGGGTCCGCGACTTCTTCGACCGCTCCCGCGAGGCGGGCCTGCGCACGCTCGGTTACGGCGCCTCCACCAAAGGCAACGTGGTGCTTCAGCACTGCGGGATCGGCCCGGAGGACCTGACGTGCATCGCGGAGGTCAACGATGACAAATTCGGCAAGTTCACCCCGGGCAGCGCGATCCCGATCGTGTCGGAGGCACGAGCCCGCGAGCTGGCCCCCGACCAGTTCTTCGTACTGCCCTGGCATTTCCGCACGATGATGCTGGAGCGCGAAAGCGCCTTCCGCGCGGCGGGCGGGCGGCTGGTGTTCCCGCTGCCGGAGCTGGACGTGGTGTGAGATGACCATCGTCGTCACGGGCGCGGCCGGGCAGGACGGCACCCTGCTGTCGGACCTGCTCACCGCGCGCGGTGAGCGCGTGCTGCGGATCGGCCGCGACGGCCCGGCCGACATCACCGACGCCGCCGCGGTCGAGGAGCTGATCGCCGCCGAGCGCCCCGCGCAGGTGTATCTGCTGTCAGCGGTGCAGCACTCCTCGCAGGACGACCACGGCGACCCGCGTGAGCTGGCCCGCGCCTCGCACCGGGTGAACACGCTGCCGGTGCAGCATTTCGCGGAGGCGATCGATCGTCACCGAACGGGCACGCGGCTGTTCTACGCGGCCTCCTCGCATGTCTTCGGCTCCGACGGCGCCGCGGTGTGCGACGAGAACAGCGGGCTGCGACCGGACTCGATCTACGGGGTGACCAAAGCGGCGGGCCTGCTGGCCTGCCGCGCCTACCGCGCCCGCGGCGTCTTCGCGGCCGCGGGCATCATGTTCAACCACGAATCACCGTTGCGGGCCGAGAAGTTCGTCACCCGCAAGATCGTGCGCGCCGTCGCCCGGATCCAGCGCGGTGAGACCACCACGGTGGAGGTGGGCAGGTTGGACGCCGGCGCCGACTGGGGGTACGCGCCGGACTACGTCGAGGCGATGACGCGCATCCTGGCCCTCGACGAGCCCGACGAGTTCGTCGTCGCCACCGGCGAACACCACACGGTCGCGCAGTTCTGCGCGGCGGCGTTCGGCATGGCCGGACTGGACTGGAACGACCATGTCCGCGAACGTTCCTCGGTGCTCACCCGCAGCGGGCGACCGCTGGTGGGTGACGCGACGAGGCTGCGCGAGCGGACCGGGTGGCGCCCTTCGGTGGACTTCCACGGCATGGTGCGCGCCATGCTCGTCGCCGAGGGTGTGCGCCCGGCGGAGCAATCGAGGCCGGTACGCACCGGCGGAACGGATGGATAACGTGCCACTGAACGACGAGAATGTCCTCGCCGCCCACTTGATCTCCGTCGCCGACGGCGTCTACGAGGAGACCGCCGCGCGGATCGGCGAGATCGGCACCGAGGCGGTCGCCGACGCGGTGCTGAAGGAGATCGCCTGGCGCGCGAACTACGGATCCCGGCCGGGGCAGCCGGTCACGGCGGTGTTCGAGCTGACCCACGAGGGCAAACAGCTCGACTATCTGCTCACCTTGGGCGCCGAGGAGCCCGCGATAGCTCCCGGCTCCCTGGAGGATCCGTGGCTGGTGGTGCGGCAAGATCTGGTGGAGCTGCTGCGCGCGGTCTACGGCCCGCCCGACGCGGCGCTCGGCACGCGCGCCATCGCGATCAAGGACGAGCCGGGGCCGGGCAGTTTCGCACCCGACGACCCGTGGCGGGTGGCCCGCGACGCCGCCGCGGTCGCCGCCGACCGGATCGTCACCGCCTGCCGCCCCCAGCACTACGACCTCAACGCCCTGTCGCTGCACTTCGGTTCGGACAAGTGGGGCGGGCACTGGTACACCCAGCACTACGAGCGGCATTTCGCACCGCTGCGCGACAGCCGCGTGCGCATCCTGGAACTGGGCATCGGCGGCTACACCGCACCCGATGTCGGTGGCGCGTCGCTGCGGATGTGGAAGCAGTACTTCCGGCGCGGGCTGGTGTTCGGGCTGGACTACTTCGACAAGTCCGGCATCGCCGAGCCGCGCCTGCAACCGCTGCGCGGCGATCAGGGCGACGCGGCGTTCCTCGACGAGCTCGGCGGCTCACTGGGCCCGTTCGACATCATCATCGACGACGGCAGCCACATCAGCGGTGACGTGATCGCCTCGTTCCGTGCGCTGTTCGCACACCTGCGGCCCGGCGGGCTGTACGTGGTGGAGGACACCCAGACCTCCTACTGGTCGGGCTGGGGCGGCAGCAGCACCGCCACCGACGACCCGGCCACCAGCATCGGTTACCTGAAAACCCTGGTGGACGCCTTGCACCATCAGGAATTCGAGAAGGAATCCGGCCGCGCGACCGGCGCTTTCGACGACTGGATCGGGGCGCTGCACTTCTACCACAACATCGTGGTCGTCGAAAAACGCCGCAACGCCGAGCAATCGGCTCCATCATGGGTGCCTCGGCACACCAATCCGATGGAGTGGATGAAGCCGAAGGAGTGATCGGATGAAGTTTCTTGTCGTGCCGGTGCCCTCGTCGGGCCACCTGCTGGCGATGGTGCCGTTCTGCTGGGCGCTGCGGCTGGCCGGACATGAGGTGCTGGTCGCCTCACGCGACGACGTGACGGCCACCGCGCTGCGCTCGGGGCTCAACGCCGTCGAGTTGGCCGCGCTCAACGTGCCCATGGACCAGTTGCGCACCCAGGTGAATCCGGGCATGTTCCCGCTTCCGCTGTTCGCCGACCGCGACCTGTCCAGCGGGCAGGGCCTGTGGCAGATCGCCGCGCAGAACTGGCACAACCATGCCCGCCGATACCTCGAGGCGTTCGCCGCGGTGGCCACCGACTGGCAAGCGGAGGTGATCCTCACCGACCCGCTGGCCACCATCGGCCGGGCGCTGGGCGCGCACCTGGATCTGCCGGTGCTGGTGCACCGCTGGGGCATCGACCCCACCGGCGGCCCCTTCACCGAACGCACCGCCGCCCTCGCCGCCGAAGCGGGCACCCGGCTGGCCGACCCGGTCGCCGTGCTCGACATCTGCCCGCAGCGGCTGCAAGCCCCCGACGCCGCGCCGGGCACCCCACTGGGCTACGTCCCGTTCAACGGCACCGGCGCGCTGCCGCCGTGGCACCGCAACGAGCACGGCCGCAAGCGGATCGCGGTGTGCATGGGCGGCAGCACGCTGGGCCTGACCGGTCCGCGGCCGCTTGAATCGGTCCTCGCGGCGCTGGCCGACATCGACGACGCCGAGGTCGTCGTCGCGCTGTCGGCACCCGACCGGGCCACCGTCGGCGAACTGCCCGGCCATGTCCGCGTCGTACAGGAGGTTCCGCTGAACCTGTTCCTGCCGAGCTGCGATCTGCTGGTGCACCACGGCGGCTCGACCACCGGCCTGACCGCGGGCTGGTTCGGGTTGCCGCAACTGGTGCTGCCGCAGATGTTCGACCAGTTCGACTACGCCCGCGGCCTGGTGCGCAGCGGGGCCGGGCTTGCCGCCCAGACCCCGGCGGGCCAAGGCGACATCGACGCGCTCACCACCTCGATCCGCACACTGCTGCGCGAACCCGGATTCCGCGCCGCCGCCGAACAGATCGGCGCCGACCTGCGCGCCGCACCCACCGCGAGCGACGTGGTGTCCCAGGTGGTTCCGTTGCTGACCGGGCACGCCACAGCAGCGACCAGATAGACCATCCGCGCGGCCCGGACCGGGCGACGCGGGAACCGAAAGCCGTAGGTTGCAGATGATATCCAGGACATGGACCAGGTTCCGTGGTTCGCTCGACTACTTCGCCGCGATGTACGCGGTGTTCGTCGTCGGCATTCTCGTCCCCGTCGTGATGATCGTGCTCTCACTCACCGGCCTCCCCGGACCGGTGACCGCCGTGCTCGGCGTCGTGTGCGCGGTGGCGCTGTTCGTGCTGTTCGTGCCGACGGTGCCCGCCGAGTGGCGGGAGGTGGTGCGTGCCAAACCGATCGTGGTGCGGGTGCTGTGGAGCGTGGCCATCCTGCTCGTGGTCGCGGTGCTGGCCCGGTTGACGCAGTTCATCCTCGACGCCGACAACGCCGACGCCTCGCTGTCGGCCGACGACGACTTCCTGGTGAAGAAGACCCACCTGTCCGGCTACATCAGCGGTGCGCTCATGGCCGAGCACGACCCGGCGAGCCTCTACGACCGCCACCGCTACGAATCACCTCGGGCGGATTCGATCCTGCCCGCGGTGACGCCGCAGGATCGCGACGCCTACCTCTACCCGCCGCCGTTCCTGCTGCTGCCCCGGTTGCTGCTGCTGTTCAGCCACGACTTCGCCACGCTGCGCGCGCTGTATTACTCGCTGTACGTGGCGATCGTGCTGGTGGCGATGCTGGCCATCGCCCGCTGGGTCGGCGGCAGGCAGGGCGGGGTGCTGGCGGCGCTGACCCCGGTGGTGTGGCTGAGCCTGCCGACCCTGGCGACTTTGCAGATCGGCAACATCCACGTGCTGGTGCTGTATGTCGGTGGGGCCGGCGCCATGGTGCTGTTCCATCTGCGGCGCAATATCTTCGGCGGCGCGGCGCTGGCGTTCGCGATCATCGCCAAGGTGTCCCCGGCGATCCTGCTGGTCTATCTGCTGGTCCAGCGGCGCTGGCGGCCGGCGGTGTGGACGGCGGTGTTCGGCGTGCTGTATTCACTGGCCACGCTGGCGATCTTCGGCTGGGAACCGTGGCGGCAATTCCTGTCCGACGGCACCTGGCAGCGGCTGGCCAGCGGCGAATTCCACCAGTTCGTGCTGGTGGAGCGAGCCAATCAGCTGGTCAACTATTCGCCGTTCGGGCTGCCGTACAAGGCGAACATCATGGGCTGGGACATCGGCGATCCCGTCGGGCCCGCTCGCGTGATCACCAACATCTACACGTTGTTGCTGCTGATCCTGGTGGCGGCTACCGCGGTCCGTATCCACCGGCGGCTGTCGGCCGGGGCCGAAGGGCCGCGGGTGCGCGCCGAGCAGCTGGCCATCTGGCTGGCGGTGCTGACGCTGGCGTCGTTCCGCGCTCCGTTCGGGCCGTGGGTGTACATCGCGGTGGGCGCGATATGGATGCTGGCGGTGTACGCCGGGCTGATGCGCGGTGGCAAACGCACCGTCGCCCTGCTCACCGTGGCCTGGCTGATCGTCGCGGTCTACAACGAGAACGTCTACTTCACGCTGGTGGCGCAGACGGTCATCTACGTCGCCTGCTTCGTGGTGGCCTGGCGGGCGAGCGCGGGCACCGATCCGGAACCCACGCCGCCGCAGGAAGACACTCCACAAACCGAACGGGTCGGCGCGGCATGAGCGGTCAGGCCCGGAGGCGGCAGCGCAGCGTGACCACGCAGGGCCCCGCTCATGCCGACAACAACCACAGCATGAGCGGTCAGGCCCGCAGGAGGCAGCGCAGCGTGACCACGCAGGGCCCCGCTCATGCCGACAACAACCACAGCATGAGCGGTCAGGCCCGCAGGAGGCAGCGCAGAGGGGACAGTGCATGAGCGACTATTGCGTGATCGGCGCGGGCGCGGCGGGTTTGGCGACCGCGCGTGAGTTCGCCGCGCACGGTTTGGATTTCGAGGTGCTCGAGGCGTCCGACGGGATCGGCGGGATCTGGGACGCGCGGCGCCCGGACTCACCGGTCAGCCACAACACGCACGTGATCGCGTCCAAGGGTGTGCAGGCGTTCTCGGGATTCCCGATGCCCGAGGACTATCCGGACTATCCGGGGCACGAACTGGTGCTGCGCTATCTGCACTCCTACGCCGACGCTTTCGAGCTGTGGCCGCGCATCCGGTTGAACACCTCGGTGCAGCGCGTCGAACCAACCGAAGGCGGCTGGACGGTCACCCTGGCCGACGGATCCGAGCGACGCTACGCCGGGGTGGTCGTCGCCACCGGGCACGACCGCACCCCGCGGCGCGTCGATATCCCCGGTTCGGGCACGGTGCCCGTGCTGCATTCCAGCGAGTACCGCCATCCCGAACAGGTGCTCGGCAAACGAGTGCTGGTGATCGGGGCCGGGCAGTCGGCGGCCGACATCCTGTCCGACTGCGCGGTCAACGCCGCGCTGACCCTGCACAGCAGCAGGCGCGGGTTCTACTGCATGCCCAAGTACCTGCTGGGCCGCCCGACCGACAGCATGCTGCAAGGCAAGATGTGGCGGCCGCTGCGCAGGCGGGCCTTCGAGCGGCTGTTCTCGTATCTGCGCGGCCGCTCCCGCACGTTCGGGCTCCCGGTGCCGGATTTCACCGACGGCATCGTCATCCCGATGCTGGGCGACCAGCTGCATCACCACTACACCCACGGCGACATCACGCCCAAACCGGACGTCACCGCGATCGACGACGACCGGGTGACCTTCACCGACGGCACCGAGGAGAAGGTCGATCTGGTGGTGCTGGCCACCGGGTTCGTGCCGAACTATCCCGTCGTCGACCGGACCCATTTGAACTGGGCCGGCGACAGCCTGCGACCGGGCCTGTATCTCAACATCTTTCCGCCCCACACCCGCGACCTGTTCGTCGTGGGGATGGTGCGGCCGATCGGTTCGCACTGGGATGTCTACGAGAAACAAGCCGAGCTGGTCGCGCAGTACCTGCGGGCCAAGGCGAGCGATCCGCGGCGGGTCGAGCGCTTCGATCGCGCCACCGAGGGCCGCCAGCCCGACCTGTACGCCGGGTTGCGGCTCTACCACGCCGACCAGTACCCCCTGGTGGTGGAGAAGCAGGACTACGTGAACCAGCTGCGCAAGCACGCCAAGCTCTTGAAGTGAAAGGTCGTTCGATGAAAGCACCCGGGCCAGGTCTGGTGGAAACCGGACGCATGCTGCCGAAACTGGCGAAGAACCCGCTGACGACGGTGGGCGCGCTGCTGGAAGGCTACGGCGACGTCGTGCGGGTCAAGGCAGGCCCGATGCTGGTCTACCTCGTCGCGGACCCGGCGATGACCGAGTACGTGCTCAAGGACAACTACACCAACTACCGCAAGAGCCCGATCTACGACGAGTTCAGCATCCTGCTCGGCGAGGGGCAGCTGACCACCAACAACCTGGAGTACTGGCGCACTCAGCGCAAGCTGATCTCCCCGGCGTTCTCCCATTCGCACGTCAAGGGTTTCGCCGACGACATCACCGACAGCGCCGCGGCGATGCTGGACGGCTGGGACGCCGCGGCCGGGCAGTTCCGCGACATCTACGACGATTACGTCAAGCTGCTGCTCGCGGTGACCGGCCGGATCCTGTTCGGCTTGGACCTGTCCACCGACACCAGCCAGGTGACCGACGCGATGCGCGCGGCGTTCGCGCTCATCATGAAGCGGGTGAACGCGCCGGTGAAGCTGCCGCAATCGTTCCCGACACCGGAGGCGCGCCGGGTCGCGCGCAAGGTCGGTGAACTCGACGACGTGGTACGCCATCTCATCGAGGAACGCCGCCGCGGCGGTGACACCACCGACGTGCTCACCGCGCTCGTGCGCGCCCGCGACGAAGGCGGTCAGGGCATGCGCGAGGAGGATCTGCTCAACGAGATCAAGACCCTGCTCGTGGCCGGGCACGAGTCCCCGGCCAACGCGCTGTCGTGGGCGTGCTACCTGCTGGCCACCCATCCGGAGATCCAGGAGAAGCTGGCCGGGGAGGTGCGCACCGTGCTCGGCGACCGCAGCCCGTCCTTCGCGGATCTGGGGCAGCTGAGTTACTGCCGCATGGTGATCGAAGAGACGATGCGGCTGTATCCGCCCGCCTGGATCGTCGAGCGCACCCCGATCGCCGATGACGAGATCGGCGGCTACCATGTGCCCGCGGGCGCGCGAGTCACGTTGTGTATGTATTACATCCACCGCGACAAACGGCTGTGGGACGCCCCGGAGGAGTTCCGGCCGGAACGTTTCGCCGACGCGGCGGTGGCCGAGCGGCACAAGTTCGCGTTCTTCCCGTTCTCCGGTGGCCCGCGTATCTGCCTCGGCAAGGACATGTCGATGACGGAGATGGTGCTGATCCTGGCCATGACGGTGCAGCGTTTCCGGCTCGAACTCGACCACACCCACCCGGTGGTACCGCTGGCCTCGGTGAATTTGCGCCCGGAATCCGGCATCCGCATCCGCCCGGTCCGCCGCGTCACCGAGCCCGTCACGACCTGACGGCGGCTGTTCGGCCACCCCGTCGAGCGGATCCGAAATCTCACCGGTCGGGAATGTCGTGTGCCCGCTGGGTGCGGGTCGCGGTCCGGTGGTCAGTTCGCCACGGTTTCGAAGGCGCCCGCCTGGTAGGAGCCGCCCTTGTTCCGGGTGATCACCCCCAGCCGGTTGGCGGCGTTGATCATGGCGACCAGATAGACCAGGGTGGCGATCTGCTCGTCGTCGAAGTGCTTGCGCACCAAGGCCCAGGTCTCGTCGGAGACGCCGTGGGCGGCGTCGGCAAGGCGGGTGCCCTCCTCGGCCAAGGCCAGCGCGGCCTGCTCGGCCTCGGTGAACACCGTGGACTCACGCCACGCGGCGACCAGATTGACCCGCACCGCGGGCTCACCCGCGGCGGCCAATTCCTTGGCGTGGGCGTCGACGCAGAAGCCGCAGCCGTTGATCTGGCTGGCACGCAACTCGACCAGATCGATCAGCGATTTCGGCAGACCCGACCCGATGATCGCGAGGCTGGTGTTGGCGAATCGCTTGCCGATCTTGGCGCCGAGTTCGGTGGCGTTCAGGTCGAAACGGGGTTCCATCATGTGATCCTCACTCGCAGTGCTGAATTGAACGATCACAAGACGACGCCGCCACGACCTGCGTAACACCCGCCGTGTTGTGACATGAACCACGCTGGTGCCGTGTTACGAAATGACCGGTACCGGCGTCGCCGCAGGTCGGTACCGATGCACCCCGGGATAACAGCCCATGTCCGGGTAGTGCGTGCGTCGGGAGGTACCGGCCGGGATGTGTCACAGTGCGCGCGACGTACGGCAGCTCGCTCGCCGAACTACGGCAGCGCACCGGACCGCGCTGCGGGCGAACTGATCCTCCGCGGGGCTCGCAGAAACCCGCACCGCTCGAATCAGGGCGTGTACCGCAGAATCGCTGCGGCGATGGCATTGTCGGGCATGTCCTGCGCCCGGACCGCGACCACCCGCCCGTCGGCCTGGAAGACCCGCCGGATGATCTCGTCCACCAGACCGGGTGCGCCCTCGGTGGAGTCACCGCCGAAGGTGACCTCACCGGTCTCGGAGATCGAGCCCGCCACCGTCGCGTCGATGTCGACCAGCAGCGTGTCCACCATGCCGAAGGACGCTGTCCGGGCGATATCCGCGAGGTCGGTGACGGCCCGGCCCTCACCGCGCCGCTGCTCGAACAATTCCCGCAGCTCGGCCAGCTCGTCGGCGTAGTACTGGTCCAGGATCCCCCGTGCCCGCAGACCGAGTTCGGCGTCCGACAACTGCTCCGGATTGCCGGTCAAGGACTCGGCCACCAGCACCGGATAGCTGTTCACCGAGCGATACAGCGAGTCGATCGGTTCGGTCGCGGCCAGGATCAGCGGCACGTCCCGCCCGGCCAGCACCTCCCGCAACTGCCGATCGATGGCGCGCGCATACTGCCGTACCCGCAGCTTGCGACCCTCGGTGCCCTGGATCCGGCCCTTGGGAGCCCGCCCGCTCAGCGACGCCTTGCGGGCGTGATCCGCCGCGCTGTCGGGCAGCTCGCGCACCTTCATCTCCTCGGCACCGCCGTCCGCGCCCACCTCGACCAGCCGCACCGAGCCCTCGGCCAGGGCGAGCACGAATGCCGTCTGCGGAAAGGTCGTGGCGCGCAGCAGGGGCTTGATGTGGAACCGATCGCCGACGAAGACACCGTCGGACAGCCGGTTCGGCAGCCGGTAGGTGCGCACCCGCTCCGGAGTGCCCAGTACCACAAGCGAATTGGACTGAAACCGCCAGAAGTCCTCGTCGTCGATGAGGTCGTCGAACTCCTCCTGCAATGCCGCACGCGCCGCACCGTCGGAGATCCGTTCCAGCGCCGCGCGCGCCTGATTGGAGAAGGCGATCCGATTGCTGTCCGGCGACGCCGTATCGATCTCGGTCGGGGTGTAGATCGACACGCTCCAGGGGGCAGCCTCGCCCACCAGCCGCTGAACCTCGCCACGCGTCGGAATATCGGTGTGCAACATCCGCCCTCCAAGCCTGGTGCCTTCGAGCCCATGTCCACTGCTGCGCGGATATACCGCGCCCCACCTGCCGTTTCCCCGTTCCGGCCGCATGCCTTCCCGACGATACCGCCGCGGGGCCCGCCGCGGACCCGGCGCGATCGGATTGGTGTCGTCTTCGTGACCGGGCGGGCGTCAGGCGTCGATGTGGACAACAGCGCGACCGACTGCGGAGCTGGCACAACTGGCCGGAGTCAGCACGGACTGGTACATCCGCCTGGAGAATGGTCACATCGGCGGCGTGTCCGACGATGTTCTCGCCTTGCTCGCCACCTGGGTCGCCACCGAACACCTCACCTCCAGCCCCGAGACGACCACCGGAACCACGCACCCGCCCTCCCACCGAAAGCTCCCGGTAGCGCAGCGAGGCAGCGAAGAAAGTCCGGGAGATCCGCCGCTTGCGGCGGACTGCTGAGCGCTGCGGCAGCACGCCTGTCCAGCGGCGCGTCGCACTACGCCGTATCCGCCCGAAATTCGGCCGATACTACGGCGATCCCGGGTGTTCGGGAGGGCGGTGATCCACGCGTGGTCGCCGCTCAGCATGGCAGGGCTGACGCGTCCGGGCACGTCGGTCGAGGACCGGGCGCACCCGTGGCCCGGGGCCGGGTGATGCCGGTGACCTGGGCCAGTCCCCACACAACCAGTGCGGCGAGGGAGTAGGCCGCGCCGGCCCAGCAGGAGGCCTGCCATCCCCGGGTGCTGTATGCCCAGGTGGTCGTGAGTGCGCCGAGGGCGGATCCGAGCGAGTAGAAGGCCATATAGGCGCCTATGACGCTGCTGGCGCGGTGCGGATGCGCCGTGGTCAGCAGATGCTGGTTACCGACATGTACTGCCTGGACGGCGAAGTCGAGGAGAACGATGCCGATGGCGAGCAGCCACAGGGTTGTTTCGGTCCGGGCGATGAGCGACCAGGAGGCGATGAGCACCACCAGTGCGGATCCGGTGATCGCCTGTGCGTGCCCGGAGTCGGCCCATCGTCCCGCGCGGGCGGCGCCGAGAGCTCCGGCCAGGCCCGCCACCGCGAACAGGCCGATCTGCGTGGTGCCGAAGTTCCACGGGTCGGCGCCCAGGGGCAGGGCCAACCCGCTCCAGAGGGTTCCGAAGGACGCGAAGAGGAAGAACGCGATCAGGCCTCGGCTCACAAACAGGCGATCGGTGCGCGCGAGGCGCCCCATCGATGCCAGCACCTGCGCGTACCGCGCGCCGGGAGTTCCGCGGTCCGGGTCGAGTGTCGCGCGGACGGTGAGGGCCAGAGCCAGGCAGAGTGCGGCGAGCAGCGCGTACACCGCGCGCCAGCCGACCGTGTCGCCCAAGACCCCGGCGAGAACGCGAACGCCGAGAATGCCGATCACCACCCCGGAGGTTACCGCGCCGATATTGCGGCCCCGCTCGCCCGGCGCGGAGACGGCGGCGACGTAGGCGACACTCACCTGAACCACGACCGCGAACAGTCCCGCCGCCGCCAGCCCCGCCACCGCGACGGCACCGTTCGGGGCGGCGGCCGCGACCGAGGCTCCCGCGGCGGTGAGGACCAGATGCACGGTGATGAGCCGCCGCCGATTCACCACGTCGCCGAGCGGGACCAGCAGGATCAGACCGGCGAAGTACCCGACCTGCCCGGCGGCGACCAGCCCGCCCAGCGACTCGGGTGCCACTCCCAGGTCGGCGCCCGCTGCTTCCAGAACCGGCTGTATCGCATAGATCGTCGATACGGCCACTGCGCACACCAGCGCCAGGACGAATCGCTGCGGCCTTGTGACTCCTGTCGCCACCACACCTCCCACATCAGTAGCAAAACGCAACCATTCGAGAATAGGTAATAATGGTTTCGAATTGCAACTGATTGGAGGAGGCTCATGACCACGACGCTCGGTACCGGCCGCGAGTGGACCGATCCCACCTGCCCGGTCGCGCGCACCGTCGACCTCGTGGGCGACCGGTGGAGCTTGCTGATCGTGCGCGACGCCATGGACGGCGCGGCGAGCTTCACCGACTTCCAGCAGCGGCTCGGGATCGCCCGCAACATCCTCACCGATCGCCTGCGCAGGCTGGTCGACCACGGCATCCTCACCACGAGCACCGCCCCGGGCGGCAAGCGGCACAGCTACACACTCACCGGAGCCGGGCAAGACCTCTTCACCCTCGTCGTGGCGTTGCGCCAATGGGGAGAACGCCACACCTTCACCGACGACGAACCCCACTCCATGCTCGTCGACCGTGATGGCAGCCCCGTCGCCCCCCTGCGCACCGAAAACCACAAGGGCGAGCGCGTCACCGCGGCGACCACCCGAGTTCGCAAGGTGAGCGAACACGACACCTCGGTGGCGGACGCCTAGTCGGACGCACGGCGACTACGCCGAATCCGTGCTGCGGTGCGGCTACCGGAACCCGAGGGTGTTCGTGCTCACGGCCGGTTCCCGGGACGTTTGTCGGCGATCCAACGGCCGGTCGCGGGGACGACCGCACACAGCAGTCCCGCGCAAGAGAAGAACAGGACGGTGCCGATGAAGACGAAGTCGCTGCCGCGGCTGTCGCCGCTCAGGCTCGCCCCTAATCCGACCAGGCAGACCAGCGTGATGATCCCGGTGCCGACTGCCACGGCGATGCGGCCGGATCGTTTGCGCCGAAACAGTGCGATCGAGCCGCAGATCAGCAACAAGGCCATCGTGGTGGAGATCGCCATGGGGGCGAGAAGGTCGAGGGCGACCTCACGCAGCGTCGGGCGGCGACCGTATTCGATGTGCGGGGTCGTCAGCTCCATCGCTCCGCTGGCGAGGATCAGACAGAAGACCAGACCGAAGGCGAACGCCACGACGGCACCGATCCTGGGGACGACGCCGGATGCCCGGGCCGGATCGTAGACGGGCGTGAGCGGTGGCATCGGGGGCAGCGGCTCGGCGCGCCACCTGGGCTCCGAAGGCTGGTTCAGCAGGGTCGGAGCCGAACGCGGCCAAGGGTCGAGCGCCGTCGCCGCGTGGGCGGAGCGCTGGTTGACGAAGGTCGGCGCGGGCGGCACGTGGGCAGCGTCGCGGCGCAGGGCCGCAGCCGCTGCTGCCGCGAAGTCGCCGCAGCTGGCGAATCGTTCGTCGCGGTGTTTGGCCAGCGCGCGTGCGATCACGTTGTCGAGCTGCCGTGGCAGCTCCGGACGGGTGTCGCTGAGCCGCGGTACCGGCTTGGCGATGTGTCCCGCGACGATCTGACCGGGATTGGTCGAGGGGAAGGGCGGTTGCCCGGCCAGCATCGTGTAGAGGGTGCAGCCGAGGGAATATTGATCGGCGCGGTGATCGACCGGCTCACCGGACAGTTGCTCGGGTGAGGCGTAGGCGAGTGTGGCGGTGAACGTCCCGGTGGCGGTGAGTTTCGTATCGGCGTCGAGCAGCCGCGCGATGCCGAAATCCGTGAGCAGAGCGCGGGTTTCGCGACCGGCTTCCGCCTCGGCGATCAGGATGTTGGCGGGCTTGATGTCGCGATGCAGCACCCCTCGACCGTGGGCGTAGTCGAGGGCCTCGGCCGTATCGCCGACGATGCGCAGGACGTGGTCCGGGCGGGTGGTCTGCGGGTCGAGCCGGGCAGCGTCGGTGCCGCGGACGTACTGCATGGAGATCCACAGGTGCCCGTCCTGGCTGCCGCGATCGTAGACGCCGACGATTCCCGGATGTTCCAGGCGAGCAACGACATTGGCTTCCAGTTCGAACCGTCTGCGCAGTTCTTCGTCCTCCGACACCGCGCGATTGAGCAGTTTGAGTGCCACCAGTCGCGGCAGCCGCGGGTGGCGGGCCAGATAGACGGTGCCCATACCGCCTTGCCCGAGCACTCCCTCGATCAGGTAGCCGCCGAACGACTCGTGCTGCCCCAACACTGATGGCCCCCTTCTGATCCCCAGCCCACCTGGACCGTGGGCAGCATATCCGCAAGCGGCCCGCCATTTCTCGGCGCGGCCATCACAACCATGAGCACAGGCACGCTCGCCCTCAACCCCCGTGAGAGTCGCCGACCCGCCTCGATTCCGGGCTCAGCCGAGCAGTTCCCGGCTCAACGCCAGCAGTTCGGCGGTCGACAGAACCTCCTCGTGCGCAGCTGATTTCGCCTCCACCGCCGTGGTGACGGGGGCCGGGGGTGACGGATCCGGCGCCGGGGCGGCGGGTGTGAGCCGGACGCCGAGTTCGGCAGCCAGGAGTTCGACGGTGGGGCAGCCCCAGATGACGGCGGCGGGGACTTCGATACCCAGGCGGGCGCTGAGGCGCGCCGACAGTTCCACAGCGTGCACCGAGCCGATTCCGAGCTGGTCGAAGTTCTGGCGTGCGGGCACCCGTTCGGGTGCGATGCCGACGACTCGGGCCAGTTCGGCGGTGACCAGGGCGGCGAGGTCGCGTACGGAGTTGCTTCGGGGCTCGCTGGACTCGGGGGATGGGTGGGCTGGTGCCCGGTCCTGGACCGTAGCGGCCGGATCGGCCGCTGCCGGGGCCGTCACCGGCGACGCGACCAGCGCGGCCCCCACCCCGGAACCTCGGGTATCAGCGGGAGCGAGGTCGTGGCCTTCCAGCGACTCGAACGAAGGCGATCCGATCGCGGTGACGCCTGATTCCTCGACCGGGGCTTGGGGCTGCGCCCAATGCCGCCGGCGCTGGAATGGATAGGTGGGCAGCGATACCGGGCGGCCCGGCGGGTTCACCGCCGCCCAGTCGGGCTCGACACCACGCTCGAACAGCACGCCCGCCGCCGCGAGCAGGTCACGGTGGGCCACCGTGCCGGGACGCAGGGCCGCGGACAGCACCAGACTCAGCGCCTCGTGCTCGGTGTCGTCTTTCGGCATGGTCCCGTCGAGGTAGGCGCCGAGGAAGTCGACCACCGCGCCCACATCGTCGGCGACCATCGAAAGCCGGTGCCGGAAAGGCGTTCTCGTGGCGAGGGTATGGGCGAGATCGCCCAGACCGATCCCCGGATCGTGGAGGAGATGCTCCCGCAGCCGATGTGCGTGCGCGCGCAGCGCGGACTCGGTGCGGGCGGACAGCACCACCAGCCGCTGCGAGACGCCGGTCCCGGTTACCGGCTCGGGCGCGGGCGCGGCTTCGACGATGACGTGAGCGTTGGAGCCGCCGAAACCGAACGCACTCACCGCGGCGCGCGCAGGCCGGTCGTGCTGCGGCCACGGCAGCGCGATGTCGGCGACGCGCACGCCGGCGGTCTGCGGATCGAATTCCTCTGGCGGTCGTTGGAAATGGAGGCTGCGTGGGATCCGGCGATGGGTCAGCGCGAGCGCGACTTTCACCAGTCCCGCCATGCCCGCGGCCGCTTCGGTGTGCCCGATATTGGTCTTGATCGAGCCGACCCTCAGCGGTGCGCCGGGCGCTCTGCCGGTGCCGTAGACCTCGGCCAGTGCCGACAGTTCGGCGCGGTCGCCGACCGCGGTGCCGGTGCCGTGCGCCTCCACGTAGTCGATCGTCGTCGGGTCGACACCCGCTCGCGCGCACGCCCGCCGCAGCAGTTGCCGCTGCCCGTCGGTGCTGCTGGCGGGCATGGAGCGATGCCTGCCGTTGTTGTTGGTGGTGCTGCCCAGCAGGGTGCAGTAGACGCGGTCACCGTCGCGCAGGGCCTGTCGCAGCGGCTTGAGCACGACGACCGCGCCGCCTTCGCCGCGCACGTAGCCGTCGGCGGTGGCGTCGAAGGTGCGGGATCGTCCGCGCGCGGACAACACGCCCAGCGCGGACAATCCGATCGTGGTCTCCGGGATCAGATTCAGTTGCACCCCACCGGCGACGGCCACCTCGCTCTCACCCGCCCGCAGCGCCTGACAAGCCAGGTGCACCGCGACCAGCGATCCCGCGCACGAGGCGTTCACCGTCATGCTGGGGCCGTCGAAACCCAGGAAGTACGACACCCGGTTGGCGATGACGCCTTCGACATCTCCGGTACTGGTGAACGGTGTGATGGCGGTGGCGCCACGGGCGAGTTTCACGGCGCGATAGTCGTTGAACTTGTTGGCGAAATACACGCCCGTCCGCGGAACCCGGTCGGGGCGGATTCCCGCGTCCTCGAATGCCTCCCAGGCCAATTCCAGCGCCAAGCGTTGCTGCGGATCCATATCGGCCGCTTCGCGTGGGGTGATGCCGAAGAATTCGGCGTCGAAACCGGCGACATCCGCCAGATATCCACCCGCGACCGACACCGTCTTGCCCGCGGCGGCGCGGTCGGCGCCGCGATGGTCACCGGACCAGCGACCGGGCGGCGGTTCGTCGGCGATCGCGTCGGTCTCCTCGATCAGCAACCGCCACAACGCTTCCGGGGAATCGGCGCCTCCGGCGAAGCGACAGCTCATGCCGATCACGGCGATCGGCTCGGCGATGTCGATCGCTGCCTGCTGAGGACGGGTGCGCCGCTTGGCTTTCTTCACGCTTCTCGCCTGCCCGCGATCCACCGACCGTGCACCCGTGGAACAAGCGGTGCGGTGAATCTGCCGATCTTGTTGTGGGGTCGGGACATGTGCCGGAGACTTTACCTGTGCTGTTTTCCGAACGCCCCGTTTTCGCTCGGGTGACCTCCGCGCTGGGGGGCGAGGCACGGCGTCGAGAACTCCTCCGTTTCGCCTCCGTCGGTGCCGCCGCGTTCACGCTGGACACCGCGGTGTTCCTGACCTTGAAGAGCACCGTGCTCGAGGCGTATCCGGTCACGGCGAAAGTGGTCGCGGTGCTGGCGGCGATCACCTTGTCGTATGTGCTCAACAAGCAGTGGTCCTTCGACGGGCGCGGCGGGCGGCGCGGCCACCACGAGGCGGCGCTGTTCTACCTGGTCAGTTTCCTGGCCGTCGCGATCAACACCGCACCGCTGTGGGTGTCGCGGTATGTGCTGCATCTCGAGGTGCCCGAGGTCTCCCGTTTCACCCAGAACGTGGCCGACTTCGTGGCCGCGCAGCTGATCGGCACCGCGCTGGGCATGGTGTTCCGGTTCTGGGCGTTCGTGCGGGTGGTGTTCCCGGACGAGGTCGAGCGCCCCGGCGCGGGGTGAGCCGGGGCGGTTGCGCTCATCCTGATGACAACCCTGTCCGGCGCGATCGCCCACCGTGCGGGCCGCGGCGCCCCGCCGCGACACCCCGGCCGCGCGTTCGCACCGTCGCGCGGGTGGTAGGAAAGGGGGCGTGTCCGCAACTGGCGAAGGAATCGACCCGAACAGAAGCTCGCGCGCGGTGTCGGAAGTGGTGGAGCTGGTCAGTACGCTGATCCGCTTCGACACCTCCAATACCGGCGATCTGGCCACCACCAAGGGTGAGCGCGAATGTGCGCAGTGGGTGGCCGACCAACTGCACCAAGCGGGCTACGTCACCGAGTACGTCGAATCCGGCGCGGAAGGTCGCGGCAATGTCTTCGCGCGGCTGGAAGGCGCCGATCGCAGTCGTGGCGCCCTGATGATCCACGGGCACCTGGACGTGGTGCCCGCCGAGGCCGCGGACTGGAGCGTGCATCCGTTCTCCGGCGCGGTGCGCGACGGCTACGTGTGGGGTCGCGGCGCGATCGACATGAAGGACATGGTCGGGATGGCGCTGGCGGTGGCCCGCCAGTTCAAACTCGAGGGGACGGTGCCGCCGCGCGATCTGGTCTTCGCGTTCCTGGCCGATGAGGAGAACGGCGGCAAGTGGGGCTCGCAGTGGCTGGTGGACAACCGCCCCGATCTGTTCGACGGCGTCACCGAGGCGGTGGGGGAGGTAGGCGGATTCTCGCTGACCGTGCCGCGCCCCGACGGCACCGAACGCAGGCTGTATCTGGTCGAGACGGCCGAGAAGGGTCTGGGCTGGATGCGGTTGCGCGCCAAGGCCCGCGCCGGCCACGGCTCGTTCCTGCACGAGGACAACGCCGTCACCATCCTCGCCGACGCCGTGTCCCGGCTGGGCAAACACACCTTCCCGTTGGTGCTGTCGGATTCGGTGGCCGCCTTCCTCGCCGCCGTCGCCGAGGAGACAGGTCTGGAATTCGATCCGGCCGGCCCCGACATCGAGGGTCAGCTGGCCAAGCTGGGCACCATTTCCCGCATCATCGGCGCCACCCTGCGCGACACCGCCAATCCCACCATGCTGCAAGCCGGGTACAAGGCCAACGTGATCCCGCAGACCGCCGAGGCGGTGGTGGACTGCCGCGTGGTTCCCGGGCGGCAGGCGGCGTTCGAACAGGAGGTGGACGAGCTGATCGGCCCCGATGTCGAACGCGAGTGGATCACCAAGCTCGACTCCTACGAGACGACCTTCGACGGCGATCTGGTCGAGGCGATGAACAACGCCGTGCTCGCCCATGATCCGCGCGGCCGCACGGTGCCCTACATGCTCTCCGGCGGAACGGACGCGAAAGCGTTCGCCCGCTTGGGTATTCGTTGCTTCGGTTTCGCCCCGCTGCAGCTGCCGCCGGAACTGGACTTCACCGCCCTGTTCCACGGCGTCGACGAGCGGGTGCCGGTGCAGGCCCTCGAATTCGGCACCCGCGTGCTGGAACACTTCCTACTGCACAGCTGATCCGATCCGCAAGAGAGAGGTTTTCATGACCTACGACCCCTACGACGCGCTTCCGAAGGTGCCGTCCTTCACCCTCACCTCCACCGATGTCACCGACGGCCGGCCCTTCGGCAACGAACAGGTCAGCGGCATCTTCGGCGCGGGAGGCAAGGACATCTCCCCGCAGCTGTCCTGGTCGGACTTCCCGGCGGAGACCAAGAGCTTCGCGGTCACCGTGTACGACCCCGACGCCCCCACCGCCTCCGGCTTCTGGCATTGGGCCGTCGCCGACATCCCCGTGAGCGCGACCTCGCTGCCTGCGGGCGCGGGCAGCGGTGAGGAGGGCGGCGCCTTGCCGACCGGCGCGATCACCCTGCGCAACGACGGCGGCTTCCACGGCTTCGTCGGTGCCGCCCCGCCGCCCGGACACGGCCCGCACCGCTACTTCATCGTCGTGCACGCCGTCGACGTCGAAAGTCTCGGCATCGACGAGAACGCCACGCCCGCCTACCTCGGCTTCAACCTGTTCTCCCACACCCTCGCCCGCGCGACCTTGATCGCCACCTACGAGCAGAACTAGAGCCCCGTCACGTGATTGTGGCCCTGAGCGAAACGCTCGGGGCCACAGCGTTTTCTATCGCGAATTCGGCGGGAGACACCCCGGGCACCCGGAAACGCATACTCGAATACCCTCTCAGCGGCAGCTTGTCGGAGGTGCGCCTGCCGATGTTCACCGGTGACGGGAAGCTACCGAGAACGGTGTCGTTAGTCTGGCAACTCGGACTGTGACGGACCGCCGTCCCGGAAATCGAACCTCGCTGCGTCTCCGAAGGCTTGCATGACTCGCACCACCCCGCCCCGGCCCGTCGACCTCACGGCCGCCTTCCCCGCGCTGGCACCGCTGGCCCGGACCGCGACCCGGCTGCACCCGCGCCCCGGAACGCCTACGCCGCAAACCAGTTCGGTCGGCGGTCCGCTGCTATGGCCGGCGACCGAGCTGTGGCCACACTGCCACGCGGAAGACCACGATTCGGACCCGGAGTTCGATTCTCCGATCGCCATGGTGCCGGTGGCGCAGTTGTACGTCCGTGACGTGCCCGGTTTGCATCCACCCGAGGGAGCGGACCTGCTGCAAGTATTGTGGTGCCCCTTCGAGCACGACACCGATGGCCTGCCCGAGACCGCGCTGTTCTGGCGATCCGCGGCGCAGATAACCGACGTCCTGGTCGATCCTCCGGCTCCGGCGGCCTTCGAGTCGGATCTCCTGCCCGAACCGTGCGTGATCGATCCGGAACAAGTGATCGAATACCCGAACTCGGCGGAACTCGAGGGCGAGCTTCGGCAGCGAGTGCGCGAGTGGACCATGGCCCAGATTCCCGGTGTCGAATTCGGCGGTCTCGAAGACCACGATCAGCCGTACAACTTCTTGTGTATCGCGCCCGGATGGAAGGTCGGCGGCTTCGTCAAATGGGGCATGCAAGATCCCTATCCGAATCCCTGCCCCACCTGCGGAACCCCGACCGAGCCGCTACTGACGATCGCCAGCTCCGAATGGCAATCCGATGTCCGCCATTGGATCCCGTACGAGGACCAGGCCGCCGACTTGTCATGGGGTGCTGTACAGAACGGCCCGAGCATGCCGACCCGGATCTGCGTCTCCGACCGCAACGACCAGATCATCCGAGTCTGCCCGAAATCGCCTGAGCACCCGCACATCCAGATGATGCAATAGCCAGTCACACGAGCATGCGTCATTTCGTTCCGCCGGCCGACGCAGTGACGCGCCGAAGGGTGCGGTCGGCTCGATTCGAACCGTCAGCAGCCCGCTGCACCGACAGGATCTCGGCGACCTGGGCGTGGAGGCCTACATCGTCGATCAGCACCCATGCGACGGCGTCGAACGTGAGACCACCGGACACGCCTTACCTCGGCAGCCGTGTCTGCGATTTTCGGTTGATGCGACGGGGCGCGCCCGGGTGAATGTCGGCACCAAAGCCGACTAGTCGGTATTCCCAGTGGTGGTTCGCGCTCGTCGCGTCGCGGCCACCCGCAAGCGCTACGCTGCCGCTGGACAGCCGCCCAAGTGGGTGCGCGAAGGACTGATGAGGGTACGAACTTGATCATTCGCACGGAAACCGCCTGGGTGCTCTTCTTCGCCGGGCTCATCTTCCTGTGGGCGCTGGTTCTCGGCGTGTGGAAATGGCAGGGGATGACCACCTCACCGGACGGTCTGGCACACCCCTACGTCGACATCGCCCACCGCGCCGCACTGCTGTACTCGTTCGCCACCGGTTTGATCGCCTGGTTCGTCGAATTGTCCGGCTGGCCGACGGCGGTGAACGCCACCGCGGCGGGGGCGATCATCGCACTGTTCGTGGTGACGATCGCGAACTACATCCGTCTGGGCTTGCAGCGCGAGACCGACAACCAGATGCGCAATCCTCCGCCGTCGATGCGTTTCGTCCTCGCCGCTCTGATCATCGGCGAGATCGGCGGATTCTGCGTACTCCTGGCCGGCTTCGCCGTAGAGCAGTTGGCGTAGTCCCGGCTCACGCCACGAGCAATGTGCGAGTCCGTTCGGTGAAGTCCGCCACCAAAGGGTGCGGACCGAAGGCCACCATGCGCTGCTGTATGTCGCGCACCGCCTCGACGGAGCGGGAGGACTTGACCTTGCGCGCGAGGTCGAGTGTCCGCACACCCGCGGCGTGTGCAGCTTCGAGGTCACGCTTCTGTATGTGGGTCACCGCGAGCGCGGCGTGGGAGAGCGCACCGCGTCGCGCGCGATTCTGTGTGCGGGCGTGGGAGATCGAGTGGCGAGCGTGCGACGCGGCTTGTTCCGGTTGCCCGAGGTCACGGAATGCGTTCGCCCACTCGCCGAAGATGTATGCCTGATCGATGAAGCGCGCCCACTCGGGCTCACGGTCGGGCTCGACACGGGCGAACGCGTTCTCTGCGGCGTTGATCGCGCGCGCGGTAGCGGCCTTGTCGCCGATGACAGCCAGAGAGCGAGCTTCCAAGGTCCACAGGTCCGCCAGGCAGGCGGGCGCATCCACCTTCGACAAACCTTGGCGACCGGCTTGGGCGAGGCGCCTACCTTCGTGCGGATGCCCGAGCAAGGTTGCCTGGTCGGCCAGCCCGGCGAGCACGTGCGCGCCGAGGGCGGGATCGCGCGACTCCTCGGCCAGGCGAAGCGCCTGGATCAGATACCGCTGCGCCGTGCCGTGTTCGCCGTTGTCGAACGCCATCCAGCCGAGCAGGTAGGTCTGTTCGGCAGCCGCACGGCAGAGCGCCAGGCGGACGTCCTCGCTGTGCCTCCGCCGCAGCAGTGGGTACACGTGCTCGTTCATGTAGGCCGCCAGAACCAGCCGGCCTGAGCCGCCGCCCTGAAAGACATCCATCTCCTGGAATGTGCTGAACATGTTCCGCACGGCGGCGACGTCCTCGAGCCGCACCCGCTGCCGCTGATCCGGCAGTTGGTCGAGAGTGTTCAGCAACCAGTCGCGCGACGGCCCGATCGCCGCGACCGCGGCGAACGGAGCCGCGGACAGAAGTTTCCTGCGATCCACGTCGGCCCTCCCGAGGTCTGCGACTGCGTTCAGTGTCTGTGTCCACGATGGGCTGTAGAGGAGGGCGCGGTCAACGGTCGGCATCTCGCCCAGACCGAGGTCGTAGGTCGTCACGCGATAGCCGAATCGTGCCGAGAACAGGTCGGCGAGGATCGCCGGGACCGGCGGCCGTGGGCGTTCTCCCTCATCCACCCAGCGGCGCACGCTGGAGGCGTCCGGCCTGATCTGAGGTTCGCCCCATTCGAGCGCCAGTGTGCGCACCCGACGCGCCAATTCACCGCGACTCCAACCTGAACGGGCCAGCCACTCGGAGAGATGCATGTTCGCACTGTCCATCACGCCTGCCATTTCGTCACCCGGAGAGGTCGATCCACCACCTTTCAACACCCGCCGCGACCTTACTCGCCGTGACTGCGGGGTGTGTGCTGAATACGCGTCCGGTCAAGGAGTCCCGCGGCGGTCTCGCTCTCGTTGCCGGGGCTATTTGCGCGGTCCGCGGGACCGGGCGCATCTCCACTGTCGATCGATCTGAGCAGGGGGTTTGATGATGGGCTGGATACCTTTCGGGGATACACCACTGTCCCGATGCGCCTACTACCGGCAGGTGTGCGACCTGCCCGCGCAGGTGGATCCACCTCAGGTGGGGCGCATCGTGCTACGTATGGGGGTGGCGTGGGCGGTGATCATGCCCGCCACGCTGGGCCAGGATGTGAAGGCCTGGATGCAGCGGCACCACCATCGGATCGGGCCGATCATGACGCATCCCCGGTCGAAGCGGTGGACGTATCTGACGCAGCCCGACCTGCCGGATGACATCATGCTGTTCGCCGAGATGTTCCGGCTCGACGTCTCGTTGGTGCGCGCCGGCGGAACCGTGGCGCTGCCGAGCCCGGCGGATCGGGGGACGACGTTCCGCGCCTGGGTCGCTCGCCCCGACAGCGCTTTTCGTCCCTCCGGGAGCGTCGTGGTGGCCGCTATCCGTGGATGCGTGGCGGAGCGGGTTGCACGACGGAAGCGAGGCTTCACCGTCTCGGCGCACTACGGGATCGGCCTCGGAGTCCGGCAGAGCGATACACACGACCACGCAAAGGAGCGGCGGCGGTGAACGGCGCCGAGCGCCGTGGTTCTCCGCTCCCGTCGGAGCCGGATGTCCATCTGTCGGTGTTCTGGCACGGCGCCCGAATGGATTACGTCGCCTGCGTCACCGCGGCGTGCTTGTTCGTCCAGGAGTGGCGTGCCCGGCACTGGCACGACGCGGTCGAGGTGTCGATGGACGACATCGAGGGGCATCCGCGATTGCCTTGTGAGCGGTTGTATCTGGAGCCGTGAGGGCCCACCCGGTCAGGCGGGGGCGTCGTAGATCAGGGTGTAGCGCCAGAACAAGCGACGGCGGATCCGGGCGCCGGGCAGTTCCCGCGCGGCGGCGGCGCGGATGTCGGCGAGGGTCTCGGTCGGCTCGGCGGTGGGTGCGGTCATGTGCGGGGGCAGCGTTTCGGCGCGAGCCGGGTGCTTGATCAGTCCCATGACCGGGTTGGCGGCTATGGCCGGTAGGTCGGCGACGGCCTCGAGGGGTCCGGCGTGGCGGTAGCAGCCGACGATCGCGAGCCGCCCGCCCGGGGCCAGACAGTCGCGCAGTTCCCGCAAGGTGGGCAGCAAGGGGAGGTGATGCAGGACGGCGACGAGGGTGACGGCGTCCCACCGTCGCTGGTGGTCTCGACCGGCGAAGCCGGCTTCGACGATGGTCACCGCGGGGTCGTCGGCGAACCGCTGCGCCGCCAGTCGGGCAGTCGCGGAGTCGGGTTCGAGCGCGGTGACGGTGGCGCCACGGTCGCGCAGCCGGGCGACGAGGTTGCCTGTGCCGCATCCGACATCGAGGACGTGATGGGCCCCGGCCGCTGCCACCCGGCGTACGACCCACGCACCGTAGTGGTCGTTGTGGCTCCACGGATGTCGCCGATTGAACCGGTCGAGTCGAGACAGCAGCACCGTTCCATTCTCCCGGCGGCCGCGGTGGTCGGCATCCGGGGCCTCGGGGATCGGCGTGAAAGACTGTGGCCCTGGACGTAATGCCCAGGGCCACAGTGCGTTCCGGCGAGCTTACTTGACGCTGATCACCCGGTCGGAGGGTTCTTTCGCGTACAGCGCGTCGATCTCGGCCCGATATTTGGCCGCGATGGGGGCGCGCTTGAGCGACATCTTCGGGGTCAGTTCGTCGCCGCCGGGCTCCCAGACGGCGCCCAGGACGGTGAACCGCTTGATCTGCTCGACGCGCGAGAGTTTGGCGTTGCCTGCCTGGACCGCGGCGAGCACCTCGTCGATGATCTGGCGGCGGCCGGCCAGGGCCGCGAGGTCCTCGCCGGTGGCGTCGAGTTCCTTGGCCCGGATGGCGGCGATGTCGGGGTCGAGCACGACCAGGGCGGCGATGTAGGGCTTGGCGTCGCCGATGGCGACGACCTGGCCGATCAGCGAAGAGGCGGCCTTCACCGAGTTCTCGATGTTGGTGGGCGCGATGTTCTTGCCCGCCTCGTTGATGATCAGTTCCTTCTTGCGGTCCACGATCCGCAGGTAGCCGTCGGCGTCGAGGGTGCCGATGTCGCCGGTGTGCAGCCAGCCGTCGGAGTCGATGGCCTCGGCGGTCTTGTCGGGCATGTTGCGGTAGCCGCGGGTGACGATCGGGCCGCGCACCAGCACCTCGCCGTCGGCGTCCAGCCGCAGATCGATGCCGTCCACCGGGCGCCCGACCGATCCGGGGCGGGGCTTGTCCAACTCGGTGAAGGTGCCCACGCCGGTGGTCTCCGACATGCCCCACACCTCGCTGACGGTGAAGCCCAGGCCGAGGAAGTATTCCAGGGTTTCCGGCGGGATGGGCGCGGCGCCGGAGGAGGCGACGTGCAGCTGATCGAGCCCGAGGGCGTGGCGCAGCTTGGACAGCACCAGCGTCTCGGCGATCTTGTGCTGCGCGCCGAGCAGGGGGCCGCGGCCTTTGCCGGCCAGATCGGCGCGGGCGGCGGCGATTCCGGTGCTGATCGCCCAGTTGGCCAGCGCTTTCTTGACCGGGCTCGGTTCTTCGGCGAGTTTGGCCTCCACCCCGGCCTTGATCTTCTGCCACACCCGCGGGACGCCGAAGAAGGCTGTCGGGCGCGCATCGGGCAGGGCGGCGGCGACCTCGCGCGGGTCGGGCACGGTGGTGATCTGGATGCCGGTGAGCAGGTTGATGGCGTGGGCGGAGATCCGGTCGGCGACGTGCGCGGCCGGCAGGTAGGACACCGCACGATCGTCCAGGCCGACCGGCAGCGGGCCGTTGACCAGCGCGATGATCTGAGCGAGCACATTGCGGTGGGTGATCTCCACACCCTTGGACGGGCCGGTGGTGCCGGAGGTGTAGATCAGAGTGACCAGGTCGTCGGCGCCGACGGCCTGCCAGGCGGCGTCGAAATCGAAGTCGGCGGCGGGCGCGGCCTCGACCTGTTCGAGGGTGACGGCGCCCTCGGCGGGGCCGTCGACCATGATGATGTGCTCGACCGGCACCCCGGCCGCGGTGATCCGGTCGAGGAACACCTGTTCGGTCACGACGACTTTGTTGCCCGCGTTGGTGAACAGGTGGGTGATCTGCTCGGGGGAGCTGGTGTTGTAGATGGAGAACGGGGTGGCGCCCAGGTGCAACGCGGCGGTGTCGACGAGATTGAACTCGGGACGGTTGGTGAGCATGATGCCGACGGTGTCGCCGTGGCCGACGCCGAGTCCGGCCATACCCGCGGCGATCGAGCGCACCCGTTCGGCGTACTCGCGCCAGGTGTATTCCTGCGTGCCACCCACCTTGCGCAAGGCGATCTGGTCGGGACGCAGCCGTGCGGTCTCCTGGAATGCGGCGGGGACGGTGTACACCGTTTTGCCCGACTGGTGCGCGTATCCGATTTCTGTTGTCGTCATATCCCTGTTCCCGATAGCGCTGGCGCGAACCGGACGCCGGTATCCACCGGCGTCCGATCCGGACTCGAATCCTGACGCGGTGCGGCGAATGCACTGCCGGTCCCTCACGAGTCGGCGCGCCACATGTGGCGCGGCTCACTCATGGTAGCCACAGGAGGGAAGCGGGGTGAGGCAAACTTCAACAATCCTTCAGGCACCGATCAGATCCGGCGCGGAGCCGGGCCCAGGACGCGGACGGAAGTTCTCACCAGGTGTGATGACAACCGGGTCGGCGCCGAGCGGCTCGTCGGCCGCCCGCGACATGCCGACCGGCTCGTCGAGGGCCCACGGCGCGGCATCGGTGGGTATCCAGTGCTTGCGCCGGGTGCGCTTGGCCTCCAGATAGTCGCGGGCCCGCTCGCTGAGCGCGCGCGTGCGCAACGGCACCGCGGTGACCCGCAACCCCTCCTGCCGCAGCGCCTCCACCTTGGCGGGATTGTTGGTCAACAACTGCACCGAACGCAAGCCCAGATCGGCCAGCGCCCGAGCGGTGGTGACATAGGTACGGCCATCGGCGGGGTAGCCGAGGGCCTCGTAGCTGGCGAAGGTGTCCGTGCCGGAGCGCTCGCTTTCCCGATAACCCAGAGCCTTGGCGATCAGCCCCGCCCCGCGGCCCTCCTGCTCCAGGTAGACCAGCACACCGCTGCCCGCGGCCTGGATGAGATCCAGCGCCTTGTCCAGCTCCGGCCCACAGTCGCAGTCCTGCGAACGCAGCGCCTCCCCGTATAGGCAGCGGGAGTGCACCCGCACCAGGCAGCCGTCGGCGACCGCGCCGAACAGCAGCAGGTGCCCGCGCTCCCCGTCCCCGTTCACCTCCACTACCCGAACTCGCAGATCTTGCCCGTTGCGACGGAACCGATGTTCGGTGTCGGCAGGATCCACAACGTTGGTCAATGCTCCTCCGTAGCGAGTTTGAAGATTCGCTCGACCTCACTCACCAGTGGCATCGACCCGGGGACGTCCCCGATCGATTGCGTCGCCACCATCGCGGCGCTCGCCCAGACGTAGTCGTTGCGTGCGGCGGGGCGGCGCGTCGAAACGAGACGATATACCAGGGCCGCGGAGAAGGCGGCGTGAGCGCCGACCGAGTCCTGCAACGCCGTCGGAAACGGCTGGAAGCGGTCGCTGACCTGCTCCGACCACACCGCGCACCGGAAATCCCGGATCGCGCAGACCGCGCCGACCCCGAGCGCGCGCAGCCGGGTGGCGGTCTGTTCGGTGTCCGGCGCCGCGCCGTCGGGCGACATCGCCAGGGCCCGCAGGTCGTTGTCACCGCCGACGAGGTAATCCACCACACCCAGATGCTGATACAGGTATTGGGGCCGATCCAGCCGCGGCGCGGGGTGCACCACCACCAGCGGCCGGTCGGGCAGTGCGCGCAACTGCGCCATGACCTGCTCGATGACGCCGGTGGGTTGTTCGAAGGTCAGCAGCACCGCATCCGAGGAAGCGATCGCCGAGCAGATGGCCTCGCTGCGTAGATCCTGGGCGCTCAACCGGATTCGCTCGTCTTTGCAGCCGATCGTGCTCGCCGCGCCGGTGCCCGCCACGATCACCGCGGTCACCGGCGTCGGGGCGTAGGGCACCACTTTGACCAGTTCGGTCTCGACGCGTTCGCTGCGCAGGTATTCCAGGATGCGGCCCCCGGCCTCGTCGTCGCCGACCGCCGAGATCAACCGCACCCGCAACCCGAGCCGGGCCGCCGCCACAGCGCGCGTGAGCCCCTTGCCGCCGGGATGTTGCCGATAGCTGCCGCGCGCGGTGCCGCCGGGGCCCGGGATCCGGTCCACCACATACATATGGTCGATGACCGCGTCGCCGATCACGGTGACCACACCGCGGGCGTCCACCGGATCCGGTTCGGCTGCAACGGTTTCGGCAGAGGCGCCGAAGTCGACGGCGTGCGCGCCGTCGAACACCGAGGCCGTGGCCAGCCGCGTGGCCAGCTCGGTGAACGCCCGGCGCTCGGGAGCCCCGCGCAGCGACCGCACCGTCAACGTGTCCGGAACCGGTTGCGCCCCAAGGGCTTCGTGCAGCACCGCCCACTGCGCGGCGAGGTATTCGCGCCGCTCACCCAGATCCGAGGCGTAGAGCCGTCCGGGATCCACACCGGCGGGCGGGTTTTCGCGCAGCAAACCCAGCGACAGCTCCGCGTCCACGACGAGCCGGTCGGTGATATCCAATCGCATGCTCAGATCGCGTACCAGCGGCGGCACCGCTTGTTCCCGGTCGATGCCCGCGCGCCGCGCGTACTGCCGCACGGCCAGCAGATCCAGCAGGGGCGAGACGTCGATTTCGGTGCTGCGCAACCGATCCGGACTCAGTCCTGAGCGTTTGCACAACCGGGTGAGGATATTGCGAACGGCAACCATTCCCGAATCCTGCGGGACCATGGCGATGCCACCCTTTCCATCGGCGCGACACGGGAGTGCCGGGCGCATGTTGGCCACGCAAATCGGGTTTAGCCAGCGGGCAAATTGTCAATTACCAAATTACAACGGCAATTGCGCTTGGGGAACGGCAAATGCCACACTGGAAGTGGCGATCCCCATCGCACCACCAGGCAATCGGGAGGGCTGGTGATGAGAATGATTCTTCAGATACGGCAGCCGCGACGGCGGCGGCGACACCGCCCCGCCGAATCCGATATCGAGCTGGTGCCGAAGCCGGTGATGGACTAAACGAGCCCCCGGACATCCCGCGCGACAACGCACCTGTCGTCGCCCCGGCGCGCCGGTATGCCGATCACGGACCTCAGCTGCCCCCGGCCGCCGCTGTGCGGCGTGTCCGCCGGACAGCACCGTAGCCGCGGCACACTTCACCGCCACAAGCCTTCGCACACCCCCATCGACGCGCAGCCGCGTCTTCAGCCACCGGCTTGCCCGAGGCTGCGGCTTCCCCGGCTGCCGCACACCTGCGAGCCATCCCTCGGACCACCCGGCCCGCCGAGCGACTTCCTCGGCCCGGGTACCCACCACGGCCGCGGGCACGGCGGAATTCACGGTGCGGCGCGACCACCGCGCCACACCAGCGGATGCACGACGAGAGGCATTCGTGATCATCGAACTCAGCACCCTGGAGCCGGCCTCACTCCACCTGTCGCACCGGAGACCGCGATGACCATCCACACCACCGAATGGACGATGACCAGTGACATAACCCCGGAATCGGCCTACCGTGACACCGACGCGGCCGACTCCTGGCGGCTGAGCTGGTTACCGGACCGGCGGCTGACCCACGCCCAGGCACTGGCCGGGATGTCGCTGGACGAACTGCTCAGCGACCCGCACGTCGTGCACGACCGCATGACCCAGGCCCGCGTCGAGGTCTATGCCGACCAGCTGGGCATCCTGCGCGACCACGCGGTGATCCTGCTCGCCAAGGCCATGGCCGCACGCCTGGGCCGGGAACTGGGACCGAAGGAAGATCCGGCCCCGCCGGGGCACAGCACCCGGCGCGGACGCACCCGCACTCCCGAACCGCCGTTCGTGCACGGCTGAGTCCCGCTGATGTCAGGCGTGCGCTTTGTGCTCCGCGCCGACGGCTTCGCCGATGCTGCCGTACCCGCCGGCGCGCAACCGCTGCGCCAGGCCCCGATGGATCCGGCGCATCCAGAACGGGCCGCCGTAGATGAACCCGGTGTAGCCCTGCAACAGCGTCGCCCCGGCCAGAATGCGCTCCCAGGCCTGGTCGACGGTTTCGATGCCACCGACCGAGATCAGCACCAGCCGCTCACCCACCCGCCGGTACAGCCGCCGCAGCACCTCGAGCGAACGGTCGGCGACCGGCGGGCCGGACAGGCCACCGGCACCCATGGCGGCCACCGCGGCGGCGTCGGTGCGCAGCCCGTCGCGGCGGATGGTGGTGTTGGTGGCCACGATGCCCGCCAACCCGAGTTCGACGGCCAGGTCGGCGACCGCGTCGATGTCCTCATCCGACAGATCCGGCGCGATCTTCACCAGCACCGGCACCCGCACACTGTCGAGCACCGCCCGCAGCAGTGGGCGCAGCGACTCGACCGCCTGCAGATCACGCAGGCCCGGCGTATTGGGGGAGCTGACGTTGACCACGACGAAATCGGCCAGCGGCCCCAGCAGCGCGGCGCTGACGGCGTAGTCCTCGGCCGCGGCCTGCGGTTCGACGACCTTCGTCTTACCGATGTTCGCCCCGATCGGCACCCCGCCGCGGCGCGCGCGCAGGCGCTCGGCCGCCGCGGCCGCACCGTGATTGTTGAAACCCATCCGGTTGATCAGGGCGCGGTCGGCGGGCAGCCGGAACAACCGCGGCGCGGGATTGCCCGGCTGCGCCTGCGCGGTCACGGTCCCGATCTCGGCGAAACCGAACCCCAGCGGCGCCCAGGCATCGACACCGTCGGCGTTCTTGTCGAAACCGGCGGCCAGCCCCAGCGGCGCGGGGAACTCGACCCCGAATACCTCGGCGCGCAGGATCGGATCGCGGGTGACCAGGACCTTGCTCATCGCCCAGCGCAACGGCGCGACCGAGGCGGCCGAGCGCATGGCCGCGAAGGCGAGATGGTGGATACGTTCCGGCGCGAGGAGGAACATCAGTCGGAGTAGCAGGGCGTACATCGGCTCACATTCCGGGTTCGGGCTGGGGTAGTAGGGCGGATTTTCGCCGCCGCAGCAGCACCCGCCTGCTGCCGTCGGTGTAGGCGCGCACCCGCGAGAGTTCCCAGCCCCCGAATTCGGCCTGGATCGCCAGCCGCATGGACGCGGTCACCCGCGTCACATCCGGCGGCAGCCGCAACGGCACGTACTCGTAGTCGTCGCTGGTGGTTTCCCAGCCCGCGGGCAGCGCGCGCCCGCGCCCCCGGTGCGCTGCCGGATCGGCAGATGCCGCGGAATCATCGCCCGCGCGTGCTGTCGGAGCCATCACTGCCCTCTCTTCCGATCGTCCGCACCGATCCGTTGCAGACCGTCGCCGGTCGCGGACCCCACGAACAGATCTCCGGTGCGTTGCTCGACGGCCACCGCGTTCGGCTGCCGGACGGTGGCGTAGCGGCCCACTTCCTTCGGTATACCAGTCGAGAGGTCGAATCCGACGACCTCGTTGCGCTGCGTGCACGTCACCCACACGGTGTCGGACCGTTGATCGTAGGCAAGTGCGTAAGGCGAAGATCCTACCGGGAAACGCTGCCGCAACACGAGCGGTCCCGCGGTGTAGACCAGCAGTTCACCGCCCGCGGTGTCGGTGACCACGAACCGGCCGCGCGTGTCGCCGATCAGCCGCGTGGCCCCGTCACCGGCCCGCAGCGCCAGCCCGGGCCGCTGCTTGCCGGGGTCGAACTGGAAGATCGCGCTCTGATGCCGGTCGAGCACGGTGAGGTTGCCGTCGGCTTCGGCGAGTTCGTCGGCGGAGACCAGCCCGGACACGGTGGCGACCACCTTCCCCTCCGGCGCCAGCTCCAGCACGCGGCCGTCGGCGGTGCCGACCAGCAACCCGCCGTCGGGCCGGGCGCGCACCGACCGGACGTCGCCGTCGACGCCCACCTCGGCGATCACCCCGGACGCGAGATCCACCCGCAGCACCCGGCCCGGCGCGCCCGCCAGCATCTCACCCGGCCTGCCCGGCGTGAGACCACTCGCGCGCGCGGGCAACGTCACCGTGCGCACCACCGGCTGCGCGGCGGCCGGGTCGAAGACGGTCAGGACGGCACCGTCCAGGCCTGCCAGCAACCCGCCCGCGGAATCGGCGGCCAGCTCGGCGACCGGCCCGGCGGGCAGCACCCGCCCGGCCGGCGGCGTCGTCACCGCGAGCGCGGGCGCCGCGGTGGCCGGCTCCCTGGTCGGCAGGTCGGGACCGCCGGGGCCGGAGGAGCATCCGGCTGCCGACAGCACCAGCACCGCCGCACCCGCGAATGCCGAGACGAGCAAGGCGCGAGGGCGCATCCACCGAACTCCTTCTACCGACGAATCTTCCGCAACCTCACCATCTGACCATGATGACGCAACCGGCCGACCGACCGGGTTCGCCTCGAGCGGAATGTCGGTGACCAGGGTTACGGTGGAGACCCCACCGTCCGATATAGGGAGAACCGGGTTGAAAGCCGACCATTCGTCGGGATTTGCCATCGACGACCTCACCGTCGGCGCGTACGCGCACGGCTTCGGCACCACCGCCGAGGGCCACCCCTTCGCGTTCCGCACCATCCGCGCCACCTTGACCCTGGAGGTCTACCGCCGCGACCTCGGCGACGCCGTCCCCGGCCCGGAGGACGTGCTCGCGGTCGCCGAAGCCACGGTCACCGACATCGACCTCGACGACGAACGCAGTGTCGCCGCCTTGGTGCGGGATATGATCCCCGACGCCGCGACGATCGACGCCGCCGCACAACGGGACGTCACGACCGTGCGTGCCCTACTCGGACGGCTCAGCTCCGTCATCGAAGGTATGTAGGAAGTGATGACCCACACACGACTCGCCCGCGCCGCGCTCACCGCCGCGGGCCTGCTGCTGACGGTGGCCGCCGCCGCGTGCGACAGCGGAACCGACGAGGCCGCGGTCGACGCCGCCCGCTCCTCGGCCAACGCCTCGCTGTCGTCCTCGATCGCCATCTCCTCCAGCGCCGCCCACCCGCCGCTGCCCGCCGCCGCCGACCTCGACGCCCAGATCAAGCGGGCACTGGACCCGGCGCTACCCGACAGCGAACGCACCGCGCTCATCGAGGACGGGGAATCCTTCCGTCAAGCCATCCCCGACATGTACAAGGCGCTGCAGGACAACCCGCGCGCCGTCTACGGCGTGACCGACCCGGTGTTCGACAACCACGACGGCACCCTGACCGCCACCATGCGCTTGGACAAGGACGGCACCGGCGCCGCGGTCCGCACCACCGTCGTGCACTTCGTGCTCGTCGACGGCAAGTGGAAGATCTCCCGCACCGACCTGTGCGGCATCCTGCGCTCGGCCGACTACCGCACCCCGGCCTGCGGCTGAGCGGGCCCGCCACGCGATGCGCCGTTCCGGATCACTGCGGTGGGGGCGGTTCGTCCACCGCCACCGCTTCCTCGTCCTCGGCTCGTTCGTACTGTTCGTCCTGATCTCCGGCTGGTACGGCCGCGACCTGGCCGGGCGGCTGACCCAGGAGGGCTGGTTCGACGAGAGCAGCGAATCGGTGGCCGCCGCCGAACTGGCCGACCGCACCTTCGGCCGCGACACCGACAGCGACCTGATCCTGCTCTACACCGCACCCGAGGGCGCCACCGTCGACGACCCGGCGGTGCGCGCACCGGTCACCGCGCAACTGGCCGGACTGTTGAGCGCCTATCCCGACCGGATCCAGAAGATCGACAGCTACTGGGACAGCCCGTTCTCCGCCCAAGCCACCGACGCCACCCACACCCATGCCTTCGCCAGCGTCGGATTACGCGGCTCGGGCACCGCGACCGTCGAGAACTACCTGGCGATCAAGGACCATCTCGGCGCCGGACGCGCCGGCGGCGGCCCCGGCGGCACGACCGTGCAGCTGGCGGGGTTGCAGCCGATCGTCGAAGGCATCAACACCGGAATGCAACGCGACATCAGGCGCGCGGAGATGATCGCCCTGCCGCTGGTGGCGATCCTGCTGTATTTCGTGTTCGGCGGCGTGATCGGGGCACTGCTGCCGGTGCTCATCGGCGGCATGACGATCCTGGGCACCCAGGGCGGGCTGCGGGCACTGACCGACCACATCCAGGTCAACGTCTTCGCCAGCGCCGTGCTGACCCTGGTCAGCCTGGGCCTGGCGATCGACTACGGCCTGTTCACCGTCACCCGCTTCCGCGAGGAACTCGCCGCGGGCCACACCGTCGAAGAGGCCACCGCCCGCACCGTCGCCACCGCGGGACGCACCGTGCTGTTCTCGGCGGCGATCATCGCCCTGAGCCTCGGCGCGCTGTTCATCTTCCCCAACGGGGTACTGCGCTCGGTGCCGCTGGGCGGCATCAGCTCGGTCCTGCTCGCCGCCCTGCTGTCGGTGACCGCGTTGCCCGCCGCGCTGAGCATCGCCGGACACCGCATCGACTTCCTGGGCTGGAAACGCTTCTCCCGCAGCAAGACCGAAGCGCAGATCGACGCCGGATTCTTCTCCCGCCTGGCACTGTGGGCGATGCGCCGCCCCCTGGCGGTGGCCGTGCCGATCGTGCTCACCCTGCTGGCGCTGAGCATCCCGATGCGCCACATCGAATTCGGCGGGCTCAGCGAACGCTATCTGGCCGACGACAACCCCGCGCGGGTCGCGCAGGAACGTTTCGACGTCCTGTTTCCCGGTTTCCGCACCGAACCGCTGAAACTGGTGGTGGTCGGCGCCGACGCGCGGCAACTGAGCGACATCCGCTACAGCGCCAACCAGATCCCCGGCCTGACCGGACGCTTCGAGCCCGCCGCCCCCACCACCGACGGCATCAACGTCCTGGCCGCCGGGCTGACCGACAAACGCGACGCCGACCGCGTGATCGCCGCGCTGCGCGCCATCCCCGAACCACCGGGGGTGGCGGTGATGGTCGCCGGTGTGCCCGCGCTGGAACGCGACAGCATCAACGGACTGCTCGACGGCCTGCCCCTGCTGCTGGCCCTGCTGGTCTGCGCGGCGCTGGCGCTGATGTACGCGGCGTTCCGCTCGCTGGTGCTCGCGCTGAAGGCCGTGGCGATGAGCGCACTCAGCCTCGTGTCCACCCTCGGTGTGCTGACCTGGGTATTCGTCGAGGGCCACGGGGCGGGGATCTTCCACTTCACGCCCGGACCGCTGATGTTCGCGGTCCTGGCGCTGATCGTGACAGTGGTGTTCGGGCTGTCCACCGACTACGAGGTGTTCCTGCTGTCGCGGGTCTCGGAGGCACGCACCACCGGCGCGGACGCCCCCGAGGCCATCCGCTACGGCATCGCCCACACCGGCGGCGTGATCACCTCCGCCGCCGCCATCCTCATCGTGGTCACCGGCGCGTTCGGATTCTCGGATTTGGTGCTGATGAAATACATCGCCTACGGCATGATCGCGGCGCTGATCCTGGACGCCACCGTCATCCGCATGCTGCTGACACCCGCGGTGCTCAAACTCATCTGGCGATAGGACCACCCGGCGGTCGAGTTCCTCCGTACCCTCCTACGCCCGGCGCGTCGGTCATCGCCCCGGTGACACGCCGATCGCCGCCCAGGCCAGCGCCCGGCCCGACCGCGATCGAGTCACGTCGTCGACCCGCACCGCGCAGGTCCCGTGCTGTGCGGGTCAGCGGCGCACGGGAAGCACCAGTTGCGCCCCGGTCACCGGGTGGTCGAGCACTTCCACCGGATGCTGGTAGACGCGACTGAGCAGTTCGGTGGTGAGGACCTCACGGGGTGGCCCGTCGGCGGCGATGCGACCGGCGTCCAATACCGCCACGCGATCGGCGTACGCGGCCGCGATACCCAGATCGTGCAGGACGACGACCACCGCGGCACCGTCGGCGGCGCGGGCGGCGGCCAGGCGCAGCACCGCTTCCTGGTGGCCGAGGTCCAAGGCGGCGGTCGGCTCGTCCAGCAGCAGGGTGGCGGTGTCCTGCGCCAGCACGCGGGCCAACGCGACCCGGGCGCGTTCACCGCCGGACAGGGTGGGGAACGCGCGGGTGGCGAGGTGTTCGACGTCGGTGGCGGCCATCGCGGCCGCGATGTGTTCCTCGTCGAGCTCGCGACGCTCGGTGCGGACCCACGGCGCGCGGCCCATCGCCACCACTTCACGCGCGGTGAAGGGGAAACCGACGGTGTGGGTCTGCGGCAGCACCGCCCGCCGCCGGGCCATGTCCAAAGTCGTCCAGTGCGCCAACGGCCGCCCGTCGAGTTCCACCGATCCCGCGCTGGGCGTCAATTCACCCGCCAGCGCCGCCAGCAAGGTCGACTTCCCCGCGCCATTGGGCCCGACCAGCGCCACGACCTGTCCCGCGACCGCTTCGAAGTCGATGCCGTCGAGCACCCGCCGCGCCTGCCCGCCGCTGCGCCGGTCCACGCTGACCGCCGCCGCGCGCACCGTCGCCTCCCCTTTGCGCGGCCACCCCGGCAACTCGTGCACCGTCCGCAACACACTCACCCCACACCTCCCCGCCGCCGGCGGCACACCATCGAGGAAGCTTCCCGGCGTCCACCGCGCCCATGTGCCACCCGCACGACTGGGGCGCTCATGCCCAGCCTCCGGAGCGGGCTCGGGTGCGGCGCAGCAGCCAGAAGAAGACGGGGCCGCCGATCAGGGAGGTGAGCATGCCCAACGGCAGGTCGGCGTTGTCGACCAGGGAGCGGGCGGTGACGTCGGCGGCCAGCAGCACCACCGCGCCGACGACGGCGCTCAGGGGGATCAGCACCCGGTGGGCGGGCCCGACCAGCATCCGCACCAGGTGCGGCACGATCAACCCGACGAACAGGATGATGCCGGTGAACGCGACCCCGGCGGTGGCCAGCACCGCCACCACCACGATCACATTGCGCCGCAAACGCTCCACGTCCACACCCAGGTGCCGGGCCGCCGACTCACCCAGCGCCAGCAGATCCAGCCGCGGCGCCAACAGCACCGCGGCGGCGACACCGACCGCGCTCAACGGCGCCACCACACCCACGGACTCCCACGTGGCCCCGTTCAGCGAACCCAACTGCCAGAACACGATCTGATCGCGAGCGGCGGGGGAGGCCACGAACAGCAGCAGCGCGATCAACCCGCCCGCGAACGCGTTGATCGCCACACCGGTGAGCACCAGCGTCACGACCTCGGTGCGCCCACCCGAGCGCGCCAGCAGATACACCAGCGACGTGGTCGCCAGCCCCGCGACGAACGCCGCCGCCGCCACCGACCAGGCCGCCACGAACGCCCCACCCATCACGATGACCGCGCCCGCGCCGACCGCCGCCCCCGCCGACACCCCGATCACCCCCGGCTCGGCCAAAGGGTTGGCGAACACACCCTGCAACAACGCACCCGCTGTCGCCAGCGCCGCCCCGACCAGCATCGCCAGCACCACCCGCGGGAACCGCACCTGCCACAGCGTCACCTCACCCGAAGGATGGGCGGGCATCGGCCCGATGTCCCACCCGATCCGGTGCAGCACACTGCCCGCCACCTCGAGGGGTGTCGTGGGCACCTGCCCGATCGCCGCCGACGCCAACGCCAACGCCACCAACCCGGCCACCGCCACCGCGAACACCAGCACCACCCGCGAACGGCTACGCGACTTCGGCGCCGGCGTCACCGACGGCCGCGCCGCGTCGGTCTGCGAAACACTCATGCGTGCCCGGTGCCGTACACCGCCGCGCTCAGCGCCGCGATCACCCGGCCGGTGTTGGGGCCGAAACTCAACAGCACCGCATCGGACATGTCCACCACACGCCGATCGCGTCCGGCCGGGGTCTGCGCGATACCGGGCACCTTCTGCAACCCCTCCACCCCACCGACGGACTTCAACCCGTCCGACATCACCAGCAGCACATCCGGCGCCGCACCGATCATCGCCTCACTGGTGATCGCGGTGAACGGCTCGCTCACCCCGGCGACCGCGCCCGCGTCCCGCGCACCCAGCGCCGCGATCAACGCATCCGCACCCGACCCCGGACCGGCGAGCATCGTGATCGCGCTCGACCGCAGATACAGGAACGCGATGGTCAACCGGGGATCCTGCGCGGGCACCGCGGCACTCGCGGCGGCGATCTCGTCGCGGGTGCGCCGCGCCAGCGCCTGCCCCCGCTCCGGCACACCCAACGCGGCCGCGACCGCCTCGATCTGCGGCCCCACCCCGTCCATGGTGCGCTCCGGGTCGAAATAGACCACCGTGACACCGGCCGCGCGCAACTGCTCACGCACCGCGGGCGCGGCGCTGGTGGTGTCGGTCAAGAACACCGACGGCCGCATCGCCAGCACCGACTCCACGTTCAGCGACCCGTTGCCCCCGGCCACGTTCGGCACCTCCCGCACCGCCGGAAACGCCGCCGACGTGCTGCGCCCCACCAGCTTGGGCCCCAACCCCAGCGCGTACACGATCTGGGCGAGGGTGCCGTAACGGTCCACGGCGATGATGCGGGAGGCGTCGGCGACGGTCACCTCGGCGCCGTCGAACGACCGCACGGTCACCGGCAGCGCGGGCGTCGGCTCCGGCCCGATCGGCACCGGATCCAGATCGCTCAACGTCGCCGTCGTCGGCCCGTGCCCACCGTGCGAGGAACCGGCGTCGGTGGCACACGCGACCGACCCGGCCAGCAGGCCCGCGGCGAACAGGGCCGCGAGCCCACGCCACCACCCGGTTCGGACCCGGTTCCCACGTCCACCCCCGGTCGCTGCAGTGCTCATGCAGGCAAGGCTAATCCGCGACGCGCGCACTGACGTCGTCGAGGGCCGCGGCGATCGCCCGCGGCAGCTCCAGGGTCTCGGCGGCCAGCACGCCGGTGAGCTGCCCGATATCGCGCGCGCCGACGATCATGCTCGCGATACCGGGCCGGTCCCGGATCCAGGCCAGCGCCACCGCCAGCGGCGAGGTCCCCAGCCCGTCCGCGGCGGTCACCAGCGCATCCACCACCCGGGTGGCGCGCTCGTCGAGACCACTGCGGATCTCCGCCGCGGTCGCCTCGTCGGCGCCCCGGGAGTCGGCGGGAACACCGTCGCGATACTTGCCGGTCAAGATGCCGCCCGCCAACGGCGCCGAGGCGATCACCCCGACCCCGTGGAACCGCGCCGCCGGCACCACATCGGCTTCGGCACCCCGCGCCAGCAGCGAATACGGCGTCTGCGCCGCGGTCACCGGCGCCACCGCGGCCAGGCTGGCCAGCTGCCAGGCCCCGAACCCGCGCACCCCCGCATACCGCACCCGCCCCGAGCGCACCGCCTGCTCCAGCGTCGAGGCCACCTCCTCGAGCGGCGTACGCGGATCCCACACCGCCACATTCCAGATGTCGAGGTGATCGGTGCCCAACTCCAGCAGCGTGCGATCCAGTTGACGCAGCAACGCCCGCCGCGAGGTATCCACCGTGACCTGCGCGGGCACCGGCACCCCCGCCGGGGGAAACCCCCACGGCGCGGTCCCCGCGCACCCGCTGAGCACCAGCTCGTCGCGTGAGACCAGATCACCCAACAGTTCGGCCAGGATGCGCTGCGCGGCTCCGCCCGCATAGGCGGGGGAGGTGTCCACCAGCGTGCCACCCGCCTCCACGAACGCCACCAACTGCCCCGCGGCGTCCTCGGCGTCGGTGTGCGAACCCCAGGTATGGGTCGCCAGGCCCATCCGCGACACCCGCAGGCCGCTACGGCCCACCGTCCGCTGTTCCATCACCGTGTCCGCGCATTCGTCACGGCGCCAAGCCTAGAGTGTGGATACGCGACTGGGCGTCCACCAGCACAGTGGGTCGCGCTTCGGTGCGCCCACCGACCGCCACCCCCGGCGGTGGCGGCAGCCCCACAGCCGGGCACGCCGACGCCGCCTCGACACTGTACTGTCGCTGCGAGATTGGGGCGGCAGTCACGGCGAAGCGGCCGACCGCTGCACCAATGCCCAGGTAGGAACGCGTATTTCGGGCGGAACTGGAGGATGGTTCGTGGTTGGCGAGTCGATGACCTGGGTGCAGGCCTTGGTGCTGGGTCTGGTGCAGGGACTGACGGAGTTCCTGCCGGTCTCCTCCTCGGCGCACCTGCGCATCGTGTCGACGGTCTTCTTCGGCGACGACGCGGGCGCCTCGTTCACCGCGGTCACCCAGCTCGGCACCGAGGCCGCGGTGCTGGTGTTCTTCGCCAAGGACATCTGGCGGATCGTGTTGGCCTGGTTCGCCGGTCTGCGCGAGCGGGTGGGCGCGCGCGATCGCCGGGAACTGCCGCTGCACGATCAGCCCACCACGAAACTTCCCGTCCTCACCGCCGACCACCGGCGCGTTCTCGACGAGCAAGCCCAGCGCGAACTCGACTATCGAATCGGCTGGTATGTGATCATCGCCACCATTCCCATCGGGGTGCTGGGGTTCTTGTTCAAAGACGAGATCCGCACCGGCGCCCGCAATCTGTGGCTGGTGTCGTTCATGCTGATCTTCTTCGCCCTGGTGATCGCCGCCGGTGAGCACTTCGGCCGCAAGGAACGCTCCATCGAGCAACTGACCACCCGCGACGGCCTGGCCATGGGTTTCGCGCAATGCCTCGCGTTGATCCCCGGTGTCTCGCGCTCGGGAGCGACCTCGACCGCGGGCCTGTTCCTGGGCTTGGAGCGCGAAGCGGCCGTGCGGTTTTCGTTCCTGCTCGCCATCCCCGCCGTCACCGCCTCGGGCCTGTTCAGCCTGCCGGACGCGTTCGAACCCGCTGGTGAGGGCCTCAACGCCAGTGGACCGCAACTGCTGGTGGCCACCGTGCTGGCGTTCGCGGTGGGCTACGCCTCGGTGGCGTGGCTGTTGCGTTTCGTGGCACGGCATTCGCTGTACTGGTTCGTCGGCTACCGCGTCGTGCTGGGCGCGATCATCATGGGCCTGCTGGCGGGCGGGGTGGTCTCGGCGACATGATCGCTAGGCTGGCCGCATGACGGTGATCCTGCTGCGCCACGGTGTGTCGACCTCCAACAGCGCCCGCACCCTGGCCGGTCGCAGCACCGGCGTCGAACTCACCGAGCGCGGCGAGGAGCAGGCCAGGGCCGTGGCCGAACGCCTGGCCGGACTGCCGATCGAACGCATCGTGCACTCCCCGCTGCTGCGCTGTCAGCGCACGATCGCACCGCTGGCGGAAAAGTTCGGGCTGGAACCGGTATTCGACGACCGGCTGCTCGAGGTGGACTACGGCGAGTGGACCGGCCGCCCCCTCGCCGAACTGCTGGAGGAACCGCTGTGGAAAGTCGTGCAGCGCCACGCCTCCGGCGCGGTGTTCCCCGGCGGGGAGGGGCTGGCACAGGTGCAGGCGCGCGCGGTCGCCGCCATCCGCGACCACGACCGCGCCCTGGCCGAGCAGCACGGCCGCGACGCGCTGTGGGTGGCGTGCACGCACGGGGACGTGATCAAGTCGGTCCTCGCCGACGCGCTGGGCATTCACCTCGACGGCTTCCAGCGCATCGTCGTGGAGCCCGCCTCGATCAGCGTCGTGCGCTACACCCCGACCGCGCCCTACGTATGGCGGCTCAACGACACCGGCGCCGACCTGTCGGCCCTGGCCGCGGCCGGCGCGCAACGCCAGGCAGCGACCTCGGCAGCGCCCGGACCGCAGACCTCCGGGCCAGTCCCCGGTGGCGAGCTCGGCAATACCGGCAGTGCGGATAATGGGAATGCGGAGCGTCGAGATTCCTTGTAAACAACCGAGCGGTCGTTGTATGGAATCCCCGCACCGCGGGTAGTCGATCAGGGTCACGTATCAGGAGGTGCATGTGTCACGCGCAATCCATGTATTCCGCACCCCCGATCGTTTCGTCGCCGGGACCGTCGGTGAGCCGGGCGATCGCGCGTTCTATCTGCAGGCGGTGCAGGAGCCGCGCGTGGTCAGCGTGCTGCTGGAAAAGCAGCAGGTCAAGGTCCTCGCCGACCGGATGGGTCTGCTGCTGGACGAGGTCGCGCGCCGCTTCGGCGCGGAAGTGCCCCCGCAGGCCGAGGACGTCAGCGACAACGCGCCCCTGCTCACCCCGATCGACGCCGAGTTCCGCGTCGGCACCATGGGCCTGGGCTGGGACGCCGACGCCGGGGCGGTGGTGGTGGAACTGCTGGCGATCACCGAGACCGAGGTCGACGAGTCGGTGGTGCTCGACGACACCGAAGAGGGCCCCGACGCGGTGCGGGTGTTCCTCACCCCGATCCAGGCCCGCGAATTCGCGTTGCGCTCCACCCGGGTGATCGCGGCGGGCCGCCCGCCGTGCCCGCTGTGCGGGGAGCCGCTGTCCGCGCGCGGGCACATGTGCGTGCGCACCAACGGCTACAAGCGCGGTGACATCTTCGGCGCGGCCGAACTAGAGGAGTGATTCGGTGGCCGAGACCGGGGACGGATTCCACAGCGGCGAACTGACGGTGATCGGGCGGATCAGCACCGCCAGCAACGTGACCCTGGTCTGCGATGTCGAGGACGCCGCCACCGGCGCCGCGCCGCTGCGGGTGGTCTACAAACCGATCCGCGGCGAACGGCCACTGTGGGACTTCCCCGACGGCACCCTGGCCGGGCGTGAGGTGGCCTCCTACCTGATCTCCGAGGCCGTCGGCTGGGGCGTGATCCCCGAAACCATTCTGCGCGAGGGCCCTTTCGGCATCGGCATGGTGCAACGCTGGGTCGTCGGCGTGGACAACCACACCGACCGCGGCGACCGCCTGGACCTGATCGACCTGTGCCCCGCGGGCGCGGTGCCCGACGGATTCCGCGAGGTGCTGCGCGCGGTGGACGACGTGGGCAACGAAGTGTCACTCATCCACGCCGACGATCCGCGACTGCAGCGCGTGGCGGTACTCGATGTGCTGCTCAACAACGCCGACCGCAAGGGCGGGCACGCGCTGGAAGGGCTCGACGGGCAGGTCTACGGCGTCGACCACGGCATCTGCCTGCACGCGGAGTACAAACTGCGCACCGTGCTGTGGGGCTGGGCCGGTCAACCCCTCGGCGAGGGCCTGATCGCGGACATCACCGCGTTCGCCAAGCAGCTGCCCGGCGCGTTCGCCGACACCCTCAGCTCCCACATCACCGACACCGAGATCGACGCGTTGATCGAGCGCACCCAGCAGTTGCTCGACGAACCGGTGATGCCGGTACCGCGCACCTCCCGCCCCATCCCGTGGCCCGCCTTCTGAACCCGCCGCCGCGCGGGCCGGATTCCTGGCACAGTTGAAGCTTCGAACGCTCGGCGCCACGACGAGGAGGACGCGATGCCCCACTCCACTCCGGACCGGGCGGCACCGGCGGTGCGGATCGTCATCGGCGCACCGACCTACCGCATCGCGCTGCACTATGTGCATCTCTACGACAAGAAGCCCTATCCCGACACCGACCTGCACCTCTACGACAACGGCGTCTACTGGCTGAGCTCGGCGGGGGAGAACCACTTCGGCGTCTACGTCCTCACCGAAGGCTCGGTGGACTCCGGGCGGTTCACCATGCGGTTCATCTCTTTGCCTTCCGCGGACTGGGGCGATACGGTCGCTTATCACGAACTCGAGTTCGACGTCGCGCGCGGCGAATTCACCCAGCTCGCCCTCGCCGACACCGATCCCGACATCCCCGAGCTGGACGGCACGTTCGCGATCACACCCAACACGATCACCGATCCCACCGGCCGCGCGGGCAGCTGATTCAGCGAAACCGAAATCATTGACATCCCACGATTTGCTGGAAGACGCAGGTCGCGACGGGCGAGCGCACCCGCCCGACGGTCGCGGGCACCGGGCCGGGCACCGATGACCCCCACCACACCTTTACCCTCGTAAGCATGCAGTCCTGGTCCGATACCGCCCTCCCCACCGTCCCCGGAGCAGGACCGCCGTTGCGGTTGTACGACACCGCCGACCGTCAGGTACGCCCGGTCACCCCCGGCTCCACCGCGACGATGTACGTCTGCGGCATCACCCCCTACGACGCCACCCACCTCGGGCACGCCGCGACCTACCTGACCTTCGATCTGGTCAACCGCCTGTGGCGCGACGCGGGCCACGACGTGCACTACGTGCAGAACGTCACCGACGTCGACGACCCGCTGTTCGAACGCGCCGCCCGCGACGGCGTGGACTGGCGCGAACTGGGCGCCGCGGAGACCGATCTGTTCCGCGAGGACATGGCCGCGCTGCGGATCGTGCCGCCGCGCGATTACATCGGCGCCATCGAATCCGTCGACGAGGTCGTGGAATTCGTGCAGAAACTGCTGGCCTCGGGCGCGGCCTACGTCGTCGACGACGCCGAATTCCCCGACGTCTACTTCCGCGCCGACGCCACCGAGCAGTTCGGCTACGAATCCGGCTACGACCGCCACACCATGGAGCGGCTGTTCGCCGAACGCGGCGGCGACCCCGACCGCCCCGGCAAACGCGACACCATCGACGCGCTGCTGTGGCGCGCGGCGCGTCCGGGCGAGCCCTCCTGGCCCGCCCCGTTCGGCCCCGGACGCCCCGGCTGGCACATCGAGTGTTCGGCGATCGCCTTGAACCGCATCGGCCCGGAATTCGACATCCAGGGCGGCGGCAGCGACCTGATCTACCCCCACCACGAATACTCCGCCGCGCACGCCGAGTCGCTCATCGCCGGGCGCCGCTTCGCCCGCCACTACGTGCACGCCGGCCTGATCGGGCTGGACGGGGAGAAGATGTCGAAATCGCGCGGCAACCTCGTCCTGGTCTCGGCGCTGCGCCGCGACGGCGTCGACCCGGCGGCCATCCGCCTGGGCCTGCTGGCCGGACACTACCGCCGCGACCGGATGTGGACCGACGCCCTGCTCGAGCAGGCGCAGCAACGTCTGGACCTGTGGCGCGACGCCGCCGCCCGCCCGGCGGGCCCCTCGGCCGCCGACACCGTCGCCCGCGTGCGCCAGCACCTGGCCGACGACCTGGACACCCCCAAGGCGCTCGACGCGCTCGACAGCTGGGCCCGCCGAGCCCTCGACTACGGCGGCCAGGACACCGACGCCCCGGCATTGATCGCCACCGCCGTCGACGCGCTACTCGGCATCCGCCTGTAGAACCGCTGCTCTTGCCCGCATCCCCTCGCCCGTGATGGGGTAGCCGCGTGTGCAAGCTTCCCGGTGCGGGTCTGTTCGGTCCCGGCGGCAAATTCGCGACCCTGGCCGCCGGACGACTACGGCCCGCGGCCGACCCCGCCGATCCACGCACGATCGCGGCGCGTACCCGGTTCTTCGGCGCCGGCACCGTCGACCCCGCCACCGGCGCACCGCGCAGCGACCGGGTCGTGCTGTCGTGGGTCGGCTGTACCACCTACGCCCTGGCCATCGGCGGTTCGGTTTTCCTGCTCGATGCCTGGGTGCCGCGGCTGACCAGCACCGGGTACGTCCCGGCCACCCCGCAGCAGTTGGCGGACCTGGCGCCCGCGGCGATCTTCATCGGTCACGGGCACTTCGACCACGCGGGCGACGCGGGCCGCATCGCGCAGGCCACCGGCGCCACCGTGCACGGCACCGCCGAGCACTGCGCGGCAATCGCCGCGCAGGTCGGCGACCCGGCGTTGCCCACCGTCGCGCACGGTGACGCGCACACCCCGATCGGCGCCCGGGAGGACTGCACCGTCGGCGCGGTCGAGGTCAGCGTCATCCGGCATCTGCACTCCGCACGCACCCCACCCGATCCCGTCGGCGGCTCACCCCGGTTCTTCCCCCGCCCCGAACCGGGAATCGTGCGCACACACCCGCCGACGCTCGAAGGCCTGCTGCAAGCAGTGCCGCGGCTGCGTGACGCCGAGGGCGGGGTACTGCTGTACCAGTTCCGGGTGCCGGGTCTGTGCCTGGTGTGGCACGACTCGACCGGGCCGCTCACCGAACGCGCACCGCACGTGTTCGACGTCCTGGCCGCGCTACCGGCCACCGACGTACAGATCGGCGCCGTGCAGGGCTACAACCAGATCAGCAACGGCCTGCGCGATCCCCGCACCTACCTCGAGGCACTGTCGCCGGGACTGTTCGTCCCGTCCCATCACGACAACTGGCTGCCCGGCCTGACCGCGAGCGCGGCGACCTACGACGCACCGCTGCGCGCGGAACTGGACAAGATCCCCGCGGCACGACGACCGCAACTGCGCGCATTACACGACCCCGCCGACTACATCCGGCCCCAGCGCCTCACATTCACGCTGTGACAGCGCACGGCCGCGCCGATACCGCAATCGCCACTCCCGCAAAGAAACATCGCGGGCGGGTTTCGGCCCGCGATGGCGCGAGCGGCTCGGTTCGGTGTGCTCGCCCCAGGCGCGCGTCCACCCGCCGCCGATGAGGCGGACGCCCACCACGTCCGGTTGCCGCACGACGCCACGGCGCGCGACCCTCTCCGGGCGGACGGCGAGCGAACGAACTCGGCGAATGTCACATACGGAAAATCGCTGCGGCATTGCGTGTTTCGCACAATCGGTGATCGCGCAGCCGCGGCCGGGCCGCCTAGGTTCCGTCCTGTAATTCGCGTGTCGGTCGGTGTCAGCTGTATGCCGTGCGAGTTGATGGACCGAGGACGGAACCTGGCTGCAGCGGGCGCTCACTACAGCTCGACACCTAACCTCTGACAGATTGATCAGCGATCTGCCTGTCGAGCACAAGGATCGGTCACCGAACACTGGCGCACGAGCTGGTTCAAGCCCGGTCTGCGCGATGACTGGCTGTCACCCTCTTTCCGTCCATTCCGATGAAGCAGGGCGGCAGGCTGGGAGCAACCGTGGCGGAAGGGAGCCATCCGGTCGAGGTCGCGCCCCTCGAGTGGTAGTTGTAACCAAACAGAGTGGCTACCAAAAGCACGGTTTACGCGCGAATTGCCGGGGTAAATGTGACCGTGAGCGAGTCCCACCTGATCGTTGGAAGCAGCGGCGTCACCCGACGACGAGGAAGAACCGAAGCGAGGCGAGAGGGAAAGCTTCGCCGAAGATGTCCGGCACAGCAACCAGTGGTCTCCACCGAAAGAGGCGGCATGGGAAACGTGACTCCGGCGCCAAGGGAACCGAAACACAGCTTTTGGACGTCAGTCCCCGGTATCCTCACCGGAATCGCAGCGGTCATTACGGCCGTCGGGGCGATTATCGGCATCTATGTCGGTACGAAGTCCACACCGCCGGCTCAGCCGCCCACGACGGCCGCACCGACGTCCGCCCCATACGGCGGCGCGTACGCCGATCAGGCGGCGACGATCTATTTGCAGTACCGAGGCGACTCAAACCAGTGCACCTCGCAGTTGACGACGAAGATCGCAGGAAAGACCGTCTCGATACCGAATGCCGCATCCACCATATCCGTGAACGGGGTGCCTCAAGGCGCACAGAAGTACGAGGTCTCGGGCCAGATCGCATGCCCGACCCTTGGAACGTTCGATGCTTACGGCTCCGGGACGATCAATGTCACCAGCGGTAATACATATTACTACTGGTGGTCGCAATCCCCAGGTACCAAAAGTGCCACCGTCACAATCGGAACTCAGTGAAATCCCATGTGGTCGAGCGATGCTTCGACCGACTCGAGCAGTTCCGGGACCTGCCCACCCGCTACGCAAAACGCGCCGCCTACTACTAGGCCGAACTCACCATCGCCGCCATCATCCTCCGGCTCCGGTGACTTACAGGACACAACCTAGGCGGTCAATGCCGCGGCGGCAGTGGCGTACATGGTGTTCTTGATCGCGGCGAGGGTGCCGGGATCTTTGCCGCCCAGCGGAGCGAGCAGGGCCACGGCGGTGTCGGTGACCGCTCCCTCGGCGGCGGTGGCGTCGACGATGTCGAGGGCCGCGGCGTCGATGCCGCCGAAGCGGCGGCCGGTGGTCATCGAGGCGACGGCGCTTTTCGGGGTGAGTTTGGCCTGGATGAGCGCGGCCATGCCGGGGGTGAATCGGATGTGGATGTCGACTTCGGGGAAGCAGAAGTAGCCGCGGTCGGCGCGCATGACGCGGTAGTCGTGGGCGATGGCGAGCATGGCGCCCGCACCGAAGGCGTGGCCGGGCAACGCGGCGGCGGTGGGCATGGGCAAGGTCAGCACGCGGGCCAGCAGCGCCTGCACCTGCTCGACGTACCATTCGGCGCGTTCGGCGTGGGCGCCGAGCCAGTCCAGATCCAGGCCGTTGGAGTAGAACTTGCCGCTGGCGGTGGTGACCAGGCCCTGGGCGCCGTCGGCCACAGCGGTGTCGAGGTGGTCCCCGACCTGGTCCAGGAAGTCGGGGGAGAAACGGTTTTCGTCGCCGCCCAGATCGAGAACGGCGATCTTGTCTTGATAGTCGAGTGTGGGCATTGGTGTTCCTTCCATTGAGGGTCGGTGGTGGGGGATCACAGCGGCGGCGGGCCGACGGCGAGTACGGCGCGCACGGCGCTGCGCAGATACTCACGCGCGCACGGATCCGCCAGCCGGTCACGGCGCAACAGCACGGCGGTGGGCAGATCGACCAGGCACAACGTCATGACGTCGACGGCGTGGCGATCGCCGCGCTGCCACAGCCGGCGTGACAGCCGCACCAGCAGCTCGACCAGCACCGCGTCGGTGGCCGCGAGGTCGGCGGCCACACTGTCGGGCACCTCGCCCAGCAACTCCTCGCGCCGCACCGCGAGCAGCAGCCGCGAGGAGTCCGGGTGGCGCTCGGCGAAGACCGCGGGCGCCTCGGCGGCCGCGACCACGGCCTCGACGTCGTCGTCGTGCCGATCCAGCGCCGCGGTGACCAAGGCGGTTTGCAGGTCGAGGAAGCGGCGCGCGGCGCGCAGCCAGGTGCGGCCGAGCAACTCCGCGCGGGATCCGAAGGTGTGGTAGATCGCGCCGTTGGAGATGCCGGTGGCGGCGGCGACCGCGCGGGTGGTGACCGCGGCGGGGCCGGAGCCGACGGCCAGCGATTCCGCGGCGTCGAGCACGGTGTCGGGGTCGTGCGTCCGGGGGCGGGGCATGCCGACCACAGTAACAGAGCAGATGCTCTGTTATCGAGCGCGCGGCGGCCGCGAGCGCATCACGTTCGGGCGCTAGATATTTCAGCAGGTAACAGGTACCGAAGAGTCTTCTCGGGATACGCCGCGGTACTTCCCGGGCTCGGTCCGGCCGACGCTACGATGCGGTACTGTTCGGTCCCTCCCCCCTGACCGACCGAAGAGAACGGCGCACCCATGTCACGAGTGGTCACCAAGGAGCAGTACTTCGACACCGGGTTGGAAGTGCTCGCCGAACTCGGCTTCAAGGGTCTCAACATCGGCGTGCTGTGCCGGCAACTCGGCGTCACCAGCGGGTCGTTCTACCACCACTTCGGCAGCTGGCAGGGATTCGTCGACGCCCTGCTCGAGCACTGGGAGAACCGCCAGGTGCGCATCCTGGGCACCATGCCGTTCAACAAGGGCAACCCCGACGACGACATCCGCGCGATGTCCGACCTCGCCGCCGGACTGCACCACGCCGCCGAAGCCGCCATCCGCGCCTGGGCGGCCAACGACGAATCGGTCAACCTCGCCCTCAAACGCGTCGACGAATCCCGCAGACGCACCGTGCACAAAGCGGTCAAAGGCATCGTCCGCGACGACGACACCGCCGCCGTGGTCACCTCACTGGGCATGGCGATGCTCGTCGGCTACCAGCAGATCGCCGCGGGCGGGGAGAACCTGTCGCTGGACCAACTACTGGCCGAATACGCGCGCCTGATCTACAGCCACGCCCAGCGCTGACCTTGCTCGGTCAGCCGAGCAGTTCATCGACATAACACCAACGCCACGCCTCGCCCGGCTCCACACTGCGCATCACCGGATGACCACTGGCACCGTGATGCTTGGACGCGTGATTGCCCGGCGAGGAATCACAGCACGCCACGTGCCCGCACGACAGGCACATCCGCAGATGCACCCACGCCAGCCCCTCGGCCACGCACTCGGCGCATTCGTCGGGCCCGGCGTGCGCACGCACCAGCGGCGCGTCCCGCAGATGCGCGCACACCTCCTCGGCCACCGGCGCGGCCAACGGTTCCACGCGCTCCTCCTCGGCCTCATCGAAGCGATCGATGATCGACTCCTCCAGATCCAACTGCCCCAGCACATGCTGCAGGATCTGGTAGTCGACCGTGCCCGAATCCCGCACCCGCAACACCGATTCGCGTTCGGCACGCAACATCGCCAACCGCAGCCGCCGGTACTCCGCGGTGGGCGTCACCAGTTCCGATTCCGCCCGCCCCAGCCGCTCCCACGCCGCATTCGCCTTCCACGACACGCGGTCACGCAACGTCTGCACCACCCCCGGCGGCGTATCCGCGGTGATGTGCTCGTCGAGCGCGGCCAAACCGGCCGCCGTCGCCTGCTGCAACACATTCGCCTTCTGCAACGCGTCCTCGGCGCGACTGGGCGCACGCAACCGCAGCCACCGCACCAGCCACGGCAGCGACGTCCCCTGCACCAGCAACGTCCCCGCCACCACCACCAGCGCCAGCAGCTTCAGCACGGCCAACAGCGGCGTGTCCTCCGACAGCAGCAATACCGCCGCCAGCGTCACCACACCGCGCATCCCCGCCCACGACACCACGACCAGTTCACCGGCCGGCACCGCCGCACCATTGCCGAGACTGTGCGACACCAGCGAGGAACCGAACACCCAGATCGGCCGCGCCAGCATCGTCACCGCCACCACCGCCAGCGCCGACCACACCAACGTGGCGTGATCGAGATCGCTGTGCCAAGCACCCTCCACGATCCCGCGCACCTGCAACCCGATCAACACGAACACCGCGCTCTCCAGAATGAACTGGATCGTCCGCCAATTGATGCGCTCGGCGATCCGCGACGCGGCACTCTGCCACGCCGGCGCGTTGTGCCCGAGGATCATGCCGCACACCACTACCGCGATCACCCCGGAGGCATGGATGCTCTCGGCGGGCAGATACGCCGCGAACGGCGCCAGGAACGACAGCGTCGTATCCATCACCGGATCGGTGATGCGCCGCCGCAGCATCGCCAGCAGATACGCCACGACCACCCCCACCGCCGCGCCGCCACCGGCCGCCAACAGGAAATCCGCCCCCGCCTCCCACACCGACACCGTGCCCGCCGTCGCCGCCAGCGCGGTCCGCAACGCCACCAGCGCGGTCGCGTCGTTGAACAACGACTCGTCCTCCAGGATCGTCACGATCCGCCGCGGCATCCCGATCCGGCGCGCCACCGCCGTCGCCGCCACCGCGTCCGGCGGAGCCACCACCGCACCCAACGCGACCGCCACCGCGAACGGCACCGGCAACAGCCACCACACCACGATCGCCACGGCGAACGTCGTGAACAACACCAACCCCACCGACAACAACGCGATCGTGCGCACATTCGCCCGGAAATCCACCAGCGACGTGCGGATCGCAGCGGTATACAGCAAAGGAGGCAGGAAACCGAGCAGAATGATCTCCGGTTCCAGGTGGATCTCCGGCACGAACGGCAGATACGACGCCGCCACACCGCCCACCGTCAGTACCAACGGTTCGGAGACCCCGAACCGGCGCGCCAGCGCCGCCAACGCGGCCGCCGACGCGACGAGAACAACCAAGCCGATCGCGACATGCACGGTGGAATTCTCGCAGAGCGCACGATCGGCAAACCGCCCGCGCGGTAGATGACACGTGCGCGGTCGGCCGAACTACTGTGCCCGGCGCACCCACGCGCCATGCTTGTCGACGACAAGGAGGTAGACATGGAGGAGTTCGCGTCCTGGCGGGCGAACGGACGACGCCACACTCATCGCGGCCACCAGATCTTCTGGCGCGACGGAGGCTCAGGCGCCGACGGGACGCTGGTATGCATCCACGGATTTCCCACCGCATCGTGGGACTGGCACCGGATCTGGCCCGGTCTGTGCGAACGCTTCGCCCGCGTCATCGCCCCCGACATGATCGGTTTCGGCTGGTCGGCCAAACCCCGCCACTACGACTACCGCATCACCGACCAAGCCGACCTCCACGAGAACCTGCTCCGCGAACAGGGCATCGGCCGATTCCACATCCTCGCCCACGACTACGGCGACACCGTCGCCCAAGAACTCCTGGCACGCGACGCCGAACGCCGCGCGGCAGGCGACGAGTCGCTGATGATCGAATCGGTGTTCCTGCTCAACGGCGGCCTGTTCCCCGAGGCCCACCGCGCACGGCCGGTGCAGCGACTGCTGGCAGGCCCCCTCGGCCCGCTCGTCGGTGTCCTGGGCACCGAACGCACCTTCCACCGCAGCCTGGCCACCGTGTTCGGGCCCGACACCAAACCCACCGACATCGAACTGCACCAATTCTGGCTGCTGTGGTGCAGCAAACACGGAAAACGCAACGGCCACAAACTCATCCGCTACATGGCCGAACGCCGCAAACAGCGCCGGCGCTGGGTCGGCGCACTGCAGCAGGCCCAGGTCCCGATCCGGCTGCTCGACGGCGTCACCGACCCCGTCTCCGGCGGCCACATGGCACACCGCTACCGCGAGCTCATCACCGACGCCGACGTGGTGGAACTGCCCCGCATCGGCCACTACCCACAACTGGAAGCACCGGAACAGACCCTCGCGGCCCTGCTGGAATTCCACGCCGAGCGAGTGCACAAGCCCACCGCCTGACTCCCTCCGGCGAACCGTGTTCCGGACCGGCTACCAGGCCGGTCCGGAACACTATCGTGTAGACGACCATCGAGGATGGGGCCGACCCACCCGAAACAGGTTCGCGTGCAAACACTCTCGCGTTCCCACCCGAGCACCGAAGGAGCCGCCGATGCCCGCCGCCGACCTCCACCTGCACACCATCGAACTCGACCGCACCGGGCGAGTACTCACCGCACGCGTCGTCGCACCCCCGCTCAACTTCGTCACCCCCGCGGTCGTCCGCGACCTCGACACCCTCACCGCCACGGTAGACACCGACGACACCATCGGCGCGGTCGTGCTCACCGGGGGACTACCCGGCCGCTTCCTCACCCACGCCGACCCCGCCGCCCTCGGCGGCATGATCGACCGGCCACATCCCTTCGTCCCCGCCCGCGCCGCGGCACCGTTCCTGCGCGCCGCCGCGGCCGCGCTGCGCGTCCCCGGCGCGACCGACCTGATCGAACGCCACGGCGGCGGCCTCGGCGCGGGCCTGGTCTGGGGCCACCGCTGGAAGCGCACCACCTTGCGGATGAACCGCTCCCGCGTCGCCTACCTCGCCGCCATCAACGGACCCGCACTCGGCGGCGGCCACGAGATCGCGCTCGCCTGCGACCTGCGCTACGCCGCCGACGCCGAACACGTGCGCCTCGGCCAGATCGAGACACTCGCCAACCTGATCCCCGGCGGCGGCGCCACCCAACGCCTCACCCGCCTGCTCGGCGCCGCCAAAGCCATCGAGATCACCCTCGAGGGCACACCCTTCACCGCCCGGGAAGCACTGCGCCTGGGACTGATCCACCGCCTGCTCCCCGCCGAGGACCTGCTCGCCGAAACCCACGCCACCGCGGCACGGCTGGCCGCCCGCAACCCGATCGCCATCGCCGAACTCAAACGCGCCGTCTACTTCGGCTCCGACAAATCCCTCTCCCGCGGCCTGGACGCCGAACAAGCCGGATTCATCTCCGTCGGCACCACCGCCGCGGCCGCCCGCACCACCAAAGCCTTCTTCGAAGACCTCGACCGTCTCGCCGACACCCCCTTCCTCGCCGACCCGCAACCATGGTTGGACGGCACCCGCGTCGACCAGGTGAGCAAGTGACCAGCCGCGCCGTATCGCCACCGCGACAGCCTCTTCATCGGTCGGCGGCGTGCAGTGGCTTGCGGTGCAGGACCAGCTTGGTGGTGTGGGCCTTGTAGGCCTCGGGAGCGTCCTCCCAATCCGCGGTCAGGGTAGTGACCTGCTCGGCAGGGAAATCCTGCCGGGCAACGAAATCCAGCACTTCCGGCAGGATCGGCCGGACATTCGAGACCCCGATCTTCAGGGTGGCGTCATTGGCGTACATATGCATCAAAGGGACCTTCGTGCCGACGGGCAAGTAATAGCCCACCGGCCGGCAGAACCCGCCCGGCGCCAACGACCGCAGCGCGGCATCGACACCGGCGGCCGATGAAGTGCCCTCCACAGCGATGTCGTAGTCGCGGCGGGGGATATCAGCGAGCCGGACTCCGCGCTTCGACGCTGTGGCGTGCACTCTGGCACCGAGCTTTTCGGCGATCTCGAGCCGCTCGGTCCGGTGATCGACGTAGTCGACCACCTGCGCGCCGTGCCGGACCGCCAACCCGGCGGCGTACAGGCCGATGCTCTGCGCCGCGCCACCCAGAACGAGGACCTTGCCGTCCGGACGCACCCGCAGAGCGGGCACCACGCAACGCCAGGCGTCGGAGAGGTTGTCGCCGGCCGCGGCGACCCGCAGAGGGTCGACACCGGCAGGGATCGGCACGAGCATGTGATCGGCGAACGGGATACGCAGCAGATCCGCGACCATGCCACCCCAGGGGCCGCTGGCCGAGCCGAACCCGAACGCGGCCAGGGTCGAAGTGCGTGTGGTGGAACATTTCGCGGTGAGGCCCAGGCGGCATTCGTGACAGTCTCCGCACGAGACCGCCCAGGGGACCACGACCACGTCACCACGGCGCAGGGTGGTGACGTCCGCGCCGACCTCGATCACCTCGGCGACGCATTCGTGGCCGATACCGAACGGACCCCGGAACGGAACCGGCCCGCAGATGCTGCCCACGACCGGGTCGATCAACCCGGCCCGCATACCGAGCTGCATCGCGCGAGACACACGCCGATGGATCGGCAGGGTGTCACCATCGCATCGACCCGCCACGAAGGGACGCACGATCGCATCGCGCGCATCGGTCAGCACGGGTGTGGGCCGGTCCCGCCATCGCAGGTGCCCGGCGCGAACCAGTTGCAGCTCACGCATCCTCGCGCTGCCCCTGCGCCAGGGCGGCCAGCTCCTGGAATTTCACGATGTTCCCGGCAGCGCCCCACGTGCCCTCCGGCTGTTCACCGATCAGCACCCACACCCGCAGCGCGTCACCCGCGGTGAGACCGGCGGCCGCGAGTATCTGCTCGGTGACCTCCTCGACGAGCCCGGCCTTGCGCCGTTGTGAAAGCCCGCCTTCGGGAACGGTCACCTCCACACGGAACCGGGGCAGGTCGTCCTCCAGTGCGGCGAAACACCCCTCGGCCACCTCCTCGACGCGGCACCACGCTTGCGCGCGGAAGAACGCGGTATCGGGCGCGCCTTCCCACTTCAGCAGGGTTTTCGGCAGCGACTTCATCAGCTCGCCGCGCGCCTGGGCGGTCAGGACTCCGGTGGGCAGGGTCAAGTGGATCATCGGCATCGGCGTTCTCCCTCGTATCGGTCCGCTGTCTATAACAGACGTTATAATCTGGGGACGCTACTATATGACAGCCGTCATAGACAAGGAGGTAGCGATGCCGCAATCCCCGGACTCACGCCAAAAGCTCGTGGCCGGAGCAGCCGATATGATCCGGCGACGCGGCCTCAACGCCACCAGCGTGCGCGAACTGGCCAAGCACGCCCACGCACCGCTGGGATCGACCTACCACTACTTCCCGGGCGGCAAGACCCAACTCGCCACCGAAGCGGTCACCTTCGCCGGCGAACTCACCGCGACGCTACTCGCCCGCGAACTCGACAACGGACCCCTCCAGGGATTACGCGCCTTCCTACAGATGTGGCGAAAGCTGGTGGTGGACTCCGACTTCCGAGCCGGATGCCCGGTGCTGGCGGTCGCGATCGAAGACCTCCCCGAAACCGAAGGGGCGCCACACCAAGCAGCGGCCACCGCCTTCGGCCGATGGACCGACCTGCTGACATCCTCGCTGCGCGAACACGGCGCCGACCCCGCCGACGCCGAACTCACCGCCACCCTGATCGTCACCGCCGTCGAAGGAAGCGTGGCAGTGTGCCGCGCCGAGCGCAGCACGCGAGCGCTGGACCGCATCAGCCGAAAGCTCGAACTGATCGTCCAGGACACGATCGCGCCAACGCCCGAGGAGAACTGACCGCACCGCGACCCACCGGCGTTCGGTAACTCCATCAACCGCAGCCGGTGCAAAATGGCACGACCCGCACCCCGTCAAGCAGTCGGCGCGGGCTCACGCTCACTCACGCCGACCTGCTCCCCGGAATCGACCGGCGCCCGCGTCACCGCCACCCAGGTATTGTTCACCGCCGCCGTCCCCGAAAACGTGTCCGTCAACGCCGGATCGTGCAGCAGGTTCACATTCGCCCCCGGCAACGACGCCGCCACCGTCCACCCGACCCCCGGCTCCTGATGCCCCCACCCATGCGGAATCGCCACCGTCCCCACCCGGATATCATCACTGACCTCCACCGGCACCACGATCGACCCGGTCCGCGAACGCACCGTCACCGGCTCACCGTCCCGCAACCCCCGCGCCGCGGCATCCTGCGGATGCATCAGCGCCGTGCAGCGATCCCGCCCCTTCACCATCGAAGGCACATTGTGCAACCACGAATTGTTGCTGCGCAGATGACGCCGCCCGATCAACTTCAAGTCATAGCCGTCCACCGGCGCGGTCACCGCCTTCCCGCGCTGCGCGTCCGCCAGGACCTCCCGCGCCGCCGCCACGAAATCCTCCGGCGCCACCTGAACCTTCCGATCCTTCGTCCCCAGCAACGACCGCAACCTCGGCCGCAACGGCCCCAAATCGATCCCACCCACCGCCGCACGCGCCTTACCCACGGTCAACCCCTTGCGGCCCCGCCGCAACACCCCGTACGGACCCGCCGCAACCCCGAGCGCAGCGATCCGCACCGGACTCACCCGATCGAACAACCCGTTCAGCACCCGCGCGGTGAACCGACGAGCAGGCAGCGGCACCACCTCGGTGACCAGCCGCGCCATGATCTGCCAATCCTCCAGCCCATCAGCAGGCGGCTCGAACACCCGCGCGTCGAAACGCAAATTGTTGCGCACACTGAACACCGGGAACAGGATGTTGACGTCCTCCCGCTCCAACGGCGAAATCGGCGGCAGGATGATATCCGCGTGCCGCGTCGTCTCCGTGATGTACATGTCCACGGCCACATAGAAATCCAGCGAGTCCAGCGCCGCCCCCAGTCGGCCGCGCTGCGGCGTCGACAACACCGGATTGCCCGCATACGTGATCATCGCGCGGATCCGGCCCGGCCCATCGGTCAGCATCTCCTCCGCCAGCGCCGCCACCGGCAACTCCGAACGAAACGACTTGTAGGTCCCAGAACTATCCGTCCACGCCCCGTACCCCACCGGCAGATACTTCGCATACCGCGCCGCATCGATCGGCGGCGTCGCGAACATCTGACCGCCCGCCCGATCCAGATTGCCCGTCACCGCGTTGATCGTGTTCACCAACCAATGCGTCAGCGTGCCGGTCACCTGCTGACACACCCCGATTCGCGCGTACAGCACCGCCGAGGACGCCGCCGCGTGCTCCCGGGCCAACCCGCGAATCGTCTCCGCGTCCACCCCCGCGTACACCGCCATCCGCTCCGGAGACGCCTCGGCCACCAGCGCGCACAACCGCTCCCAGCCGGTGCTCGACGCCCGAATCGCCTTCTCGTCGCACAGATCCTCGGCGACCAGCACATGCAACATCGCCAGCAGCAGATACACATCCCCGCCCGGCGCCACCGCGACGTGCTGATCGGCCAGCCGCGCCGTCTCGGTCCGCCGCGGGTCGATCACCACGACCTTCCCGCCACGCCGCCGCACATCCCGAATCCGCTGCTTCGCATTCGGCATCGTGGTCACCGACCCGTTCGACACCGCCGGATTCGCGCCCAGAATCACCAGCCGATCGGTGCGATCGATGTCGGTCACCGGCATCAGCACATTCGAGCCGAACATCCGCCACGCGACGAACTCCTGCGGGAACTGATCGATCGACGAGGCCGAGAAGAAATTCCGCGTCATCAGCAACGTCCGCAACAGCACCGCATACAACACCGACGAACTATGGGCCGCCGGATTACCGAGATACATGCCGACCGCACTGTTCCCGTGCTCGCGACGCACCTGCCGCAACCGCTGCCCGATCTCGCGGAACGCCTCGTCCCAGCCGATCGGCTCGAACGAGGAACCCACTCGCCGCACCGGCGTACGCAACCGATCCGGGTCATGGTGCAACCCGCCCATCGCCGTCGCCTTCGGGCAGATGTACCCCTTCGACAGCACGTCATCGGGATTACCCTCGATCCGCGTCACCTGGTCATCGGAGACCGTGACGAGAATTCCGCAGTGCGCCTCACACAACGTGCACTGCCGGGCGATGGTGGTAGCACTCATGTTCCACAGGCTAACCGGGGACACCACATTCCGTACAGGGCTGTACGTAAGATTGACGCGGGTACACACACGACCGCTCCGCGCGCGATCCGGGGCTGCGCTGACACTTCCCCTACTTCTACCGCCGCACAGATCATTTCGGACGTCATGATCACGCGCCGTCCGGTCGGCCGACGACCTCGAGGGTCAGCTCAGCCCTAACCGTCACAGTGACGATTAAAGCTGAGTTACCAAGAGGATCGGCAGGGGAGACGAGCTACGCCGCCGGTACCCCGGCGGCTTCCCGGGCGGCAGGCGCCGGCTTCGTCGCCGCGAACCCCGGCAGGAATCGGTTCACCACGGGAATCATCAGGTGAATCAGCGGGCCGATCCCGAAGGCGTACACCAGCGTTCCGATGCCGACGCTGCCGCCGAGAACGAACCCCGTCGTCAGCACGGCCACCTCGATCGCCGTGCGCACCACCCACACCGATCGCCCGGTTCGCCGCACCAGTCCAGTCATCAGTCCATCACGCGGCCCCGGACCCATTCCCGCGCCGATGTACAACACACTCGCCACCGCGTTGAGCACAACGGCGGCCCCCATGGCCCCGACCCGCACCGCGAGCAGATCCCACGACGGCAGCCACGCCAGCCCGGCATCGACCGACACGGCGATCACCACGACGTTGCTCACCGTGCCCAGTCCGGGCATCTGCCGCAGCGGAATCCAGGCCAGCAGCACCGCCATGCCGGTAACCGCCGTGACAGCACCGAAACTGATCGGCACCTGCCGCGCCACACCTTGATGGAACACATCCCACGGATCCAGTCCGAGCCCCGCCCGGACCATGACGGCCATCGAGAACCCGTACAACCACAATCCGACATACAACGCGATCAACCGACGAACCAGCACCGACTCAGCCTGCCCACAACTGGACACCACAACCAGAGCCAATCACCAATCACTGGACCTCAAAACAACAGCCACCGAAGTCAACCACCACACCGGAGCAGCCCCCAATTCGTCACTGTGACGTTTATGCGCATCCGAAGACTAGACCAGGGGAGACCACTCTAGGGAAAACCCAAGATTCACCAGCCAAGCCAAGAATCACCGGAAAATTTCCACGAAGCGGACAAACACGCCAAGAGGGTTCAACCGCCCGGCAACGACCACCGCCCACCCGAGAGCCCGTAGTCGACCCGACAGGCCGCACGGGCAGCGAATGACGTACAGCGGCAACGACGTACCGCGATAAGCCACACCCCACGACCTGCGCCGGAAGTACGCCGATAATCAACATTATGTCAACTAGAGCGTCGCCCGGCACCTTCCGACCCTTCCCTCACCCGAGCGACCCCTACGGCTCGACAGTCAGATGAGACGTATCGGCGAGGCTGAGAACCGCTCGGTTGCGCCAGTAATCGTCGTGTCGCAGATGCGTGATCGCGCCGGGCGCGGTCGAGAACGAGACGAAGCCGACCGCCTCGACCGGCACCATCATCCACGTGGTGAGGACGAATGTCAGTGCGTAACCGTGCGTGACGACGATGTGGTCATGGTCCGTGTCGGTCATCAACTCACGCACACACGCCTCCACACGGGTCGCGACCTCACGCCGCGTCTCCGCCCCAGGGATAGGACCGCGATGGTCGAGCCGATCATGATCCGGCGCGGGGACCTGGCGCTGCGCGAGCCATGCGTTCGGTCGACCGCCCGCCTCCCCGAAGCTGATCTCCCGCAGCCGCTGATCCGCCGCAACCGGAACGCCGAGCGCGGCCGCCAGAATCTGCGCGGTCTCGGTGCACCGAGCCAGATCCGACGTCGTGATCCGCACCGGCCGCATCGCTCCGTCACGCCGCCGCACCAACTCCGCCGCCACAAGGTGGGCGTCGCGCCGACCGCGCGCCGTCAACTCCGAGTCGTACCATCCACCGACCAGATCACGTTCGGTGTGCTCCGCGTGCGGATGACTCACCACGTACAGGTCCTGCATGCAACTCCCCCCTGATTCGATATCGCGCGCCCAGGCCCTTGCCGACCCACTGTATTGCGGTCGGATCGCATCTCGGATTCCGGTCTCGGCGCCGGACCCAACCCCGAACGTGGTCCGGCGCCGAGGTCTTCGAACTCAGGCCAAGATCTCCGCCAGCTCCGCATGCAGATCGAACAAAGCGGGAATCTGATTCGCCGGACGGCGTCCCATACCGCACTCGGTGGCGATGCCGAACGCGGTGACCGCGGACCGGGCGGCTTCGATGCGCTCCAGCGCCCCCGCACGGCCGTCGGTGGCGTGCACCAGGCCCAGGTACAGGTCGGTTTCGGGGGCAAGGACGAGGTCGGCGAGTGGCTTGAAATAGTCGGCGTCGGTACGTGAACGTGGGACCGGCAGGTGGAGCCAGTTGACCGGCCGGTCCAGCCCGGCCACGATCCGGGCGGCGACCGCCGCCAGCCGGCTGGTGTCGGTGGGCTCCGCGAAATGACGGTGACCGAAATCGCCGTAGCAGAGGTGGTAGCCGAGCTCGACCGCTTCGGGCACCGCCGCACCCAGCCGGACGAGCCGCTGCCCGACTTCGTCGAGCTGCGTCGGGTAGTCCGATCCGAACCACGAAGGGAAGATCCCCTCGAAGATGGCGAACTCGACCGCGGCATCCCATTGCACCGCGAGGTCTTCGGCCGGGATCGCGGCGACGATGGCGGAGAGTTCGTCGAGCAGACGCGCCTCGTATCTGCGTTCCAACTCCCCCTGCGGTCCCGCGACGAATGCCCCGATCACCGCGATAGGGGTCGGCAAGCTCACCTGGAAGCGGATGCCCGCCGGGATCGTCCCGTCCTCGCGCAGCTGGCGGAACACCTGCCAGGATTCCAGGGCCGCCTCCGCGTAACCCAACGGACCGAAGTCGATCGACGCCGCGTCCACGCCGGGTTTGGGCTGCACCCGCTCACTCGGCCCGTACTCCGGGCTCGGCGGCGGAACGGTTTCCAGGTCGGGATGCGCCTGCATCTTCGGCAGCTGCCATACCACCCAGTTGTCCCGGATCCCGGTCTCACCGTCCGGGATGCGTTTCAAGTGCGGTCCGATCCGCCGCGCCGCTTCCGAGAAGACCGTCCGCGCGTCCGTCAACGGGACACTGCCGCACAGATGAACTCCGCGCCCCTCACCCACCGCAACCTCCTACACATGGCCTACCGCTGATCGAGCCGACCTGCTCGAAACCAGACATTTGCCACATCGATCCCCGAAACTGGGAGCCAGAGCAGGCAATTGATCAGGTCGTACTACGCGATGCAGCGTAGGCGCGCACTGATGGCCTAGATCCCCAGATCTGGGAAACACCCAGCGATCGGTTCACTGGTGGGACACCGCAAGGCGACTCCCCTGTCCCCCGGGCCGAACCGAATCGTTCAGGAGTCTTGCTGAACATACTGTCGGGCAACAAGAATCACGACATGACGGTCGAACCTCCGGCGGTCACCGCTGTACGCCATTCGCCCGTCCCGGCATTCACGGGCCGCTCAGGAGGTTGTGCCACATCTGCGAACTACTCATCATGGTCAACGGCCTCCCGGGCTCCGGGAAGTCGACATTGGCCGCGCCCCTGGCACGGGAACTCGGCGCGCATTTGATTTCCAAAGACCTGATCAAGGAGGCGTTGGGTTCCGGGCTCGACGACACCACTGTGCTGCCGAACATCGGCGCGATCGCGATGGAGGCGGGGTGGGCGCTCGCCGCCGCACTACCCGGCGTGGTCCTGGTCGACTCCTGGTGGTTCAAGCCGCGCGACGCGCGCTATGCCGCTACCGGGCTCGCGACTTCCGGCGCAACACGCGCGGTTGAGGTCTGGTGCGCGGTGCCATCCGACGTTGCCCGTGCGCGATTTCGCGGCCGCCCGCGCGCCGATCTCTATCAAGACGACGCGCATCTGGCGCAGGATTGGGATCGATGGGCGCGCTTGGCCGAACCCCTCGCGCTCGCTCCGGTCGTCACCGTCGACACCACCGCTCCGATCGACTGTCCGGAACTCGCACGCCGGGTGATGGCCGCGGCGACAGTCGCCATCGGCGACGTCCTCTAGCGAGATCATCGCTATCCGAATTGCCTTGGACTGCCGAGGCTCCCCCCGCTCTATGCTTCTTTTGGATGGTTTGGATCTGTCGGGTGGGGTGTTGAGATGTTTCACATGTATAGATACGCATAGCAGCGTACCGCCATCTTTTCTTTGCCTCGGCTGGGATGCGGGCTTCGATGAAACAGCCAGCGACTGGTCAGCTTCGGCAGCACCTTGCCGCATCTTCGCGCCTGAGCTGCACGGGCGCCGCACCGCACCAGCACTCCCCTAGTTCATCACAGCCATGGAAAGCGCCCACACCAGGCTGCTCCCCCGCGCGACAACGGCATTCGCGAACCCATAGCAAGCTGAACTAACGTTCGAATGGTGCTTGGACATTCACATGCGACCAGTGGCGCGTTGGCCTGGTCAGCGGCAGTGGCGACGCTGCCGGTAACGATCTTGACGTTTCCGGCTCTCCAGGATGCGACGGGACATCTCGGTACCGTCGATCTGTTGCTGGGGGTCTTCCTCACCGCCGGGGCCGCGTTGCTGCCCGATGCGGACCACCCCCAGGGCACGATCTCGCACGCCCTCGGTCCGATCACGCACACTGCGTGCAAGCTGATCTCGTGGGTCTCGGGCGGTCATCGCGGTGCCACCCACTCCTTGGCATTCGTCGCGGCCGTCGCCTACGGCACCTGGGCAGGCGAGCACTGGCTCGGACGCTGGTTCACCCTGAGCCTGGTCTTCTTCCTGCTGGCCCTGGCCGTGCGCGCACTACATCTGTGCCCGTCCGGCAACAACTTCAAGGCGTGGGGTCCGATCGTGGCGCTCGCCTCCGCGGGCACCTTCGCGATGGAGCATTGGATCGCCGACAAGCCGGTCTGGTTGCCGTTCGCGGTGGGGCTGGGCGCGCTGGCCCATCTGATCGGCGACTGCCTCACCGAGCGTGGCTGCCGCCTGTTCTGGCCCTTCGACCTCCGCGTCAGCCTTCCCATCATCGATCGCACCGGGAACAAGGTCGAAACCTTCCTCGTGGCACCCTTGTTCACGCTCGGCACACTGGCCATCCTCTGGTACACCATCACGCACCAGCCGTGACACCTCGGCGCTGCTGCCCAGCGTCGCCCGTCCCGGCTCCGGCGAGGCAGTCGCGACGAACGCCGGCAGCAGCGCCACCCCGGGCGAACCTGCCCGCTTCGTGTAGCCCGGCCGCCGAATTCGTTCGTCGGACCCCCTCCCCTCCTTGTTGTTTTGGATTTTCTGGAGCTGGATGGGCTGGGAGGAACATATTGCTAGATGCGCATATCTACGTAACTAGATGTTATTCAGCAGGAGACCCCGGTGCCCACCTCCGCCGAAGCGGGCTCGCCTGCCCGGCATCGTTTTCCTCGGAACTCCGCAGGCACGGGGCTACCCTGATGCCATGCTCGCCTCGACCATGCAGCCGCAGCGGTGGACGCCGCCGCCCTCCCCTGCTCGGGCACGTCAAAGCCGCAGTACCCCTCCCCTTCCGGGGATACGGCGCCTGGAATTGCCCGGCGCCGGACCGGAGGATGTGGTGCTCTCCCCCGACGGCAGGATCATCGCGGGCGTAGCGGACGGTGCGATTCTCAGCATCGATCCGGCGACCGGAGACGTACGGGAACTCGCCAACACCGGCGGACGCCCGCTCGGGCTGCATGCCGACCCCGATGGACGTCTGCTGATCTGCGATTTCGAGCGTGGATTACTGGAGCTGGACACTTCCGGCGCGCTGACCGTACTGGTGGACGAGATCGATGGAGAGCGACTCCGATTCGCCAGCAATGTCGTGCGCGCTCCCGACGGCACGATCTACTTCTCCGCGTCGTCGCGCAGGTACTCACTCGACGAGTACATGGGCGACATCTTGGAGCACTCCGGTACCGGGCGCTTGTTCCGCCGCGATCCCGCGGGCAAGGTGGAAACGCTCATTCCCGATCTGCAGTTCGCCAACGGCGTCGTCCTCGCGCCCGATCGTTCCAGTGTCGTCGTCGCGGAGACCGGCGGCTACCGGCTCACGCGCTATTGGCTCACCGGCGCGAAGGCGGGCACGCAGGAACGGTTGATCGAGAATCTGCCGGGTTTCCCCGACAACCTGGGGCTCGGCAGCGACGGCCTGATCTGGATCACCCTTCCTTCGCCGCGAAATCCGTTGCTGGACCGCCTCCTTCCACTTCCGGGCATTCTGCGGCGCATCGTGTGGACGCTGCCGGAGTGGGTGCAGCCGAAGCCGGCGCGGACGGTGTGGGTGATGGCGGTCGATTTCGAGGGTGAAGTCGTGCACGACCTCCAGATGGAGGGCGCCGATTATTCGATGGTGACCGGCGTGGTCGAGCAGGACGGCGTGCTGTATCTCGGCAGCCTCAGCGAGCGGGCGGTAGCCGTGTCGCGAGTGCCGTAGGACTCCTCCGCCCACTTTTCAGTGCACACTTGTACACTCATGTCATGACGGAAGAGGCGCGCCGACGGCAAGCGGAGGTCAGGGCGCTGGCCCGGCTGGCCGGTGACGAACTCGGTGGAGCGGTCGACGGGATCGCGGCCGTGCACCGCGCGATCGCGCGGCGAGTGTTCGCGGCCGTGCGCTGGGGCGTCGGCCCGGCGGCGGCTCCGGTCGAGCTGATGCACGATGCGATCGCCGAGAGTGTCTATCGTGTGGTCGGCGGATCGGCGGTGGCGGCGGGCATGGTCGCGGAACGGACCGCGGATCTGCCGGGGGCCGCGCCGTCACGCACGGTGTACGGGTCGGGTTTGCTCGCCGCGGTGCAGGGACTCATCGGCGACGAACTCGAGCGGGAGCGACCGATTCTGGCCGGGCCGATGACCTTCCGGATCGACGGCGCTCCCGTGCCCGCCGAGCTGGTCGGCGCGTGTGTACGGCAACCGGGTGCGCATATCGTGGTTTTCCTGCACGGGTTGGTGGAGACCGAGCACGCGTGGCGGTTGGGCGGCGGGCCGACCTATGCCGAGCGATTGGAGTCCGATACGGGCTGCACGGCGCTACAGGTCCGGTACAACAGCGGTCTGCACATCTCGGAGAACGCCGCACAGTTCAGCGAACTGATGCAATGCCTGGTCGAGCGGTGGCCGGTGCCGGTGGAGCGGGTTTCGCTGGTGGGTCATTCGATGGGCGGGCTGGTCGCGCGGGGCGCGTGTTTCGTGGCGAGCGAAGCCGGGGTGCCGTGGGTGGAGCTGGTGCGGCAGGTGGTGTGTCTCGGTTCACCCCATATGGGCGCGCCGCTGGAGCAGTTGGTGCACTACGCGTCGGCGGCGCTGGTGCGGTTGCCGGAGACCCGGCCGTTCGGGCGTCTGTTGCGTCGTCGCAGCGCCGGGATTCGTGATCTTCGGGATGGCTCGTTGGTGGACGAGGATTGGCGGGATCTGGATGCCGACGCGTTGCGTCGCCGGGTGATCCGCGAGGTGCCGCTGCTGATGAGTGCGGAGCACTATTTCGTTACGGCTACCGTCACGCGTAGTCCGCGGCATCCGCTGGGCCGCGTGATCGGTGACGGGCTGGTTCTCGCACCGAGCGGCGGCGGGCGGAACCGGACGCGTCGGATCGGCTTCGATGTGGACAAGGGTATGCATCTGGCGTCGGCGCATCATTTCACGTTGCTCAATCATGATGCGGTCTACCGCGCGCTGCGCGCCTGGTTGACCTCGGAAGCGTCGGCGGTTCCCGGCGAAGTGTCCGGTTGAGCTCTCCTGGGGCGGGACATGGCGTGGCCGTGTCCCGCCCGGGCGTTCAGAGGAGGTCTTCGGGGTCGGCGTCGGCTTCGAGGCGCACGTCTTCGGCGAAGTGGGATTCGGGGTCGGCGTGGTCGGTGTTGGCGGCGTAGAGCAGCAGGCAGCCGCGGATGCCGTCGAGGAGGTCTTCCAGGAGGTCGAGGGCGGGGCGGGCCGGGTCGAGGCGGCTGATGCGGAAGCCGGTGAGCATTGCCTCGCGGGTGTCGGCGTCGACGCCGAAGCGGTGGGCTTGGGTTTCGATTTCGGCGACGCGGGCGACGAGGCTCCACGGGGCCGGGACGCGGCCTTCGTGCACGGCCATCGCTTCGGCGATCAGTTCGAGGACGACTTCGGTGGGGGTGTCGCCCGCGGCGAGTCGTTCGAGCACGAGGGTGGGGGTCTCGACTTGGAGTGCTTCGATGTCGTCGGCTTCGGCGACGACATCGGTGGTGGGTACGCTCGCGGCCTCTCCGGCGACTTCGGCGGCGGCGTAGAGCCAGTGCGCCGCGGCGACGGAGGCGGAGGCGGGGTCGAGTTCGGTGAACAGTTCGATGCTGCCGAGCGGGTCGGCGCGCAGGAGTGCGTCGGCGGCGTGGACCTGGGCCGGGGAGACGTCGGGGCGGGACAGTTCGACGGCTTGGCGGGCGCGGCCGGAGAGGTCGCCGCGTTCGGCGGATTCGATGGCTTCCTGTTCGGTGCGTACTTCGGCGGCGATGGTGTCGAGCAGGGCGTCGTCGTCGATGTCGTGCAGGGTGCGTCCGATGCGGTGGGCGGATTCGACGACGCCGCTGTAGGAGACGAGTAGTCCTTCGTCGGTGGGCAGGTGGGGGCTGCGCAGTCCGGTTTCGACTTCTTTGAAGTTCCGGCGTTCTTCGGCGCGGCGCCATGCTTCGCTGTTGGGGACGTCGGGGTCGCCCGCGGCGCTGGCCGGGTGGGTGTAGGTGCGCCATTGGAACCGCGAGAGGGTGGTGAGGTTCGACGCCAGATCGGTTGCCTGGTCCTTGGTCACCTGCGGGGGCAGGGTGGCCACCGTCTGGGCGAGGTCGCCTCGTCCGGTCGCCCAGGTGGCGACGAGGGCGGCGCGGTCGGCATCGAATGCGTATCTGGTCACTGGGCAAGTCTGGTCGATCGGCGGCGGATGCGCTCGGTCAATTGCTTCGCTCGTGTGAGGTTGTGCGGCGTTTCGCCTGGACGCGCTGGAAGGATGGGGGCATGACTGTCGATCATGGTGCTCCTGGTGACGGGCCTTCGGTGCCGCCGCCGCTGGCGCCGGTGTTGTATCCGGCTCGGCCCTCGGCTGCGGAGGAGGCGAGAACCGTTGCGGCGTCGGTGAATACCGCGACGCTGGCGAGTTTGACGGAGGATGGTTCGCCGTGGGCGTCGTTGGTGACGTATGGGTTGTCGGCGGGGCAGCCGGTGTTGTGTGTGTCGCGGCTGGCCGAGCACGGGCGCAATCTGGCCGCGGACGGGCGGGCGAGCTTGGCGGTGGTGGCGCCGGATCCGCCTGCGGACCCGTTGGCGGGGGCGCGGATCACCCTGTCGGGTGTGGTGGAGCGGCCGGTGGGTGGGGAGGCGGTCGCGGCGAGGGAGGCGTATCTGGCGGCGGTGGCGGCGGGGCGGATGTACATCGATTACAGCGATTTCTCGTTGTGGGTGTTGCGGGTGCGGCGGGTGCGCTGGGTCGGCGGGTATGGGCGGATGGATTCGGCGAGTGCGGAGGAGTATGCGGCGGCGGAGCCGGATCCGGTGATTCCGGGGGCGGCTCGGGCGGTGGCGCATCTCAATGATGATCATGCCGAGGCGTTGCTGGCGATGGCGCGGCGGTTGGGTGGGTACCCGGATGCCACGGGGGCGAGTTGTGAGCGTGCCGACCGCTACGGTTTGGATTTGCGGGTGGTGACGCCGCGGGGTGTGGCTCGCACCAGGGTCGGGTATGCGGAGCGGATCAACGCGGTCGAGGAGTTGCGGGCGGCGACGGTGGAGTTGGCGCGGCGGTCGCGGATGGCGTGAGCGCGGATCGTGACGGTTGCGCGACCGGCGACACGCGATTTCCTGCCCGGGCAGCCAGCAATCTGACAGCTACGCTACGGCGATGCGTACACGCACTCATCGGCGCGGGTTCGCCGCGCTGTCGGCTGCCGCGGCGGTGCTGATGGCTTCGGGTGTTTCCGCTGCTCAGCCGAGTCCGGTGCTGCCTGCGTTCGATGCGGAGTTCCTGTGGGGTGTGGCGTCGTCGGGGTTCCAGTCCGAAGGTCATGCGCCGGACAGCAACTGGTCGCGTTTCATCGCGGCGGGTGGGACGGCGGATCCGTATCGGGATTCGGTGGACTTCGCGCGCCGCTATATCTCCGATATCGATCTGGCGGCGCGTCTGGGGGTGCGGGTCTATCGGGTGGGTATCGAGTGGGCTCGGCTGCAACCGGCGCCGCATGCCTGGGACGAGGCGGCGTTCGGGTTCTACGACAATGTGATCGCGCGGATTCTGGCGGCGGGGATGCGGCCGATGCTGACCTTGGATCACTGGGTGTATCCGGGGTGGGCGTTGGATCGGGGCGGGTGGCGTAACCCGGGCATGGTCGAGGATTGGCTGGCGAACATGCGCAAGGTGGTGGGCCGGTATGCCGCGCGTGATCCGCTGTGGGTGACGTTCAACGAGCCGGCCGCGTATGTCGGCACTGAGTTGCGGACGGGTGGGATCGGTGTCGAGGAGGCGCCGCAGATGCTGGATCGGATCGCGCTGGCGCACAACGAGATCTACGACGTCATCCACGGTTATCGGCCGGATGCCCGGGTGACCAGCAATCTGGGCTATGTGGCCGGTGCGGAGACGGAGGTGAATCAGCCGATCGTGGATCGGATCTCGGCGAAGCTGGATTTCATCGGTGTGGATTACTACTTCGCTCCGTTGCCGCAGACGGGTGAGTCGGCGCAGGGCGGTGCGGAGGGTGGTCCTGCGATGTGGGAGCTGCCGGTGCAGCCGGAGGGCATCTACTACGCGTTACGGCATTACGCGCGCCAGTTCCCCGGGCGTCCGCTGTATGTGGTGGAGAACGGTCTTCCGACGGAGAACGGGCAGGTTCGTCCGGATGGGTACAGCCGCGCCGATCATCTGCGGGACACGGTGTATTGGCTGCAACGGGCGAAGGCCGACGGGATGAATGTCATCGGTTACAACTATTGGAGTCTGACGGACAACTACGAGTGGGGTTCGTACGCGCCGCGGTTCGGGCTCTACACGGTCGATGTGCTGACCGATCCGACGTTGGCGCGCCGCCCGACCGACGCGGTGGATGCGTATGCCCGGCTGATCCGCGCGGGTGGTGTGGGGCCGGATTATCGGCCGACGCGGGCTCCGCTCCCCTGTGTCCGGATCGATGCGCCGGACACCTGCGCCGGGGACGACCCGGCTTAGGACCGCGGGTGGGTGGATGCCGGTTGCGGCCGAGCGGTGGTGGTGTTCCGGTAACGTCGGCGGGAGTGCACGTGTCGCGTTCGCGGGTGGGCAGTGTCCGCCCGGAAAGGTGATCATGACGACCGATAGTCACCTGCCGCTCGGTTTGGAGTACCCGGCGGCGTCCTTCTCGGAATTTCTGCGCCGGTACGCGCCGCGGTTGTTGCCCGATGTGGGTTTCGAGGCGGGCGGCGGTGGGGGCGGCGGCGCGGCGCACGGGACGACGATCGTCGCGATCAGCTATCGCGGTGGTGTGCTGGTGGCCGGTGACCGCAGGGGCACGATGGGGCATCTGGTGGCGACGCGGGATATGCGGAAGGTCTTCGTCACCGACACGTATTCGGCGGCCGGTTTCGCGGGCACGGTCGGGATGGCGTTGGAGATGATCCGGTTGTTCGCGGTGGAGCTCGAGCATTACGAGAAGATCGAAGGGGCTCCGCTGACGTTCGACGGCAAGGCGACGAAGTTGTCGGCGATGGTGCGCGCGAATCTGCCCGCGGCGTTGCAGGACATGGCGGTGATTCCGGTGCTGGTCGGCTATGACCTGGATGCTGCCGAGCCGCAGCGGGCGGGGCGGATCGTGTCGTACGACGCGGTGGGTGGCCGGCAGGAGGAGCGTTTCGGTTACACCGCGGTCGGTTCGGGGTCGGTGTTCGCGAGGTCGTCGTTGAAGAAGACCTATCACCGCGATATCGATGAGCAGGCGGCGTTGCGTCTTGCGGTGGAGGCGCTGTTCGACGCGGCCGATGACGATACGGCGACGGGTGGCCCGGATCTGCTGCGCGATCTCTATCCCACCGCGGTGCTGGTCGACGCCGAGGGCGCGGTCGAGGTTTCGGCCGAGCGCCTGGCGGAGATCACCCGTGGGGTCGCCGACGCGCGGGCGGCGGCGGAAGGGCGCTGAGCGGCGGCGGGTTGTTCGCAGTCCGGCTGTGCGCCACAGAATGACCAGGTGGTGGGGTCGGATCCGCGAGCGCCCGCTCTCAGTATGGGCGTGATCCGGTTCCGGACGTCTCGGCCCGCCGCGGGGGGTGCTGATCGAAATACGGTCCGCCACCGCGTTTTCCATTTTTCGGATGTTTTCACAGGATGTGGTGCGGGTTTGTGACCGACGTCGCAGTGCGCACTTGTTAGGCCTGTCACAGCAATTCGGTTGCGACGGGCAAGTAATTGTCGCGGCGAAACCGTGAAGGCCGAGTTCAACGCTGTGCGCGAAATGTTACTCACCGGTTGGGTCACTCCGCGGTCGGACGTGGCGGGAGCTGCGGTGATGCGTGGGACATCGATCACGCTTGCCCGGTGTCGCCGCGGTGCTTACGGTTAATTCCGTCGATGGCCGATGACGCCCGATCGAATTTCATCTCATTGATGCGCCGCGTTTTCCACCCTTCAGGCAATTTCATTGTTATTGCTCTGGGCGGCAGTGGAATTCATGCGGCACCGGCGAAACTGGAGCAATGGTACAACCAACCCCCTGGCAGGCAACCGAAGCGCGACACCGCCGGAGCCGTGGCTCCGGACGCCCGGCACGAAGCGCGACGCCACCACGGGGAGTGGACTGGGGCTTCTTGTTCGCCGCGGCCACGAATGCGGTCACCTTCGCCCTGCTGTTCCAGCCGTGGCTGTCGGCGTCCGGTTCGGGTGGCGAGGCGCGTTCGGACGCGTTCGGCCGGGTCACCGGTGTCACCAACGGTTTCGACGAGTGGTCGGTGTCGAAATTCCGTGAGATGAACATCAGCGGTGCCTGGGGTCTGCTGGCCGCTGCCGCGGCGGTCGTCACCGTGTTCGCGGCGGTCGCTCAGGTGCGGTCGCGCTCCCGTGCGCTCGCCGCTCTGGTGATGGGATCCAGTGTGGCCGTGACGGTTCTGGTGCTGATCTGCTTGCTGTACCTGGATGCCAAGGGGCCGGAATTGCGGACGCTGATCGATCCGGGTGAAGGTTTCGGTTCAGGGTGGCTGCGCCGGATCTTCGACGGGGACGGCACGGCCGTTTCGGCTGCCGGTGAGCAGCGGATGGCAGGCGCCGGACTGACCCCCGTGGCGTTGCTCGCCGGGGTGCTGAGTTCCGCCGCCGCGGTGGCCGCCGTCGCGCAGGGCGCCCGTCGGTACGGCCTCAGCACGATGCGGGCGTTGTCCTGGCTGGTGACGCCGCTGCCGACCGAGACAACGCCGCCTCCGGCCGCCGCGGAGGCGCCCCGTCCGGTTGTTGCGCAGCCGACGCCGGATGCCGCCGAGCGGGTGCTGTGGGACGAATTGGTCTTCGATGACGACCTCATCGCCAACGTCACCTGGGTGCGGAATACGAACCCGCCCGGGAGCGAAACCTCGGCTCACCGTTCGACGCCGGTCCTCACCCGGTAGCGGTCGGCGGCTCGCCTGTCGCGCGGCTGTGCTCGCTTATCAGGCGGCCACAACGGGCGGGATCTCCGGATGAGCCCCACCGCCTCGATGGCGAACACGGCTGTGGGTTCATCTCGCCGAGGGGTGTGAGTGCGCCTCGGGCAGCCGGTCCGGTAGCGGGGGAAGTTCGAGGTTTTCACGGAAGGTCGCGCCGACGTAGTCGGAGCCGACGATGCCGCGGCGGCGCAGTTCGGGCAGCAGTCCGTTGAGGAGGAAGTCACGGGTGCGTTCGTCGGCGAGTCCGCCGAGGGAGATCACGTCGAGGACGCCCGCGTCGTAGCGTTCTTCGATCGCGTCGGCGAGTTGCTCGGGTGTTCCGACGGCCGCCCAGTGGCCGGTGTCCTTGGCGGCGATGATGAGTTCGCGCAGTGTTTTTCCCGATCGGGCGAAGTTGCTGAAGATCTCCACGCGGCCGCGTCTGCGGTGCACGGACGTCACGTCGGGCAGCAGGCTCTCCGGCAGTGGCTTGTCCAACGGCAGGCCGGACAGGTCGACGCCGCCGCCGAGCATGTCGGCGAGGGCGGCTCGCCCGGCTTCGAAGTCGGTGGCCTCCGCTTGTTCCCGCGCCAGGCGCCTGGCTTCGGATTCCGTGGCGCCGTAGGTGGCGTGGAAGGAACTCATGATCAACGGCAGGCCGTCGGCGCGGCCGAGTTCGTTCGCACGGGCGCGGATGCGCTTGGTGTAGGTCACCGCGTCTTCGAGGGTCGGCAGCGAGGTGAACACGACTTCGGCGAATCGCGCGCCCAGTTCGATGCCGCCGGCCGACTGCCCTGCCTGGAACTGGACCGGCCTGCGCTGCGGCAGGGGCGGGATGTTCAGCGGCCCGCGCACGGTGAAGTACCGCCCGGTGTGCTCGATGGGCCGCACTCGGGTGGGGTGCAGGATCGCGCCACCGTGCCCGTCGGCGCTCAGGGCGCCTGGCTGCCAGCTGTCGAACAGGGCGTTGACCACCTCGAGGGATTCGGTGGCGCGGGCATAGCGGTCTTCGGGGCTCGGCAGTTCCTGGTCGCCGTAGTTCTCCTCGCCCACCGAGGAGGTGACGGCGTTCCAGGCCGCCCGGCCGTTGCTGATGTGGTCGAGGGTGCCGAAGAGCCGGGCGAGATTGTAGGGGTGGTGGAAGGTGGTGGTCACCGTCGCGATGAGCCCGACGTGCGAGGTCACAGCGCTCAACGCGGACAGGAAGATCAGTGGTTCCTGCGCGCCGATCGCACCCTGCGCACCGAAACTCAGGAGGTCGGCGGCGAACAGAGCGTCGAACTTGTGACGCTCGGCGATCTTCGCGACCTCGATCGATGACGCGACCGTGGTCGCGTCCGGATCGATGGCCGCCGCGTACACGCCGACCGCGCCGCTGACTCCGGTGACGGTCTTCAGCGGCCGCCGCCGCCCACCAGCATTTACCATTGCGGCGACGCTACCGGCGCGCACCGCCGAGGTAACGGTTTGCGATCAGCGAGATGTTTTCCGCGCGAGCGGGATCCGAAGTGTCATGCCTGCTCCGGCTGGTCGCCGGCGGTGGGTGGCTGCGCGGGCGGCACCCGGACCACGCCGGTGTCGAGATCGATGTCGAACCGCGGCGTGTAGGCCTGTCCGTCGCTGTCCTCGCTGCCCTCGTGGGTCAGCTTCTTACCTGGGAACAGCTCCCCGATGACGCCCATACGATCACGATACGCCGGGAGCGCGATGGCGAGTCGCCACGCGATAGCCGAGAGACGGTTCCATTTCGGCACCTGTGGGGCTGGGGCTCGGTTAGCATCAGTTTGCTCCGATCGGCCGAGGACCGCGGCACGGGAGTACTGGGCGACCGACACCGTAATCGAACGACAGATCGGCCACCGCATGGAACAAGACGCCGACCTCGCCCAGGCCCGGGTCTTCTTGGAGTTGCTCACCCGGCGAGCCCAGACATTGGCGCGGGATATCGAATTCTCCTATCGCGGCGATCCCGCCGCACGTCATGAGTTGCACAGCGAGTTGTGTGCCGTGCGCCGTTTCATCGACCGGTTGCACCGCAGATTCCCGGAAGCCGCGCAGCCGCAAGCCGATCGGCAGCAGGCCGCTGTCGCGGCGAACCGCGCCGGGGCGCGGCGGACGTGGGGTTGAGACAGCCGTGCCGGTATCCGGCCGCGCCGGTGTCAGCGGCGCGGGGCGGCGGCTGGGTGGTCGTGGACGGGCACGGTGAGCATGGCCACGATCATGTCCACGATTTCGGCGGCGTCTGCGGGGTGGGCGGTGCGGACGCCCGATTCCAGGGTGCGCTCGTAGTCGGCGATCAACGCGAACATGACGGTGGCCATGGTCTCCAGGCGCTGTCTGCGCAGGCGCCGCGGCAGCCCGGTCAGCGCGGCGTCCAGGCGGGTGGTGATGATGCGGACGGCGGCGCGGTCGGCGCCCGCGAGGCGGTGGGCGTCCGCCACCACCGGGTGGGTGCGCACGACGTCCAGGAACCGGCCCAGATGGGTCACTCGGTCGTGGCCGAGCAGTTCTAGGATCGGGGTGGCGAGCATGGCGACGAGGGCGTTCACGTCGTTGGCGCGGCCCTCGGCTTCGTGGGCGGCCAGCAATTGCATGCGGCGCTGTTCGAGCCGGTTCATCCGGCGCTCGACAATGGCTTCGATCAGTCCGGTGCGCGATTCGAAGTAGTAGTGCACCGCGGAGTTGTTGCGCTGACCGGCGGCGGCGGCGATGTCGCGCAACGGCACGTCTACGCCGCGTTCGGCGATGAGGCGTTCCCCGGCGTCGAGCAAGGCGGCGCGCGATTCGTCGCTCGGCATATCCGCACTGTACTAAACACGAGCCTTGACGATGTTAAACACAGATGATTAATTGAACGGCGTGGATGATGTGGCGGTGGTCACCGGCGGCCCGATCTTTCAACTGTGCTGGGTGGTGGCCGATCTGGCCGCGGCCACTCGGGCGTTCGCCACTCGGTACGGAGTCGGCGACTGGTTCACCATCCCGGAGGTCCATTTCGGGCCCGGTACCGCCGAACTGCGCGGGGCGCCCGCCGATTACACGATCGGCGTGGCGCTCGGTTACGCGGGCGGGCAGCAACTGGAGCTGATCGAGCCGCGTGGCGGGGTGAGCCTGTATTCCGAGCACCTGGCACGTGTCGGTCCCGGACTGCATCACGCCGCCTGGGTGCCCGACGACTACGACGCCGCGCTCGCCGAGGCCACCGAGGCCGGCATCGAGATCGCCGCGCGTGGCAGGTTCGAGGGCGTCGGGATGGAGTTCGCCTACCTCGACGGTGGGCCGATCGGCTCGTACATCGAACTGCTGCGGCTCTCGCCGGAGATGAGGGCGATGTTCGACCACCTGATTCCGGAAGGCTTCACCAACCCATGGCAGTAGGCGGTGATCCACCGGGCGGCCTCGACACCATCGAGGCGGCCCGGTTCCGCTTGCGGCAGTTCCTCTCACGTCTCGGCGCCGGCCCGATCCCCTGGCACCGGCGCCGGGACCCGCGCGGCGCGCTGGACGCGCCAGGAAGGCGAGCACTATGCGCTTCACCTACGCCGAGACGATGACCGATCCGTCGTATTACCTCGCTCTCGCCAAAGCCGCCGAGGAGGCCGGCTACACCTCCATGGCGGTCGCCGACAGCGTGGCGTATCCGAAGGAGTCCGACGCGAAGTATCCCTACACCCCCGACGGCAGCCGCGAATTCCTGGAGGACAAACCGTTCGTCGAGGCGTTCGTGCTCAGCGCGGCGATGGCGGCGGTCACCACCACGTTGCGTTTCACGCCGTTCGTGCTGAAGCTGCCGATCCGGCCGCCCGTGCTGGTGGCCAAGCAGGCCGCCTCGGTCGCCGCGCTGAGCGGCAACCGGTTCGGGCTGGGCGTCGGCATCAGCCCCTGGCCCGACGATTTCGAGATCATGGGGGTGCCGTTCGACAAGCGCGGCGCGCGGATGGACGAGTGCATCGACATCGTGCGCGGGCTCTCGGCGGGCGGCTACTTCGAATACCACGGGCAGTTCTACGACATCCCGCCGATCAAGATCAGCCCGGTGCCGACCGAACCGGTGCCGATTCTCGTCGGCGGGCACAGCAAGCCCGCGTTGCGCCGGGCCGCGCAGCGCGGCGACGGGTGGATGCACGCCGGTGGCGACGGCGCCGAACTGGACCGGCTGCTGGCCGAATTGGATGTCCTGCGCGCGGAGTACGGCACCCGCAAGGATTTCGAGGTGCATGTGATCTCGCTGGACGGGTTCACCGTCGACGGCATCAAACGCCTCGAGGACAAAGGGGTCACCGACGTGATCGTCGGCTTCCGGCTGCCCTACACCACCGAGCAGGACACCGAGCCGCTGGAGACGAAGATCGCCAACCTGTCGCGCTTCGCGGAGAAGGTCATTGCGCGGGTCGGCGGATAGGCCGGGACGCGAGCGCGGCGGTGGCCGCGGCGAGGGTCTGCGCGCGGTAGCCCGCGCCGAACAGCACGAGGTGCACCAGCAGCGGATGCAGTTGATGCAGCGGCGTGCGGGTTCGCCATCCGTCGGCGAGCGGATGGGTCTCGTGGTAGGCGGCCTGGATGCGGTCCAGGTGTGGAATGCCGAAGAGGGCGAGCATGGCCAGGTCGGTCTCGCGGTGGCCGGCGTGCGCGGCGGGATCGATGAGCATCGCCCGTCCCTGGGTCCACAGGACGTTGCCCGACCACAGGTCGCCGTGGATGCGAGCCGGTGGTTCGGTGGGTCCGGCCAGGTCATCGATGCGATCGATGACGCGCTCGATCAGGCGTGTTCCGTCTTCGCCGAGATGCGGGGCCGCCCGGGCGAGGTAGGGGGTGAGGCGATATTCGGCGTACCACCGCGACCACGGTCCGCTGGTCGGGGTGTTGGGCAGGGGCAGGCTCGCGATCCAGCCCTCCCACAGCGCACCGAACAGCGCGGCTCGGTGGGCGTGCAGTGTGGCCAGTTCGCGACCGAATCGCTCGGCGGCCGCGGGGGTGGGGCCGGTTTCCTCCAGCCACGGCAGCACCAGCATCCGGTCGTCGACGGCCAGCACCTCCGGCAGCATGGCCTGGTTGCCGTCGCCGGCCGGGCCGGGCGCGGTGTCTCGCAGCCAGGTCAGACCCGCCGCTTCCGCCGCGAAGACGGGTGTCGGCTCGGCCGTCGCCTTCACGAACAGCGATCGGCCGTCGGCCGTTTCGGCGCGGTGCAGGGTCCACGCGTGACGGGCGCCGAGGTCGGTGACGGTGCGCACGGGCACGGTCAGCAGCGCCGACAGCTGGGCCGCGCGGCTCACCGGGCGCCCGCGGTGAGCCGCTTCATCGTGTCCTCGTCGGCGGGGAAGAACGACTCGATGGCCAGTTCGGCGACGGTGACGTTCATCGGGGTGCCGAACACCGTGGTGACACTGAGAAACGACAGCTCGTTCCCGTCGTGGTCGATCCGCAGCGGCACCACCGCCTGGTCGGGTTCGGGGACGGCGAGTTCCACTTCGCCGCCGGGATAGGACCGCAACTCCTCGAGCAGATCGGCCAGGTCCGGGGAGCCGGTGACCTCGGCTTGGCGCGCCAGGCGGGCGAAGATGTGGCCGCGCCACTCGGCGAGGTTGCGGATGCGGCCTGCCATGCCGTCGGGATGCAGGCTCAGGCGCAGAGCGTTCACCGGCGGTGTCACCAGCGCCGGATCGATACCCGCGATGAGCACGGACACGCCGCTGTTGGCGTCGACCATCGTCCAGTTCTGGTCGATGGCCAAAGCGGGGTAGGGCTCGTGACCGGCGAGGATCTGGCGCATGGCGCCGCGAACGGCGTCCATCGCGGGAGTGTCCAGGCCGGGTTGCGCGTAGGCGGGGGCGTAGCCCGCGGCCAGCAGGACACGGTTGCGCTCGCGCAACGGGATCTCCAGATGCTTGGACAGGTGCACGATCATGGTGCGGCTCGGGGTGGCGCGTCCGGTTTCGATGAAGCTCAGATGCCGCGCCGAGGTGTCGGCCCGTCCGGCCAGTTCCAGCTGGCTCAGCCTGCGTTCCAGACGCCAATGTCGCAGCAGGTCACCTGCCGTTGGGGTACTCACGCCCCGATCCTACGAACGGCCGGGGGGCGTGGCCATTACCTCTCGGGTAATGACGACTACCCCTGCGCGGCACGCGGATACCCGGCCGGAAGGCTCGTTTTCCGGCCGGACGTCCGTGCTTTCACGCCATCTCGGGTACGCGCAGGTGCGCGAAGGCCAGATCGAACTCCCCCACTTCCAGGACGTTGGCGCCCACCCGTTGGGTCGCCGTGGCCCTGATCTGATTGGTCTGCTCGCGGCTGCCGTCCATCGCCTGCCGGTTCTCCCACACGGTCGCACCCACCGCTCGGCCGCTGTCGCGGTCGATGAACAGGCTCGCGCTGCAGAATCCGTCGAGCATCTCCGTCTGCGGCAGAACTTCCATCTTGAACATGTCGGCCAGCCGGTCGACCTGGGCCGGATCGACCTGGACCCAGGTGCAGCGGGTGCAGGCATCGTTGCCTGCCGGGTGGTCACGGTGCATCACCGCGATCTCCCACTCCTCCACGCGCTCGGCCCGCCCGCCGAGGCGCCGGGCCATGCCCTCACGCAGTTGCTGGACGCGTCCTCTGCTGGCACGCAACGCCTCCTCGCTCTCCCAGGAAGTCGTGGCGATGCAGCGTCCCGTCGACCGGTCGGCCATCAAGGACAAACCGACCCATCCCTGGATCTCGGACAGCTTCGGCATCAGTTCATCACGCAGATATGCGAGCCCGTCGTCCATCGATGACGGTTGCGCCGCGATGGTGCTGGAACGTGCGTACACGGGCCACCTCCTGCCCTGTCAGGGTGGCGCCCCGGTGGCGCCACCGGACATAATTCACCTTCCTCCAGGCCACGCCCGCACGCAATGCCCGCACCCGTGGACGCGGTGCCTGGCCGTATGGGCGGTCCTCTCCCCGACGGCCCGATCGAGCTGCCGTAGCCTAGGTCGATGACCGACCGGGGGATGCTCGAGGATTCGGAGTCGCTGCGCTTGGCGCGCCTATTCCTCGGCGGGACGGTGGATCTGGTCATCGACCGCCCCTACGGGAGCCGTCACCCGCGGTGCGGTTTCCGCTACTTCGCCAACTACGGCTACGTGCCGCTCACCCGTGCTCCCGATGGGCTGGAGCTCGACGCCTACTATCTCGGACCGTCCGAACCGCTGGTTTTCGCGCGCGGGTGTTGCGTCGCGATCGTCCACCGGCTCTACGACGATGACGACAAACTGGTCGTCGTCCCGCCGGGCGGTCCCGTCCCGGACGACGCGGCGATCGATGCGGCGGTCGCGTTCCAGGAGACCGCCGGGCACTATGCCCTCGTGCGGAACCGGCCGGCGATAGCCGGACGCGTGCCGATTGGGCGCGCGGATACCGGGTAGGACCCGGGCATGGAACTGTTGGTGATTCTCGCGCTCGCGGTGCTGGTCGGCGCCGTGATCCTGTATCGGAAGAGGACCGGTAAACGGCCCGGGGCACCCGAGGTGCCGGGCAACGACGGCGAGTAGGGAGCGGCTATGAGTGCGATGGACCCCGATCCCGCGAAAACCCCCGATCTGGAACCGGGCGGCGGAGTGGCGCCGGGCGCGACCCCGCCGGACACCCCGCAGACCTCCGGGCTGTCGGCGCCGGAGCCCAGCACCAGCCATCACTTCCCGGTCACCGGGGTCGTGGCGATGCTCATCGGAGCGCTGGTGATCCTGTTGTTCCTCGCCGTGGCGGTCGGCATCGTGGTGTCGATGCTGTGACCCGCCCCCGCTGCCGGTCGGCCGTCACGGCCGACCGGGCGGGTAAGCGTGCGCGAAACGTCACAGGATCGGCCTGCCACCGGTGACCGCGATGCGAGCGCCGGAGACGTAGCTGCCGTCGTCGGAGGCCAGCATGACGTAGGTGGGAGCCAGTTCGGCCGGTTGACCGGCGCGGCCCAACGGCGTGTCGTCACCGAACTTCGCGACCTTCTCCACCGGCATGGTGGAGGGGATCAGCGGGGTCCAGATCGGTCCCGGCGCCACGCTGTTGACCCGGATTCCCCGTTCGCCCAGCAATTGCGCGAGGCTGGCGGAGAAGTTCGCGATGGCGGCTTTGGTCGCGGCGTACGGTGCCAGGGTCGGCGAGGGCATGTCGGAGTTGACCGAGGAGCTGCCGATGATCGACGACCCCGCGGGCATGTGCGGCAGCGCCGCCTTCACCAGGTAGAAGTAGGCGTTGATATTCAATTTGACGGTGTGCTCGAATTCCTCGTCGCTGATCTCCTCCAGCGTCTGGTGTGTCATCTGGAAGGCCGCGTTGCTCACCAGGATGTCGATCTTCCCGAATTCCCGCACGGCCCGATCGATGACGGCGCGGCAATGGGCGGCCTCCGACAGGTCGCCGGGCACCAGGACGGCTTTGCGTCCGGCCTGCGTCACCAGGTCGGCGACTTCCTTGGCGTCCTCGTCCTCGTCGAGGTAGGAGATCAGCACGTCCGCGCCCTCGCGTGCGTAGGCGATCGCCACCGCCCGGCCGATTCCGCTGTCTGCGCCGGTGATGACGGCGGCCTTGCCGGTCAGTTTGCCGGAGCCACGGTAGCTGTCCTCACCGCAGTCCGGTACGGGGGTCATCCGGGCCTGGATGCCGGGAACTTCTTGCTGCTGCTCGGGAAACCCCATGTCGGTGTTCTCCTTCTCCGCTTCGTGGGCTGGGGGTGATTCACGTGTCCTGGTTGTGCCGCCAGTCGCGCACCGCGTCGCGAGCGCGGTCGAACACCGCCAGCGGCGGGCCCGCCAGCAGGTTCGCGACAGCGGACTCCCCCGTGTGCGGGTGCGGGCGGGTGGGTGCCACGGCTTCGGCGGCGCGTAGCGAGCCCGCCATCCGCTGCAACTGGCTGGTCGAGAACTGCGCGCGCAGCAGGGTGAACTCCTCGGTCTCCTCGTGCGCGGCGTGCTCGGCCACGGCGTCGGCGAACTTCGCGAGCCGGGCGTCGAAATCGGGGTGGTCCACCCCCAGGTCGTAGAGGTCCGCGAGGGCGCGTTTGGCCGCGTTCTCCTCCTCCAGCCGCGGCTGCACGATGTCGGCGTCCGCGCCGAAACGAGCCCGCCCGGCGACCGGATGCACGACCTCCTCCTCGGCGCTCTCGTGCACGGCCAGCAACCGCACCAACTCGGTGAACAGCTCCTGTTTCCCGTTTTCGCCCGCCTTCAGCCGCGCCAGCAACGCGAAGATCTCCTCGTGCTGGGCGGTCAGCAGCTCGACGACATCCTGTTCGGTCATCGCACACTCGTTTCTGTCGCTACGGAATGAACTCCTGGACTTTGGTTTTCGCACCCTGCGCGATCAGATGCCAGGCGTCCGGGTCGCCGCGCAGCACGGCTTCGGCGGTGTCCTTCATCTGATCCCAGGTCGCGTGCGGCGGGATGGGCGGCACGTCGGGGTCGCAGTGCACGTCGAGCACCACCGGGCCGTCGGCGTGCAGGGCGCGGTCCCAGGCAGGCCCGAGCTCCTCGGGAGTGCGCACGGTGATGCCGGTCAGGCCCGCGCTGCGGGCGACTTCGGCGTAGGAGACGTCGGGAAGGGCCTGCGACTGCTCGAATTTCGGTGCGCCGCCCATGGCGCGCAGCTCCCAGGTGACCTGGTTGAGGTCGTTGTTGTGGAAGACGCAGACGATCAGGCGCGGATCGCTCCAGCGGGGGCGGTAGCGGGCGATGGTGAGCAGTTCGGCCATCCCGTTCATCTGCATGGCGCCGTCACCGACCAGCGCGATCGCGGGCCGGTCGGGGTGGGCGAACTTGGCGCCGATGGCGTAGGGCACGCCCGGCCCCATGGTCGCCAGGGTGCCCGACAGCGACCCGCGCATCCGGCCGCGCAAGCGCAGGCAGCGGGCATACCAGTTGGTGGAGGACCCGGAATCCGCGGTGACGATCGCGTCGTCGGGAATGCGCTCGGACAGCTCCCACACCACCCGCATGGGGTTGACCGGGTGGGCGTCCAGCAGGGACTGGCGTTCGACGGTCTGCCACCAGCGGGCGACGTTCTTCTCGATCTTCTCCCGCCAGCCGCGGTCGTCCTTGCGCCGCACGAGCGGAATCAGTTCCGCCAACGTCGATCTCGCGTCGCCGACCAGGTTCACCTCGGTCGGGTACCGCATGCCGATCATGGTGCCGTCGATGTCGATCTGCACGGCGCGGGCCTGCCCGAACTCGGGTAGGAACTGGCTGTAGGGGAAGTTCGATCCGACGATCAGCAGCGTGTCGCAGTCGCGCATGAGTTCGTAACTGGGCCTGCTGCCGAGCAATCCGATCGCTCCGGTGACGAAAGGCAGATCGTCGGGCAGGACGTCCTTGCCCAGCAGAGCCTTCGCCACGCCCGCGCCGGTGCGCTCGGCGAGTTCCACGACCTCCTCGGCGGCCGAACGGGCGCCCTGCCCGATCAGGATCGCGACCTTGGATCCGGCGTCGAGCACCTCCGCGGCACGCCGGATGTCCTCGTGCGCGGGAATCACGCGCGCCGCCGCCTGTCCGGGCGAGCTCGACGGCACCTGCTTGAAGGCGTGCTGCGGTGGCTCGTAGGGCTGCTCCTGCAGGTCCGACGGCAGGATCACCGCGGTCGGGGCCCGCCGCGCGATCGCGACCCGGAAGGCGCGGTCCAGCGCGTTGGGCAACTGGGCGGCGACGTTCACCTCGACCAAGTAGTCGGACGCGACGTCCTTGAACAGGTTCTGTAGATCGACTTCCTGCTGATAGCTGCCGCCCATCGCGCTGCGCGCGGTCTGCCCGACGATCGCCACCACCGGGACGTGATCGAGTTTCGCGTCGTACAAACCGTTGAGCAGATGGATCGCCCCCGGGCCCGAGGTCGCGGTGCACACGCCCACCTTGCCGCTGAATTTGGCGTATCCGGTGGCCTGGAACGCCGACATCTCCTCGTGGCGGGCTTGGATGAACGCCGGATCGTCGTCCGCGCGGCCGAAAGCGGCGATCAGGCCGTTGATCCCGTCGCCGGGATAACCGAAGACCTGCCGCACCCCCCACTCCCGCAGACGTTGTACGACGTAGTCACCGACCTGTCGAGCCATAGGGGTCCTCCTGTCCTGTGCCGGTGGCGGGGTCCGTCGCCAGGCGGGTACCCGGGCGGTGCAGCGCCAATCAGCGCGCCACCGGCGCCGCCACAGGCGCGGGCGCCGGCGCCTGCGGCTGGGGCTGGGGCAGCAACCGAGGAATCAGCACGGCGGCGGCGGTGGCGGTCGTCGCGCAGGTGGTCGCGATCCCCCATCCGACGGGATCCAGCGGGCGGCAACCGAAATAGGTGCACAGCCCCGGCGTCATCACCACCGCGCCGAGCACCGCGCCGCTCGCGGCGGTGGTGAGCCACACCAGCGGGCTGCGGTAACCGGAGACCAGCGTCTGGCCGAGTTGGGTGCCGATGAGCGCGACCAGGCCGATGGTGGCGGCGCGCCGCTGTGTGCCGGTCACGCGGCCGAGGGTCCACGCGACCGACGCGCTGGTGGCCGTCGCGACACCGCGGACGCCGAGGGTGTGCAGCAGATCCGTGCCCAGGTGCGCACGTGGGAGTTCGGCCAGGCGTTCGGCCGCCCGCTCCGCCTGGGTCTTCGGATCGTCGGTGTCGTCGGGATCGACCGCGTCCCCGTCCCGCGACAGCGCCAGCGCCATCGCGGGGAACATGTCGGTGAGCATGTTCACCAGCAGGAACTGCCGGGTGCCCAGCGGCGCTCGGCCGCTGACGGCGGTGCCGTACAGCGTGAAGGCCACTTCGCCCGCGTTCCCGCCGACCAGCACGCCGACCGCGTCGGTGACCCGCTGCCACATGCCGCGCCCTTCGACGAGGGCATGCAACAGCACGAGGGGGTCGGGGCGGGTGAGCACCATGTCGGCGGCATTGCGCGCGGCGATGGAACCCTGTGCGGCCAAACCGATTCCGACGTCGGCGGTGCGGATGGCGGCGGCGTCGTTGCTGCCGTCGCCGGTCATGCCGACGACGTGACCCGCGCGGCGCAGCGCCGCCACGATGCGCACCTTCTGTTCGGGATCGACGCGGGCGAAGACCGTGCCCTGTTCGATCAGTTCGGCTTGGGCGGTCTCGTCGAGGCGGTCGAGATCCGCGCCGGTCACCACCTCGCCCGCCTCGATGCCGAGCTGGCGGGCCACCGCCGCCGCGGTCACCGGGTGGTCGCCGGTGATCATGCGCACGCTGATGCCGTTGCGTTGCAGCGCGGTGACCAGCGGCAGCGTTTGCGGTCGCGGGGCGTCGGCGAGGCCGAGGAAGCCGAGCAGGGTGAGTTCCACGACCGCCGCCTCGACGTCGTCTGGTGGGGTGGAAAGGTCGCGCCGGGCCACCACCAGCACCCGCAGGCCCTGCTCGGCCAGATCGCGCACCGCTCGTTCGGCGCGTTCGCGCATGCGCTCGTCGAAGGGGTGGTCGGTGTCGTTCACCCGCACCTTGGTGCAGCGCGACAGCACGACTTCGGGTGCGCCCTTCACGATCAGCCGCAGTTTGCGGGAGGTGTGGCCGAGGGTGGCGGCGTATCCGCGGTTGGATTCGAACGGGATCTCCTCGATCGCATCCCACTGCCGGGCGTCGTCACCGAGTATCCGGGCCGCGGCGTCGACGACGGCGCGGTCGGTGGCGTGCGCGATCGGTCCCTCGGCGGGATCGGGGCAGGCGCGGGCCGCGGCGCGCAGCAGACGGTGCGCGTCTTCGGAGCCCGCGTCCGGGGACCACTGGTCGTCGAGATCGGCGAGGGTGGTCAGGCGCAGCCGCCCCTCGGTGAGGGTGCCGGTCTTGTCGAAGCACAGGGTGTCCACCCGGCCGAGGGCCTCGACGGTGCGGCTGGCGCGCACCAGCACACCGTGCCGCGACAGCCTGCGGGCGGCGGCGAGCTGAGCGACCGTGGCCACCAGCGGCAGTCCTTCGGGGACCGCGGCGACCGCGACCGCGACGCCGTCGGCGATGGCGGTGCGCAGCGGCCTGCCGCGCAGGATGCCCAGCCCGGTCACGACGCCGCCGCCGGTGAGCGTCAGCGGCAGGGCGCGGTCGGTCAAACGGCGCAGCTGCGCCTGCACACCGGCCTTCTCGGGCGGGATGGCTCCGGCGGCGGCGCGGCCCGCCTGGGTGTCGTGGCCGACGGCCACGACGATCGCCCGCCCGGCGCCGTTCACCACGGTGCTGCCTTCGAAGACCATGCAGGCGCGGTCGGCCACCGACGTGCCCGGGGTGGCGGGGACCTGCTTGTCGACGGTGATCGACTCGCCGGTGAGGCCGGATTCGTCCATCTCGAGGTCGTCCGCGCGCAGCAGCCGCGCGTCGGCGGGGACCACGTCCCCGGCGCGCAGCACGATGACATCGCCCAGTGTCAGCAGGTTCGCGGGCACGCGGGTTTCGCGCGGTTCGCCCGCGTCGAGTTCGGCGCGCTCGATCACCCGGGCGGTGAGCTGCTCGCCTTCGAACAGCCGGTGCAAGGCGCCCTCGGCGCGCTGCCGCTGCCAGGCGGACACCAGCGCGTTCACCGCGAGGACCGACGACAGCAGCACGGCGTCCGAGGGGGCGCCGAGCACGGCGGTGGCGACCGCGCCGACGCCGAGGATCGGGGTCAGCGGATCGGCCAGTTCGCGGCGCAGTTGGCCCGCGAACGACGCCGCCGAGGTGAGCACGCGCACCCCCGGGATGCGGGCAGCGGTGTCCGGCTGGGCACGTTCCCGCACCGGCCCGGGCTGCGGCAACCGGCTCAATACCTCGCCGGGTTCGAGGGCGTGCCAGGGCAGCAACGGGGCGAGGGTGGCCGGTGGCTCGGTGCGCGCGGTGCGCCATCCGGTGTAGGCGCCGCTGAGCAGACCGGTGTAGTGAGCGGCGGTCATGGGCGAGGCCCGGCCCGCGCTGTCGGGGGCGACCGCCAGCAGCAGCCCGCCCAGCGCGGCCGCCGACAGCGCCAGCGAGCGGCCGCGTTCGCTCACCTGCCGGGCCGGGGCGATGGCGGCGAGGACGCGGTGCGCCTGGCCGAGGTCGCGGCAGACCGCGTCGGCGGTCCAGGGCATCTGGAGGGCGTTGTCTTCCCGCATGGCCAGCCCGATTCCGACATCGGCGCAGGCCAGGGCTTTGTGGGCGCGGGGGCTCAGGACCGCGACGACGTGGCCGTCCTGTTGCAGTGTGCGCACCCGCTCGCTGAGCGAATGGGATGGGGAGACGAATTCGTCGGCCATCGACCGCAGTTCGGCGGCGTCGGCGCCCGCGGCGAGGGTGACGCGCAGGCCCGCGCTGCGCGCCCGGCTCAGCAGCGCGTGCGCCCGCCGGTCGAGTTCGCGGCCGACCAGGACTCGTCCGACCGGTTTGCCGTTGTCGTGGAGTTCGCGCCATACGGGGCGGGGTGTGGCACCGTCGTCGGGTTTTCCGGTGGCCGGGTGCACCAGTGTGCGGTGGCCGCCGGACGACAGGTAGCGATCGGTGTCGTCCGGCTGCGTTTCGTTGTTCGCGGCTTCGCCGGCCTCCCGCTCCCACAGCAGGCGCTGGCCCGCGCTCCACACGTCGGCGACCGACCATCTCTGGTCGGTCGTTTCGGCGTCGAGTACCAAGCGGCGGGAGGTCAGCAGCGATTCTCCGTCGATGACCAGGGCGGACAATCGGTCGAGTCGCCGCCAGACCCGTGGGTGCAGCGTCAGCACGCCCGCGCGGCCGAGCACCGTGGAGACGAGGGCGCCGTAGGCCTCCCGGCTGGCCCGCGCCGCCTTGGGTGCGCCGAGTTCCAGCGCGTCGGCGGCGCCGAACAGGCCGCGGCCGCCGAGGACGGAGGTGACCGCACCCACCAGCGCGCCCGCCGCTGTTTCGTCGGCGACCCGCTCGATCGGACCCTGCGGCATCTCGACCACGCGGATCGACGGTGAGAGCGGATCGCACACTTCCGCCGGGCGGCGGTCGATCTCGGTCTCCCAGTTGCGCCACTGCGCGTACCTGGTCATCGACTCGGTCAGGGTGAAACCACGGTGCACCGCGTCGATGACCAGATTCGCCGTGCCCGCCGCCGCGCTGTTGCCCAGGGCGTTGCCGATGGCGTTGGCGGTGGTGAGCACCATGTCCGTGCGTGTACGGCCGAGCTGTTCCTCCAGCCGTTTGCGCAGCCGCGGCTGGGTGTCGACGAAGGCTGCCGCCGCGCGCAACATCCGGGCGGGCCCGCGCAACGGCAGCACGGCGCCCACCGCGGACAATCCGATCGCACCCACGTCGCCTGCGACCTGGATCGCGGCCGCGAGCAGTGGTTCCCGGTCCCCGGGGTGCTCGCAGCCGCGGCTCCAGTCCAGGTCGCCGACCGCGGTGTCCGCCTCGACGGACTCGATGGCCGACACCAGGGCGGGCAGGTCGGCCGCGCCGTGCTCGAGCGCGGCGACGACGCGGCCGGTCACCGCGTTCACCCGCCACCAGCGCACATCGCGGCGCCGGTCCAGCGTCCGGTGCAGCGCCTGCGTGACGTCTCCGCTCTTACCGGAGTCCAGCCCGCGCACCTCGACGGTCGCCCGGTCCTCGTAGAGCGCCACGCGGCGGCGCGAACGCAGCGCGTGCGGATCGATCAGCGCCGCGAACTCGTCGCGCAACTCCTCGTCGCTTCCCAGGTTCAGTAGCGACGCCCCCGCCCGCGCGCCCGCGGCCACCGCCTGCACCGGCGCCTGTGCCGCTTTGGTTCCCAGATCGACGACCTTCTCCACGCCGGCGCGGGCCATCTCCGCCGCCACGGAGGTCGGCGCCTCGAGCCACCACGGTGAGACGAGTCCACGTAGTAAAAAGCTCATACCCGGCAGCTACCCAGGCAAAGACAGAGCAAACCGTCCGCGGCCGCGGTCTCGGACCTCGGCCGGGGCCGGTGCGCCGGTCAGTTCGTGGCGGTCGGGTCGAGTACCACCTTCACCGCACCGTCGGTCTTCTGCTGGAACATCGCGTAGCCCTCCGCCGCGCCGGTCAACGGCAGACGATGGGTGGCGAAGGTGTCCACGCCGAGCGGGTCGCCGTCGCTCAGCAGCGGCATGATGTCCTCGACCCACCGCTTGACGTTCGCCTGGCCCATCCGCACCTGGATCTGCTTGTCGAACAGCACCCGCATCGGCAACGGGTCGAGCATGCCGCCGTAGACGCCGATCACCGAGATCGTGCCACCGCGCCGGACGATGTCGATCGCGGAGTTCAGCGCCGCGAGCCGGTCCACGCCCGCGGTGTCCATCACCTTCTGGGCCACCAGATCCGGCAGGAACGCCGCCGAGCGCTGGGCTGCCGACGCGATCGGCGACCCGTGGGCCTCCATACCCACCGCATCGATCACCGAGTCGGTGCCGCGGCCATCGGTCCAGCCGCGGACGATGTCGCCGACCGGCTCGTCGACGGCGCCGATGTCGATCACCTCCACACCGCGGGCGGCCGCCCGCGCCAGCCGTTCGGGCACCCGGTCGACACCGATGACGCGATAGCCGCGATGCGCCGCGACCCGGCAGGCCATGTCCCCGATCGGGCCGAGGCCGAGCACGGTCATCGACCCGCCGTCGGGCACCGCGGCGTATTCCACCGCCTGCCATGCGGTGGGCAGGACGTCCGACAGGTACAGGAAGCGGTCGTCGGCCGGTCCCTCGGGCACCTTGATATGGGTGGCGTCGGCATGCGGCACCCGCAGATACTCGGCCTGGCCGCCGGGCACCTGCCCGTAGAGCTTGGAGTAGCCGAACAGGGCCGCGCCACAGCCGTATTTGCGGACCTGCGTCGTCTCGCACTGGGTGGGCAGGCCGGTGCGGCACATGTAGCAGGCGCCGCAGCTGATCTGGAACGGGATGACGACGCGATCCCCGCGGGTCAGGCCGGTGACGGCCGAGCCGGTCTCGATCACCCGTCCCATGGGTTCGTGCCCGAGGACGTCGCCGTTGCTCATGTACGCGCCGAGCACTTCGTACAGGTGCAGGTCGGATCCGCAGATTCCGCTGGAGGTGACCTCGATGATCGCGTCCGTCGGGGCCTCGATCCGCGGATCGGGCACCGTCTCCACGGCGACTTTGCGCCGCCCTTGCCAGGTCACTGCCTTCATCCGCGCGCTCCTCCGGTCGAAGTCGGTACAGTCCCCGTCCTACCCGGACGCCTGCGCCCGAAACGACCGGCGACGGGTTCGCCCGTACGAACGCCGGGAGGCGCAGAACGCGACCGCATCCCCCGGGCGCGACCGAATGGTCGCCGCACGCGAGGGGTACCCCGCCGGGACCTGGATCCGGTCGCCGATGCCGAGCGGTGGCCGCCGTCGGGCGGCGGTCCCGCACTCCGACGGACACATTCCCATTGCGCGGCACGCGGATTCGGGACGTTGTCGCAGACCGCGGTGGTGGGGGGGTGCGAGGATGCCATGAGCCGGCGGTGCGCCGAATGTGTGCCGCCGCAGATCCGGGGTAGGCGGTAGCCGTGGACCATACACGAGCTCCTCTCCTGGAAGCGCTTGCCGACTATCACCGGCTGGGCCGCTACGGCTTCACGCCGCCCGGGCATCGGCAAGGACGCGGCACCGACGAACGCGTCTTGGAGGTGATCGGCCGGGACGCCTTCGGCTCCGACGTGCTGGCCACCGCCGGGCTGGACGACCGGCTCTCGCGCGGCGGCTATCTCGCGCGGGCCGAAGCGCTGATGGCCGACGCGGTCCGGGCGGAATCGGCGTTCTTCTCCACCTGCGGCAGTTCCCTGTCGGTCAAGGCGGCCATGATGACGGTGGCGGGCGGCCACGACGGCGGCCTGCTCGTGGCACGCGACAGCCACAAGTCCGTCGTCGCCGGGCTCGTCTTCTCCGGCGTCCAGCCGCACTGGATCACGCCGCGCTGGGATGCCGAACACCATTTCGCGCACCCGCCCTCGCCGCAGCAGGTCCGCGAAGCGTGGGACGCGCACCCCGGCGCCGCGGGGGCGCTGATCGTGAGCCCGAGTCCCTACGGCACCTGCGCGGACATCGCGGGCATCGCCGAGGTCTGCCACGAGCGGGGCAAGCCCCTGATCGTCGACGAGGCCTGGGGCGCGCACCTGCCCTTCCACGAGGATCTGCCGACCTGGGCGATGGACGCGGGAGCGGATCTGTGCGTGGTCAGCGTGCACAAGATGGGCGCGGGCTTCGAGCAGGGCTCGGTGTTCCACCTGCAAGGCGATCTCATCGACCCGATCCGGCTCAGCGAATGCGCCGACCTGCTGATGACCACCAGCCCGAACGTGCTGGTCTACGCCGCGCTCGACGGCTGGCGCAGGCAGATGGTCGAGCGCGGCCACGAACTGCTCGGCGACGCCCTGCGGGTCGCCGAAAAGGCCAGGCGGCAGCTCGCCGAGATACCGGGTATCGAGGTGCTGGAAGACGAACTGCTCGGCGCGGAAGCCTCGCACGACCTCGACCGGCTGCAGGTCCTGATGGACGTCTCCGGCACCGGGGCCAGCGGCTACCAGGCCGCGGACTGGTTGCGCGAGCACCGCCGCATCGACATGGGGTTGAGCGATCACCGCCGCCTGCTGGCCACGCTGTCGATGGCCGACGACAAGGACACCGTCGACACCCTCGTCGACGCCATCGCCGCCTGGCGCGACCAGCTGACCGATCCCCAGCCGCCGCGCATCGACCTCCCCTCACCCGAGGACCTGCAGCTCGAGACCGTGATGCTGCCGCGCGACGCCTTCTTCGGCCCGGTGCAGACGGTGGACGCGCGCGACGCCGTAGGCCGGATCGCCGCCGAGCAGCTCACGCCCTACCCACCGGGCATTCCGGTGGTCGTGCCCGGGGAACGCATCGATGCCGCCGTCGTCGAGTACCTGCGCACCGGGCTCGACGCGGGAATGAACGTGCCCGACGCCGCCGACTCCCGGCTGCGCACGATCCGGGTCGTCGCCCGCGACTGAACCGGACACATGGTGAATCAGGAGGTTTCCTTCATGGCCGGACCGACCGCACTCGCGCTGGTGTGCACGCTGAAGAAGTCGCCCGCCGAATCCAGTAGCGACCTCATCGCCCGCCAGGTACTCGACGAACTGGCCGGGCACGGCGTGCAGGGCACGGTGTTGCGCGTGGTGGATTACGACGTGCTGCCCGGCGTCACCGCCGACGAGGGTCCCGGCGACCAGTGGCCCTCGATTCGCGAGCAGGTCGCGGCGGCCGACATCCTGGTGGTCTCGACCCCCACCTGGGTCGGGCACATGTCGTCGGTGGCGCAACGGGTGCTGGAGCGATTGGACGCCGAGCTGTCCGAGACCGACGACGCGGGCCGTCCGGCGATGGTCGGCAAGGTTGCCACGGTCGCGGTGGTCGGCAACGAGGACGGCGCGCACAAGATCGTCGCCGATCTGTTCCAGGGGCTCGACGACATCGGATTCACCATTCCGGCGCAGGGCTGCACGTACTGGAACGATCAAGCCATGGGCGGCACCGATTACCAGGACCTCGATTCGGTGCCCAAGGCCGTGGCCTCCGCCACCGCCGCGCTGGCCAGGAACGCCGCCCACCTCGCCCGGCTGCTTGGCGCCCAGCAATACCCGCCCGCCGACTGAAGACCGAACGCCCACACGATGGCGCCGGCACCTCCCCTGAGGCGCCGGCGCCATCGTCTGTTCAGGCCAGCACGGCGTCCACGGTCTTCTTCAGCGCCGAGGGCTGGGCCGGCGAGGTCGGCGCCTTCTTCCTGAGTTCCTCCATCCGGGCCCCGATCTCCTGAAGCTGCTTGCGCCCCAGGCTTTCGCGCACCTTCGGGAACCACTCGTTCTCTTCTTCGTCGATGTGGTGGTCGACGTTCTCGATCAGCACGGTGGTCTTGGCGGTGAAGTGCTCGTCGTCGGGCTTCATCGTCGACAGCTCGGTGACCAGCACGTCGGCGACGTGATGCTCCTCGTAGGACTCCAGGATGTCGTCCTCCAGCTCCGGAACGAGTTTGCGGACCTCGGGGTACATGCACTCGTTCTCGAGATACGTGTGCACGGTGAGCGCCTCGATGATCTTCTTCACCACTTTGCCCTTGGTCTGCGTTGCGTCCTCACCCGCCTTCTCGAACTCGCGGAACAGTTTCCGGAGCGCCTTGTGGTCGTCGCGCAGCAGCACGATCGCGTCGGTCGTCATCGCTTTCTCCTTGCGTCAAGGGCCGGTTCTCTGCCGACATTCCCGGCGCCACCGCACCGAAACCGGGTGGCTGCCGTGCGGTCGGACACGGGCCGGGCCGTAGGGTGAGCGGCAGACAGCGCAGAAAGGACGCAGATGCCACAGGCGGACGAGAACGCACACGAACTCGCCGAATCGGCGCAGCAGTCGGAGATCACCGTGGCGGTCGCCGAATCGCTCACCTCCGGCCGGCTTTCTGCCACGCTGGGTGCGGCGCCGAACTCGTCCGAATGGTTCCGCGGCGGCCTCGTGGCCTACAGCACGGAGGTCAAGCGCACGGTCCTGGGTGTGCCCGACGTGCCGGTGGTGTCACAGACGGCGGCCGAAGCGATGGCCACCGGAGTCCGCGGTTTGCTGAAAGCGGCTGTCTCCGTGGCGGTCACCGGCGCGGGCGGCCCGGACCCGCAGGACGGTCAGCCGCCGGGCTCGGTCTGGTTCGCGATCGCCACCGAGCACGGCGTGCGCGCGTGGCACCGTCAGTTCGACGGCGAACCGGTGGAGGTGGTCGAGCAGACCGTCGCCTGCGCCACCGAATCACTGCTCGACACCGTCCGCTCGCTGGGTTCGGACGCTTCCCCGGCGTGACCCGCGGTCACGACGAACGGCGATGCCTGCGGTGGCTGGTGTCGCAGAACGGATAGTTCTTCGAGCGCTTGCACAGGCACAGCGCCACCAGGAACCGGTCGGAGCGCAGCGTCCGCCCGTCCGCGGTGACGAACTCCACCGGGCCCTCGATCAGGGCGGGACCGTCGGCGGTGAGTGTCACTCGCCGCCACTGCTCATTGTCGGATGCGGTCGGCACGGATCACCACCAGATCTTCCATACGCTGACCGGGCCCGATCAGCCCGGCCGATTCCAGCCACTGCGCGCGCCGGCGCAGCACGGGCCCGAACGGCACGGTCGCCCGTGCCACGATCGCGGCCTTGAGTTCTCGCTCCCGCAGTTGCGCCAAGGTCGAATCCGGATCGCTCAGCGCCGAATGCACGATCAACGCTACCCCCCGCGGTTTCAGCAGAGTGGGCAGCGCCGCGCACAACTGGTCGAGGATCGCCCTGCCCCCGGCCCCGGCGTCCCAGGCCCGGGCGATGCCGCGGCTGTCGGTGCCCTCGGGCGCGGGGACGTAGGGCGGATTGGCCAGTACCAGATCGAAACTGCGCCCGCCGAGGACCGCGGCGAAATCACCGCGCAACACCTCCGCGTCGATGCCGCGCAGCCGGCAGTTCAACCACGCGGACACGACGGCGGAACGGGACACGTCCACCGCCGTCACCCGCGCGGCGCCCGTGTACGCGGCGGCGACGGCCAAGGCGCCCGTTCCGGTACACACGTCCAACGCGTGCCCGCCGCGCGGAACGCCCGCTTCGGCCAGAGCACGCACGAGCAACCAGGTGTCCAGCTGCGGCGAATAGACGCCGGGAGGTCGAATCAACATCACATTCGGCGGATAGCCCGCCCAGCGCTGCTTAATCGTCCGCACCGCCACGCCCGCGCCCGCCATCGCGCAACGATCCGCGGCCCGCGCGCCAGGACTCCAGCACATGATCAGCGAATCGGTCCTCCAGCAGATTCGTCACCTGGATACCGAACGCCACCGACTCGGTCAGCTGGGGTTCCCGCCGCAGCAGGTCGCCGATCACCCCGGTGCGCATGATCTGCTCGTGCACCGCGTCGGCTTCGACGTGCTCACGGTAGAACAGCACGCACGCCGGATCGGCGTCCAAACGCTCCAGCGCCTGCACCAACCGCTGCGCGCCGGGCGGGGAGGTGATCTCCACCGTGGCGAAATGGCCCACCAGCGCGCCCCGCCACGACCGGTGCAGCCCGAACAGCGACATCATGTTCACCAGCGCGAGCATCGGCGCGGGAACCACGTCCAGATAATGCAGATAGTCCGGATTCAGGCCGGCGCCGGCCAGCAGGTCGGCGTACAGCTGCGCGTGCACGCGTTCGCCGCGCCCCGCCCCGAACTCGTCGAACTCGACCGCCACCAGCGACGCCTTGGCTTGGCCGCGCAGCCGGGGAATCACCCATGCGTACGGATCGGCCTCTTTGTGGTGATAGATCGAACGGTGCACGAAGTACTCGCGCATCTGCCACCACTCGCCCTCGTCGCGCAGGAAGCGGCTCACTCCGTCCGGGTCGGCCGGGGTGACCAGCAACTGATCGAGTTCCGCGTCGAGATCCCCGCCGCCGGGCACGTCCTCGCGCAGCGCCCGCAGGAACCGCTGCTCCAGCGCGGCGCGCAGACCCAGCAGGCCCGGATCCCATTCCCATCCCGGGTCGACCGCCGGGAAACCGTGATAATGCAGCTCGTAGCAGGTGTGCAGAGCCAGGTGCAGGTCTTCGCCGTACGGATCCGCCGGACCCGGCCGCGGCACCGATCCACCCGGTTCGCCGCGCAGCAGCTGCACCACCGCTTCCGACAGCTCACCACGCGGGCGGGGCAGTTCCTGCTTCGGGGCGCCTAACATGACCGTCATACCGGTCGCTTACCCCGGTGCGGCGCTGTTATCGCGGCCTCGCGCGGAAAAGTACGCACTGTGGCCGTCCCGCGCCGCCGCCGCGGCGCGGGCACTTCAGGCCACCGATCGATGCACTTTCCGGAATTACCCGTTCGCCTTCTTGTACGCCTCGACGACCTCGGCGGAGATCCGTCCACGCGCCGACACATCGATGCCGTTCTTGCGCGCCCATTCCCGGATCACCGTGGCCTGTTCCCGATCGGTCGCCGACCGCAGAACACCGCCGCGGCCGCGGCGCGCGCGACCGACCCTGCGGGCATACGGAACCCATTGCTCGAAGAATCCACGTAACTGACCGGCATTGTCCGCCGACAAGTCCATCTCGTAGGCCACGCCGTCCACGGCGAAAGACACTGTTTCCTCGGCCTGAGACTTGCCGTCGTAGTCATCGACCAGTGTCACGACGACCTTGCGTGCCATAGAGATAATCCCTTCACGGTTACCGAGCGCGTGCAGTCGAAAAAACAATCGTAGCCAGTAGATAACAGATCGGTTCCGCCCCTGGAACGGCGGGGTCCCTTCCGCGGCACGGGATGAGTCGCAGCGAGCGACGCACGCCGACAACCGTCGAGCCTCCACATATTGCCCGCGCATCGGGCGAAGCCGCAAACTCCGCACCCGCATCCACCCGGACGAGCCTCGCTGTGGCACGGACATTTCCGGCGATGCCCCGGATTCCTGGGGCACTGCCGGCGCCCGGCGTCGTGGCCGCGATCACCGCGCTCGACCCGCACGACGGCGGGTCACCGGTGGCGCCGGGCTGGTGCACGGCACCGAAATAGCCGTTCGAACTCCGCACCCGAGCATCCCCGCGCGCCGGAATCGACTGCCGCCGCGAATTTTTCGCCGAGCCGACACGCGGCACCACGGTCGGACCACTCCCACCGGTGAGAAGGGAACGACTCGGCCCGCGCCTAGTCTGGACGGCGCCCGGTCGAGCCGGAATACTGGCGTGCGCCGGTTCCGCAGGAGCCGATCACGCCGGGTATGGCGCGGCCGGTCGGCTCACCTTCGGACGAAAGGATCATCTCCCGATTCTGCGAACAGTGTCGGCCCGTTGAGAACGGCGGGGGGCCGAGTACCGTTCCGAACTCTGTCGAGCGAGCAGGACGTCCGCGGGAGGCGGATCCCTGCAACGAACCAGATATCGGCCGATTCGTGGAATCCGGCCGGACGAGCCCAGTGCACGAGCGGAAGTCGATAGTATGCGTGTGGCCTTGTTGCCCGCAGGTACCAGGGGCGATCATCAACCGTATCTCGCGTTGGCGCACGAATTCCGCGCCCGCGGGCACGAAGTGGAAATCACCGCCACCCGCAATCAAGCGCACATTGTGCGCAAAGCGGGCTTCGATCCTCGGGTGATTCCCTTCGACGCCGCCGAACTGCTCGAGACGACCGCGGCGAAGCGAGCACTGGCCTCCGGAAAGACGCTGCCGTTCATTCGCATCATGCTCGACACGGTGCGGATCATCGAGGGTGAACGCGGTGTGGCGATGCACGAGGTGCTCGCGCGAACCTGCGCGTCCGCCGATGTCGTCGTCGCGTGCGCGTCGACGCTGCCGTGGGCGATGGAGTTCCGCGAGAAGACCGGTACCCCGGTGATCGGCTGCCTGCCCTACCCGCTCGAACGCACCGACGAGTTCCCGTCGTCGTTCATGGCGAAGAACATGACCTCGTCCCGCATTCTGTCGCGGGCGACCTACAGCCTTTTCGAATTCTCCTACACGTTCCTGTATCGCAAGGTCGACCGTCAATTGCGCCGTCAGATGGGTTTGGCGGGCAGGCCGCGCAATCCTTTCCGGCGGCTGCGTGCCGAACGGATACCGCTCGTCCACATGGTGAGCCCCGTGCTGTTGCCGAAGCCGCACGATTGGCCCGAACGCGCCACGATCGTGGGCGCCTCCATTCTGCCCCCGCAACTGCGCGACGCCTGGGGCGAAGCGGTCGTCGACCCGGAACTCGACGCCTGGCTCGACGAAGGGGAACCCCCGATCTATTTCTGCATGACCGGAATGCCCGTGCTCGATCCGGTGGAATGCCGCGAGATGATCGCGACGGTCTGCGCGCGCCTGGGGGCACGGGCACTCGTCACCGTGAAAGGCGAGGGATTCCCGAAAGGATTCAGCGCCGACCGCACCCTGCTGATCATCGATTCGTTCGATTACGACCGCGTCCTGCCGCGCTGCGCCGCGGTGGTGCATCACGGCGGCAGCGGAAATACCCACGACGTGGTGCGGGCGGGGATTCCGGCCGTGGTGATCCCGGTGCACAGCGATCAATTCTTCTACGGCTGGCGGATCGCCGCGCTCGGTATCGGCGCGACATTCCCCTATCGCACGATCACCCCCGATCGACTGCACCAGGCGCTGGCGCAGGCCCTCACGCCGCGGGTGCGGCAGCGAGCGGCCGAGATCGGCCGCACGGTCGCGCAGGAGAACGGCGTACTCGCGGCGGTCGACGCCGCCGAGAAACTCGCCGCCGCGACACCCCGACCATGAGACGCCGGACGGCCGCCGCGCGCGATCGCGGCGTCGTCCGGCGCGCGCACGACCACCGTGACAGTCGAGTTCCGAAGGTTGTTACCGCATGACCGATTACCGTTCGTTCGTCGATGTCCTGCTCGCCCGCGGCGAGACCCTGACCGACACCACGGCCTACCGCTTCCTGCGCACCGGTGACGCCGACGGCGCCATCGACGAGATCACCTACGCCGCCGTGTCGGCCCGGGCGCGGGCCATCGCCGCCGCGTTGCAGGACCGCGGCGTCCGCCGGGCGCTGCTGCTGTATCCGTCCGGATTGGATTTCATCGCGGCCTTTTTCGGCTGCCTGGCCGCGAACGTCGTCGCCGTGCCCGCGCCGCTGCCGCAACTGGACACCCGGTCGCTGCGGCGGTTGCGGCACATGGTCACCGATGCCGACGTCGGCGCGGTGCTCACCACCGGCCAGGTCCGCGTCGACGCGACAGCGGCGGTCGCGGAAGTTCCCGAACTGGGTGCGCTCACGTGGCTGGCGACCGACGAGATCGCCGACGACGCGGCCGCCGCATGGCGACAGCCCGCCGTCGGCCCGGACTCGGTCGCCTTCCTGCAATACACCTCCGGTTCGACCAGCGCGCCCCGCGGCGTCGTGGTCACCCACGCGAACCTGCTGCACAACGAGCGCGCCATCGCCACGGCACTGGGCCATACGCCGGAGGTGCTTGCCTCGCTCACCGACGCGCTGTTCGTCAGCTGGCTGCCGATGTACCACGATATGGGGCTCATCGCGCCGGTTCTGCAGACGATGTTCGTCGGCGCGAACGCGGTGCTGTTGTCTCCCCGGCACTTCCTGCAACGCCCCGAACGCTGGCCGCAGGCGGTGTCGGAGTTCGGCGCGCACACCAGCGGCGGTCCCAACTTCGGCTACGAACTGTGCCTGCGCCGGATGACCTCCGAGCAGATCGACCGGCTCGACCTGCGCGGCTGGAAGGTGGCGTTCAACGGCTCGGAGACGGTGCGTCCGGCCACCGTGCGCCGGTTCGCCGACACCTTCGCCTGCGCCGGATTCCGGGCCGAATCGTTCCAGCCGGTCTATGGCTTGGCCGAGGCGACGCTCATCGTCAGCGCCGCCGAACTCGGCGCGCCTCCGACGGTCGTCCTGCCGCCCGGGCGCTCCGAGCTGGCCGGGGTGGGACGCCCGGTCGAAGGGCTGTCGATCGTCATCGTCGACCCCGAGCGCCGCACCGAATGCGCCGACGGCACCGAGGGCGAGATCTGGGTGTCCGGCACCAGTGTCGCCGCCGGATACTTCGGCAACGAAGCGGCCACCGCCGAGACCTTCCACGCCCGGCTCGGCGACGACGATCGCGCGTTCCTGCGGACCGGGGATCTGGGTTTCGTGTCCGGCGGTGAGCTGTTCGTCACGGGCAGGCGCAAGGATCTGCTGATCATCGACGGCAAGAACCACTACCCGCAGGATCTGGAGCTGACGGCCGAAACCGCGCACGACACCGTGCGCGCGGGCTGCGTCGCGGCGTTCTCCGTAGACGAGGGCCTCGACGGGGAACTGCCCGTGGTGGTCGCGGAGGTACGCACCGAGGACCCGGCCGAACTCGCCGACGCCGAGGACGCGATCCGCGCGGCGATCGGCGCCGAGCACGGACTCACTCTGCGATCGGTGGTCTTGATCCGGCCCGGCGCCCTGCTCAAGACCAGCAGTGGCAAGGTGCAGCGGCAAGCCTGCCGCGCCGCTTATCTCGACGACGCGTTGTCGCCGCTGCTGTCCCTGCGAGGCGAATTCGACGAGATCGGCGTCCCACCCGCCGCGCCGGGCGGTGCGGCGATGAGCGCCGACGCCATGCAGAGCCGACTGGTGGACATCATCGCCCGGCTGGCGTATCTCGATCCGGCGCGCATCGACGTGCACCGGCCGCTGGTCGAATTCGGCCTCGGCTCCGCCGATCTGGTCGAGCTCGTCGTGGAGCTGTCCGACCAGGTCGGGCGGACCCTGGACACCAACCTGTTCTTCGAGCACCCCACCATCGCGCAAGTGGTGGCGGCGCTGCACCCCGCCGAAGCAGAGGCCACGCCCGTCCCGGACCGACAGCACACCGACGGCGAACCCGACGCCGTGTCTGTCCCGACGCAGGCGCGCACCGCAGCCGAGGCCGCACCCGTCCCGTCAGGGCGCACCGACGATGCCATCGCGATCATCGCGATGGCCTGTCGTTTCCCCGGCGGCGCCGACGATCCGGAATCGTTGTGGCGCCTGCTGGACGAGGGACGCGACGGCCTGTCCGAGGTGCCGCCCGGGCGCTGGAGCACCGACGGGCTCTACGACCCGGACCCGGCCGCCGAGGGCAAGGCGTACACCTTCCGCGGCGGGTACCTCACCCGGGTGGACGAGTTCGACGCCGCGTTCTTCGGTATCGGCCCGCGTGAGGCGGCGGTGATGGACCCGCAGCAGCGGCTCATGCTGGAACTGAGCTGGGAGGCGATCGAGCGGTCCGGTCGCGACCCGAGGCGGTTGCAGGGCAGCATGACCGGTGTCTATTTCGGGGTGTACAGCACCGGCTATCTCGCCGACCCGGCTCCGCAGCAGTTGAACGGGCAGGTCGGCACCGGGCTGTCGCCTGCCGTGGCATCCGGACGGATCGCGTACACACTCGGATTGCACGGTCCGGCCGTCACCCTCGACACCGCGTGCTCCTCCTCGATCGTCGCCATGCACCTGGCGGCGCAGGCGTTGCGCGCGGGCGAATGCGATCTGGCCCTGGCGGGCGGCACGACGCTGCTGATGAGCCCGACCGCGCACGTGGAGCTGTGCAAACTCGGTGTGCTGTCGCCGTCGGGGCGGTGCGCGCCGTTCTCGGCGGGGGCGGACGGCACGGTGTGGGCCGAGGGCGCCGGTCTGGTGCTGCTGAAGCGGCTCGACGACGCCCGGCGCGACGGTGACCGGGTGCTCGCGGTGTTCCGCGGCTCCGCGGTCAACCAGGACGGCCGCAGCCAAGGTATCAGCGCTCCCAACGGTTTCGCGCAGGAGCAGGTCATCAAGGCGGCGTTGCGCTCGGCCGGGCTGACGCCCGCGGACGTGGACTACGTCGAAGCGCACGGCACCGGCACCGCCCTCGGCGATCCGATCGAAGCCCGCGCCCTGGCGCGCGTCTTCGGTCCCGGCCGCGAACCAGGGCGCCCGCTCGGCGTGGGCTCGCTGAAGTCCAACGTGGGCCACACCCAGGCCGCGGCGGGAATCGGCGGGGTCATCAAACTGGTCCTCGGGCTACAGCACGAGCGGATACCGGGGATGGCCCACGACGGGCCGCCGACCTCGCAGATCGACTGGGCCGGTAGCGGTTTGGTTGTGCACACCGATTCGGCGCCATGGCCTCGGGGTGCCCGGCCCCGCCGCGCGGGCGTCAGTGCGTTCGGGCTCAGCGGAACCAACGCCCACCTGATCCTCGAGGACCCGCCCGCCGTCGACGACACCTCAGGCTCGTTCGACGACGCTCCGGACGACCGCCGGGTCGCGCTGCTGCCGATCTCGGCCCGCAACCGGGCCGCGCTGCACGGTCAGGCGCGTCGCCTGCTCGAGCGCGTCACCGGCGACCCCGCGCTGGACCCCGCGCCGGTGTCGCGCTCGCTGGCGTTGCAGCGCACACCGTTCGAATGGCGCGCCGTCGTGGTCGCGGGCACACGCGACGAAATGCTGTCCGGCCTGGGCGATCTGGTCGAGGAGCGGGCGGTGCCCGATGTCGTGGCCGCCACGGACGCGGCGCTCACCGCGGGCAAGACGGCGTTCGTCTTCCCCGGGCAAGGCGTGCAGTGGGCGGGGATGGCGCGCGACATGCTGGCCAGGTCGGAGGTGTTCCGCGCCGAGTTCGCCCGCTGCGACGAGGCGTTCCGGCACCGCACCGGCTGGTCGCTGGCGACCGGGCTGTTCACCTTCACCGCGGCGCAACTCGGCGACTTCACCCTCGTGCAACCGCTGCTGTTCGCGACGATGGCGGCGCTCGCGGCCACTTGGCGGGACGCGGGCGTCACACCGGACGCCGTGATCGGGCACAGCCAGGGCGAGATCGCCGCGGCCTACGTCTCGGGTGCGTTGAGCCTCGACGACGCCGCCCGCGTGGTCGTGGCACGCAGCCGCCTGATGGCGGACATCACCGAGGAAGGCGCGATGGCGATGGTCGGCCTGCCCGCGCACCGGCTCGCGGAACGCTTGGCGGCCGACGAGGCGGTGTCGGTCGCGGCGATCAATGTGCCCGGCTCGACGATCGTGGCCGGAGCCCGCCACGCGGTGGAGACACTGGTGCGTGCGCTGCGGGACGACCAGGTCGAGGTCCGGGTGCTGGCCGCGGGACCGGCGCTGGCGGGGCATTCGGCGCTGCTGGAACCGATCCGGCAGCGACTGCTGGACGAACTCGCCGGGTTGAGCGCGGCCCCACCGGACGTCGCGTGGTACTCCACCGTGCTCGGCGAACAGCTGGCGGACGACTCCGCCGACGGCGGCTACTGGTACCGCAACGCGCGCGAACCGGTCCGGTTCGCGAGCACGATCGAGCGCATGATCGGCGACGGGTTCCGGTATTTCGTCGAGCTCGGGGTGCATCCGCTGCTGACCACGGCGGTGCGCGCGGTCGCGGAGGACATCGGCGGCGAGGTCGTGGCGGTCGGTTCGCTGGTGCGCGACGAGGACGGGCCACGCAGTCTGGCCCGCGCCCAGGCCGCGCTCTGGGTGGCGGGCCGCGACCTGGACTGGTCACGCCTTGTGCCCGCACGCGGCAGCGTCGAGCTGCCGACCTACGCCTTCGACCGGCGGCGGTTCTGGACCGAGCCGGTGTCCGAGGACGCCGCGGCACTGGGGTTGCGGCCCGCGGGTCATCCTTTCGTCGGCGCGGTCGTGCCGCACCCCGATTCCGGCGGTGTGACGCTGACCGGCCGGATCTCGCTGCGGACGCATCCGTGGCTGGCCGAGCACGCCGCGCCCGCCGCGGTGGTGCTGCCCGGCACCGGGCTGGTCGAGCTCGCGGTCCGCGCCGGTGACGAGGTGGCCGCCGGACACGTGCGCGAACTCGTGCTGCACGCGCCGCTGGTGCTCGCGCAGGATGCCGCGACGCAGATCCAAGTGGTGGTCGCCGACGCCGACCCCGATGGTGACCACCCGGTGTCGATCCACTCCCGGCTCGAGCGCGATCTCGACACCTCGTGGACGTTGCACGCCCGCGGGGTGCTGGCGGCGACCCACGGAACCGAGACCAGCGGCGGCGACACCGCGCAGTGGCCTCCGGCGGGTGCGACGGCCGTGGACGTGGCCGACATGTACGCGCGGCTGTCCGATCGCGGACACCGGTACGGGCCGCTGTTCCGGTCGGTGCGCGCGGCATGGCGGCGCGGGGAGGAAGTCTTCGCCGAGGTGGCGCTTCCGGAGTCCGCGCACGGCGACGCCGCGCGGTTCGAGATCCATCCCGCATTGCTCGACTCCGCCCTGCACGCGGCGCTTCTGCTCGGCGCGGACGACAGTGGTTCGGCGCTGCTGCCGTTCGCCTGGGCGGGGGTGAGCTTGCATGCCTCCGGCGCGACGGCGTTGCGCGTCCGGATCACCCGTGACGGCTCGGACGGGGTGCGTGTCCTGGCGAACGATCACACCGGCCGCCCGGTCGTGTCGGTGCGGTCGCTGATCCTGCGGCCCGCGCCCGCCGCGCAGGTGCTCGACGGGGCGCTGTCCGCCGCGCATCGCACGTTGTTCCGGCCGGAGTGGTCGGCGCTCGCGGCGCCGGCGGCGGTCCGGCCGGTCGTCGCCGTGCCCTGGTCGCTGCTCGGCCCGCACGATCCGGCGCCGGAGGCGGTGCTCATCGACGTCGCCGAGGGTGATTCGATCGACGCCGTGCACGCCGCGGTCCGGCGCACGCTGGAAGCCTTGCAAGCGGCACTGGACGATCCGCGCCTGACGGCGGCGGCCATCGTCGTGCGCACCCGCCGGGCGATGGCGCTGCCCGGCGAGGACGTCCCGAACACCGCGGGAGCGGCGGTCTGGGGCTTGGCGCGGGCGGCGCAGTCGGAGAACCCGGATCGCATCGTGCTGGTCGACAGCGCCGACGCCGAGGTCGATATCGCGACCGTCCTGGCCTGCGGGGCGGCGCAGGTTCTCGTGCGCGACGGCGCCCTGTCCGCGCCGCGGCTCGCGCGAGCGCCCATGGCCGAGGCCGCGCGGGGCGGCGTGGAGTTCGGCGACGGGTACGTGCTCGTCACCGGAGCGCCGGGACGGCTCGGCTCGCTGCTGGCCCGGCATCTGGTGCGAGCCCACGGGGTCGGCAAGCTGCTGCTGGTCAGCCGCCGGGGCGCCGACGGTCCCGGTGCCGACGAGTTGCGCGCCGAACTCACCGGTCTGGGAGCGGAAGTGGTCTTCGCCCGCTGCGACGTGGCCGATCGCGCCGCGCTGGCCGAGGTGCTGCGCGGACGCACGCTCAGCGGCGTCGTCCACGCCGCGATGGTGCTCGACGACGGCACGCTGGGCTCGCTGACTCCCGACCGGCTCGCCGCGGTCCTGCGCCCGAAGGTCGACGCGGCGCATCACCTGCACGAGCTGACCGCGGACATGGACCTGTCGTGCTTCGTGCTGTTCTCGTCCGTGGCGGGCGTCCTCGGCAATCCCGGACAGGCGAACTACGCCGCCGCCAACGCCTACCTCGATGCCCTCGCCACCCACCGCGTCGCCCGAGGGCGCACCGCTCAGTCGCTGGCGTGGGGTCCGTGGAGCCTGGACATGCACGAGGTGATGGCGGCGGCGGACATCCGTCGCATGGAACGCTCCGGCATGCGCCCGCTCAGCGCGCGGGACGGTTTGGCCGCGTTCGACGCGGCGCTGCGGCGGGCCGAGCCGGTGCTAGCGCCGATGCGGATCGATGCCGACGCGATGCGGCGCGCGCCGTACGTGCCGTTGCTGCTGCGCGGGCTGGTCCGTCCGCCTGCGCGCCGCACGGCCGCGCACCGCGACGTGGCCGACCCGTCGGTACGGTCGCGCTTCGCCGAGCGGCTGCGCGGATTGCCGCCCGGTGAGGCGACCGCGGTCGCGGTCGACGTGGTGGCGCGCGTCGCCGCCGACGTGCTGGGACATACCGGTGCGGACGCCATCGCACCGGACCGGTCGTTCCAGGGGCTGGGCATGGATTCGCTGATGGCGGTGGAACTGCGCAACCGGTTGCGCGACGATACCGGCATCCTGGTCCCGCTCGGCGAGATCCTCGCCAACCAGAGCGCCGCCGCGCTGGCCGAATACCTCGTCGCCGAGGCGGCGCACACGGACACCGCCGTGCCTGCCGCGCGTCCGGCCGAGCAGGACGTCCCCGAGGTCGTCACCCTGCCCGTCACGCGAGACCTGATGCGGCTGCTGCGCACCGCCCAGCAGGGCATTCCGAGTGTCGCCCAGACCGGCGGACTGGCCATGCGCCTGCCCAGGGCGATCGGCCACACCGACGCGGAAGCGATGCTCGCCCGCCTCGCCGGACGCCACGCCGCGCTGCGCACGGTGATCGTGCCCAGCGACGAGCACGGCACCCGGCTGCAGGTGCGGTCCCGCCCGGGCGGGCCGCTGCTGCGCAGTTCGGCGGTCGACCGGCTCGACGACGCCGTGGCGCGCACCCGGTTCCGTGAGCTGATGCGCGAACCGTTCGACCTGGCGCAGGGGCCGCTGTGGCGGTTCGAACTGCTGACGTCCGAGTCCGGCGAACAGACCCTGATCTTCGGTGCCCACCACGGCATGTGCGATGTCCAATCGATGATGCTGGTCGCCGGGGAGATCGGTGCCGAGCTGTCCGGCGCGCACTACCCGGAAACACTGTCCAACAAGGACATCCACGATCTGCTCGCCGCGCAGGCACCGCAGGCCGAGCCCGACGCCGCATGGCGCAGGGAGTTCACCGGCTGCCGCCGCCTCGACCTCACCCTCGCCCGCCCCCGGCCCGCGCAGCGCAGTCACCGAGCCGGGGAGGTGCTGCTGGAACTGCCCGAGGGGCTGCAGGACCGCGCGGCGTGGCGGGCCCGGGAGCTGGGCATCACGCCGGCGGCGCTGTTCCTCGGCACCCTGACGGTGCTGCTGGCCCGGCGGCAGGACACCGATCGTTTCGCGCTCGCCGTCCCGGTGGACACCCGCATCCACGCCGACGCGCCGACAGCCGTCGGCTATTTCGGTGTGCCGGTGCCCTATCCGGCGACCGTCGAGCCCGGCGAGTCGATCGATGACCTGCTGCACCGGACCGGCGACCGGCTACGGCGGCTGCTGGTGCCCGGAGCCGGTTTCTCCGACGTCCTCACCACACTCGCGGCGGAGGGCCTGTATCGGGACAACGCGCCGCTGGTCGAGGTGTACTTCAACTATCTGCGGGCCAATTCCGCCGTCCACCGCGCGGACCTGGTTCCGGTGGGGACCGGTTACTCCGATCTCGACCTCATGGTGGCCGTGCTGGCCGACGCGGATCAGATCTGGTTCACCTACAACGCCGACATCATCGACGACGCGACCTGCACCCGTCTCGGTCAGGACTACCTGGCACTGCTCGGCGAGGTGGTCGAGCACTCCGGGCTGCCGGTGCGCCCACCGCGCACGGACACACCGCGAGGCGTCGCGTTCGGGGCCACGTTCGCGCTGGGGAAGCTGCCGGATCTATACAGCGCGGCCGCGCATGCCCACGGCGCGGACGGGCGGACCGTGCTCGAAGCGCCCTACCATCACGTCCTGGCCGGATTGCGCGACCCGTCCGGGGTCTTCGCCCAGCCGTCGACCGCGCTGGGCATCGTGCTGCTGCGGGCGGCCGACCTGGAGCGATTCGGTCCGCTCACCGACGACTCGCTCACCGAACTGGCCGAGCAATACCCCGCCGCCGTCCGGGAGGCCGCCGAGCGTGCCCGGGTGCCGATCATCGTCGGCCTGCTTCCCGCTCCCGGCCTCGACGAGCGGTTGCTGCGGTGGGAGCGGTTGACCGCCGAACGGCTGCGGGAGATTCCCGGCGTCGCGGTGCTCACCGAAGCCGACTGGACCCGTGACCACCCGGTGGCACACCGTTTCGACGAGCAGACCGACGCGCTGGCGCACCTGCCGTTCACCGAGGAGTTCCAGGCGGCGGTGGCGCTGACGCTCGCCGCCGTCGCGCGCGTCGCGTTGCTGCCCGCCCCGAAAGTCATCGCCGTGGACGGCGACGACACCTTGTGGAGCGGCGTCGTGGGCGAAATCGGGCCCGCGGCGGTCACCTTCGACCCGCCGCGGATCACGCTGGCGCGGCGGCTGCGGCAGTGGCGTGCCGCGGGCACCCTGCTGGTGCTGATCAGCAACAACGACGATGATTCCGTGCACGCGGTCCTGGACCGTCCGGACAGTCCGCTGCACGCCGCGGACTTCGCCATCGTCTCCACCGGATGGGACAGCAAAGCCGAACGGCTCGAGGAGGCCGCGCGCACCTTGGGTCTGGCATCGGACGACGTGGTCTATCTCGACGACAACCCGGTGGAGATCGCGAAGATGCGTTCCCGACTGCCGGAAGTGCTCGCGGTGACCTGTCCGCCGATCGAGGAACTGGAGGCCTTCCTGACCCGATTGTGGCCGGTTACGCCGGTGGCGGTGACCGAGGAGGACGCCGAGCGGGCGGAGTTCTACCGGCGCGAACGCGAACGCGACCTGGCCCGCGAACAACTGGACTTCGCGCGGTTCCTCGAGAGTCTGCACCTGGTGGTGACCGTCGAGCGGCTCTCCGACCGAAGCCGGGCGCGCGCCGCTCAGCTGATCCGGCGCACCAGCCAATTCGTTCTGGGCCCGAGCACCGAGCAGGATGTCGACCGCTGGCAGGAGGACGGCGAGGTGTGGACCGCGGCGGCGCGCGACCGGTTCGGCGACTACGGAACGATCGCCGTGCTCGCGCTGCGCGCCGAGGGGACCGCGCTGGGTGTGCGCGGATGGCATCTCAGCTGCCGCGCCCTCGGCCGCGGCGTCGAGGAACACCTGCTGGGCTGGCTGGCCGACCGCGCGGCCGCGCTGGGTTGCACGACGGTGCGCATGACCGTCCACCGCACCGAGCGCAACGTGCCCGCCCGCCGGTTGGCCGCCGCCCTGGGCGGTGGCGCCACCGATACCGAGCGGCTCGATGTCGAGGTGCCGCTGGATCGCCTGCGGACGTTCCGGTCCTGGGCGCGATGATCATGGCCGACAAGGAGTTTCCCGTGCGCAGTCCGAACGGCGAGCACCCGCCGCGTCTCGAGCGAGCCGATCGCCGCGACCTCGCCGAGGCCATCGAGCGCGGTGGCGGCCTGGACGTGTCCGCGTTGCTCGCGCGCGCGGGTGGCGACGCGCCCCCCGCGACGGCGGCGATCGAACGTCGCGAACAGTGGGATCCGGAGTCGCTCACGGCGGCGGTCACCCGGCTGGCGAACCGATTCACCGCCGAAACCGTCGGCCCGGACACGGATTTCTTCGACGGCGGCGCCACCTCCGTCGCGGCGGTGCAGTTCGTGGCGGCGCTCGCCCGCGAACTCGACGTGCACCTGGAGTTGGACGACGTGTTCGCCGACGCGCGTCCGCGCAGGCTCGCGCGGCGCTGGCTGGGCACCGGTACGGACGCCAGGGACCACGAGAGCATCGCGCCGGCATCCGATTCGGTGGACGACGAGTTCGCGCAGCTGATGTCCGATGTCGCCGGAGCCGACCGGTTGCCGCTGGTCGACCCGCCGGAGCGGGTGGCGCCACGCCGTGTGCTGCTCACCGGCGCCACCGGTTTCCTCGGCAGCCATCTGCTGCTGGACCTGTTGCGCGGCAGCGACGCCCACGTCGTCTGCCTGGTTCGCGCGCGGGACGAGACCGACGGCCTCGACCGGCTGGCCGCCGCGCTGACGCGGTTCCTGCTGCCGTGGTCACCGGAGGTGCGCAGGCGGGTGACGGTGCTGGCCGGCGACCTGCGGGAGCCGAACCTCGGCCTGTCCGAGCAACGCTGGACCGCGCTGGCGGACGAGGTCGACGCGATCGTCAACGTGGGCGCCGCGGTGGACTTCCTGCGCGGCTACCGATCCCTGCGCCGCGGCAACGTGCTCGGCCCGCTGACCCTCGCCCGGCTGGCCGCGACCGGCAGACCGAAACCGCTGCACCACATCTCCTCGATCGCGGTGTTCAACGAACTCGGCATCGCCTCGATGGGCGAGGACGATCCGGTGGCGAATATCGGCAAGCTCGTGATCGGCTACGACCGCACGAAGTGGGCGGCCGAGGCGGTGATGCGGCGGGCGCGTGAGCACGGACTGGTGGTCACGGTGCTGCGACCCGGTGGAATCGGCGGACACCGGGAGACCGGTGCGCACAACCCCCGCGACCTCAACAGCGGCATCATCGCGGCCCTGTCGCGGTTCGGCACCGTCCCCGCGCTGCGCAATCTCCATGTCGCCCCGGTGGATTGGGTCAGCAAGGTCGCGGCGGCCATCGTGTGCGCGCCGGGGGCGTGGGGCCACAACTACCATCTCACCGGCACGCCGACCACGCTGGAGCAGATGCTCGGCGAGTCGGCGGCGCTGGGCATGGACATGCGGGTGCAGCATTGGGCCGCCTGGTGTGACGAGGTGGTGGAACGGATCCGCACCGAGCCGGTCCCGGAGCTGGAATCGCTGGCGCAGGTGTTGCAGAGCCCGGTCGCGCGCCACCCGCTGGAGACGATGGCCTCCGTTCCCGCCGCCACCGACGACCGAACCCGCGCCTTCCTGCGCGCCCACAACCTGCCCCAGCCGGTCCGCTACGGCGCTCGGTCACAAAGCAAGACGCTGGAAATGCTCGCGGGCACCGGTCTGGCCCGGCTGCCGCAGCCGCGGGACGCACCGTATCTGTGGTTCGCGGAAACCCTGGCGGGCACCCTCGGAGCCGTGGACGGGGCGGCCGACACCTCCTGCACCCTGAATCTGCGCTTGTCCATCGCGAGCACCCACCAGCTGGTGGCCGGGCGCACGGTCGATGTCGGTGGCGAACTACGGTGCGCACGCCTGCACGACGAACCCCTCACCGTGTCCGGTGTGCTGTCGGTGCGCCCGCACGACGGCATCCCGATCCGGCACGGACTGCGGCATCCGCTGATGCACTACCGGCTGTCGCTGCGCGACGCCGACGGCGGGCGGTGGTGGCTGTCCGGTTACAAATACGCCGAGGCGCGCCGCACCCTCATCAGGCAGGCGCGCACGCTGACCGTGGAACTCGGCCGCGAGGGCGAACCGGCGAGCCTCAGCGGCGAAGTCGCCGTGCCGCTGGAGACCTATTTGCGCGATCAGATCGATGGCATTCAGGTCGATCCGCGATTGTCCGAGCGCCAGCGGCGGACCGCGAAATTGTTGTGGCTGAGCTGGTTCGGTTCCCAGCTCGGTAAGGGCCTGCTGGAACCGGCGTTGCGCGTGGGCACCGAGCTGCTGGATCTGCGCCGAAACGCGAAGGAGTCGCGCTGATGCTCACCCCGATCCGGCCGGGCGCCGCCCCGACGCTGGAGGAGATCCCGTTCCGTGCCGCCGACGGTCTGCGGCTGGGCTTGCGCCGCGTCGTCGCCGCCGAGGCCGACCGGCCCGCGGTCCTGCTGGTCCACGGCCACGGCGTCTCCTCGGAGATGTTCCTGGCGCCGGAGATCCGCACGGTCGTCGACGCGCTGCTCGACGCGGGATACCAACCGTGGCTGCTGGACTGGCGCGGCAGCTCCCGACTGCCCTACAACGCCGCCGGGCCGCGTTTCAGCTTCGACGACGTGGCCCTCTACGACCTCCCCGGAGCCGTCGAGGAGATCCGCCTGCGCATCGGCGACCGGCCACTGTTCGTGGTCGCGCACTGCGTCGGGGCCTTGGCGCTGTCGATGAGCATGGCCGCGGGACTGCTGCCCGGCTTGGCCGGCGTCGTGGCCCAGGGGGTCTTCCTCACCCCGAAAGTGAGCAGCGCGGTGCGGATGCGCGTGCTCGTGGGCGGCGAACTGCTCGGCTCCCGCGTCCACCACCTCGAGTCCGACTTCCGCAGAGTCGGGCTGTGGTCACGCAAAACACTGCTCTACGCCCTGCTCACCCGGAAAGGGGAATGCACCGACCCCACCTGCCGGATGGTGCACGGCAGCTGGGGCATGGGCGCGCAGCTGTTCGTCCACGACCACCTCGATCCGCGCACCCACGACCGTTTGGCGGAACTGTTCGGGCCGATCCCGGTTCATGTGCTGCCCCAGCTGCGGCGGATGGAGCTGGCGCACGCGGTGCAACGCTGGAACGACAACGACGACCGCTACCGCGTGCTCCCGGAGAACGCCCTCGACCACGCCGACCGGATCGATTGCCCGGTGCTGCTGTTGTCGGGCAGCCGCAACGAGGTCTGGCTCGACTCCAACAAGCTGTGCCACGACGTGCTCACCACCCGCCATCCCGGGCTGGACGTGCGCTACATCGAGATCCCTTCCTACGGCCACCTCGACACCTTCCTCGGTCGCGGCGCCGCGCTCGACGTATACGGGCACATCCTCGAATTCCTCGACGGCTGTGCGCCTTCCGCGGCCGGACGGGGCACCGCGTGAGCGCGGACGACCGCTCGTTGCGCATCGCGATGTTCGCGGACTTCCATCCGGCCACCCTCGGGGGAATCCAGACGTCGATGCGCGCGCAGCGCACGGCCTTGGAACGACTGGGGCATCGCGTCACCGTGTTCACCATCCCCCCGCCGGATCCCGTGCCGCCGGATCCCGGGATCGTCGTGCTCGCCACCACGGCCGGATTGGCCGTGAACGGCTATCCGGTCGCCCTGCCGACCCGAAGGAATGCCCGCCTCATCGACGCGGTGTTCGCCGAGCGCGGTTTCGATGTCGTGCACGCGCAGACCACCTACGGAGCGGGCATCGCCGGATTGCGCGCCGCGCGCCGCCACGGCCTTGCGGCGGTGCAGTCCATGCACAGCCGCGACGACTCCTTCATCGAACGCAATTCCCCGTTTCCCTACCTCGCCGCGCTCACCATGCGCGTGCTGCACGGCAGCTTCGTCGGCCTGCGCGGGACGATGCCGAAGTCGGCGGAAAGCCGCATGGCACGCCACGCCTGGCGGCCGCTGGTCGCGCAGGCGCGAGCAGCCGACCACGTCGTGGTGCCGACACGGCATTTCGCCCAGCGGTTGGCCGCGCACGGGGTGGATCGGCCGATGCACGTGGTGTCCAACGGAGTCGACGACGATCTGGTGCGCGCTCTCCCCGAGCGGCCCCGTGGCCGGGACCCGTTGCTGCGCGTGCTGTGGTGCGGCAGGTTCTCGGCGGAGAAGCGGCCGCTGGACGCCATCGAGGCGGTGCACCGGGCCGAGGGCTGCACCCTCGACATCTACGGTGCGGGAGCGTTGGAGGCGCGCCTGCGCGCGGCCGTCGACCGGCTCGGGCTGCACGAGCGGGTTCGGCTGCACGGCGAGGTGAGCCAGGCGCAGTGCTTGGCGGCCATGCGTGCCCACGATGTGCTGCTGTTCCCCTCCGCCGGGTGTGACACGCAAGGCATGGTTCTGCTCGAGGCGGTCGCGGTGGGCCTTCCCGTGCTGCACTGCGACCCCGACGTCACCGAAACCGTGCCCGAGGGCGGCGAATTCCGGGCCCGCGACGCCTCGACGGCCGCACTCACCGAAGCGCTGCGGCTGCTGGCGGCTCAACCGGACCGGCTCACCGCCATGCGCGAGGTCTTGGCACGCCACGCGGGCCGAACGCTGCAGTCGCGGTTCACCGAACGACTGGTCGCGGTCTACACCGAGGCGATCGCGACCGCCGCGTCAAGCCGGTTGCCGTAGCGGCAGGCCCGCGGCCGCGTAGATCGCATCGATGACGGTCATCGTCGCCACCGCGTCCTGGGCGGAGGTGAGCACCGGCTCCCCGTGCCGCACCGCCGCGACGAAGGCGTCGAGCTGATAGGCGTAGGTGCTGCGGCGCGAGATCTTCTCCGTGCGCCTGCCGCCCCGCGAACGCACCGACAGCCTGCGCGGCAGTTGCGGCGCCACCGGATTGAGCAACCGCAGTTCACCGCGTTCGCCCACCACGCGCGCCCCGATGCGCAGCAGGTCCGACGACCACATCGAGCAGCGCACCCGCCCGGTATGCCCGGAGGGGAAGCGCAGTTCGGCGCTCATCGCGCGGTCGATGTGCGGGCCGCGCAATTTCGCGGTCGCGGCGATGACCTCCGGGTTCTCGCCGCCGAAGACCCGGGCCATGTGCACCGCGTAGCAGCCCGCGTCCATCAGCGCCCCGCCCGCGAGGGCGTAGTCATAGCGGATGTCGGAGAATCGCGGCAGCGGAAAACACATCGCGGTGTCCACCCGCACCAGCTCGCCGAGTTCGCCGGAGGCGATGATCTCCTCGGCCCGCCTGGTCATCGGGTGGTAGCGGTAGTGGAAGGCCTCCATGACCACCCGGTCCGACCTCGCGGCCAGCGCCGCGATCTCCTCGGCCTCGGCGGCGTTGGCGGTGAACGGTTTCTCGCACAGCACGTGCTTGCCCGCGGCGAGCGCCTCCTTCGTCCACCGGCCGTGCAGACCGTTCGGCAGCGGGTTGTAGACCGCGTCGATGTCGGGCGCGGCGATCAGCGCGGCATAGCTGTCGAAGACCTGCGCGATACCGTGTTCGCGCGCGAACGCCCGCCCGCGTTCCGGCTCGCGGGCAGCCACGGCGGCGACCACCGTGTCCGCGTTCGCCCCTGCGGGTCGCACGACGGCGGCGGGCGCGATGCGGGCGGCGCCCAGGATGCCGATCCGCAGGGGCTGTCCGGATGGTGTCATGGGCGCGACTGTAGCAATGGATCCGCTTGCGGCGCCGGGTGTCCCGTCAGGCAGACGGGGCGTCGCCGTACACCGTCAACCAGATCGCCCGGCCCAGCGCCTCCGCCAGCGCGTCGTCGGTGACCCCGGAGCCGGAGGAGAAGCTCACCGCGATCGCGCGTTCCACCATCGAGGTCAGCACGACGGCGGTGGCCTGCGGATCGATCGCCGGACTGATCCGGCCCGCGGCACGGTCGGTTTCCAGCCGCGAGCGCACCACCGCCACGAACGAGGCGACCCGGCCGCGCCAATACGCGCCGACGTCGCGGTCGTAGGCGGCGACTTCGCTGAGCGCCAGCAGCAGCGACCGGTGCTCCCGGAACCCCGCGATCATGGTCCGCACGGCCGTCACCACACCGGCCTGCCGCCCGGTGTGCTCGGTGATCCACCAGCGCTCCGCCGCCTCGAACAGATCCGCGGTGGCCAATTCGGCCATGCGGATCAGCAGCCGGCTCTTGTCCGGGAAATACCGGTAGAACGTCGACCTCGCCGACTGCGAGGCGGCGGCGATCCGGTGGACGGCGATCTCGGTGTAGGGCGTGCCGTCGGCGAGCAACTCCTCCACCGCGGCGAGGACGCGTCGCTCGAAATCCGCGCGCCGATCGTCGACCGGTTTGCGTGCGTTTCTGGGGACACGGGTCAGCGAGGGCATCCGGGTCCTCTCTGCGGCGCGGCGGCCGCGTGCTCGGCTGTGCCGGTCGGGTGCGTCCCCCCATTCTGCCGACACGGCACCGATATTGACATTCGGGCACCCACCGCTCACCATCGATCGGACACAGTGTCCGAGACTATGCGACCGAGGTGTTCGGGCATGCGCGGTTCTTCTCCCCCGGCAATCGAGTACACCGACGTGGTCGTGGTGGGCGCGCGGTGCGCGGGCTCCGCGACCGCCATCGCGTTGGCGCGAGCCGGGCGCGACGTGCTCGCGCTGGACTCGGCGCGCTTTCCCTCCGACACCCTCTCGACGCACCTGCTGTGGCCCGGCGGCCTGGCCGAACTGCATCGCACGGGCGCCCTCGACCGTGTCCTCCGGCTCGGCGCGCCCCCGCTGACCACGGCCTTCGCCGACGGCGGCGGCTACGCGGTCCGGTCGTCCTTCACACCGGTGGACGGCGTCGACCACGCGATGTGCGTGCGGCGGACCGGACTGGACGCCGCGCTCGTGGCCACCGCCGTCGAGGCGGGAGCACGGATCCGCGAGGGCGTGCGGGTCACCGATCTGCTGTGGTCGGGGGATCGCTGCGCCGGCGTTCGCTACGCCGACGGAAGCGGCGAACACGAGGTACGTGCCCGCCTGGTCGTCGGCGCGGACGGTCGCCGCAGTACGGTGGCCCGGCTCGTCGGCGCCACCCGGCCCCGATTGTCCGCACCGAGCGGACGGGACTGCTTGTTCGCCTACTGGCACGACGGCGCGGCCGACCAGCGGCACATCGCGGCCCAATGGCGGAACGGTCCGGATCTCGGCACCGCGTTCCCCTGCGACGACGGCTTGCTGCTGAGCCTCGTCCAACCGCCCGCGCAGCCCGCCGAACCGGGTGGCGGGCGCGCCGAGCGCAGGTATCAGGAGGCGATCGAGCGCCTGCCCGGACTCTCACGGCGCCTGCGCGTTTGCCGCCGCGTCGGGCGGGTGCGTTCGGCCACCGGACTGGCGTCCTACTTCCGGCGCTCGACCGGGCCGGGCTGGGCGCTGCCCGGTGACGCGGGCCATTTCAAGGATCCGGTGACCGCGCAAGGCATCCGGGATGCCTTGCGCTACGGCCGGCTGCTCGGCGAACTGGCCGCCGCTGCCCTCGACGACACCGAGCACCTCGACACCGCCTTGGCCGCGTGGGAACGGCTGCGCGATCGCGAATGCCTGAGTGTCTACCAGTGGACCAATCGGCTGGCCCGGGGTACGGCGATGCGCCCTGTGGAAATCGAGCTCTACCGCAGGGCCGCGGCCGACCCCTCGCTGGCCGACGCGGTCACCGAGATCTTCTCGCGCACCGTGGCTCCCGAAGACGTCTTCACTCCCGCACGCGCGGCGGCGCTCGCGGCGGGAGCATTGCGCGCATTGTGGCGCGCCCCCTGGCCGGTCCTCGCGAATCTGGCGGACGAATTCCGCGACACAGTCTCCGAACGGAGGGAAGCGTGCGCCTTCACGCGCTCCGATCCCGCCGACGCCATCCAGTCCCGGCCGCCGCGGCGCGTTCTCGCGGCATCTTCAGGAGATCGACATGCATGACCCGCGTCCTCGGCCGACCATCGACCTCACCCGCCGCGACCTGTTGCGCGGCACGCTCGCGGCCGGACTGGCCCTCACCGCCGCCCCGGCGCACGCCGCACCGCCCGGACCACGCCGAACGCCCGCGCTGCGCACCGGAGGAAAGTCGGTCGCGGTGCTCGGCGGGGGCGTCGCCGGGCTGTCGGCGGCCCACGAACTGATCGAGCGGGGATACGCGGTCACCGTGTACGAACCGGCGTTCCTCGGCGGCAAGGCGCGCAGCATGGGTGTGCCGGGCACCGGCACCGACGGCCGCTCGGACCTGCCCGGCGAGCACGGCTTCCGGTTCTTTCCCGGCTGCTATCAGAACCTTCCGGACACCATGCGGCGCATTCCCTTCCCCGGCAATCCCGATGGCGTCGCGGGCAACCTCGTCCGCGTCGAGGGCACCGTCGCCGGTTTCCGGGGCAGGCCGCCGATCTACGCGCCGGTCGAATTCGGGGGTCTCGACCAGATCAACCCGCAGCGGTTGCAGAGCACGCTGATCGGCGCGTTCGGCTTCATTCCGGAACTGCCACCGGCCGAACTCGCGTTCTTCGCCAAACAGATGGCCGTCTGGTTCACCTCTTGCACCGAACGGCGTTTCGGGCAGTGGGAATACGTCACGTGGGAGCAGATCCTGCGGGCCGAAGGCAAGTCACCGGCTTATCGCGAATACCTGGTCAGCGCCCTCACCCGGATCACCGTGGCGGCCAAACCCCAGCTGAGTTCGGCGCGCACGATCGGCACCATCGGGGAGGCCCTGGTGCTGGCGGGGACCGGGGCGATACCGCAGTACTCCGCGGGAATCGACCGTATTCTCAACCGTCCCACCAACGAAGCGTGGATCGACCCCTGGGTCACATATCTGCGCTCGCGGGGCGTGCAATTCGTGCCGGGCCTGCGGGCGACACGGCTGCAGCTTCGCGATGGCCGGATCGCCTCGGCGACGCTGACGGATCCCGGCGGCCGCTCCACCGTGGTCACCGCGGACTGGTATCTGTGCGCGATGCCGGTGGACAAGGCGGTCACGCTGCTGACCGACGACATCCTCGACACCGACCCGCATCTGGCGGGCATGCGGGAGCTGCGGACCGACTGGATGGTCGGTATTCAGTACTACCTCGCCAACCCCACCGAGTTGCCGGAAGGCCATATCGCCGCCCTCGGCTCCCCGTGGGCGCTCACCGCCTTGCGCCAAGCGCCCATGTGGGTCGGCGACTTCGCCACCCGTTACGGCGACGGCACGGTGCGCGAATGCCTTTCGGTGGACATCTCCGACTGGGATTCCCCCGGCATCCGCTTCGACCGGCCCGCCAAACAATGCTCCGCGGAGGAGATCGCCGAAGAGGTGTGGGCACAGCTCACGGAGTGGCTCAACACCGGGACGGGATGGCTGCGTCCCGAGGACATCCGCTCCTGGCATCTGGACCCCGGAATCACCTGGACCGCGAACGGCGTGCGCAACGAGACTCCGCTACTGGTCAACACCGTCGGCTCCTACGATCACCGGCCGCAGGCCCACTGCGCCATCCCGAACTTGTTCTTCGGCGGCGATCACGTACGCAACCACATCGACCTCGCCACGATGGAAGGCGCCAACGAATCCGGGCGCGCCGCCACCAACGCGATCCTCGACGCCGCCGACGACCCGGCCCCCCGCGTACCGATCTTCCCGCTGGTGTCCCTGCCGGTCTTCGAACCGTGGAAACACATCGACGCCGATCGGTATCGCGCCGGATTGCCGCACCTGCTCGACGTGTGACCGGGCGGGCCCATCGCCGTCCGCCGGGCGCTACGCCGCGGAACGCGCGGGGCCTAGGGCGCCTCGGCGGTGGTGACGCTGGTGGTGGTCAGGATCGTCTGCGCCACCAGCCGCGGGTCATCGATCATCGGAACGTGACCGGTGTCCGGCAGGATGGTGTACACGGCCTCGGGCAGCCGCGTCCGGGCGATCGGCCCGTGAATGTGTTCGGGAAGAACACGATCGTGTTCCGACCAGGCCACCGTGATCGGGCACGGCAACGGGTCGAACGCGGCGATCTGCTCGTCGGTGCCGAGCAGATCGGCGGTGACGGTGCATTCCAGCAGGTCGCGTAAGCAGGTCAGGGCCTGCGCCGAGCTGATGCGATCACCGTGCACGGCGATGTTGCGCAGAGCGATGCGCCGGGCCGACGCACTGCGCAGCGCCAGCGGGGCGGCAAAGCCCAGCAGCCGCCCGGTGACCGCCTCCCGGGCGATGCGGCGCGTCGCGGCCGACCGGCTTCCGTCCCCGGCTGCCCAGAACCCCGCCGGTGAGAGCGCGCAGACGGACTCCGCTCGACCGCGGCGAGCCAATTCGATCGCCATCCAGCCACCCAGCGAATTGCCCGCGACATGCACCCGGCGCAGCCCCAGCGCGTCCAGCCGCTGCTCGATGTCATCCACCAGATGCTCGACCCGCGCCGGGCGCCGCAGGGCGGGCGGCCCGCCCCGATGGCCGACGGCGGTGGGCGTGATCACCTCGTGCCGGGCGGCGAGCAAGGGGGTGACGTCGTCCCACACCCGTTCGGACATCGTGACACCGTGCAGGAGAACGAGCGGGGGCTTGCTGGGCATTGGCGTCCCTTCGAGTTCGTAGTGCGATCTCGAAGGTGGATACCACAACCTCACCTATGGTGGCAGCGGAAACCCCGACTTCTGCGAGAGTTCACCAAGTTTGCTCGCCGGAATGCTGCCGGCCGCAACGGTTCGCCCTACCACCCGCGCCGAGCCACCCCGGCCGGAAGACGCCGGATCCCGCCGACCGGCGCCGCCCTGCTTCAGGTGCGAGGCGCACCGAAGATCGGATCGGCGCAGTTCGCCCCGGCCGAGAGCAGAGGCGCGCGGCCGCGAATGCCCGTCCGCTCAGACGGCTTCCGGCCGCCAAGTGGCGACCGCCCAGATCACGACGATGTTCAACGCGATCACCAGAACCGACCATGCCGGGTAGTACGGCAACCACATGAAGTTCGCGATGATCGACAGAGCCGCCAGGCAGATCGCCACCACCCGCGCCCAGGTGGCGCCGGTCATCAAACCCAGCGCCGCGACGACCAGGAGAATGCCGACGACGATGTGGATCCAGCCCCAGGTCGTGGTGTCGAACTTGTAGACGTAGTCGGCGCCGACGACGATCAGATCGTCGTCGGCGACGGCGGAGATCCCCTCGAAGATCGACAGCACGCCGACGGTCAGCAGCAGGATCGCGGCCGCTATGGACGTACCCGCCGCGATGCCACGGCGGACGGGGTGTGGCTCCGGTTCGGTCATGTGCGTCATCGGGCGCCCCCTTTCTCGGGGAATAGTGGACAGGCGTCTTCCGAATGTCCACCAGTCCCACCGTCCGGCACTTCACCCGTTTCGGGTGACTCCGGTATTTCGCGGTCGCCCGAAATGAAAATTCCATAACGACCACACACGATCTGATCGAGCGGACTACACACCGGGTAAGTTCCGCTACCGAGGCGTGGTAGTGATCTGTCAGCACACGGCCCGGGAGGCACGGTGACCACCTCGCACGTCCCCGCTCTACGCCCTGTCCCCGCCGCGGCGCAATCCATCACCGACATACCGGCGTTGCCGTTCACCCCCATCCCCCGGTTCGATCTGCACGCCGCCGCCGACGGCGTCTCCGGCACCCGCGACGGACACGTGCTGCTGCTCTGCGCACCGGCCGGGGCCGGGAAGTCGGTACTGGTGGCCGATTGGGCCGCCCGGCACGCCGCGGGTACGTCCGACGTCGCCTGGGTGACCGTCACCGAGCAGCTCGACGACCCGACGACGCTGTGGACCGTGCTGCACGCCCGCTTCGAGATCACGAACCCGACCTGCCCGGGTCCGCCCGCCGCGCAGGCCGCGGCGCTCGCCGACACGCTGGCCGCGCGCACGACGCCGACGGTTCTCGTGCTCGACGACGCCCATCTGCTCACCGATCCGCTCGCGCTCGCCGGCATCGAGTACTTCCTGCAGCATGCCCCGCCGAACGTGACGACGGTGCTGTGTGCCCGCTTCGCTCCGCCGCTGCGCTGGCACGTGCTCGAGCTGCATTCGCGACTGACCCGGTGGGGTCGGAGTGAACTCGCCTTCACCCCGGCGCAGATCGATGCGCTGTGCCGTGACCACGGCTGCGAGCTCACCGGCGACGAACTCGCGACACTGCACGCCATGACCCGGGGCTGGGCCGCCCTCGTGCGCATCGCCGCGACCCATCTGGCCGCGAGATCCGACGACCGAGCCACTGCGCTCACCGTTCTCGCCCGCCCGGCGCGCGCGGTCGCCGATTTCCTGATGAGCGAACTCATCGAGGCGCTGCCGCCCGCGCTGCGCCGGTTCCTCACCTACACCAGCCTGCCGGTTTCCTTCACCGAGCAGCTCGCCGACGAACTCCTCGACGGTGGCGCGGGGCACTGTCTGCACGAACTCGATCGGATCGACTTCCCGATCGACTCCGACGTGCGCGACGGCGAGGTCTGGTTCTCCTGTCATCCGCTGGTGCGCGCCCACTTCCTCGCCGAAGCCCGCCGCCTCGGACCGGACCTGTGCGCGGAACTGCATCGCCGGGCGGCTCGCTGGTTGCGGTCCGCGGGGCAGCCCTCCACCGCGCTTGCGCACCAGCTCGCGGGCGCGGACCGCGATCAGCTGTGCGAATTCCTGTCCACGTGTGCGCTGCGCATGGTTCTCGACGGCAAGGGCGCGACGCTGTTCGATCAACTGGCCCGTTCGGCGCCCGCTCTGCTCGACGATCCGTTCCTGTGGCTGGTGCGCGTCGTCGACGCCCTCGTCACGGGCAGCTCCGCCGCCGCGGTGGCGTGCCTGGACACCGCCGCGGCGCGGCGCGCCGCCAAGATCTCCTTCGCCTCGCCCGAACGGCTGGACGCACTCACCCTCGCCGCGACGATCGACGTCGCGGCGACCACCGGGGCCGGCCTTCCCGGTTTCCCGGACCGCGTCTCCCCGACCGGCGATCCCGATCTCGACGCGTACGCCGAGATCCAGATCGCCACCGCCTTCGTCGCCGGTGGGGCCGTCGCTCGCGGCGAACAGCTGCTGCACTCGGCGCTCGCACTCGCCGAGCACGCGGGCCGCCCCCGCTTGGTGCTGCGTGCGCTGACCCGGCTGGCCTTCGCCGCCGACGCCGTCGACGCCGCCACCGCGATGCGCGAGCGCGCGGCGCGTGCGCTGGCGATCGCCGAGGAACACGGACTGCTGGGGACGACCGACGCCGTCCAGGCGACGTCGGTGGCCGCCTACGGCGCCTACCTGCAAGGCGAGACGCCCGAAGCGGCGCAGATCGCGTCCGTTCTCACCGAGCGGGCCGATCACGACGGATCATGCGGCCCTGCCGCCGGATGGCGCGGCCACGTCGTGGGCCGCTTGCTGGATCTCGAGCGGGCCGAGGAGCAGTCCGCGGCGGTGGATGCGCTGCGTCGCAGCCTGCTGGTCCTGCTGGAGCACAAGACGGTCCCCGCCACGACGGGCAGCCTGATCCTGCCGGTGGTGTGGGCGCTGCTGCGCGTGCACGACGCGAGGACCGCGCAACTGCTGGTCGAACGCGCCCGCGGCATCGTCGGAGAGCTTCCCGAGGTGCGGTTGGCCGATGCGGCGCTGCACGCCGCGGCCGATCGCCGCAAGGCGACCTGCGCCGTCCTCGAACCGCTGCTGGAGCGGGCCGACGACCTGCGCCCGGTCAGCGCCGTCACCGGGTGGCTGCTGTACTCCGCGGCGCAACACGAGTCCAGGGCCCCGACCAAAGCCCTCGCCGCACTGGAGAACGCGCTCGGCTCCGCCACGCCCCACCGGCTGTTGCGGCCGTTCCTCGATGTGCCCGCCGCGATGCCCTTGCTGGACAGTTACGCGGGCAGGCTCGGCCGGGCGGAGAGCTTCGCGGCGACGATCCGGCGGCACCCCGCGGCGCGCCGCAGGCCCGCCTACCCCGCTTTGACCCACACCGAGATGACCGTGCTCAAGCAATTGCCTTCCGGCCGCACCGCACAGCAGATCGCCGCGGACCTCGGCGTCTCGGTCAACACCGTCAAGACGCACCTGCGCGGTATCTACGGCAAGCTGGGCACCAATTCCCGCGTCGACGCCCTCGACCACGCGCGCCGGGGCGGGCTGCTCTGACACCGCAGCGCCGCTCGGGCCCCTTCCCGTCCCCGGGCGCGGCCTTACGCTGATGTATGGCTCTCTCACGTCGGGAACTGTTGCGAGTCGGCGCCGCGGGGTCGGCCGCGGTACTGGCGGGAACCGCGGCGGCGAGCAGTGCCCGGTTTCCGGCCCCGCGCCGGCTCGGCGATCCGTTCGCGCTGGGCGTCGCCTCCGGCGATCCCGCACCCGACGGTGTGGTGCTGTGGACGCGGCTGGCGCCGGACCCGCTGGCGCCCGACGGCCTCGGCGGCATGCCGGTGGATCCGGTCACGGTCGATTACGAAGTGGCGGACGACGAGCAGTTCCGCCGGGTGGTGGCGCGCGGGTCGGCGGTGGCCAGCCGCGCACTCGGCCACAGCGTGCATCCGGAGGTGCGCGGATTGGCGCCGGATCGCTGGTATTTCTATCGGTTCCGGGTGAGCTCGGCGGTGTCGCCGGTGGGGCGCACGCGCACCGCCCCGGCGCCCGGGCAGGCCCTGGCGCGGCTGCGCTTCGCCTTCGCCTCCTGCCAGTCGTGGAGTTCCGGCTACTACACCGCCTACGAGCACCTGAGCCGGGAAGATCTGGATCTGGTCGTGCATCTGGGCGACTACATCTACGAGCGGGCGTGGGTGCGCGGGCGGGCGGGTGTCGCGATGGGGCCGAACTTCCGCGACGAGGCCGTCGACCTGCCCGGCTACCGGCTGCGGTACGCGCTGTACAAATCGGAGCAGCCGCTGCGCGCCGCACACGCCGCGTTCCCCTGGCTGGTCACCATGGACGATCACGAGGTCGACAACAACTGGGCCGCGGACGCGCCCGGCATCGGTCTCGACATCTGGCGCGTCCCCGCCCTGTTCCGCCGCCGCCGCGCCGCCGCCTTCCAGGCCATGTACGAGCACCAGCCACTGCGCCTGGCGCAGCTGCCGTCCGCCGCGGGCATCCGGCTGCATCGCCGCTTCCGGTTCGGCGATCTGGCCGAGATCACCATGCTCGACACCCGCCAATACCGCACACCGCAGGCATGCGGCGGCGCCGTGGTCGACGGCTGCACCGATCGATTCTCCTCCGGCCGCACCATTCTCGGTGCGCAGCAACGGGATTGGCTGATCGACGGCCTGACCCACTCCCCCGCGCGCTGGCAGGTCCTCGGCAACCAGGTGGGTATGAGCCAGAACGATTCCGACCCGGGCCCTCGGGTCAGCGTCTCCACCGACGCCTGGGACGGCTACGTCGCCGACCGCAACGCCGTACTGGACGCCGCGGCGACCCGCGGCGCCGCGAACCTGGTGGTGATCACCGGCGACCGACACGAGAACCAGGCCGCCGACCTGCGGCGCGACTACTCCGATCCCGGATCACCGGTCGTGGCGGCGGAATTCACCGGCACCTCGATCACCAGCAACGGCGACGGAACCGATCTGAGCGACAAAGGCCGCCGGCTGCTCGCGGCGAACCCGGACGTCAAGTTCTTCAACGCCCAACGCGGCTATGTCCGGGTCGAACTCGATCACAAGATATGGCGCAACGACTTTCGCGTCGTTCCCTACGTCCGCCATCCCGGCGCGCCCATCCACACCCGAGCCGGTTATGTCGTCCAGGACGGCATTCCGGGGGTCGTCGAGGCGTGGAGTCCCGGCCATCCACCTGCGCCGGCGCCCGCATCCGACGCCGCCGGTCAGGCAGGCGCCGACCGCGGTCACCGTTGACGAGGTCGCCCCGGCAGCCGAAAGCGCTCAGGCGCTCGCGGGCTCCGAACGCAGGACCAGCACGGTGATCTCACTCGGGGCGAACACCCGCAGCTGCGGCCCCCAGAAGCCCGTCCCCCGGCTGGTATAGAGCTGCGTGCGCTCGCCGTGGCGGCTCAGCCCGGCGACCACGGGCTGATCGAGGCGAACGAGATAGTGGAACGGCCAGATCTGGCCACCATGGGTGTGACCGGAGATCTGCAGCGCCACACCCGCCGCCGCGGCCTCCGCGATCTGCTTGGGCTGGTGGGCGAGCAGCACGACCGGCGCGTCCGGGTCCGCTCCCGCGAGCGCGGCGGGCAGGTCGGGACCGTGCCCGGGCAAGGCGATGCCGGTGGGATCATCGATGCCCGCGATCACCAGCCGATCGTCGCCGCGGCGCACGATCTCGTGCCGGTTGTGCAGCGGTTGCCAGCCGAGCGAGGTCATGTGGTCGATCCAGCCCTGGGCGTCACCGAAGTACTCGTGATTGCCGGTGATGTAGAACCGGCCGAGTTCGGCCTCGACCTTGCCGAGCGGGTCCACCTGCGCGTGGCGCTTCGCCACCGATCCGTCCGCGAGGTCGCCCGCGTGACAGGCGATGTCGGGCCGCTGCGCGTTGACCACCTCGACCACCCGTTCCGACCAGCGCAGCCGGTCGAGCGCGGCGTAATGGGTGTCGGTCACCACGACCATGCGCAGTCCGTCCAGCGCGGGGCCCAGCCCCGGAATGGACACTTCCACGGTACGCACCCGCGGTACCCGGCGCGCCTCGACCACACCCCACACCACCAGCACCGTCGCGGCCGCGAGCACACCCACCGCGACGATCCGGGAACGAGCCGGGTCGGCCACCCCCGCGACGGTCAGTCCGGCCCGCGCGAGATTGCCCAGCACCGACCAGCTGAACAGCACCCACATCACGCCGAGCAACGTGTCGCCGACGATCGAGGCCGCATCCGACTGCGCCGGTCCGTGACCGAGGAACATCGACGCGGGCAAGCCGACGAATCCGAGCAGGAACAGCGCGGAACCCAGCCAGAACAGCGGGCCGGATTCCGCGGTGGGTGCGGCTACCAGCGTCCACCAGGGCAGCAGGAACAGCACGGCGGGAATCGCCAGGAACAACAACAGGCGGGGCACATACTTCAAGAGGGTTCGTCCTCGGGCGCGGGTGTAGCGCGCGGTCCCTCTCCGGCGCCATGGGCGTTTCCGACGATAGCAGCGGTCACGCCACACCGAGCCGGTCGGCGGCGACGGCGAGATCCTTGTCACCACGGCCGGACAGGCACAGCACGATCAGCGAGTCCGCGGGAATCTCGCCGCGCGCCGCCATCTCCATCAGATAGCCGACGGCGTGAGCGGATTCGAGTGCGGCGAGGATCCCTTCGGTGTGGCTGAGTGCTTGCATGCCGCGTAGGGCGACCGCGTCGGTGGCGGCCCGGTAGAGCACCCGGCCGCTGTCCTTCAGGTGACTGAGTTCGGGACCGACGCCCGGATAGTCCAGTCCGGCGGCGATGCTGTGGGTGCGCGCGATCTGGCCGTCCTCGTCCTGCAACAGATAGCTGTATGAGCCGTCGATCTCACCCGGGCTGCCCATGCAGAGGGTCGCGGCGTGCTCGCCGGTCTCCACCCCGAGCCCAGCGGCCTCCACACCGATCAACGCCACCCGCGGGTCATCGGCGAACGGATGGAACACCCCGATGGCGTTGCTGCCGCCGCCCACACAGGCCAGCACGTAATCCGGCATCCTGCCCTCGGCGCGTGCGATCTGGTACCTGGTCTCCGTCCCGATCACCGTCTGGAAATCACGCACGATCCGCGGATACGGCGCGGGCCCCGCCGCGGTGCCGAACAGGTAGTGGGTGGTGTCCACATCGGCCACCCAATCGCGGACCGACTCGCTGATCGCCTCCTTCAGCCGCCGCGAACCGCTGTCCACCGGCCGGACTTCGGCGCCGAGCAGCTTCATCCGCATCACGTTCGACGCCTGGCGCCGCATGTCTTCGGTGCCCATATAGACCACGCAGGTCAATCCGAGCATCGCCGACACCGTGGCCACCGCGACGCCGTGCTGGCCCGCGCCGGTCTCGGCGACGATCCGCTTCTTGCCCATCCGCCGGGCCAGCAACGCCTGCCCGAGCGCGTTGTTGATCTTGTGGGCGCCGGTGTGGGCCATGTCCTCGCGCTTGAGATACACCCGCGCGCCCGGCACACCCAGCAACTCCCCGAACCGCGGGACCCGGTGCAGCAACGTGGGCCTTCCGACCCGGTCGCGCAACAGTTCCCGGTATTCGGCGACGAAACCCGGGTCGGCGCAGGCAAGGCGGTAGGCGTCCTCCAAGGCCAGGAGCGCGGCCATCAGGCCCTCGGGAACGAATCTGCCGCCGAACACGCCGAACCGCCCGCGTTCGTCGGGAAACATCTCGTGGCGGGATCCGCTCACCGCCACGTCGTGGTCAATCCTCATCAACACCAACGCTTTCACCGCCCAAAGAGCCGACGGGTCAGTCTGTTCCGCTAGCGCTAGCACGACCCGACGGGTCGGCAACAAGCGAGTTAACAGACTAAATCGTTCGGATGGCTAAGGTGTTCTCACTGGTGGAGGCGATCGATCCGGCCGGGCGCCTCGCCCTGGCTACCGGTCGGCAGGCACCGTGGCGGAGACCTGGGCGACCAGCCGCCACGGTCGCTCGGTATCGGTGGTGGCCTTGCCGCTGGTGAGGATCGCACCGGACAGCCCGCGAGCCGGGTCGGCCCAGCCGTACTGGGTGGTCAATCCGCTACGCCCGAAATGCGATCCGGTGTCGCGGCCGAATTTCGACCTGCGCCCACCGAGTTCGAAGCCGGCTCGGCTGACGCGTCCGGCGACACCGGGTATCCAGCGCGCCGGGCGCACCGCCTCCTCCAGCGTCTCCGTCCGGATGATGCGGCGGCCGTCGGGTGCGCCGTGGACGAGAATCTCGTAGAACCGCGACAACTCGGACGCGGTGGTGATCAGATTCCCCGAGGGCAACTCGGCGGTGAGGAACGCGTCGGTCGCGGCGCGCGACGCGCGGTCCATCCGCCCGCCGACCGCCTTGCGCGCCAGATAGCTCGCCGTCCGAGAGGGAGCCGGACCGGTTTTCACGCTCGGCACGACCTTGCCGAGGTCCTCGGGTCGCACGCCGAAGTTGGTCCAGCGGAATCCGAACGGCTCGAGCACCTGCTCGGCGAGATGCTCGCGCATCCGCTTGCCGGTCGCGCGCCGCACCAGCAGGCGCAGCACCAATCCCAGGGTGAGCGCGTGGTACACCCGGAAACGTCCCGGCTTCCAGCTCGGGACCAGGTCGGCCAGCGCGCGCACGGCCAATTCCTCGTCGAGTACCAGGTCGACGCCCTGATACGGAGCCGGGACGAAAGGGATCCCGGCGGAATGCGAGAGCACCTCACCGATCGTGATGGCGGCCTTGCCGTTCGCCGCGAACTCCGGGATGTAGCCGGACACCGGATCGTCGAGGGCGAAAGCACCCTGCTCGACGAGCATGAACATCAGCGCACCGGCCACGCCCTTCGCGGTCGAGAAGCCGCAGAACGGCGTGTCGGGAGTGGCCGGGACGCGCACCGCCTCCGGCCCGTCGCCCGGCGCGTTGCCCCAGCCGTGGCCGATGGCGCGGTTCAGGGCGATCTTGCCGTCGCGGCGCAAGCAGACCTGGATCGCGGGCGTGGTGCCCAGGCGGTACCACGCCTGCACCGACTCCCACAGGGACTCCACGTCGGCGCGGCCGAGGCCGATCGCCGCGGGATCGTCTTCCGGACCTCGGGTCGTGACGGTCTCCAGGTCGTCGACGATAGCGACCGAGCCGGCCGTTGGTGCGCTCACCCGGCCAGCTTATCCACCGTCGGCGGGAGCCGCCGGTGCCCGGCGCGGCTCACGCGGCGCCGCTTGCCACCACTGGTCGAAGAGGTCGTCGACAGTGTGGTGATCCCAGGACACGTCGATGCCGGTGCAGCGCGCCCTGATATCCGGCCCCCAAGGGCGTCTCAGGGGAGATGTATCAGCGACCGTGCAGCCAGCTCTCCTTCAATTTCCAGTGGTTGTCCCACCACGCCTGCACGGTGGCCTGGTCGGCGTTCCAGGGAGGCGGCGGGGCCTCGCCCGGGAAGAGATAGGTGTCGTCGGGCGCGGCGGCGGTGGCCGGCGCCGGAACGGCCGGTTCGCGCGATTGCGTCGGGGTGGGATTGCGCGGATGCGGCGGCGGTTGCTGCTCCGCGGGCGGTGGCACGGGAGGCGGGATCGGCGGGATGGGCACCTGAGCCTCCGCCGCCGGGTGCGGCGGAGGTGGCGGTGGGATCGGCGGTTCGGGATACGGCTCGGGAGTGGATGCCGGTTCCGGCAACACGGCCACCGGGGCTTGCTCGGCCGCGGGCGCCGGGGCCACCGCGGCCGGATTCGGTTCGGCGAGCTGAGCGGCGGGAACGGGCGCCTGCGCGGGCGCACCGATCGCGGCATCGGCCGGGCGGTCCCCGCGCGCCTGCACGACGGCGACCGCCGCTCCACCCAGTAAGGCGGCCGCGGCCGCTCCGGCCAGGATCACACGGCCGCCATGCCGGCGACCGGCCGCCGCCGGTGCCACCGGTCCGCTCCGGAACGGAGCGGCCGCGACCAACGCCGCGCCGTAAGCCGCGGCGTTGGCATGGTCGGGCGCCGCCATGACGGGTACGTCGAGCGCGAGCCGCACCGCGGCGACCACGTCCGGGTCGCCCGCCGACGAGCCGCACACGACCACGGCGTCGGGCAGCAGCCCATCCGCCGCTACCGCGGAGCGGATTCGATCGATCGCCAGGCCGGCGGTATCGGCGTCGACGACACCGGACGACCACCCGCCGCAGCTGAGAATTCCGTTACGTTCCGGACCGGTCACGAGATAGGACGTGTGGTAGCCGACGAACTCGAGCACCAGCACGGTGCCGTACTGCGCCAGGCCGGGGATGTCCTCGATCATCGCCAGCAGCGCTGCCTTCGCCGATACGAGCGACGACGATCGCCACGATGCCGATGACAGTTGCGACACGATTGCTCGCCGCTCGGCCACGGTTCGATACGCCACGGCGACGTCATCGATTTCGGTGCCGGCCTCGGCCTCTGCCGTCAACGCCTCGAGTGTGGCGGCCACCGATGCTGCGGTCGAGTGCTCGACCGGCTGCTCGATCGCCCGCAGCACGTCCGGCCTGGTGCCTCGTTGCGCCGTGGACGAGAGCATCACCCCGCGTACCACGGCCTGTTCTGCTGATATTCCGACTGTGGCCCTCATGGGATCACCTCTGCTCGACCGGTCTCGGACGGGGTTCGGCACGGCGGTCGCCGACGATCGGCCCGGGTTCTGATCCGGGCCACACGCTCGCCGAACGTCCGCCGCACGAGATGACGCCCTCGGAGACCACGACGGCAAGCCCTGACCGGTAGGCGCGGGCGTGCCCGGAGGTGGATGGCCTCCTCGGCGCCGCTGGCAGATGCCACGCGATAGCTACCGATCAGAATACGTCCGTTCGCGCGGTCCGGATATGGCTTCGAGGCAGCGTGGCGCCCGATATGGGCACAATCGTGACGAAATCATTCGACGCCCTTTCCGGGACGATCCCCACGCGACGGCGAGGTCCCTGTGCCTCCGCCCGACGACCCGCGAGAACTACGGCGGGGTCAGGCCGGGTGGCATCGCACGCAGATGTTTGCGAACGGTCGCGGCACAGCCCGCCCCGGACCAACGCCTCTTCGCCCCTGCGACCGGAGCCGCGGTCCACCGTGGATGGACATGTAGCGGGACGCGGAGCACGCGCCCGAATGCGAGAACCCGCGGTTACCGGCGGGGACGGAGTCAGCCCGCCGGTGGGGGCGGGGGCGGGCCCGGAAGAGGAATGACGATGCCGAACGGCAGGGTGATCCCGGGCGGGGGTGTCGGTGTGGGTTCGGCGGCGGGCACCGGCTCGGGCTCGAGTTCCGGCGCGGGCGGTGTGGTGACGGCCGGTTCGGGGTGGCGCGGTCCGGTGTTCGGCTCCGGGGCGACAGGTGCGGGGCCGATGGCGGCCTCGGTCTCGGGTTGCGTGCACTCGGCGGCGCGGGCGTCGGCGGGTCCGGCGTCGGCGGCCAGGTTGCCGTCCGCTTCGGGGCTGTTCGCGCCGGGGTTCGGTAGCTGTCCGGGCGCCGCGCCGTACGGTTGCCCGGGCGCGAGCGGGGTGCGCGCCATGCCGGGCTGCCCCGGTTGCGGCATCGGCGCGGGAACAGGTTGCGCGACGCACGGATTCACCGGGGGCGGCGGCGGGCAGAAGATGCCGCACGGAATGGGCGGTAGACCGGGAAGCGTGATCATCACCTGCGTCGGCGCCTGCTGCCGCGGCGCGGGCACGGGCGCCCGCGGCGACTCGACGGGTGCGGGCACCGCCGTGGTCACCGCAGTCATCGGGGAACCGGGATCCACCGGGGCTGCCGCACCCGGCGGTATCAGGTCCGGCGAGATACGCACCTGCGTAGGCGAACCCCCGGTCCGATACGCCGCCGCCCAACTCAGCACATTCGCCGCATACGC
>NZ_JBEYSX010000016.1:0-207794 GCF_040642815.1 Nocardia sp. NPDC047648 | reverse complement strand
TCAAATCCCTCGCCCACTACCTCGTCAAAATCAACCCGCCAGCCCCCAAAACAAAACAGTAACTTACTGGCCTAATTTCAGGCGCGACACACTAGGTGCCTGTCACCTCCGCCGCGCGCGCCGACCCGGTAGCCGAACTCGTACCTCTCACCCGCGTACACCTCGTCACGGCGAAAAGCCCTGCGCTGTTGCACGCGGGACGCCTCCGCGTTCGCGGCGACCACTACAACGTCGAGATGTGGCCGACGAACTGGCGGCTGTCGGCAGGACACCGGCTCCGGCTCACCATCGACGGAGCCGAACTGCCGCATCTGCTGCCCACCACCTCGGCATCCGACCAGCTCGGAAACCTCACCGTGACCACGGCCCCGAGCACCAGAGCTTCCTCAGCCTTCCCCTTCAGCGAGGAGCTTTCACCTGAGCGCCGGTTGGATCGACCTTCTCGGGTGCCGCGAGAAGCTCGCGCGGACGCCGTCCCGGAGTCCGGTGCTCACCCGACCGGCAGGAGCATTCCGGTTTCCGGGTCGTACCAGCGGCATGCTCCGGGAGGCAGGTGCAGATTCGCAGTGCCGCCCTCGTCGGCGCGGAAGCCCGGCGGCGCTTGTACTTTCACCGTCTGCCCGCTGAGACGGGTGGTGAGCAGGGTCGAGGAGCCCAGTGGTTCGAGCACTTCCAGCTCGGCCCGCACTGTCGCGTCCGCGGGGTTGTCGGCCAACACGACGGCCTCGGGGCGGATGCCGAGCCGCAACGTCTTGCCCTCGAAGGAGGACAGCTCGGGAGGAACGGCGAGCGATTGCCCGCCCAGGTCGATGCGCGGCCCGGCAGCTCCGGCGGCGACCGTGCCGGTGAGGAAGTTCATCGGCGGGCTGCCGAGGAAGCCGCCGACGAATTCGGTGGCGGGGTCGTCGTAGACCTCGGTGGGCGGGCCGCACTGGACGATCGCCCCGGCGCGCATCACGGCGACGCGGTTGCCCAGCGACAGCGCCTCGATCTGGTCGTGGGTGACGTAGATCGTGGTTGTGCCGAGTTCGGCGACGAGTCGTTTCAGCTCGGCCCGGAACGACAGCCGCAGCAGCGCGTCCAAGTTGGACAGTGGCTCGTCCATGAGCAGCACGTCGGCGTCCATCACGATCGCCCGCGCTACCGCGACGCGCTGGCGCTGCCCGCCCGACAGCCGCGCCGGGTAGCGGTCCAGGTAGGGCGTGAGCTGCAACAGCTCCGCGGCCCATGCGACTTTGCGACGGATCTCGTCGGCGGGCACGCCGTGCACGCGCAGGCCGAAACCGATGTTGTCGGCGACCTTCTTGTTGGGGAACACGGCGTAGGACTGGAACACCATGGACAGATTGCGCCGCCGCGGCTCGAGATAGGTGACGTCCTTGCCGCCGATCACGATCTGACCCGAGTCCGGCAGCTCCAATCCGGCGATCATGCGCAGCAAGGTGGTCTTGCCGCAGCCGGACGGTCCGAGCAGCACCATGAACTCGCCGTCGGAGATCTCCAGCGAGACCTCGTCGGTGGCGCGCGCCGTACCGCCGGGATAGGTTTTCGCCAGATCCCGGACCACCACTTCAGCCATCAGCGAACCCCTGTCATCGCAGCGTCGTCCCCCACATGTTCACCAGGTAGCGCCGCATCACGAAGATGAACGCCAGCGCCGGGATGATCAGCGCGAAGCCGCCCGCGAAGCGGTACGCCGTCGACGCCTCGTCCAGCGCGGTGAGCACCTGCGCGGGTAGCGTGCGGTGCCCGAGTGTCACGATCGTCGCGCCGAGGATCTCGTTCCACGACAAGACGAACGTGAAGATCGACGACGCGGCCAGCCCCGGCAGCGCCAGCGGCACCACGATCCGGCGCGCGGCCTGCCAGCGACCGCACCCGAAGACCTGGGCCGCCTCCTCCAGATCGGGCGGTACCGCGACGAAGATGCTCGCCGTGATGAGCACGGTGGTCGGCAACGCGAGCGTGGTGTGCACCAGCGTCACGGCCAGCACCGTGTCGTACACCTCGACGCGCAGGAACATCGTGGCCAGCGGCACCGAGAGCACCACGATCGGCAAGGCGCGCACGAAGAGGATGAAGACCTGATAGGTGTCTTTGCCGCGAAACGCGTGGCGCGCGAGCGCATATCCCGCAGGCGCGCCGATCACCAGCGACCAGAACACCGTGTAAAGGCCGACCAGCACCGAGTTGCCCAGTGCGGCGGCGGTTCCCGTCGCCCGGAAGAACGCGACCAGCGTTTCGGTGGAGAAATCGCTGGGGATCAGCGGCTTCGGGAACTCGTTGAGCGCCTCGCGGGAGGACACCGCGGCGAGGCCGATGAGAACGATCGGTAACGCCATGAACAGGCTCACGGCCGAGCAGGCCACCTGCACCCACACCGCGCGCCTGCGGCGCCTGCGCAGCGGCGCGCGATCGACGGGTGGCAGTGCGCGCGACGGGGCGCTGTCCGGGTTCATCGCGCCTGCTCCGGCTGCCGGACCGCCCGCAGGTAGAAGACCGCGGTGGCGAGCGAGATCGCGAGCACGATCAGCGAGACCGCGCTGGCGACAGCGGGATTCTGCAGATTGGCGTACCACTCGTAGGTCTCGCCCACCAGCAGCGGAAAGTCCCGCCCGGTCAATGCCTGCGCCACGGCGAACGCCTGCAGGGCCAGGATGGTCCGCAGGATCAGCGCCACCTGCAGACTCGGGCCGAGCAGCGGCAGCGTCACATGCCGTAGCCGCTGCCAGAAGTTCGCGCCGAACACCTGCGCGGCCTCGTCGTAGTCACGCGGGATCATCTGCACGCCCGCCACCACGATCACGAACACCAGCGACGTCGCGCGCCAGACCTCCGCCACCACGACAGCCAGCAGCATCGTGCCCGCGTTCTGGTAGCCGAGCCACTGCACGCCGTCCTCGGAGACGCCGAGGCCGACCAGCAGGGAGTTCAGATAGCCGCGGTTGTCGAAAATGGACAGCCACACCAGGCCCGCGGCCAATTCGGAGATCGCCAGCGGCAGGCACCACAGGTAGAAGTGGCCGCCGGCGAACCGCGGCCGCGCCTGCATGAGCAGCGCCATGCCGACGGCGAGCGCGAGCTGGATCGGCACGACGATCACGATCAGCAGGACCGTGTTGCGCAGTGCGGTGAAGATGTAGGGATCGTCGAAGAGTCGCTCCCAGTTGGCGAGGGTGAGTCCGTCGTCGCCACGGAACGCCTCGAGCACGCCCTGCACGAGCGGCCAGCCGAACAGCGCCGCCATCAGGACGATCGAGGGAAGCAGCAGCATCCACGGGGAGCGCAGTCGCGACATCACGGTCAGCCCACCCGGCAGAGTTCGGCGGCGGGATCCGGAGCCCAGCACGGCACCTTCAGGTCGTCGAGGATGCCTTGCAGGACCCGAGCCTGCTGATCCAGCGTGGCGCGGATATCGGCTCCGTCGAGCACGATCGAGCGGAAACTGTCTTTGAAAACCTTGCTCACCTCGCCTTCACGCTGTCCGAGACCCACCGGTGGCAGCGAAAGAAGGGCGCCGGGCGCCTCTTGCTGCCTGCGCACCGCGTCGGCCTCCAGCTGGATCGCCGGCGGCAGGTCGCCGGGGATCGCCGTGTCGACCGACGGGAAGAAACCGTTGGAACGCAGCAGCCGCAGTTGAGTGTCGGGGCGGGTGAGGGTGCTGATCGTCCGCTGCGCCAGTTCGGGGTCCGGGCTGCCCTCGGGAATCGCGAGTCCGGCGATCACGGCCATGTAACCGAGTCCGTGCGGGCCACGGGGCGCGGGAAGCATCCGCCATTCGCGCGGGTCGCGCTCGGGAGCGTGGACCAAGCGCACGACGTGGTCCCACGCCAAGCGCACCTCGCCGCTGTCGAGCGGCTCCTGCATGAAGTCGAAGTTCGTGCTCGCCGGGACGCAGTTCGCCCACAGCTCACGCAGGTATCGCCACGCCGTCACGGCCTCGTTCGAGCGGAAGGTGGTGATCTGCCCGCCGGTGAACGAGGGCAGCAGGAAGCCTTGGACGAAGCGGTGCAGCAGGCCCTTGGGTCCCGCGGGCAGGCCCAGCACGGGACGATTGCCGTTGGCGCGGCGCGCGGCGATGGCCCAGTCCAGGAACTGGTCATAGGTCAGCGAGGCGGCATCGGCGCCGGACGGCAGATGCTCCAGCGCGTCCGCGTGCGCGGCAAGGACATAACTCGCCGTGGCCCACGGGATGTACCACGTGCGGTCGGTGCCCACCCTGGCCAGTTCCAGGTAGGCGGCGGGCCAGCCGCGGGGGCCGAGGTCGGCGAGCAGGCCTGTGAGGTCCTGCAAATAGCCGTCGGCGAGCGGCGCGATGTCGCCGTGCAGGCCGCCGAGCAGACCGATCTGCGTCGCTCCCGCGTCGACCTGACTGCGGACCTGGCTCGCGAACGGGCTCTCTTCGATGGTCACGTAACCGACGCCGGGTGCGGCATCGGCGAGCAGGTCGCGGAACCGTTCGGCCTCGTCGGCGGGACGGAACTGGGTGGACAGGAAAATCATTCCGCCGTTGCCGCTGGTGGGGAATCCGGTGCAGGCGGCGGACAAGGCCGCCGCACCGAAGCCCGCCGCGCGCAGGAAGGATCTGCGCGTGGAACCGGATACCAGCATGCATGGCTCCTGTTCGGGCACAAAGCGGTTCGGACGAACATCAGGTCGGTCAACCTTAGGGCGCTGAAAGACATTGTCGATTGCCAATGTTGGCGATAGCGCACGGAACGGAACGTCCGGAACACGCCGATGCCCACCGAGCAGCGGGTGCGAGGAGCCGCTCGGTGGGCATACCGCCGCGCGCCGGGGACGTACGCGCCGGACAGGGGCGGGTTGAGGATCCCGTCCGGCGGGCAGAAACGCGTGGCGGCCGGTGCTCCCGTCGAGCAGGCGGGCGGAGTCGGGGCACAAGCCACGCCGCTCGACGGGAGCAGGTCATCCGGTGATCACAGCGAGCCCCCGCCGCCGAGCAACCACGGGTTGAAGGTGCACTCCAGATTCGGATGGCCGGCCGGGTCCAGCGCGCGCAGCGCGATGGACAGCGCCCGCGGTGAATACATCATCGTGAGGTGGTCGGACACGTCCTGTTCGCATCCGTCCTGCAGCGTGATGTTCTGCACCGTGACGCCGGGCGCCGCCTTCAGGAAGGTCAGATCGTAGGGATTGGTGATCTCGTCGTAGCGGGTGCCGACCACGGTGTAGTCGACCCCGGAGACGGTGTCGCCGTTCTCGTTGAGCTTGTTGACGAAGTCCGAGCCGATCGTCTGCTGGATGCCCGCGTGCCCGACGAAGATCTCGATGAAGCCGAGGATGTCGATGCCGAAGTTGTTGATCGCCCGGCCCAGCGCACCGATGCCGTCCAGACTGGTGCCGTGATGCGTGGCGCCGTAGGTGACCAGGTTCTTCACCTTGGCCGCGCCGCCTTCGAACTTGGTGTACCAGTTCGACATCGACCCGCCCTGCGAATGCGCGACGAGGTCCACCTCCGACGCCCCGGTCGCGGCCAGCACCCGGTCGACGAACGTGGCCAGCTGCTTGGCCGAGTCCTGGATGTAGCCGGTGCCCATCACGCCGGGCAGCACCGATCCGAGACCGCCGCCCTCGAGCAGGTTGGACCGGCCGTAGTTGAAGGTGAAGGTGCAGAAGCCCGCGTCCTTGATGGGCCGGCCCATGAAGGCGAAGCCGTTGTAGGCGTTCATCCAGGTGCCGTGCACCAGCACCACCGGGCGGGGGTGCTCGGCGGTCGGCTTGCAGCTCCAGTCGTTGGCGCCCGGCGGGGCGACGTCCGGATGGGTCAACCCGTAGCCGAACGCGGCCAGCCACGAGGTCATCGGCGGACCGTAACCCACGGTGTCGCTGGCGTATCCGCCGGAGGATCCCGAGCTGCTACCGGATCCGCCGTAGCAGTCCCCGGATCCGTTGCCCGACCCGGCGCCGCTGCCCGAAGTGCAGGCCGAGCCGGTGCCCGCGCTGCCCGAATCCGCCACCGGCGCGGCCGTGCGGCCCGCCGCGATGTAGTCGGCCAACTGCTGTTCGGTGGGCTGAGCCTCCGGCGCCGCGTTCGCGCCGGACGCACCGACGGCGAGCACCGAAACGCTCAGCAGCACCGCCGCCAAGGACGATCGCCCGTAGGTACTTCGTTTCATGATTTGCCTTCCTGCAGAACCACGGTGTTCGACGACCGGCGCCGTTCTCGCTGGTAGACGGCACCGAAGCTGCGCCAACGCTAGAACCGGAAAACGGGACGGCCTATGCGGAAGAGCTGGATCTGGAGACCTCACGAATGCGTTCGGCCACGGCTAGGGAGACGGCACAAAGTACGCGAAAAGGGCATTTTCATGAATTCGGTGAATAGGTCGGCCGGCACAAGCCGATGGCACCGAAACGGTGAATTCTCCAGATCACCAGGCGATTACGGTTCCGCAACGGCCGACGGCCGCATCATGGATGGACGCTGAACCCAGCCATCGGTGGCCATCCGGTGGCTAACCACTGGGAGATCCCGTGTCCGCCACCATGGTTACCCTCGCCCGCACCGTGCTGGGCGCGTTCGCTGTCACCGCCGCGCTGACCAACCCCCCGCACGCCGCCGCGGACGGCCCTGGCTCCGCCGACGCGGGCCCCTCGAGCACCGCGCCGTTCGCCCTCGTCCCCGCCCCGACGCCGACGGTGCGCGGGCCGGTCACCGCCATCGTCGTGCTCGGCTACGGACTGCTGCCCGACGGCGGCATGCGCCCGGAACTGATCGATCGTCTGCACGCCGGATACGCGCAGGCGCTGCTGGCGCCCTTCTCACCGATCATCGTGACCGGCGGCAACGCACGCAACGGCGTCACCGAGGCGCGGGCGATGGCCGATTGGCTGATCGCCCGCGGCGTCCCGCCCGCCCGGATCGAGCTGGAGCCGGAGGCCGATACGACCGCGCAGAACGCCGTGCGCTCGGCCACGATCATGCGCGCGATCGGCGCGCGCGACGCCGTGGTGATCACCTCGGCCGATCACATGGACCGGGCGGTGGGCACGTTCCACGACGCCGGGGTGGACGTCGTCGGCACCGTGACCCCCGAGCAGGTGCCGCCCGCCCTCTGGAGGTTCGGTCCGCTCCCCTGACGGGATGCCGCTGCCGATTACCGTTTCGCAATACAGGAGCAACCATGAACGATACCGCGGTGAATCCCGCCGAACAGGCGATGTCGCTGGTCGACCATCGTTACCGTTCCACTCTTCGCTACGAGGTGGAACGGGAAAAGATCCGTGAATTCGCCCGCGCCGTCCAAGATTCCCATCCGGCGCATCGAAGCGAGGCCGCCGCGGCCGAACTCGGCTTTTCCGGACTCATCGCGCCCGCGACGTTCAGCTCGATCATTCTCACCAGGGTGCATCACGAAATACTGAACACCCTGATCACCGGTTACGACCCGACCCGAATTCTGCACGCGGACCAGGTCTTCGACTTCGGCAGGCCGTTGGTGGCCGGTGATCGGCTGACCTGCGACATCTATTTCGAATCGTTCCGGCACTTCGGCGACTACGACGTCCTCGCGATCAAGAGTGTGCTGATCGACCAGCACGGTGCCGTGGTGCAGACCGGTTCCAGCGCGCTGCTCGCGCGCGTCGGCGAGCGTGATCCCGGGTTGGCCGATGTCGTGCGCAAAGTGGCCATGGGACATCGCTGCCCCGAGCAGCCGGCCGCGGACAGCACCGTCGTCCCGGCCGCGGCGGACTATCTCACGCCGACGCCGAAACCCCGGATACCGCGCACGCGTGTCGATTTCGATTCCCTGGCGGTGGGCACCGAGCTGCCCGTTCGCACCATGCGCCTGTCCCGTGGCGACCTGGTCAACTATGCCGGCGTGACCGGCGAATCCAATCCGGTGCTGTTCGACGAACGCGTCACCGTCGCCAGCGGCCTGCCGACCGTGGTGGCGCCCGGCATGCTGAAACTCGGGCTGGCCACCTCGTTCCTGAGTTCCTGGCTCGGTGATCCCGCGGCGGTCACCCGTTTCCGCGCGCAGTTCGCGCACAACACCCAGCACCTGCGGATACCGTCGTTGGGGGCGGGCACGATTCACTTCCGCGGCCGGGTCACCTCGATCGACGCGCGCAAGCGGCGGGCGACCATCGCGGTCGACGCGCGCGCCGAGGGACGCAGACTGTTCGGCTACGCCGCCGCCGAAGTGCTCTTCGCATAGGCGATATCGGGATCAGGCGGCCCGGCCGGACCGCGCGTCCGCGCGATCGCGGTCCGCGCGTTCGGGCGACAGGCCGGTGAGCAGCGCCAGGCGGCGATGCGAATCCAACCGCGCCGCGCGATCGTAAGTGCTGGTGTGCACGAGGATCTCGTCCGCGCCCGTCCTGGTCAGCAGCCGCTCGAGGTGGTCGGCGACCTCGTCCTCGGTGCCGTACAGATGGCCGCGCAGCCCCTCCTCGACGATTCGGCGCTCCCGGTCGGTCATGGTGCGTGCCTCGATCTCTGCGGGCGGCAGCAGGGGCGGGAACTCGCCACGGGTGCGCGCGTACGCGGCGGACCACGCCTCCGGCAGCAGCAGCCGGTGGGCCTGCGCGGTGGTGTCGGCGATGACGATCGAACCGGACACCATCACGTAGGGTTCGGCGCCTGCCAGGGCGGGGCGGAATTCGGCGCGATAGCGCTCGATGGCCTCGACCATGCGGTCTTCGCCGCCTGCCGGGGCGATCACCAGCGGCAGCCCGAAGCGGGCGGCGCGTTCGGCGCCGGAGCCGGTCGCCAGCAGGAAGGCGGGAACCCGCAGTCCCTCGGCGGGCCAGGCGTGCACCCCCTGCCTTCCCTCGGTGAAGTACGCCAGGAGTTCGGCGAGCCGGGCGTCGAAGTCCTCCGCGTCGCGCTTGTCGTGCCCGAGCGCATGCCGCACACCGTCGGTGAAGCCGACCGAGCGGCCCAACCCCATGTCGATGCGACCCGGGTACAGCGATTCCAGCACGCCGAACTGTTCGGCGACCACCAGCGGCTGATGATTGGGCAGCATCACGCCGCCGGTGCCGATGCGGATCCGCGAAGTCGCCGCCGCCGCGGCCGCCGCCAGCACGGTCGGCGCCGAACCCGCCACGCCGGGCACGCTGTGGTGCTCGGACACCCAGAAGCGGTGATAGCCCCACTCCTCGGCGAGCCGGGCGAACTCGACGGTCTCCCGCAGCGCGGCCGGATGGCTTTGACCGCGCCGTACCCGCGACCGATCGAGGACGGAGAACCGGACAGAGGACAGCGCCGAGGTCATACCGATGTCAACGCGAGCGCGCCGTGCTGATTCCGCCGGGCCGATTCACGGGGCGGCGGGCACTCCGAGCGCCTCCGCCAGCACTCGCCAGGCCCGCGGCAGCTGGGCCTGGAAATCCGGCCAGGTGTGCATGCCCTCGGCGGTGTACTCCACGGTCGCGGGTATCCGCAGCTCGGACAGGCGGGCGGCGAACCGCTCGGTGCAGGCACGGGCGCCCGCCTCCAGCGCCGCGCCGCCGCCCGCGGTGCGCAGCGCGTCCGCGACCGACGGGGAGTTCGCGACCGTCACCAGGTCGGCGCCGGTCGGCAACCCGGCGGCCGCCGAGAGGTAGACAGCGGTGCGGCGCAGGTTCTCCGCATGCAGCAGGCTGTCGTGCGCGGCCCATTCCGGTGAGGACGGCGGGCCCCAGAGATTGTCGACGTTGCCACCGCGCGAGGCGACCGTGATGGTGGTGACCGCGTGACCGAGCGGGTCCGCGGTGGAATAGCACCCGCTCATCCCGGCGACGGCGCGATACCAGCCGGGGTGGCGCTGGGCGAGCATCATCGCCGCCTGCGCCCCCATCGACACGCCGGCGATGGCGCGGCGGCCGTCGGTGCGCAGCAGCGATTCCACGATCGGCGGAAGCTCGGTGGTGAGGAATGTCTCCCAGCGGTTGAGTCCCAGCGCGGTGTCGTGGCGGACCCAGTCGCTGTACATGCTGCCGGTGCCGCCGCCGGTGAGCACCACGTCAACCGGTTTGCCCGCGAAGAATTCGGCGGCGCCGCCCTTGCCCAGCCATGCCGATGTGGCGTCGCCGTCCACGCCGTCGAGCAGATACAGCACCGGGCGTGGCGCATCGCCGCTGCCGCGCAGCACGTCGACCGAGATGATCCTGCGCATCGCCGCGGAAGCGATGGAAAGCCGTTCATGCCCCTCGGCGACCTTTTCGATCGACAGCCAGCCCCGTGCGGGTCATGGCCGGGTCCACCGCGGGCGGCGGGGCCTGCGGCACCGGATCGGCGAACACGGGGGCAGCGGTGACCGCGGCGATGAGGGCCATCGCCGCCGCGGTGATCGGTACGCGCGACCTCATCCCGCCGCAGCGGCCCGTTCCGCTCGTCTGGCCGCCGCGCGCTCGCGCTGCTCCTCGAACCGTCGCGCCTTCAGCTCCAGGTCCTCGAGGTAGGCGTGCAGTTCGTCGCGGGCGCGTTCGCCGTCGCCGGCCAGGTCGGTGCGCTCGAAGACATGCCACGCGCGCAGCACCGGGCGCACGACCACGTCGAGATGCTGGCGCAGATCGTAGATGCCGTGCTTGGCCAGCAGCACCGCGTTACGCCGGAAGTTCGGCTGGGAGAGTCCGGGCATCTGAAAGCGGGTGACCACGGCGGTGATCGCGCGCAGCGCTTCGTTCGGCACGAGGTCAAGAGCGGCGGCGCTGATGTTCCGGTAGAAGATCATATGCAGGTTCTCGTCGGCGGCGACACGTTGCAGCATACGCTCGGCGATCGGTTCCTCGCAGGCCGCTCCGGTATTCCGGTGGCTGATCCTGGTCGCCAGCTCTTGCAGTGTGACGTAGGCCACCGAACGCAGGAACACTTGCTCCGTGTCGGGTTTCGCGAAGCCGGTGGTCATATGCGCCATCCTGGCCTGCTCCAGCAGCACCGGATCGACCGCGCGGGTCACCACCAGGTAGTCGCGCATCACGATGGCGTGGCGGTTCTCCTCGGCAGTCCACCTGCCCACCCAGGTGCCCCACACCCCGTCCGGGGAGAACGCGGCCGAGATCTCCCGGTGATAGGACGGCAGATTGTCTTCGGTGAGCAGATTGGTGATCATCGCCGTCTGCGCGACTTCGGAAAGTCCGGATTGTCCCGGTTCCCAATCGATTCCACCGAGGGCGGCGAAATTACGCCCGTCGTCCCACGGCACGTAATCGTGCGGATTCCAGGACTTGGCCTTGCGCAGATGGTCGTTGAGCAGACGTTCGGCGGTGGGTTCGAGTTCGCGTAGAATATCGCGATCGGTCAACGCGGTGGTCACTCGCACTCCTTTGCTCACCCTCGATTTCAGGGCACATTCGACGATACCGCCGAAATTTCAGGCCGAACGGCCGATTACGTGATCGTTGGGCGAGGTGACGATGGTCATATGACCCGGCTGGGGCAGTTCACAACCCGCGATGTCGCCCGCGTCGGTCACCCCGTACAGCCCAGGGGGCCTGCCCGCCGCCCGTAACCGGTCCAGCAGATCGTGGGCGCGCCCGGCCAATTCGGGAATGCGCGCGGTGCGCCCGGTGGCCACCGCGGCGGTCAACGGCACTTCGGCGGCCTCGCCGACGATGGCCAGCACGTCGGGGGTCATGCTGAACGTTCCGGTGCGGGCGGGCACGTCATCGACCGGCACCAGCACCGTGCCGCCGGCGGCGGACAGCACCGACAACGCCCGTGAGCCGAGCGGATCGGCCAGCGCGGCCTGGACCCGCCGGAGTTTGCGCCGGGCCGCGTCCGTGCCCGTGACGGGTCTTCGCTCGTCCGGGTGCGCCGGAATGCCCAGCGCCACGACCTGGTACGACCGCGCGATCGGAATGCCGGTCGCCCTGGCGAGTTCGCCGACCGCGTGCCCGCCCAGCAACGCGGAGACCAATGTCTGGGCGGCGGTCTGGTGTTCCCGCGCGACCGCGCGATGCTCGTCCACGTAAGCGGTCGACGCCGCCACCGTCACCATTTCCAGGACGTGGATCGCCAGTCGCGCACCCGCGAGAAAATGGTCGGTCCGCTCGTCGGCGACCTCGTCGGCGAGCAATTCCAGTCCGTTGCGGATTTCGTCGTGATACGCGCCGAGCACCGTTTCCAGCGCGATGCCCTCCCGCGCCCAGCGCGAGGCGAAACCGGCGATCTCCGGAGGTCGCGACGCCGCAGGCGCCGGACGCGGCGCCAGCAGTTCGACGGCGGCCGCCAAACAGTTTCGCGCGGTGCTCGCGACATCGCCGGAGGCGTCGTGGCCGACGCGCTCGGCGAGGTGTTCGACGAGTTTCGATGTCAATGTCTCGGTACTCGTTCTCGGCTGCCTGCCCATCATGCCTTCCGAAGGTTAGCGACGGATCGTGATGGAATCGAGATATGCCGCGCCGAATCGGGTAAGTCATCAGTGGTCGCCCGACCGGTTGGGCACGATCACAAGCTTTTCGAGCGGATCGCGGCCGACGGCGTCCGGCACGGACAGAACCGCTGCGGCACCGCGATTTTCGAATCCGGCGCCCGAGCCGTCCCAGGCCACCGATCTCCGGAGTATGTGACGCAGCGCCGTCCGCGCATTTCCGGCGCTGCGTCGAGCCCACCCTAGATCGGGGGGCACCGACCTGAGAAGTCCCCTTCGACGCTGTGAGGACGGTTCATCGACGCTCACGGCAACGATTGGGACGTCGCACAGTCCGTGTCGTCGCGGCCGATCGGTCCGGCGCGTGCTATGAACCGTGGAATCGAAAGGCAAACCTGTGAGCTGCTCCATGGAATCTTCCGAACCACTGTGCAGCGGATCGCGGCGCCGATAGCATCGAGCGCCGCGCTGCCGTACGGCGCCGCGACGAGTTTCGAAGGGCTACAACACATATGAGCGGTACGCGAGAGAAGCTGGACGAGCTGCGGGCGATCCTGGAGCTGGCCGAGGAGCCCGCAGGCGAGAACGGCATCGCGAAGCGCAAGAGCAAGGGCATTCCCAGCGCGCGGGAGCGGGTGCGCGCACTCCTCGACCCCGGGAGTTTCGTGGAGATCGGCGCGCTGGTGCGCCAGTCGGGCACCCCCGGCGCCATGTACGGCGACGGCGTGGTCACCGGGCGCGGCCGGATCGACGGCAGGCCCGTCGTGGTGATCGCGCACGACCAGACCGTCTTCGGCGGTTCGGTGGGTGAGATGTTCGGCCGCAAAGTCGCCGCCGCATTGGATTTCGCCACCACGAATGCCTGCCCGGTCGTCGCGATCAACGACTCCGGCGGCGCCCGCATCCAGGACGCGGTCACCTCGCTGGCGTGGTACGCGCTGATGAGCCGCCGCCAGGAACGGCTGTCGGGCTTCGTACCACAGGTATCGATCATGCTCGGCAAATGCGCGGCCGGGTCGGTCTACGCACCGGTGAACACCGACGTCCTGATCGCGACCGAGAAGTCGTACATGTTCGTCACCGGCCCCGAGGTGATCAAGGAGGTCACCGGCGAGGAGGTGACCATGGAGGAGCTGGGCGGCGCGCAGGCGCAGGCCGCGACCGGCACCGTCCACCACGTCGCCGCCACCGAGCAGGACGCCTTCGACTGGGCCAGGACCTATCTGAGCTATCTGCCGTCGAGTTGCCTGGAGCCCGGCCCGATCGTCAACCCGGGGCTGGAGCCGCAGGTCACGCCGCACGATCTTGAGCTGGACTCGATCGTTCCCGATTCCGATCGGCAGGGCTACGACATGCACGATATCTTGCTGCGCCTGTTCGACGACGGGGACTTCCACGAGATCAGCGCGGCCACCGCGCAGAACCTGATCACCGGCTTCGCCAGGGTGGACGGGCGCAGCGTCGGGGTGATCGCGAACCAGCCCCTGGTGCTCGGTGGCGCGATCGACGCCAAATGTTCGGACAAGGCGACGCATTTCATCCGCTTGTGCAATGCCTTCGGGCTGCCGCTGATCTTCGTCGTGGACACCCCCGGTGTGCTGCCCGGCGTGGAGGAGGAGCGCAGCGGGGTGATCAAACGCGGCGGGCGGTTCTTCCGCGCGGTGATCGAGTCGACCGTCCCGATCGTCACCGTCGTGGTCCGCAAGGCTTACGGCGGCGGCTACGCCGTGATGGGCTGCAAGCAACTCGGCGCCGACGTCAGTCTGGCCTGGCCGACGGCGCGCATCGCCGTGATGGGCGCAGAGAGCGCGGTGAGCATCGTCGGCAAGCGTCAGATCGCCCAGGTGCCCCCTGAGCAACGCGCGGCGGTGCGCGATTACATGATCGAGCAGTACAACGCCACGGTGGCCACGCCATGGATCGCCGCCGAGCGCGGTTACATCGATGCGGTGATCGAGCCATCGCGGACCAGACTGGAGATCCGTCGCGCGCTGCGCCTGCTGCGCGAGAAGGAGGCGAGCGCCGAGCCCAACCCGCGCAAGCACAGCCTCTTCCCGGTGTGAGACGACCCGGGCTCCGGTTATGTTGTGTCACAACGTAACCGGGTCTATGTGATGGGATCTCCGACGATCCGCGCCGAACGGGGCCGCCCGGCACGCCGATGCCTTAATCTCAGGGCAGTGCCGGGCCGCTTCGTTCGCCGCGTTGCGGCCCCGGCACGCGACGTGCCCGCTGCGCCTGTTCCCTACCCTCGCCCGGCGGGCACGCCGCACCAAGGCTCAGCCGTGCCCCCAGGTGAGGTCGGCGGCCACCCACTCGGTCTCCCACCGGCGCAGCCGCCGCCGATCGAGTCCGCGGCGCAGCAGCAGGTAACTTCCCGCGAGCGCGATCGAGACGCCGAGCACCGCACCCGCGGTGAGCATGACCGCTTTACTGGCAGGCTGGGACGACGAGGGCGGCTCGACGATCGCACCGCGCTCGTTCAGCCAGATCGGCACGGCGGAACCCGGCTCCACCACCGTGGTCGACTGATAGTCGCCGGTGTGGGTCACGCCGTCGGCGTCTTTCCAGGACACGCGCGCGGGCACCACCGGCGCGTACAGCGGCGCCTTCCCGGTTTCGATCACCGTCGCGTCGACCTGATGCAACCGCGCTGTCTCGGCTTGCACCGCGGCTGCCTCCACCCGGTACACCCGGCCGCCGACGGTCACCGCCAGCACCGGCACGACGATCAGGAACACCAGGGCCAGCAGGACCGCGAACCCGGTTTGCACACGGTCTTCCCTGCGACGCAGCGGATTTCGATCCAAGCCGACGCGGCGGCACGTGCGGCGGTACATGTTCACCGACCCGGTAGACATGACGGTGACTCCTCGTTACGGAATTCGGTGGTGAGGGTGACGAGGGTGTCGAAGAACTCTTCGACGAGGCCGGGCAGACCCATCGGATCCGGGCCCGCCGCCCAGCTCTGCAGCGCCGCCAGCAGGATGCCGGCGCCGACGCCTACGGCGACCGCCGGACGCGGATCCGTCAGCGGATCCACCCCCAGCCGCGCCGCGATGATCCGGACCGATTCGCGCTGCCCATCGATGCGGATGCGCTGATAGCCGGCGAACAGTTCGGGTTCGTCCTCGAAGCGCTGGAACAAAGCCCAGCGACGGGCCAGCAGGGACGCGCGCGCGCCGCCGTACTCGGTGGCGAACCAGTCGTGGACGGCGTTGCGGTAGGCGGTCAGGGGCGGCTCACCCTGCGGGCGGCGGCGCAGCGCCTCGTTGAACAGGTGGACGTCTTGATCGACATCACCCAGAATCGCCTCCTCGATGGAGGCGAAATGCCTGCTGAACGTGCGCCGGGTGACACCGGCCCGCACTGCGATGTCCTCGACGGCCACCGCTTCCAGCCCCCGCTCGGTGAGCAGGTCGAACGCCGCGCGCGACAACGCCTGGCGGCTGCGCCGAGTGCGCAGCCGACGGCCGTCCAGACCGACACCGTCGTCGCTCATATACACAGCTTACCCCCTATTGTCCCAATGGGACAATATTCGGCCCATTCCCCGGCATGCGGATCATCTCGCACAGGAAATGCCCGATTCGGGCGCGCTGAATCCAGGACGGACCGTGCTGGGTGCGGGGCGGGGAGGGAGTGCTCTCCGGCGCGCGAATGCGGCGTGCCGCGGTGTGCGATCCGGTCACCCTCGCGGGTGGTCCACCGGTTCGTCGACCGTCGGCGGCACGCCGTCGCGCAAGACCTGGAGCAGTTGCCGGGAATGCTGCGGAGAAGGGGCCAGCAGCGAAAGTTGGTTCAGCGCGGCGTAGTACACATCCAGGTCGGCGATCTTGTCCAGATACAGCGCGCTGGTCAGCTGCTGAAGGTAGACGATATCGGGCAGATCCGCCTCGGCGAAACGCAAGATGGTGAACGCGCCGTCGGTGAGGGCGGGGCCGCCCACGTGGTCGGCCAGGATCTGGATGGTGATGTTCGGCTGAGCGGCCGCGTGCAGCACGCGGTCGAGCTGGGCGCGCCAGATGGTCGAGCCGCCGATCCTGCGGCGCAGCGCGGCCTCCTCGATGATCATCCACAGCCGGGGCGGGTGCGGACCGGCGAGGATGTCCTGCCTGCGCATACGCAGCGCGACACGACGTTCGATCGAATCCTCCGGCTCCCCCGGATGCGACAGGGTGAGCAGCGAGCGGGCGTACTCCGGCGTCTGCAGCAGTTCCGGGACCGCTCGCGGTTCGTAGCTGCGGATCAGGCGCGCCGCCTGTTCCAGCCCGAGGTAGGTGTCGAACCATTTCGGCAGCCAGTCGCTGTCCCGCGCCCACCACCCCGACGCATTGGCCTGCCTGGCCAGTTCCAGATAGCGCTCCCGTTCCCCGGGATCGGTCACCTCGTAGAAGTCGAGCAGGTCGACCAGATCCCGTTCCCGGCAGCCCGTACGCCCGAGCTCGAGCCTGCTGATCTTCGAATGCGACCCGCGTATGGCGTCACCCGCCGCCTCGCGGGTGATATTCCGGGACTCACGTAGGCGGCGCAGCCTGCCGCCGAGGACCATGCGTAGGACCGTCGGCCCGCCGCCGGACACCGCACGACCGCCGGGCCCGGGAGAATCGCTCGCCTGTCGTTCCTTCGAAGGACGCATGCCCCGAGTCTGCCATGTTCACCCAGTCGTTATCTATGGACGAAAGTCCCTGTACCGCTGGGTTTTCGTGGTTGCGCCGGGCTTCGTCGCCGCGCCTGACGGTCAGGCGTGGCCGGACGGCAGCTCAACGATGCGCGGCTCGCGCTCGCGCAACGCCGCGATGAGGTCGCGGGTGTACTCGGGCGGCGCGGCGTGCACCGACAGCAGATTCGCCACGGCGCGGTAGGCGGCGAGATCGGCGTCCTTGTCCAGGTACAGCGCGCCGGTGAGCTGCTGGAGATACACGATGTCGGGCAGATCCGCCTCGGCGAAGCGCAGCATGGCGAACGCGCCGTCGGCCAGCGCTGGGCCGCCGACATGATCGGCGAGCACCTGCACCGTGATGTTCGGCGCCTCCGCGGCCCGCAGCAGGTGCTCGAGCTGGGCCAGCCAGACCTGCGATCCCCCGATCCTGCGCCGCAGCGCCGCCTCCTCGACGATCAGCCACAGCTGGGGCGGGTCGGGTCTGGTCAGGATCTCCTGGCGGCGCATCCGCAGGGCCACGCGCCGCTCGATCGACTCCTCGTCCTCGTGCGGATGCGCGAGCACGAACAGTGCGCGAGCGTAGTCGGGGGTCTGCAGCAACTCCGGGACGACCCGCGGCTCATAGCAGCGGATGAGCTGGGCGGCCTGCTCCAGCCCGAGGTAGGTGTCGAACCACTTCGGCAGCCAGTCGGCGTCGCGATGCCACCATCCCGAGGTGTTCGCCTGCTTCGCCAGCCACTTGAACTCCGCGCACTCCTCCTCGTCGGTGACGCCGTACAGCGCGAGCAGGTCCACCAGATCCCGTTCCCGGAAACCGGTCCGCCCCAATTCCAATCGGCTGATCTTGGAGTGCGAGCCGCGGATCGCCTCGCCCGCTTCCTCGAGCGAGATGCCGCATGCCTCCCGCAACCGCCGCATCCGCCCGCCGAGGATCATCCGCAAGGCGGTCGGGCCGCCCTCGGCGGCGGGAGCCGTTCCCCGAGCGATGGTTTCGTTTTGAGGCCGCACTACCGAAGCACGCATGTACGCAGTCTTGCATGCGCACTGCCCACACTCCAGCACCGAGCCATCGCCGACGACGCGAATGCGCAGGTGTAAGCACATCCGCAAGATCATGCGCGGGATAGCGAGCACTTCACTCGCCGCCGACGGCGGTCACCCGACGTCGCGCACCGCAATGTGCCGCAGACCGACTTCGCCCACCCTGTACCAACGTACTCCCAGTACGCGCGAAACCCGGGTGCCGCGAAGCCACCGGTTCCCAGGCGGGGCGCAGCTGAACTTAGTTGGGCGCGAACGCGATACCGGACATAGGATTCTTCGACCGAGCCGCGTCACCGCGTGCTTCCAAACGGCACCGGCCCCACCTCCCCGGACGAGGCCGGGGCGGCCGCTCGGTTCAGCGCAGCAGCACGTCCGCCGTCGCACGACCGAACAGCTTTCGATCCCCGCAGGTCGCCGTCAACGCGATGGTGGCCGCGCGGCGATCCGGATCCAATTGCTTGACCCGGCCGTGGAATTCGATCGCGCTGGCCTTGGTCGCCGGGACGGGGGCGAACCCGGCGAACCGCACCCCATACCGCGTCACGGCGGCGGGATCACCGAGCCACGAGCTGAGATATCCGGCGCCCAGGCCCATTGTCAGCAGACCGTGCGATACCACGTCGGGCAGACCGGCGCTGCGCGCGACCTCGTCGCTGAAGTGGATCGGATTGGAATCGCCCGACACACCGGCGTAGTTCACCAGATCACCACGGGACACCAGCACCGTGCGCGGGGCGAGTGCCATGCCGACGGACAAGTCCTCGAAAACGGGAAGGGTTCGCGGCGTGCGCGGCTCGGCGGCCGCGTCCGGTTGGGCCGGCTCATCGAAGCTCTCGACCAGCCCGCCGTCGTCGTCGGCCAGGCGCGCGGCCGCCGCGTCCGCGCGGTCGGCGGCCGACTGCCCGGTCATGATCACGCCATCGACCGCCGCGCGCAGATCGGCGGCGAGTTCGACTCCGGTCTGCGCCACCGCCGTGGTGTGCGCGGTCTGCAACACCTCCTTGTGCTGATTGCTCAGCACGTTCTTGGTGACCATGAAGTCCTTGTCACCGAACTGCCGGAACGACTCGATGTAGGAATCGCACCGCACCTCGTCGCCCGCGACGATCGGCCGGTGCACCTGGATCGACTGCTCGGTCTGCAGCACTTGGCCGAGGTCGTACCCGGTGAGCACCGACTCGAACATCTTGCGCTGCATCAACATGAGGATGATCGAGGAGAACGTCAGCGGCGCGACGAGTCCGTCGAAGCCCAGTCCCCCGGCGGCGTCTTCGTGCCGGTGCGCCGGATGGCCGTCCTGCAGCGCTCGCGCGAACTCCCGGATCTTCTCCCGACCCACCTCGTACGGTTCGGTCAGGCGATAGTGCCGCCCCACCAGTGCCTTGGCCTGCTCGGACGCGGTGGTCGTGATGTCGCTCATGTGCCTCTCTCGGGAATTCGGGCGTCACCCCGCCCGGACCGGCCCACGGTACCGAAGCGGCGACGACACCGCACAGCACTCTAGCCAGATCTGGGCATACGAGCCGAAGGGGACAAATGTTGATCGCACTCGCGGGCCCACGGTGTTAACCGGAGCCCGCACCGCGGCCGTCGACCGGTCAGCACTCGTCGGGCGCGCGGACCCCCCGCAGCCTGTCGTCGAGCCAGACCATGGCTTCCGGATAGCCGAGCGCACCCGCGATGATGTGCTCGCCGAGCACACTGCGGTACACCGCGGGCACCCCCAGGCGGCACTGCTCCGCGTAGAGATTGCGCGCACCCTCGGCCGGGATCCAGAACTCCTGCTCGCCGTTGTAGACGTACAGCGGAGTCGCCGATCTCATGCCGGCCATCTTCGTCACCCGATAGATGTCCGCGGCGAGCGCCGAGTGCAGCGGATCGGGGAAGTTCGCGGCGATGTCGATCGGCAGCATCAGCACACCGATCGCGCCGTAGCTGCTGCCGCACATGTTCTTCACCGGTGAGGTGGCCACCCACTGGGCGAGATGGTTCATCCCGCCAAGGATCTCCGGCCGCTCGCGGCCGATCCCGAAGACCGCGCCCATGAACACGGCCGAGGCGAGGTTGCCGTTCATGCTGCGCGCCAGAATCTCGAAGTCGGCGGGCACCCCGCCGAGTGCGGCGCCGACGATCACGCCCGCCAATTCCGGTGCGTAGCCGTCGATCAGCTTCACCGCCCCGTGCGTCGCGATCGCGCCGCCGGAATACCCCGCGAGCCCGAACTTCGCGGCGCCGAACTCCTCCGGCAACAGTCCGCGCACCGCCCTGATCGAGTCCAGCACCGCGTGCCCGGCCACGATCGGCTCGGCGTAGGCCATCGACGGGCCCTCGTGGTCGGGGATCAGCACGGCGTAACCGCGCAACGCCGCCACGTGCGTCGTGGGTGGCAGGAAATCGGTGAAGCTGGTGTCCGGGTTGAGCCCGTGCGCGAGGGTGTATCCGGGCGTGCAGGTACGGCCGAGGGCGTCGATGGGCAGGTTGTTCACCACCACCGGCCGCTGCCCCGGTCCCGGCCACGGTGCGGCGGGAACGACCAGCGTCGCCGTGGCATACGACGGCGCGCCGTGCGCGTCCGTCGTGCGGTACTTCATCAGGAGCGCCCGCTGAACGGGCATCAGCATCAACGGTGCGGTGGTCGGGCTCACGTCACGGATCTCGATGACCTGCCCCTCGGACAGTTCGTCGAGATTCGCCGGGCGCAGGTCGAACATCGGATCGCCGACGGCCGACGGCAGGGCGGCCGAGCGCAGCGCCGCCAGCGACGGCGACAGCGTAGTCGCTTCGTGCGTGGGCGAACTCGGCTCCGGGGGCGGTGCGATCGGCGGCGGCGGGATGACCTGATCGATGAGTTGTTGCAGCCCGGGCAGGAGCCCGCCGGGCGGTGGGGCGGGCGCGGGCTCCGCGGCAGCGGGGACGGCCAGGGCCGAGCCGGCGGCGAGCAAAGCCACAGCAATGGCACGCGAAATTCTCATGGCACACGCCTTCGGGTGCGAACGGCAACGTCGTCTGGCACCCGGGCGCACTGGCCTTCGACCCCCGAATCGGCCCCTGTCAGACCGGGAGCCAGGACGTCAGGCTACGTCAGCGGCCATGGCTGGACGCAGTAAAGCATCCGAGTTGTGTTGTCGCGTATCCATATCGCAACAACCGGGCCGAGACCCGTATCCGGAGAACGGGTCCCGGCTCGGCCGGTCGCGTATCGTCGCTCAGCAGTTGCTCGGCGCCGGCTCCCCTCGGAAGCGGGCGTCCAGCCAGGTCAGCGCCGCGGGAATGCCGAGCACCGCCGCGGTCAGATGGTCCGGAACCGGAATCTGCTCGGCCTGCACCCTGGCGCCCGCCGCGCACCACCGCTTGTCGGTGTTGACCACCGCGTCGATCGGGATGAGACCGTCGATCGGCGAATGCCATTCGAATACCGGCATCTTCGGCACGCCGTCGTAGAGCTCGAGACTGTTCTCCTCGACCACGGCGCGCGCGGTGTCGTCGTTGATCATCGAGGTCGTCTTGGCGAAGTCCAGCGCACCGCGGCCCGCGCCGGTCGAGAGGATGTCGTTGGTGCAGCTGTTGGCGATCTGCGCGCGGGCGGCAAGCCCCCGCTCGTTCAACTGCTCGCTGAGCGGGAAGCGGGTCGGATACTCACGCTCCAACCCGAATCCGGCGGCGAACGCGAGCCCGAACACCGGGTGCGGGTTCAAACCCAGCCCCTCGAGCATCTTCACGAGATTCATCGGCACGCCGCCCATGGCCGCGCCGGCGATATCGAGTTCCGGGGCGTACTTCGGTTGCAGGGCGGCCGCCCACGCGGTGGCCATCCCGCCGCCGGAATACCCGACCATCGCCACCGGGCTGCGCTGCACCCCGAGTTCGCCGACCTGCTTGACGGCGCGTATCCCGTCGAGGGTGATCTGCCCACCGAGCTTCGCGGCGCCGTAGGCGAAATTCGGGCCCAGGTGATCGGGCAGCGCGACGCTCCAGCCGCGCGCCAGCAGCACGTTCCAGCCCGGCGCTTCCCGCACGACGAGGTTCGGATCACCGGTGTAGAGCACCCGGGAGACCGAGCACTCCGAGCCGAGTCCGTTGATGATGTGCTGGAACGACAGCAGCGGCCCGTCGGTGCGATGCGCCTTGGGCGTCAGCACCGTGGTGGTCGCGGCGATCGGTTTACCCTCCGAACTCGTCGACCGGAACCGGACCACGGTCACCGTGGTCTCCGGGAAGATCGCCAGCGGCGGCATCACCCTGGTCGCGATCACGTCGCCCGGCTTGCGGTCGGCGATATCCGCGGGTGTCGCGTAGAAGGGATCCGGATCGGGTTCGGGGTACAGCGGCGCGCTGGTCGCCGCACCGGCCATGCTCGCGACCAGAACCAGGCCCGCGGCCATCGCTCCGATCGCACGTGCGAGACGCCGTCGTCCCACTCCCCCACCCAACGAACGTGGGCCCTGACTCATCGACGTGTGCCTCCTGAATCGTCCAACGCTGTACTCATCCTCGGCAACATCACCCGCGCTGAGCACCACCCGACGCGATCATGTTGACAATTCACAAGTTTCGGGTGCGCGGCCGATGTCGGTCGCACGCCCCGGCTGGTGACTGTACCCGACCGCCGGGCGTCCGTTCTGTGACATTTCCAGCCGATAACTTGGAACATGTTCTCAACAGTGGCGGCCCTTTACCGTCGGAACCACCGGCACGGCTGCCGAGCCGGTGGGAAGGAGACGGTGGCATGGACGGCACTGCGCGCAGATTCGCCGACCGCGACGACACCCAGGATCCGCCGACCCGGCGGATCACCGTCTACTTCGACGGATCCACCCCCGAGGACGCGCTGGTCCTCGAATACGCCGCGACCAGGACCGAGGCGTGGGAGTTCACCTCGGCCGCCGCGCACGCCGGGCTCACCGTCACCGTCGACGCCCAGGTCCGTCCCGGCCTGCGCAGGCTACCGTGCCGGTCGCTCTGGCGCTGAGTACGCGACGTCAGGGCCGATCCAGCACGCTGCGCAGGAACGCGAGCGCCTCGGGAAACGCTTCCCGCGCCGCGCCCAGATGATCGCCGGGGTACCAGCCCACCCGCAGATCGGTGCCGGAGGCGCGCAACTCCGCGATCAGCTCGAGCGTCAACGGCGCGGGCACCTCCAGATCGGTCAGCCCTTGGCCGAGATACAGCGGAACGGTGTAGCCGCTCGTCGGCACCCGCAACATCGCGCGCACCGCGGCCAGCAACGCCGGATCGTCCAAGGGTCGCGACAGCATGGCGCCGATGCCGATACTCGCCACCTGCGCGTCCGCCTCGGCGGCGCAATCCGCCTCCACGATGCGCAGGACGTCCCGGCCCACCGGCGTCAGGTAGCTGTCGATGTCCAGCTCCGGTGCACTGGCGCGCAATCCGGCCAGCAGCATGCCGAAGTAGGTCGTCGTCTTCTGCAGCGGCAGTCGCGGCAGCCAGGGCCCGGCCAGCGGGAACAGCGCGTCCAGGTTCGACGGCGTCCCGGTCGAGGCGGCACCGCGCAGATCGAGTTCGGGCGCGTCAGCGGGTGCGAGGTGGGCGGTGAACAACGCCGCGTGCCCGCCCTGCGACTGGCCGAAGACCGCCCAGCGGGTACCGAGCGAGGGTGCGACCGCCCGCGCGGCGCGTACCCCGTCGACGATGCTGCGAGCCTGGGCCGGACCGTCCAGGTAGGGATGCACGCCGGGGGTGCCGAGACCGACATAGTCGGAGATCACGACCGCGTATCCCGCGTGCAGCAGGTCCGGGTACACCGACGTGAGGTAGTAGTCCCGGGGCTGCAGCGTGAACGCGCACTCGTCGGCGATCCCCGAGGTGCCGTGCGCGTAGGCGATGATCGGCCAACCGCCCTGCGGCGGAGAACCTTCGGGCAGATACAGCACTCCGGTGCTCTGCATCGGCCCCCGCGGGCCACGCGACCAATAGGTCAGCCGCTCGGCGGTCGTCGCCCCCGTCACACGCAGCCGCCCCGCCAGCTCCACCAGGTCGGTCACGGTGCCCGGCGCCTCGCCCGCCCGAGCGCCCGCGGGCCCGGCCAACGCGACCGTCACCGAGACCACGACGCCCGCCGCCCCCACCATGATCCGTCCACACCGCACCGCACCGACTATCCCCAGCCGGAGCCGCACCGGCAAGCCACCACATTCGGTGGCGCGGCCGGGGACTCTCGCCGGAGCCGCCCCGGCTCGCTAGGCTCGGGTGATCACGCCGGAAAGCGGTGCCGAGGAGAACACAGGAGGCTCGACTGTGGCGCAGCGGTACCCGCATCGCCTCGTCACCCGGCGCCGCGCGGCCGCGCTCCTCGCGACGGGCCTGCTTGCCTCGGTGGTCGCCTGCGGTGCCGATTCGTCCGCGCCTTCGGCGGATATCGGCCGCACGACCACCTCCAGCGCCTCGCGGTCGCCGATCACAACAGCTCAGGCCGCGATACCGTCCGTCGACCCGTACGCGGGGCAGCCGCTGATCGATGACGTCACTTGGACCGAGACGATCGACGGTCCGCGATTGCTCGTCTTCCCCACGCAGGCCGGTCGGCAGACCACCTTCCCCGGCTCGGACGAACGGGCGTGGCAGGAAGTCGTGGACCGGTCGGCGGACGCCGACGCACCCGGCATGCGCGATCAGTTCATCTGTCACTGGGCATGGGCACGGCTGGTCCAGCCGAACAAGCCGAGCTGGAACCTGGAACCTTGGCGCCCGGCGGTCGGCTATCCGGCCACCGTCGAAGCGCACTGCAATCCCGGCGGCCCCGAGCGCTGAGCGCGGGCGCCGCCCCGACCGGAAGGAGCGATCCATGCGCGTCGTCATCGCAGGCGGACACGGGAAGATCGCCTTGCTGCTGGCCCCCGTGCTCACCGCGAACGGCCACGAGGTCGCCGCCCTGATCCGCAATCCCGAGCACGTGGACGAGGTGCGCGTCACCGGCGCCGAGCCGGTGCTGTGCGACCTGGAGCACGCGGCCACCGACGAACTGGCGGACGTCGTGGCAGGCTGCGACGCGGCGATTTTCGCCGCGGGCGCGGGGCAGGGCAGCGGCGTCGAACGTAAATACACCGTCGATCTGGGCGGCTCCGTCCGGCTGGCCGAGACGGCCGAGCGAACCGGGGCGCGCCGTTTCCTGCAGATCTCCACGATGGGCGCGGGCGGGTCGCCCGCTCCCGGTTCCGACGAGGTGTGGGCGGCGTATATAGATGCCAAGACCGAGGCCGAGAACGATCTGCGCAGCAGAGCTCTCGACTGGACAATCCTGCGCCCCGGCCGGCTGGTCGATGCTCCGGGCACCGGACTGGTCACCCTGGCCCCGCCGCCGGTTCGGCGCAGCGAGGTCCCCCGCGCCGACGTCGCGGCCGTACTGGCCGGACTGCTGCCCGCCGCGCACACCTTCGAGCTGACACTCGAACTCGTTTCCGGCAGCGATCCGATTAGCCAGGCAATAGCGCAACTAGCCGACTGAGCTGTCGTTTCGCTCGCCACCGCCCTTGCCGATCGACCGCAACGGTCACGATGGGAGAACAACCGTGTTCAGTCGAATCGTCTCGATGAAGATCCGCCCCGGCTCTCGCGCCGAGTTCCTCGCGGCCATATCCCGCAGCGCCGAAGCCTCCGTGCGGACCGAGCCCGGCTGTCTGCGCTTCGACATCTGCGCTGATCGGGTGGACCCGCACCGATTCTTCCTCTACCAGCTCTACACCGATGACGAGGCCGCGGAAGCGCACCGTTTCACCGAACATTTTCTGGCCTGGCGGGCCGCCGCGGACCAATTCGTCGAGCCGGGTACACAGATCGATTACAGTACGGACGTCCTATTCGCCCGCGACTGAAATTCCGGCGCCGGGCAGCACATCCGCAAACTTCCGGCCTCGAAATACGCACTGCGCACGTGCAATCGATCGTGCAGATGTGCTTGCATCTGAAAGGTACAGCGGCATAAACTCGGTCCCGCAACGCTTTACAGGGGACCACCAGGGAAGGCCGCGTGGGCGAGCCGAAGGCCGAAGCCGCCGTGGGTTTGCCGCCGCCGGACAAGCAGGGGCGTTCGAATGGAACTACCACTTACCGGCGGTCGGTTCGGATCAACCGACACCGCACTGGCCGACCAGCCAGCGAACGGTAGACATATGAGCACATCGACGGCCCGCAGTGGCCACAGCAGTACCGCATTTTCCCGAGAAACCGCCGTGGCATACGTCATCGATGCCGTCGAATCCACCGGGGCGGCAACTCGGCACGATTTCGATATCGACCGGATCGTCACCACCGCGCACGCGATGGCCGACGATTGGGATCTCGAGACATTGCAACCCGCGACATTCTGGCGAATTGCCTCCAGCTTCATCAGGCAGTAGGCCCGAGCCCCGCCGTCCGAGCACCGGCGGATAGCTGAATGCCTTGTGCCACGAGCACTTTTGTCGCGTCGTCCGACGCGGGCGCATAGCCACCACGATGCCGCCGACGCCGGGCGCTGATAGCCACCATTTCCGCGGCCACCGCCGCTTAGCAATTGGACAGCACAACCGAACGGCCACCTCCTATTCCGGAGGTGGCCGTTCGGTGTATCGGGGTTTTCCCGGCCGCGGGACGCTATCGCGCGATCTCAGCGCCCGTCGGCATACTTCTCCATGATCTCGATCGACTTCTCCGGACGCTCGGCCTGCACGCTGAGCCGGTCCATCACCGACAGGTACAGCGCCAAGTCTTGGCGCCGCTCGAGATACAGCGCGCTGGTGAGCTGTTCGAGGTACACGATGTCCGGGAGTTCCGGCTCGGCGAAACGCAGAATACTGAAGGAGCTGCCCGCCGCGGCGTGCTCGCCCGCGGTGAACGGCAGTACCTGGATCGTCACGTTCGGCAGCTTCGCCAGCCGGACCAGGTGCAACATCTGCTCCCGATGCACCTCCGGGCCACCCACCGGTCGCACCAGCGCAGCTTCGTCGAGCACCGCCCAGACCACCGGAGGATCCGGACGGAAGAGAATTTCCTGCCTGCGCTGACGTACCGCGACCCGCCGCTCCGTATCGACGTCCTCGTACCCGAGCGCCACGACCGCCCTGGCGTATTCGGGTGTTTGCAGCAGGCCGGGAACGAGATGCGACTCGTAGGTGCGAATCTTGTTCGCGGCCTGTTCCAGACCGAGGTAGGTACCGAACCACTGCGGCAGCAGGTCGCTGTAGCGATGCCACCAACCGGGTTCGTTGGCCTGCCTGGCCAATTCGAGGAACGACTCGCGCTCCTCGGGATCGTGGACGCCGTACAGGGTCAGCAGGTCGCGGATGTCACGTTCCTTGAAGCCGGTACGGCCGAGCTCGAGACGACTGATCTTGGCGTGCGATCCGCGGATCGCATCGCCCGCCGCCTCGCGGGTGATGTTCCTCTTCTCCCGGAGCTTGCGCAGCTGGCCGCCCAGTGCGATGCGTAGCACGGTCGGACCACGTTCCGCGACAACGGATTGCACATGACCATCGTCATCGGGTTCAGCGATCATCGAGTTCGTCTCCGATACTCCGGGGGTTGCCGACAGTGTGTCACAACCACCTGTCGCGAAACACACCGTACCGACCGCTAATGTTACCGCTCAGCTAGTCAAATAGTCGAACTCCCCGGCCTTCGCGCCGCGGACGAACGCGTCGATCTCCGGACGCGTGTAGACGAGGAACCCGCCCTCCGGGTCCCGCGAGTTCCGCACCGCCACCTGGCCGTTGGCCGTTTCGGCCACCTCGACGCAGTTGCCGCTCGGATTACTGAAGGAACTCTTACGCCAAGTTCCGATGATCTCGTTGGTGGACGTATCCGACATCTTCCCCACTCCTCGGTTACCGCAGTTAGGCGATTCGGTTCGTGCAGATGCACGTTCAAACGTTCTTGCATTTGCACCAACACCGGACGATAGCACGAAGTTCGCCCTCCGTGCGCTCGCAGACCGGAGGCATCAGGGCGGCGATGTGAAACGCCGTTGCCTCGCCTCGAGAACAGCGAGATCAGCTCCCCGATCCACCCCGCTGGACGAGTTCGAATCTTGTAGTGTCGCAGTGCACATCGGATGCACCAGTCATTCGCGACGCCCCCACGCACCCACCCGCACGGCAGTGTCGCGGACACGTTATTGCCGAGGAGTACCACCCCATGCCCGAAGACCACAGCCCCCTCATCCGGACCGACATCCCCCACTCCGCGCGGATCTGGAACTACTGGATGGGCGGCAAGGATTATTACGAGATCGACCGCATCGCAGGCGACGCCGGCATCGAGGTCGATCCGGACATCACCACCATGGCGGTGCAGTCGCGCCAGTTCCTCATCCGCGCGGTGCGCTACCTCGCGGGCGAGATGGGCATCCGTCAGTTCCTCGACATCGGAACCGGCCTGCCCACCATGCAGAACACCCACGAGGTCGCCCAGACCGTCGCGCCCGAGTCCCGGATCGTCTACGTGGACAACGACCCGCTGGTGCTCACGCACGCGCGGGCGCTGCTCACCTCCACCACACCGGAGGGCGTCACCACCTACATCGACGCCGACTACCACGATCCCGAGCGGATCGTCAACGACGCCAAGCACGTCCTCAACTTCAACGAGCCGGTCGCCGTGATGTTCATGGGCGTGCTCGGCCATGCCAAGACCTACGACGATCTGCTGCGCATCGTGCACACCGTGCTGGATGCGGTGCCGTCGGGCAGCTACCTGGTGATGTGGGACGGCACCGACGACAGCAAGGCGTATGTCACCCTGTGCGAGAACTACACCGGCACCGGCGGCACTCCGTACGTCCCCCGTCCGCAGGCTCAGATCAAGGCCGTCTTCGACGGTCTGGAACTCGTCGACCCCGGCTTCGTGTCCATCACGCAGTGGCGCTCGGGCGACACCGAGGTCGGCGAGACCCGGCCGATCTCCGCCTACGGCGCGGTCGCCCGCAAGCCGTAAGGCCCCTGAACATCAAACCGTAAGCGGCACAGCGGTGGTCGCCGGTCTCGTACCGGCGGCCGCCGCCGTTTTTTCTCCGACCGATCGTGCAGATGTACTTGCATCTGTAAGTAACGGAGGCATAGACTCGAACTCGAAATCGGGGAGGTACGCAGGGAGTTCGAGCTTGCGTCACCGGCACTTCGGCCTCCCCGCCGCACGTCGGACGCGAGGGGTAGTCGAATGATCGAGCCATTTCGAACGCCCCGCCGGGTTGCCGTCATCGATGGGGCCGGCGCCGAACCCTTGCGTCAGTACTCGGCAGCGCCCGAGTTCGCCCTCTCCGATTGCGGGGTCGAGCCCCGCGGCCTCACCTACCGGCAGGCCCGCGACATTCTCTACACCCACGAAGTCCACGGTCCGCAGTGCAGGCAATGGCTGGCCGCCGCCGCCTATCTGTCAGCGGGGCTGGACGACGAGTAACCCCTGCCTCGGCAGGCACGCAAGAGCCCTCGCCGCAGGTGAAGACGGCTCCGACGCCGGGGCCGGCCGGTAGCGCTTCGCGATCCCGCGCCACGGGCGAAGAGCGCCATAAGCGGAATGCGTCCGACTCCCAGACGATCTCACAGATCACTCCCCGTGCACACGACCCTTTCGTATAGTGATCGATCGACCCGGGCGCGATTTCTCGCACGCCCGGCGTGGCATTGGGAGCGAACTCGTAATGACCTACTCCGCGTTGGATCTGTCCCCCGACTCGTCCGACCCGGTGCTGGAAATCGGCGGACAGCCGGCTTCGGTGCCCTTGCTGAACGCCGAGAGCGTAGCGTCGCACATGGTCGGATACTTCGAGAACGTCATGGCTCCCTGCCGCACCCTGCCCGGCGAGCAATTACGCGGCGACGTCACGAAACTCACCCGCAGCTGTCTGAACCTCGCTGCCGAGATGTTCGACCGGCGTACCGTACCGGACGAGCACCAGCTCGGCCCCGTCCGCGCGGCTGCCGCTCGTTGGGCGCGGGAGGCGGTGCCGCTGAGCACGATCCTGCGCGCCTACCACGAGGGACTGCGCATCGCCTTCGGTCTGGTCACCGCGCCTGCCGCGGCCGACGACGTCGACGAGGTGCTGGTCGCCGCCGATCTGCTTCTCGAACTGCTCGAGGCGATCACCGCGGCGGTGTCGGATGCCTACGTCGACGAACAGCACCTGGTCGCCAAGGAGCATCAGACGGCGACGCAGACGCTCGCCTCGGCGCTGCTCAGCGGTCGCGGCAGCTCGGCTCTGGCGCGGCAGACCGGCATTCCGATCGCGGAGGCCTATCAGGTTGTGGCCCTGTCGATTCCGGAACATCCGGACGAACGCGATCCGCGCGTCGACGGGAACGTGGCCGCCCGCCGCAAGCTGCGACGGCTGCAATCCGAGCTGGCCACCGTGTTCGCCTCCCGCGCGCTCGCCCTGCTCAGCGCCAAGGGCGGGACGCTGCTCATCCCGTTGGGCGACGAGGCCGAGCCGGTTCTCACCGGCACGACGCTCGAGCTGCTCGCCGCTGCCGCCGAGGTGCCGCTCACCGCGACCGTCGTGCCGACCGACACCGATCAGATTCCCGAATCGGCCGATCAAGCGCACGAGCTGCTCAATCTCGTGCGCGTGGGCGTCCGGCCGCCCGGCCTCTACCAGATGTCGGATCTGGCCGTGGAATACCAGCTCACCCGCAGCGGCCCGGCCACCCGGCGGATCGCGACCATCCTCGACCCGCTGGACGCCCACCCCGAGCTGTTCGACACCATGCGCGCCTACCTCGGCAACGACATGAACCGGCAGCTCACCGCCCGCCAGCTCTACGTGCACCCGAATACCGTCGACTACCGCCTGCGTCGCATCGCGCAGCTGACCTCCGTCGACCTGGCGACCTCGGCGGGCATCTCCCAGGCGGCGATCGCCCTGCTGGCCCGGGACCTCGACCGCAGCGTCGCGCGCAGGCTCTGACCTGCCCACTGTGACCGAACCGTGGCCTGTAACGGATTCGTGCTGGTCACCGCGCCGTGAACTTGCGATCCTGGTAGTGCCCCGACGTCTGGATGGTGAAATATGCGAATTTCGGAGATCCTGCGCAGGAAGGGCAGCGACGTGGCCACGGTCGCACCCGACACGACGGTACGCACACTGCTGGCCACCCTGGCCGAGCGGAACATCGGCGCGGTCGTCGTCTCCCCCGACGGCGACACGATCGCGGGCATCGTCTCCGAACGCGACGTGGTGCGCAGTCTGCACGCGCGGGGCGCGGAGCTGCTGGACACACCGGTGTCGGCGATCATGACCTCCGCGGTGCGCACCTGCGCACCCGACGACCGGGTCGACGGCCTGCGCCGCACCATGACCGACCATCGCATCCGGCACCTGCCCGTGGTATACGAGGGCAGGCTGGTCGGCATCGTCAGCATCGGCGACGTGGTCAAGAGCGCGATCTCCGAATTGGCGACCGAACGCGAACACCTCGTCGAGTATCTGCAGGGCAGATATTAGAACGCGCTGGGGTCCCCCAGATCGGCCGACAGCCAGCGCTCCGGCCGCAGGTAGACCGCGACCTGCTCTCCGAAGGCCTCGGCCGCCTTCAGATAGCCGTCGACCGATTCGGCGGGCAGGTACCGCGCGGCCATCTCGCGGTGCTGCTCGTCGGTCATCGGGGCGGTCCGGGTGACCGGGCCCTCCACACTCACATACCGGACCGTGGGCTCGACCTGCTGCACCATCAGACTGAAGCGGCCGGTCTCCCGGAGGTAGCGCATCTTCTGCGACTCCGGGCCGGTCAGGACCCAGATCTCGCCGCCGGGGCTGTACTGGTACCAGATCGGGACGGTCAGCGGGCCACGACCGGTACCCGCGGCCACCGCGAACGCCGCGACATGCGGCTGCGCGAGGAACTCTTGACGCTCTTGCGGGCTCAGGGGCATATCGTCCAGGCTAGTCCCGAAAGCCGTTGTCGGCGACAAAGCTTCGAAGTCCGTACCGAAAATGCGTATCGTGGGTGACGTCCGAGTTACCGGTGAAGGGAGCGTCAGGTTGCGGTCCCCTGCCCCGAGATCGCCGGTGACGCGGACCGACGAGACTCCCCCGCCATCGGCGACGCCGCCGGTCGCGGCACGGACGCTGTTCCCGGCGCTCGTAGGCGCCACCGAGGTCTACCTGGACAGCGCCGCGACCACACAGAAGCCGCTTCCGGTGATCGAGACCATCCAGCGCTATCACAGCAACGGCACGGCCAACGTCGGCCGCGGCACCTATCCCTGGGCCACCGGCCTGACCGCCCGGATCGCCCGGATCCGGGAACGCACCGCCGCCTTCATCGGCGCCGAGCACCCGGACGAGGTGGTCTTCACGGCGGGAGCCACCGCCGCACTCAACGCCGTCGCGCTGTCGTGGGGCCTCACGGCGCTCGCCGACGGCGACGAAATCCTCTACAACGCGAGCGATCACGCGTCGAACGTGTACCCGTGGCAGCACCTTCGCGGACTGCTCGCCCGGTTCGGACGCCATATCCATCCGATCCCGTACCGAACGACCGCCGCCGGGGAGGCGGACACCGACGACATCCTGGCCAAGATCACACCGCGCACCCGGCTGATCACCACCGGGCATCTGCACCATGTCTTCGGCGGTCTCAGCACCCTGGAGGAATTGCGCGGCCGGATCGACCCCGCCATCCTGCTGTGCTTCGACTGCTCGCAGAGCGGCGGGCATCTTCCGGTCGACGTGACCGCGCTCGGCGCGGATTTCGCGATCTTCGCCGCGCACAAGATGTTCGGGGCGCCGGGCACCGGGATCCTGTACTGCCACCGGCGCGTACACGACCGGCTCGTGCCGTTCCTGCCCGGCGGCAATTCCGGCATCGCCACGGGTCCGGGCGGTCTGCGGCCGGGGCCGATGCCCGCGCTGCTGGAAGGCGGCACACCCGACATCCCGGGCATCCTCGCCCTCGGCAGTGCGCTGGAGGTGCTGGAATCGTTCGGCATGGATGTCATCGCCGCGCACAACCGTGCCCTGACCCTGCGCCTGATCGACGGGCTGCGACCGATCCGCGGCCTGGAGTTCCTGCCCGGTCCGGCGCATGCCGCGTGCGGGGTCGGCTACGGCATCGTCTCCTTCACCCTGGACGGGATCTCGGCCACCGACGCGGGATTCGTCCTGAGCGAGCTGGGTTTCCTGGTACGTACCGGCGCGCACTGCGTCCCCGCCGACACCGACGGTGCGGGCTCGGTGCGGGTCAGCACGCACATCTACAACACGCCCGACGAGATCGACCGATTCGTCGCGTGCGTGCGAACCATCGCCGAGGAGGTCACGTGAGTAACGACATCCCCCGCTACGACCGGCGGGCCGCGTCCAGGGTGCTGGCGCACTTGGCGCAGCCCGGGTCGCACAGCGCGCTCGCGCCGGCTCCCCCGCCGCGGCGATTCGAATTCACCTGCGCCGCACTGCGTCCCGAGCCCAACAGTCATCTCACCTATTCCCAGCGGCTGTATCTGGAGCGGTTCATGCGGCCGTGCCGCGCGGATCAGGTGACCAGCGCGACGCACCGGATGGCGTGGACCGACAGCGACGGCATCCCGAACACCGGGCACTTCCGCGCCGGCGGCCTCGGGCCCTCGGTGCCGATCGCGATGCGTGAGACCGTCCTGGCGCTGTGGCACCAGCTCGACGCCGATCCGGCCTTCGCCGCGCGGATCGCGGCGCTCGGGCCGGGCGACCACGCCGTGCTGGCGGGCACGACCACCGACCACGATCCGCGCGACATCTTCCGGGTGGGCATCGAGGCGGCGGGGCGCGTACTGGCCCAGCACGCGCTGCTGGCCGCGCAGACCCCTTACCGCGATGCCGCCGCGTTCGCCGAGGGCCTGCGGGCTTCCGGAATCTTCGCCGCGGTGGCCACTCGATGGTTCTGGGAGCTGCAGGCCTCGACCTATCGGCGGGGCATGGTCCCGGTGACGCTCGTCGCACAGCCCGATGGCACCGTTCGCTATTCGGCGGAGACGGTCGCGACCCTGCGCGCCATGAAGGACGCCACCATCGCCGACGCGCACGCCGTGATGGAGCGCGCCACCACCGTGGAAGGGCTCACGGTCGCCGAGGCGATCGCCAAGTATCACGACGACCTGGACCTGATCTCCCGGCAGTACGCACTGCTGCCCGCAGGCAGTCATCCGGCCTGCCTGGCGGCCACGCCGCATCAGCTCGACAGCGGGCATGTCAGTATCCTGCCGTCGCTGGTCGACCGGTTCGTCGCGACGTTCACCGAGATCGCGGGCCGCATCGAGGTCGCGGAGGTGAGCGCCGAACTCGACGAGGCGAGCGCCGACCGTGCCGCCACCGCCGAAGACCAGGTGTTCTACGTGCCGGACATGACATGCAAACACTGCGTCCGCACGATCGGCGGGGTCCTGGAATCGATGGACATCCGCGTGGTGGAGATCGATCTGGACAGCAAACGCGTGGTGGCCGAGTTCCGCAGCCCGCGCAATCGCGCCCGGGCCTTCGAAGCGATCCGGGACGGCGGCTACAACCCGGTCGCGGAACGCCCCGACGGCGCCACGCGGGAATCGGTCACCGAGGCATCGGAAGCCGCCGTATGACGCCTCGGCCGCCCGCGCTGCCCGCGAAGCTGCATCCGACGGTCCGCGCCTTTCTCGACACCCCCGGCCTCGCCACGGAAACGCGGGCGAGTTTCGGATCCCCGATACATCTGGTGTTCCCGCAGGTCTACTCGGAGAATCTGCTCCGTCTGCGCACAGTGCTGGAGCGCCGCCTGTCCGGGCACCGAATCTGCTACGCGCACAAGGTGAATCAGTCTCGCGCGTTCGTCCGCACGGCCGAGCGCGCGGGCATCGCCGTCGACGTGGCGTCACCGCACGAGCTGTCCAGCGCCCTCGCCGCCGGGTTCGGTCCGGCGCGCATCGAGGTCACCGGGCCGAAGGGGGAAGCGTTCCTGCGCGAGCTCCTCGACCGCGGAGTGACGATCAACGTGGACAACCTGTGGGAACTGGGCCGCATCGCGGAACTGGCCCCCGACCATGCGGAAATACCGGTGCTGCTACGGGTTTCCGGTATCGGCACGGGCCAGGTGAGCCGGTTCGGAATGCCGGTCGCGCATGTCGAGCAGGCGTTCGATCTGCTGTCGGCACAGCGCGGGCGAATCGCCTTTCTAGGGTTCGCCTTCCACCTCGACTCCGGCGATCTCGGCGAACGTGTCCGGGCGATCGATGCGTGCCTGCGCCTGATCGAGCGAGCCTACGATCGCGGGCTCGCCCCTTCGGTGCTCGACATCGGCGGCGGCTTCCGGCAGGTGTTCACCGCCGACGCCGAACGGTTCGACGCCTACGTGCTGGCGCTGCGTGAGTCGCTGCTCGGCCGTGGGGAACCGATGACCTGGGGCAGTAACACCTTCGGCTATCACGTCGCGGGCGGCGCCGTGCACGGCACACCGGTGTTCCACAAGTACGCCAACACCGTTCCCGCCGACCGCATGCTCGCCGATCTTCTCGACGCGCCGCTGGAGCGGCACGGCGGGCGCACGGTCGCGCAGGTGGCGGGCGACAATCTGCTGGAGATATGGCTCGAGCCGGGCAAGGCGCTGGTCGACCACGCGGGCATCACGCTGGCCACGGTCGAGTTCGTCAAGGAGGTCGCCGATGGCAGCGTGCTGGTGCATGTCGATCTCAGCCGTGATGCGGTGACGCCCGCCGACCAGGAGGTCATGGTCGACCCGATCCTGCTGCCCCACGCGGGCGCCGACCGCGCGGAGGGCCCGGTCGGCGTCTACATCGCCGGACGGTTGTGCCTGGAGCGAGACCTGATCACCAATCACAAGGTGTGGCTGCCCGTCCTCCCCCTGCCGGGCGACACGGTGGTGTTCCCGAACACCGCCGCGTATCACATGGACCTATCCGCGGCGACGGCCTCCATGCACCCGCTTCCCGCGAAACTCGCGGTCACCCGGGCGCCCGATGGATTCCGGATCGTCCCCGACACCGCCTACGAACCCGACTTCCCCGTCGAGTCGTCGCGGGCGCGTCCTCTCGCGACGCACGCCGCAGGCCCGGTCCGAACGGTCGAGGCCTCCTGATGCGATACGACCACATCACCGAACTCATCGGTGACACGCCGCTGCTGCGGCTCGACCCCGCGGTGCACGGACTGGCCGGTGTCGAGCTCTACGCGAAACTGGAGTCGCACAACCCCTTCGGCTCGGTCAAGGACCGGGTGGCCTGGGCGATGTTGCGCGACGAACTGACGGAGCTGCGCGGAGGCGGCCGGACGCTCATCGAGGCCTCCAGCGGGAACACGGCCAAAGCGCTGCGCGTCCTCGGCGCGATGTACGGCATCGACCTGCGCGCGGTGACCAACCGGATCAAAGTCGGCGAGGTCCGTGACCTGCTGCAGCTGTTCGGGACCGAGATCGTGGAGCTGCCCGGGCTGTCCGAGTGCCCGGACCCGACCACACCGAACGACGTCTACTCGGTGATCGAGGCGACGATGGCGCAGCATCCCGGCGCTTACCGGCATCTGTCGCAGTACACCAACGAGAAGAACATCGAGGCGCACCACCACGGCACCGGACGGGAGATCCACGAGGACCTCGCGGCCGATGGCATCACCAGGATCGACTATCTGATCGGCGGGCTCGGCACCACCGGTTCCACCAGGGGGACCGCCACCTACCTGCGTAAACACAATCCCGAATTGCGTGCCGTCGCGGTTGTCTCGGAGCGGTCGGACTTCATACCCGGCATCCGGTCGGAGACCGAAATGTGGGATGTCGGGCTGTTCCAGCCGGAGTTCTACGACCGGATCGTCACCGTGTCGGCGGGCGATGCCGTGGACGCAACACTGCGCCTGGCGACCGGGTACGGCGTCCTGGCCGGGCCGACCAGCGGCGCGGCCTACACCGCCGCGCTGGACACGCTCGGCGCGCTCGATCGCTCCGCCACCGATCCGGACGACCCGATCGTCGCGGTGTTCATCGTCTGCGATCGGCTCGAGCCGTACCTGTCCTACATCAAGAAGCGCAGGCCGGAACTGTTCGGCCGTGCCGAACGCGAAACGGCGCCGAGCGCCGACGAGCTGGCGGCGGTGCCGCGCCTGTCGCCCGAGCAGCTCGCCGAGCTGGACCGGACCGGCCGCCCGACCATCGTGGACAGCCGTGGCGCCATGGCCTACCGGATCGGGCACGTGCCCGGCGCGTTGAACATTCGCGACGACCAGCTCGACGACATGTTCGGCCACGGCATCCCGTTCCCGCGCTCGCGGCCCGTGGTCTTCGTCTGCCCCGTGGGTGAATTGGCGGTGCGTTTCGCCGCGCGAGCCCGTCGAGCCGGATACGACGCCGCCGCCCTCGCCGGTGGTGTCGTCGCCTGGCGCGATGCGGGGCTGCCGCTGGAACGAGGCTGATCTCCGCGGGCTCGCAGGCCGTCGGTCACCTCGGTGCGGCTCCGGACTGCCCGGCGAGGTAGTCGTGCCGAGATCGCGCGGCAGCGGAGCCACCGAGCGCCCATTTCGGCAAGACCGCGGAGGCCGGGCCCAGTGCGCGCGGCGCGGGGGCGCGCCGCCAGGCATTATCGTGGGGCCGTGCAGACAGGTCAGGAAGCAGACGACGACGGGGGCCCGCGGATCTGGGGTGGGACGACGCTCACCGAACGCAGGGAGACGCGGCGGGCGGCGCTGCTGGAGGCCGCGCTCGATTTGATCGGCGAGTCCGGAGCGAGCGGCGTCACCATGCGGGCGGTGTGCCGCAAGGCCAACCTCACCGACCGCTACTTCTACGAGAGCTTCGCCAGCCGCGACGAGTTGCTGGACGTGCTCTACCGTCAGGTCGCCGAGGAATTCCTGGAGCCCATGACGGCCTTCGCCGCCACCGACGACCCGTCCCGCGACCGCGCGCTGTCGGAGATACTGGTGGACAAGGTGCTCGACGATCCGCGCAAGTCGCGATTGTTCCTGGTCGAGCCGTATTCCAGCACCGGCCTCGGGCAGACCACCTTCGCCGTCATGCCGGTCTTCACCCGGGTCATGCAGGACCATCTGTTCGGCCACATCGACGACCCGGTCAAACGCAGGCTGGCGGCGGTGAGCATGGCCAGCGGAAACGCGGGCATGTTCTCGGCGTGGCTGAACGGCTCGCTGCGCGCCACCCGGGAGCAGATCATCGAGCACTGCCTCGCCATGCTCACCGTGTACCGCTCGCTCTACCGGTCCTGACCGGCGTCGCGAGCCGAGCGCCTGGCGTCAATCCCCGGACCGACCCCGCCAATACGCCAGGGTGTCCTTGGTCCGGATGGTGGCTGCGTGATTGGGGCCGAGGGCCCGCAACTCCGCGACCAGCAGAACCTCCAGTTCCGCGACCGCGCGGTCGAGGTCGCCGTGGCGGGCGCGGCACCCCGCGAGCTCGTTGCGGGTGCCGAAGGTGTCCGGATGATCCGGGCCGAGCACCCGTAACCGGTCGCCGAGCAGTTTCTCCAGGTCGGTGATGGCACCCTCGAGGTCACCGCTGTCGGCGCGGTAACCGGCCAGCCTGCCGCGGGTGAGCAGCGTGTCGGGATGGTCCGGGCCGAGCACCCGCAGACGGTCGTCGAGCAGGCGGGTGAACTCCGCGCCCGCACCGGCGAGATCACCGCTGCGCGCGCGGAACGCCGCCAGGTTGTTGCGCGCGCCGAGTGTGTTCGGATGGTCGGCGCCGAAGACGCGCAGATAGTCGGCCACGAGTTGCTCGAACTCGGCGCGGGCGCCGTCGAGGTCGCCGCTGTCGGCACGCCAGTACGCCAGGCTGTTGCGGGTGCGCAAGGTGTCCGGATGGTCCGGGCCGAGCACGCGGGCGCGGTCGGCGCGCAGCTGTTCGAAGCGGACGATGGCCCCGTCCAGATCGCCGACGTCGCCGCGATTGGACGCCAGATTGTTTCTGGTACGCAGGGTTTCGGGATGGTCGAGGCCGAGCAGGCGCAGCTGGTCGGTGAGCAGTCGTTCGAATTCCTCGCCCGCACCGGTGTGGTCACCGCAGCGGGCGCGGTAGCTGGCCAGCCTGTCGCGGGTGTCCAACGTGGCCGGGTCGTCGGGGCCGAAGACCCGCAACCGGTCGGCGAGCAACTGTTCGAAATCGGCGATGGCGCCGACCAGGTCGCCGCTCTCGGCGCGGTGGAAGGCCCGCCGTTCCCGCGTGGTGAAGGTGTCGGGATGATCCGGTCCCAGCGACTCGACGAAGTCCGGCGCCCACGCGGCCCACAGGTCGCGATCGTCGGCCGATCTGCCGGTTTCCAGCTTCGTCAAGAAGTCGATGGCCAAGGCGGAATCACCGTAGGCCAGGCAGTGGCGTACGGCCGCGCCCCGCGCGTAGTCGGCCGCCCGGTCACCGTCGTCGGCCTGGATCGCCGCGACGAGGGCGCGGTGCGCGTCGGCGATGCGCACACCGGAACGACGGCATTCCGCCTCCAGCGCGGGCAGGAACGCGCTGTGGGTGACACCGAGCGACTCGCGAACGGTGCCGGGATGACTGCGGGTGATCAAATCGCCGAGATTGACGGCGATGTCGCGGATCCGGGCGGCGCTGAGATCGACACCGAGCGACAACAGCGCCGAATCCAGCAGCTCCAGCGGCAGCACGGGCCCGACTCCCGCCGCGGCCAGCAACCCGAGCAGGTTCGCCGTGTCACTCGCGGTCGCGGGATCGGCCCCGCGCAGCGCGGTCTCGACCCGCAGCGCGATGACCCGGTCCAGACCGATCCCGGACGCGACCGCGCCGTCGGTCAATCTCGACGCCACCTCCAGCAGGATGCGCGCCACCAGCCAGCCGCCGGAGACCACCCGCGAACCGGTCGCGTCGGTCGGGGTCTCGGCCAGCAGCCGCTGGATCCAGCCGATCCAGTCGACCGGGCCGACCGGCGCCGTTCCGCGCGCCGAGTCCACCACGGCGGCGATGTCGTCGGCCGCCGGTTCGGCGACATCGATCCGGTACATGTGCGCCAGCCCCGGATCGTCCTCGACACCGGTGCCGGGCCGGATGCCGGCGATCACCCGGACGTGCCGGAGATCTTCCCGGCGGGTCAGATCGGCGATCGCGGCCACCAGCAACCGCCTGGTCCCCTCCTGCGGCTGATTCAATCCGTCGAAGACCAGGGTGACCCGCCGGCCCGCGGTGGACAGGCGCGCCAGCGGGCGGCGCACCAGGATGTCGAAGATGTCGAACTCGTCCCTGGGCCGGTGCGCCCGCGCCGCGCGCGCCGCCTCCCGGAAGCCGGGTAGTCGTGCGTCGAGTTGCGCGGCCAGTTCCGAGGCGACCGACTCCACCGAGCTGTTCACCGTCAGGAACACCGCGGCGGTGATGTAGTCGGGGGTCACGGCGAGTCCGTCGACCAGGCTGGGGCGGATCAACATGGCCAGCAGCGTGGACTTGCCGACGCCTGCGGGCCCGAGCACCGCCCGCAGCCGGTGGCTGCCCGCGTCGATGATCGCGTCGAGACGCTCGCGCACATCGGGCGTCAACAGCAGACGCCGGGTCAGCTGGTCGACGAACCCGGCGGCGGAACGTCCGCTCACCGCGTCGCGGTGGCGGGCGGTGTTCGGCACCAGCCACAATCCGGGGTCGACGCCCTGGGTCGTGGACACCGCGCCGGAACTGAAGGACAGATGCTGCGGCTGCTGATGGGTGCACTGCCCGGCGATCGGATCGACCAGGTCCGAGGGCAGCAGGTTCTCCCCGCGCAACGGCAGGCCCAAGTCGAAGGTGGCGAGCATGGTGCGGGTGAAGCAGCCGGAGTACGCGGGACCGTCGCCCGAGGCGACCAGCAGCTCCATCCGGCCGCCCGACTGCGCCAGCAGATCGGTCCACCGGCGCGCGGCGCCCTGCACGCCCTGACCTGCCTCGCAGGCGTCGACGAGCAGCACGAGCCCGTCGAGCGCGGCGCGGTCGAGCCGCTCGCGGATCTCCTGGGTCAAATGAAAGGCATTGTGCGAGGTGGGTTCACCGGGTGAGTCGTGGCTCAGCAGGTAGAAGTCCTCGGCGGTCGTCGCCACGCCGTGGCCGATGAAGCCGAGCAGCAGGGTGGCCTGCCGCTGCGATGCCGCCGCGAAGGCCGTGTCGACGGCGGTGAACAATTGCGCGGCAGTGGGATTGAGCACCGGGCCGTCGACATCGATCGCGGGCCGCCAACCTCCCGCTTCGGTCAGGCTCCCGTACAGCCCATGGGCGAGTTCCTCGGTGAAACCCAATTCTCCCAGCGCCGCGCATTCCGACCCCACCACCAGCGCCAGCCGTCCTCCCATGCAAGAAACATACCTGCGCCCCCGCGGCGGTCCCGCCCGGCCGATATCGAAAGGTGCTGTGCGAGACGTAGGCTGACGGGCGGATCGTCGGAAGGAGATCCTGGGATGATCGACCCGGTGGTGGGGTTGACGGGTACGCTCACATCGCCGATCCGGGGCGCCGGGACGCTGGGCGAGGTCCTGGTCGCTATTCGAGGGGGAACCGAGCTGTACATCGCACAGTCCACCGAGCCGATCCCGGCCGGTGCGGCCGTGCTGGTCATCGCGGTCCATCCGGGGCGCGTCGTCGACGTCGTCCCTTGGATTCCGCTCACCCCGGACGCGGCCGGAGAAACCTGAAAAAGTAAGGGAGACAGACGTGCTGGGTTACCACGTACCGGACCCGGACGAGGCGATGCTGGTCAGCGGCGCCAAGAGCCGCGACAACGCGCCGTTCAAGGTGGTCATCGGGCGCGGCGCCTGGGTGGTTCCGCTGTTCCGGAAAGTCCGCTACCTGTCGCTGGCGATGTTCGAATCCGAGATCAAGGAGCGCTGCGTCACCAAGCAGGCGATCCAGCTCGACGTCCGCGCGGTGATCGCGTTCAAGGTCGCCAACGACACCCAGTCCATCGTGAACGCCGCACAGCGGTTCCTCTCCGAGCAGGAGCGGGAGATGTCGGTGCTGACCGGGCGCATCTTCTCCGGGCACCTGCGGTCGATCGTGGGCTCGATGACGGTCGAGGAGATCATCCGGGAGCGCCAGAAACTGGCCGACGAAGTGCTCGTCGCGTCGAAAGTCGAGATGAGCAATATCGGCCTGTGGGTCGATTCCTTCCAGATCCAGTCCATCGATGACGGCAACCTCGGCTATATCGCCGCGCTCGCCGCGCCGCACAATGCCGCCGTGCAGCGCGACGCGCAGATCGCGCAATCGCAGGCCGCGCAGGCGGCGGCGCAGGCCGAGCAGGAATCCCAGCGCAGGCAGGCGGAATATCAGCGCGAGACGGCGATCCTGCGCGCGCAATACCAGCGCGATATCGACAAGGCCAACGCGGAGGCCGCGCAGGCCGGCCCGCTGGCCGAGGCGATGGCGTTGCAGGAGGTGCTCACCGCCCAGGCCGAGCAGGCGCGCAAAGAGGCCGAGTTGCGCGAGCAGCAGTTGCAGACCGAGGTCGTGAAACCCGCTCAGGCCGAAGCGGATCGGGTGCGCATCCTGGCCGAGGCGGAGGCCGACCGCACCCGCATCCAGGCCGCCGCGGCCGCGTCGAACAACCGGATCGCGCTGGATCAGTTGTTGATCGAACAACTGCCGGAAATCGTGAAGCAGGCGTCGAACGGGCTGGCGAACGCGAATCTCACCGTGCTGAACGGACCGGACGGAGTGGGCGAACTGGTGAACGGAATGGTCGGTCAAGGACTGACCGTTTTCCATTCGTTGCAAAAGGCGCTTTCCACCGACGACGGCGAAAACGCGGGTTAAAGTTGCCCGGTAGCGACGGCGACGAGGAGCGGGTGTTGGTGTCCATCGGGAAATTGGTGTCGTTCGACAGCTCTCGGGGATTCGGATTCATTCGGCCGGAGGACGGTGGACCGGACGTGTTCGTCCACGTCAACGACATCGGCTTGGACGAGGACGAGTTGCGGCAGGGGCGGGTGTTCGAATTCGAGGTGACCGAAGGCGACCGCGGACCCAAGGCGGTCAATCTCAACGTGGTCGGCGGATCGTCCGCGCCCCCGGCGCGGCACAAGGGAAAGGACCGGCCGGGTTCCGGACCGCTCACCGTCGCCGAGCACAAACGCCTGATCACCGAACTGCTCCTCGACGCGAGCCCCGCGCTCACCGCGGGCGAGATCCTCACCATCCGCGACCGGCTCACCGCGTTCGCCGACCAGCAGGGCTGGCTGGAGAACTGAGCGGCGAACTCCACGATCCTGTCGGGGCGCCCGCCTACGATCGAGCCGAGACCACGGCCACAGACCGATGAGTTCGCTCGGCGCGCACCGTCGGTATGGGTGAGGATCGAACCCGAGGAGGATCGCGTGGATCTACCGGTTCTGCCCCCAGTGCGGCCGATGCTGGCCAAAACCGCACCCGCGGTGCCGCGCGAGCCGGGCCTGAGCTACGAACCCAAATGGGACGGTTTCCGCTGCATCGTGTTCCGCGACGGCGCCGAAGTGGAGCTCGGCTCGCGCAATGACCGGCCCCTGACCAGGTACTTTCCCGAGGTCGCCGAGTTGCTGAAGCAGGCGCTGCCGGACCGCTGCGTGGTGGACGGCGAGATCGTGGTGGTCACCGAGCAGGGTTTGGATTTCGACACCTTGCAGAACCGCCTGCACCCGGCCGCGTCCAGGGTCGCCAAGCTGGCCGTGGAGACGCCTGCCAGCTTCGTGGCCTTCGATCTGCTCGCGCTCGGCGACAAGGACCTGACCGGCGAGCCGTTCACCGAACGCAGGCGGCTGCTGGAGACGATCCTGGACACCGCGCTCGCGCGCGTCCACCTCACGCCGATCACCCACGACCCCGACGTGGCCGAGGACTGGTTCACCCGTTTCGAGGGCGCCGGATTCGACGGCGTGATGGTCAAGTCCGACGACCTCGCCTACCTCCAGGACAAGCGGGTGATGCTGAAGGTCAAGCACGAACGCACCGCCGACTGTGTGGTGGCGGGTTTCCGCTGGCACAAGGACGGAGCCGGGGTCGGTTCGCTGCTGCTCGGGCTCTTCGACGACGAGGGCCACCTGCATCACGTCGGCGTGGCCAGCAGCTTCACCGCGGCGCGGCGTAGGGAACTGATCGAGGAGCTGGCGCCGTTGCGGGAGAACGCGCTGGACGATCATCCTTGGCGGCAGTGGGCCGATGCGGCGGCGCAGGCGGCCGCGGACGGCAAGATGCCCGGCGGCGTCAGCCGCTGGACCGGCGGTAAGGATCTGTCCTGGGAGGCGCTGCGACCGGAGCTGGTCGCCGAGGTCCGCTACGAGCACGTGCAGTCGGGCCGGCTGCGCCACGGTGGCAGGCTGGTGCGCTTCCGGAGCGACCGGACCCCGGAGTCGTGTACCTACGCGCAGCTCGACGAAGTCGCGCCGGCGGAATTGAGCATGTTGTTCGGCGAAGGCGCGGCCCGATGACCGAGTCCGTCGACATCGAGACCGACGGCCGCACCGTCACGATCAGCAATCCGGGCAAGATCTATTTCACCAAGCGCGGTGAGACGAAACTCGATCTGGTGCGCTACTACCAGGCGGTCGCCGAACCGTTCCTGAATGTGGTCGGCGGCAGGCCGCTGCTGCTGGAGCGCTACCCGGACGGGGCATCGGGCAAATCCTGGTTCCAGAAGCGGGTGCCGAAATCCGCACCGGAATGGCTGCGCACGGTGGAGGTGACCACGCCGAACGGCACCACCAGCGACGCCCTCGTCGCCCACGATCTCGCCCATATCCTGTGGGCGGTGAATCAGGGATGCCTCGGATTCCACGTCTGGCCCAACCGCGCCGACAATCTGGAGATCGCCGACGAACTGCGCATCGACCTCGATCCCTCGCCGGGCATCACCTTCGCCGACCTGCGCCGGGCCGCGATCCGCACCAGGGATCTGCTGGCCGAACTCGGCATCGAATCCCGAGTCAAGACCTCCGGCTCACGCGGCTTGCATCTGTACTCCGCGCTGGAGCCGAAGTGGGACGGCTATCAGGTGCGCGCCGCCGCGGTGGCGCTGGCGCGCGAGTTGGAGCGCCGGTACCCGGAGGACATCACCGCGCAATGGTGGAAAGAAGAACGCGGCAACCGGGTGTTCGTCGATTTCAATCAGAACGCTCCGCACAAAACGGTTTTCGGCGCGTGGTGCGTGCGGCCGAAGGTCGGCGCGCAGGTGTCCACGCCGATCGGCTGGTCCGATCTGGATTCGGTGGTGCCCGACGACCTGACCATCGCGACCGTGCCGGCGCGCTACGCCGAATCCGGCGACCCGTGGGCCGACCGCGTGCCGCAGTCCATCGCCCCGCTGCTGGAGATGTCCGAACGGGACATGGCGGCCGGCCTCATGGACGCGCCGTGGCCACCGCAGTACCCGAAGATGCCCAACGAGCCGCCCCGGGTGCAGCCGAGCCGCGCGAAGAAGCCCGAATAGCGTCGACGGCTACTCGGTCCACAGCACCCATGTGCCGCTGCGGCCGCTGACTTCGCACACCAGGGCCCGGCCGTCGGCGGTGCGCCCGGTCTTGGCGCCGGAAGCGTCGCACTTCGAGCCCGCCTGCTGCACGGCGGTCGCCACCACGTGCGGGCCCGACCACTGGTTGCCACCGGCGGCGCTGAGACAGATCAGCGTGCCGCCGGTGGTGGCGCTGCCGATCTTGCCGAGCTGGGCGTCGGTGCACGGCGCGCCCTTCGTGACCGATTCCTGGCTCTCCGGCGGCGTGGTCGTCACCGCGAGGCTGGGTGCGGCGGTCGTGGTGGGCACCACTGGACGCTCGACGGTGGTGGGAGTCGAGGCGACGGGCGCGGGCCCGAGCGAGGACGTGCGGTTGGTCACGTCCGGCAGCCAATTGCTCGTCATCAGGATGAATCCCGCCACCGCGGTGACCTCGGCTACGCCGAGCAGCAGCGCGAACATCGCCATGACCCGGCCGCGGGGATGGCTGAAGGCGATGAAGCCGAACACGATGGCCACCGGGAACAACCCGAGCAGTGCCGCCACCAAGGCGATGATCGCGTACGGATTGACGATCGGCGGGATCTCCACGCGCAGCCGTCCGGTCCGGCGGCGGCTCGGCGGCTCGGGCCAGCGCTCGTCCTCGTCGTCGGGCCAGCGGCCGTCGGGCTCCGGCTCCGCCCAGCGATCCTCCGGCTGCGCCTGCGGCCAGCGATCCGTTTCGCGCCGTTCTGCCCGTGTCATCAAGGTCCTCTCCACACCACCACACCGCGCAGGAACCTCGGACTATCCGGACCCGCCCCGATATACCGACACAGAATAGGACGCGCACCACGAAAAGTTGATCCGAAGTGTCCGACATTTGTGATCGGGCCGTGATAACGAACTCGCGGATGCGGTAACCGAGGCGCATGCTGGTCCACCGGCCGCCTGCGTGATCGCCACTCTTCCGCAGAATATTCACGTCCGATAAGGCGACGTCGAGCCGCCGGACACGCTCCGTAGGCATGCCGGGCCCAGGATTTGCTCGACGCATTTCCGGCCTGCCGGGCATTGTGCCGTGCGCGCTCGCCGTGGCCGCCGATATGCGGACCGTCGCCGGAGACGGTTCAACGGGCTGTGCGACCGCCGGCGCCGCCGCGGATCGCGTCGGGGCGTCGTCGTCGACCCTCGCCGCCACGGCCGCAGACCGAGCGTCCCGCGACCGGCTCGCTACAGCGGTGCGCGGTGACCCGCGGCGCCGTTCACTGCCTGCGGTCGACTTTGGGCAGCGATTCGGTGACCAATGTCAGCAACATGTCGCACAGCAGGTCGTGCACCTGCTCGCGGGTGAGCGTGCCGCGCGTGATCCATTCCCGGCCCGCGACCTTCACCAGCCCGCCGTAGGCACGCACCATCGCGCGCAGCTGGGCATCGTGTGCCGAATGGTCGAGGCCGACCATCAGCAGCAACCGCTCGGCCGCCGCGTCGTCGGCCGCGTCCAGGATCTGCTGCACCTCGGGATCGTCTCCGACTCCCTCGTGGCTGGTCACCTTCACCCAGGTGCTGCCGTGCTCGGCGATGGTGTCCAGCAACCAGCGCACGCTGGCGTCGACCCGCTCGCGCCACGAGCCGGTGGGCACGGCCATGTTGTCGAGCTTGGGCAGCGTCACCATCCGCCGCACCACCGCCAGGTAGAGATCGCGCTTGTTGCCGAAATAGTGGTTGATCAGACCGCGGGCCACACCGGCCCGCTGCGCCAGTTCGGCGGTGGAGACGGCCGCGTACGGGCGTTCGCCGAACATGTCGATCGCACAGGCGAGAATCTGCGCGCGCCGCTCGTCGGGCTCGAGCCTGCGGCGGCGCGGTAGCGCCGGATCGGCGCCACCGTCCGTGGTCGCGCTCGTGGTGTCAGAGAGACCGGGCAATGAGATCCTTCATCACCTCGTTGCTGCCCGCCAGGATGCGCAGGACGCGGGCGCCGGTGTAGAGCTGGGAAATCGGATACTCCGTCATATAGCCGTAGCCGCCGAACAGTTGCAGGCAGCGGTCCACCACGATACCGAGCTGATCGGTCAGCCAGTACTTCGACATGGCAGCGCTGGGAATATCGAGTTCGCCGCGCAGGTGCTTGTCGAGGCAGTCGTCGAGGAAGGTGCGGGAGACCTTGGTGATGGTGGCGCACTCGGCGAGCTCGAACTTCGTGTTCTGCATGGCGAACAGCGGCTTGCCGAACGCTTCGCGGCCCTTGGTGTAGTCGACGGTGAGCTGCACCGCCTTCTCCATCATGGCGACCGCGATGATGGCCGTGACCAAGCGCTCCTGCGCGAGCATCTGCATCATCTGATAGAAGCCCTGGCCCTCGGCCGCTCCGAGCAGGTTGGACGCGGGCACGCGCAGGCCGTCGAAGAACAGCTCGGCGGTGTCCTGGGCCTTGCCGCCGATCTTGTTCAGGATGCGCCCGCGCTTGAAGCCGGGGGTGTCGTCGCCGACTTCGGCGAAGATCAGCGAGACTCCGGCCGCGCCCTTGGTGGGGTCGGTCTTGGCGGCGATGATGATGCCGTCGCAGAGCCAGCCGTTGGTGATGAAGATCTTGGAACCGGTGATGACGTACTCGTCGCCTTCCCGGACCGCGCGGGTCTTGATGTTCTGCAGGTCGGATCCGGTGCCCGGTTCGGTCATGCCGATGGACAGCACGATCTCGCCGCTCGCGGCCTTGGGCAGCACGCGCCGCTTGAGTTCTTCGGAACCGAACTCGTACAGGTACGGCGCGATGATCGAGCTGTGCACGGGGATGCCCATCGATCCGTCGCCCGCGCGCGCCTGCTCCTCGATGATGGCGGCCTCGTGCGCGAAGGTGCCACCGCCACCGCCGTATTCCGCCGGAATGGCGGGGCACAGCAGGCCGAGTTCACCCGCCCGGTTGTACAGGGCGCGATCGGGGTGCCCTTGGGCGACGAATTTCTCCTCGTGCGGCACGACCTCCTTTTCGAAGAAGGTCTTCGCCAGGTCTCGTACCGCCTCGACCTCGTCGTCACTCCACGCCGCGCGTGCCATCGCTCGATCCTTCGCTCGCTCCGGTCCGGTCTCGTCACCGGTTACGCCCCAGATTCCCGGACTATTGGCGAGTTGTCAACAAGCTGACGCACCGTCTCGAGCACGCTCCGCGGGCGGCCCGGACCGGCACCCGCCCAGGGATGCCGAGGCAAGGCCGTGAGTGTGGGCGGCGTCCGCCCGGCGCGGGCGCGGGTCGGTTCGCCCGGTGGTGAGCTGCGCCATATTCGGGCGTTTTACCTTTCCCTCGATGGGTCAATTCTTCGTACTGTCCGTATCGGAATCACTGACGTCGGGCACGACGGCGACGTGCCATCGGATCGGTAGCCGGCAGCGAAGGGATAACGACATGGCCGAACTGCTCGACATCACCGAAACGCCCCGCCCGGACCGCACCTGGACGGTCGACCGGGACGGCGCAGGTCTCGCCGTCTACGAGTGGGGTGATGCCGCCGCCGAGCCCTTGGTGCTGGTGCACGGCCTCACCGACACACACCGCGTGTGGTCGACGGTCGCGGCCCTGCTGGCCGACGGCTTCCGGGTGATCACCTACGACGTACGCGGTCACGGGCGTTCGGCCACGCCCGCGGCGGTGTCGGAGTATCGCCTCGATCTGCTGGCGGAGGACTTCTTCGCGGTGATCGACGCCGCCAGCCCGCGCAGGCCGGTGCACACGTGCGGCCACGGTTGGGGCGCCGTGCAGCTGTGGGAGGCGGTCTGCGACGAGCGGGCCAATACCCGCATCGCCTCGTTCACCGCGATCGCGGGACCGAACCTCGATCATCTGGGTCTGTGGCTGCGCGCGCTGGCGCCGCGCGCCGGGCGCGAACTCGGCGACCTGGGCTGGTGGCTGCGCGGCGCCCGCTGGGCGCTGACGCCCGGCCCGATCGCCCGCAGGCTCTACCCGCCGCGGGTGCGCGGGCTGCTCGTGGGCCGGCTCGGCGGTCTCGCGCCGGTGCCCGCGCGCATCGCGCCCACCTGGCGCACCGATCTCGTCGCCGGTGCCCGGATCGCCCAGGCCAATCTGCTGCACCACTTGGGCGAGCCGCGCGTGCGGCGGACGGCGGTCCCGGTCCAGCTGCTCGTCGACACCACCGACCCGTTCGTGCCCGCCGCCGTCTACGACGCCTCCACGCGCTGGGTCGACAAGCTGTGGCGCTGTGCCGTTCCGGCGAATCACTGGCTGCCGATCACCGAGCCACTGCTGGTCGCCGAAGCGGTCGCCAACTTCGTCGACGACCTGCGCGCCGACCGCGCGGCCATCTCCCCGCGCAGCAGCTGACCGGCGCTTCGAGCGGGCGTGGGCGACCGGGCGACCACCCGGCAGGCGGGGTTTGCGACAATGGGCCGGTCGTCTGCCCAGCTCGATGAAGGATTCCCCCGCCCCGATGGCCGAAAGCATGATCGATCCCGAGGAGCTCGCGACCTGTCTTCGGGTCTTGGAGCAGGCCGGAACGCTCGAAAAGGATCATCCGGACTCGGTGGCCGTACAGCGGGCGGTCGGCCACATGTTCAAGAAGCTCAAGCAGCGCCGCCGCACCGAAGCGCGCGCGGCGGTCTCGGCCGCCGACCGCGCGGTGGTCGCCGCCACCGCGACCGGATCACCGAACCGGATCGATGACGAGACCGCGGGCATCCCGATCAGCTCGGCCGCCGACGGAGCCAGCGCGGGCACGCTGATCCGCGCGCGCCCCTGCTACATCTGCAAGCAGCGCTACACCCAGGTCGACGCCTTCTACCACCAGCTGTGCCCGGAGTGCGCGGCGAGAAGCCACACCAAACGAAACGCCCGCACCGATCTGACGGGGCGGCGGGCGCTGCTCACCGGCGGCCGCGCCAAGATCGGTATGTACATCGCGCTGCGCCTGCTGCGTGACGGCGCGCACACCACCATCACCACCCGGTTCCCCAACGACGCCATCCGGCGTTTCGCGGCGATGGACGACAGCGCGGACTGGCTGCACCGGTTGCGCATCGTCGGCATCGATCTGCGCGATCCGGCTCAGGTGGTCGCCCTGGCCGACGACGTCGCCGCCCAGGGCCCGCTGGACATCCTGATCAACAACGCCGCGCAGACGGTGCGCCGCTCCCCCGGCGCCTACAGCGCCCTGGTCGACGCCGAATCCGGGCCGCTGCCAGCGGGCGCGCTGCCGGAGGTGGTGAGCTTCGGCAAGACCATGCAGGCCCACCCCACCGCGCTGACCGCGTCGCTCACCCCGGCGCTGACCGCCGCCGACGTAGCCGAACTGGCACTGGTCGCGGGGTCGGCGACGCCGGAACGCATCGCGCGCGGCGTCGCGATCGACGCGGGTGGCCTGGTGCCCGACCTCGCGCACACCAACAGCTGGGTGCAGACCGTCGCGGAGGTGGATCCGACCGAACTGCTCGAAGTGCAGCTGTGCAATTCGGTCGCGCCGTTCATCCTGGTCTCCCGCCTGCGCCCGGCGATGGCCGCCGCCGGGGCCCGCCGGAAGTACGTCGTGAACGTCTCCGCCATGGAAGGGCAGTTCTCCCGCGCCTACAAGGGCCCGGGGCACCCGCACACCAACATGGCCAAGGCGGCGTTGAACATGTTGACCCGCACCAGCGCCCGCGAGATGTTGGAGCAGGACGGCATTCTGATGACGGCGGTCGACACCGGCTGGATCACCGACGAGCGACCGCACTACACCAAGATCAGGCTCGCCGACGAGGGCTTCCACGCGCCGCTGGACCTGGTCGACGGCGCGGCGCGCGTCTACGACCCCATCGTGCAGGGTGAGAACGGCACCGATCTGTTCGGCTGCTTCCTCAAGGACTATCAGCCCTCCCCCTGGTAGCGGTCGATCCGGGCTCCGTCACGCGGCGGAGGACTACCCTGGAGGCGTGCTCTACCGGCTGGCCGCCGACGCCACCGCCGTCACGCATTTCGCCTTCGTGGCCTACGTGGTGGTCGGCGGATTCCTCGCATGGCGCTTCCCGCGCACGATCTGGCTACACCTGCTCGCGGTCTGCTGGGGGTTCGGCACGATCGTGGTCGGTTTCGACTGCCCGCTCACGCATCTGGAGAATTGGGCGCGCGAGCACGCCGGCCGAGAGCGGCTGCCGTCGAGCGGATTCATCGACCACTACCTCACCGGCGTGATCTACCCCGAACACGCGCTCGGTTTGGTGCGCGCAGTGGCGGCCGCGCTGGTGGTGGTGTCCTGGATCGGTTATGTGTGGGCGCTGCGGCGGCCCGCCCCGGCCGCCCGTGTCCACGCACCGCGCTGACGCGGGTGCTCAGGCGCCGAGGTGGCGCGCGACGAAGCCCGCCACCTGCGTGACGTGCTCGTCCAGGTAGAAATGGCCGCCGGGGAAGGTCGCCCGGTCGAATCCTCCGCTGGTGTGCGCGCGCCATTCGTCGGCCTGCTCGGGTCGCATCGTCGGGTCCTCGGTGCCGACCAGCGCCGCGATATCTGCGCGCAGCGGCTCCCCCGGCTGATACCGGTAGGTCTCTACGGCGCGGTAGTCGGCGCGCACGGCGGGCAGTACGAGTTCGGCGAGGCCCGGCTCGGCGCGCAGCAGCTCGAGCGGGGCGGGATCCGCGGCCAGCCGCACCAGGTCATCGATGAGTTCGTCGTCGGAGGCCAGGTGCAATCGCTGCGTCTCCTCGAAGGTGGGTGCGGGACGGCCGGATACGAACAGGGTGGCCACCGGCTGCCCGGCACGCTCGAGCCTGCGCGCGGTCTCGAACGCCACGGTCGCGCCCATGCTGTGCCCGAACAACGACAGCCGCGCGACCCGGCCCTGCGCGAGCACCGCCTGGGCGATCCGGTCCGCCAGCGCGACCAGATCGGTGATCGGGTCCTCACCCAATCGGTCCTGCCGTCCCGGATACTGCACCGCGAGCACCGCGACGCCCACCCCGAACCGTTGTGCGAGATCCCGGTATGCCGTGGCCGACCCTCCGCCGGGTGGGAAGCACAGCAGGTGTTGCCGCGCGACCGCCTCGGATCGCAGCGTCCGCAACCACTCCGAGTCGGTGCTGCCGCCTGCCACGTTCGGTCTCCCTTCGCCGTCGTCGTCCCACCGCGCGGCCGGACCAGACCACGGTAGTCGCCGCGGTCGAGTGCGGGAGCTTTCTGATGCAGCGGTTCCGAAGCCCGTGCGAGCGACCGAGACCCGGTCAAGGCGTGAAGGTCTGGAGATGATCCACGGTGACGAAGGCGCTCTGCGGACTGGCCGCGGCCACCGCGGTCCGCAGGGCTTCCAGACCGCCCCAGTCGCGGGCGGGTTCGGTGAGCGGATGATCGAAGTCGTCCCAGTGGGTGGGCAGCACATATCGTGGGTTACCGGTCGCCCGCAGCAGGCGGCCGACATAGTCTTGGATCTTGCCGCCCCCCGCGGGCAGCAGCAGCACATCCGGGCGCAATCCCGCCACCTCCGACTCGATGTAGTTCGAGCCACCGAAGTTCAGCACACTCACCCCGCCGCCACTCACCTCGTAGGCGAGCGTGCCGCCTTCGACCAGGTCACGAATCACCTTCGGCTCCGGTAGCGATCCCGCGCCGAGACCGGGGCGGGTGCCCGCGAACGCCACCGTGGCGCGCGGTCCCGAAGCGGAGTGCAGTGAACGCAGCACCCGGATGGCGTACCCGTCGAAACGGAGGAACTCGCCGCCGGTGGCCAAGGCGAGCTGCGCCTCCGGGGCGCCGAGCGCGGCCATCAGGTTCAGGTGCGTCTCGGTGCCGAGCACCGTCGCTCCCGTCTTCTTCGCCAGGTACGGCACGTCGGCGAGATGGTCGTAGTGGCCGTGGGTGACCAGGATGTGATCGGCGCGCAGTTCCCCGCTGTCGACGTAGCGGTCGATCAGGGCGGTGTCCACCGTGAGCGGGGTCTGCGGGTCCGCGCCCTCGGCGCTGTAGGTTCCGGTATGGAACCTGGTCAGCCAGGGGTCGATGAGCACGGTCTTGCCGCCCGGCAGGCGGATCTCCCAGCTGTTGTTGCCCCACCAGCGCAGTGTCATCCCGCCGGACGACTCCCCCGCCGAGACCGTGGCCGTCGCGGTGTTGTTCTTGGAATCCGTTGTGCCGCAAGCGGCTACGCCCGCGAGCGCGGCCGCTCCCATAGTCGCGCCGAAGAAATCACGCCGTCCGAAACCTCTCATGCGGGCACCACATCACATGCGCGGTAGCCCTGTCCAAGACCGCCGAACGCGCTCGGCGATATCGGAACGGATATCGTCGCAGCGTGGACCAGCTGCGCCAGCTCCGCTACTTCGTCGCCGTCGCCGAGGAATTGCATTTCGGACGGGCCGCCGAACGCCTCGGCATCGCCCAGCCGCCGCTGAGCCAGCGCATCCGCCGCCTCGAGACCGACCTCGGCGCGCGGCTGTTCGACCGCGGCAGCCGCCGGGTCGAGCTCACCGAGGCCGGGCAGATCCTGCTCGCGGAGTCCCGCGACCTGCTGGCCCGCTGGGAGCGGACGAAAACGCTGGTCGGCAAGGCGCATCGCGGTGAGATGGACGCGGTGCGGATCGGCGTGCCGCCCGAATTGGCCGGGCGGGTGCTCGCCGCGCTGCTCACCGCGTTCGAGGCCAGGGACGTCCGGGTCGACCTACAGGAACTGGCCACCGCCGAACAGGTCCGGCTGCTCGCCGACCGGCAACTCGACGCCGGGTTGCTGCAACACCCGGTCGATGTGGTCGGCCTCGAACTCGGCCCGGCGGTGGAGACGCCGCTGGGCGTGGTGCTGCCCCGTGATTCGCCGCTGGCCGCACGGTCGGCGCTGGAACTGGCCGATCTCGCCGGGCACGGCTTGGTGATCTTCCCGCGGGCCGCCGCCCCGGGGCTCTACGACGCCACGCTGCGCCGGTGCTGGGAACAAGGCTTCCGCCCGGCGTCGGTGCAGCACGCACGCAATCCGGAGTTCGTCCTGGGCATGGTGCTCTCCGGCCGCGGTGTGGCCTTCGATCAGGGCATGGTGGCCCGGAAGGAGCCGCGCGTGGTCTGGCGGCCGCTGCCGGAGGGCGCGCTGAGTCATCGGCTGTCGCTGGCCTGGCCGGTGGGCGTGGGCCATCCGCTGGTCGGCGAGCTCGCCGAACTGGTGGTGACGGTGTTGCAAGGCGACGGCGCGTCGCGGCCCGGTACGGTCGCCGACCCGCCGCAACGGCCGTGGGACGTCGTCTACGGCAGTCCGTGAACGATGCGGCCGATGGCCTCGACGGCGGCGGCGCCGATCGCGCGGTCCACCTCGGGCAATCGCTGCGCCAAGGTGGCCGCCCGCGTGAAAACGGCTACGGCGTAACGCTTTCGGTCCGGATACTCGACGACGCCGATCTCGTTGCGCACACCGGGCAGCGTCCCCGTCTTGGCCCAGACACCCACCTCCGGCGGGAAGGCGGCGGCCAACCGGTACCAATTAACCTGCTCGCGCATCAGGTCACGGACCCACCGGCACGCTTCCGGCGCACCCGCCTGATCCCGGGCGATCAGGGTGAGCAGCCGCACCATCTCGCGCGGAGTGCTCGCGGTGGTCCGCCGGGGGTCCAGTGCCCGGGTGCGCAGCACCTGCTCGGCGTTCAGCGCGGGGAACCGGCGGGCGAACTCCGCCGCGTCGGCCGCGCCGATATCCTCGGCCATGGACTGCACGACGGCGCGGGGCGGACCGACGACCCGGGTGGCGGTCAGGCCGAGTTCGCGCAGCAGCGAGCGTACGTTGTCCAGGCCCACGCGGTCGAACAGCAGGTCGGCCGCGGTGTTGTCGCTGACGGTGAGCGCGAAGTACGCGGCGTCGCGCAAACTGAGCTCGACGTCGTCGGCGCAGCCCGCGGTGCCGACGCCGCCGAGCCGATCCGCCGCCCGCGCCCGCACCCGATCCGCGGGATCCAGCTGCCCCGCCGCCGCCTGCCTGGCGAACTCCAAGACCAGCGGCACCTTCACCACCGACGCGAGCACCACCGGCTCGTCCGCCCGCGTACCCGCTTCCGCGCCACAGTCGACACACTGGGCATGAACCCACCCCTCCACGCCTGCGGTCCGAAAGATCTCCTGCACCGATGCAGCATCCCCTTCCCCGCTGGGGCGGGTGGCTCCGGGGTCGCGCGAAGAAAGCGGACCGATCAGGACTCGTCTTCCCCGAAGGTCTCGGACCCGTCAGCACCTCATCCGCTACCCCGAGGACACGCGTCCGCGATCACGCGGTCGCCGCCCGAGCGCCCGCGACGGTCCGACCCGGCCGAACGCGACGGCCGGTCGACGACGGCATCGCCGCATCGGCGCACGGCGCACCGGTGCGCGGAGCCGACGCGTCGTCGAGCCGAATCGACGCAGGTGGCCGTGGGGAGCGGCGCGGCGGGCGGAAGTGGCGTCCTTCGCGCATGCCGGGCCGGAGGGACCACGCCACGCGAGTTCCCCGGGGCGCCAACTAGGCTGAAGCGAGTGAACACGCACGCACGGCTCGTCCAGGACTACGAGGCCGGTATAGGTGTCACCGCCTCGCGCATCTCCCCCGCGCCCGATCCGGGTAGCAATCTCGCCGCGACATTACCGGTCTGGGCACTGGCCGCCGGTTCGATCGCGGCGCTGACCACGGCCGCGAACCGCATGCGGACCGCACGCCGTCTCGACCCGGTGGCGCATCGCCTCGATCCCGCCCGCATCACCGCGGCCTTCTCCAGCGAGCGTCTGTTGCGCATCGGCGGCCGGATGCCGACACCGTTCGCCGATCTTTCCGGCTTCTTCCCCACCTTCGACGGCTGGGTTCGCACGCACGCCAACTATTCGCACCACCGGGCGCGACTGTTCGCCACGCTCGGCCTGCCCGACTCCGCGCCGGTCGACCTCGCCGTCGCCCAGATGGCCATGATCCGCGCCTCGGACCTGGAGGAGCAGGCCGCCGCGCACGGGGCCATCGCGGTGCGCGTCCGCACCGAGGAGGAATGGGCCGCGAGCCCGCAGGGACAGGCCGCGGCAGCGGGTCCGCTGGTCGCGATCACCGACCGCCCCGACCGCGGGGAGACCGGCCTACCGGCGGGCGCCGCGCCCCTGCAACCCCTGCGGGGCGTGCGGGTGCTCGATCTGACCAGGGTGATCGCGGGACCGGTCGCGACGCGCGCGCTGGCGTTGCTCGGCGCCGAGGTGCTGCGCGTCGACCCGCCGCAGCTGCCCGAGATCTCCTGGCAATTCGCCGACACCTGCCAGGGCAAACGCTCGACGCTGGTGGACCTGCGCACCCACGGCATCGATGATCTGATCGCCGCCGCCGACGTGCTGATCACCGGCTACCGGCCGGGCGCGCTGGAGCGGGCGGGGGTGCGAGCGGCCGCCCGTCCCGGGTTGATCCACGGGCGGGTGTCCGCCTGGGGTGAAGCCGGTCCGTGGGGAGAGCGTCGCGGTTTCGACAGCATCGTGCAGGCCGCGTCCGGCATCTCCATCGCCGAGGGTGCGCCCGCCGTGCCGGGGGCGCTGCCCGCGCAGGCACTCGACCACGCGTCGGGTTACCTGCTCGCCGCGGGCGTGATCGACGCCTTGGTCGCGCGCAGCGACGACGGCGTCGGACGGGACGTACGAGTGGCCTTGGCGCGCACCGCGTCCTGGCTGCTCGACGCGCCGGACCGCACACCGCGTCACCCCAAGCCCGCGATGCCGAGCGCGGCGCATGTGGTCCGGCACGGGCAGGTCGTCACCGCGCCGCCCGTGCTGGCCGAGTATCCGGATTACGCCTCGCCCGCGCCCGCCTACGGCGCGGACCATCCGGCGTGGCCGCTGCCGACGCACTGACCGTCCCGTCGGGAGGCCGTGGAGATCGTCCGCGGCCTCCCGGCACTAGATGTCCACCCCCGCCAGCGCGGCGACCGCCTGCGCCAGCCGGTCACCGTCCGGCAGGTTCGCCTCCGGAGCGATGGTCTGTAGCACCCCGAGCCCCTGGACGAGCACGAAGTACAGCTCGGCGATCGCCTCGGCCTGCTCTTCGTTCAGCTGCGGGTGCGCCTGCCGCAGCGCGGCGGCCATGTCCCGGTAGGCGCCGGGCAGGCTCTGCGCGAAGAACTCCTGCGACTCCGTCGAGCGCGCGACGCGCACCAGATTCTCCATGCTCGCCAGCATGCTGTCGCGGTACTCGGTGAACACCGCGGGCATGCCGTTCCACATGGCGGCGAACGCCGCCAGGGGCGCCGAGCCGCTGCCCTCGCGGATCTTCGCCTCCATGTTGTCGCCGATCGCGGTGCCCAAAGCGTCGCTCAGCGCTTCGGTGATCAATTGGTCCTTGGAGCCGAAGTGGTAACCGATCGCCGCCAGGCTCACACCGGCCGCCGAGGCGATGTCGCGGGCGGTCGCCTTGGCGACGCCTCGCTCGACGATGACTTTCCGTGCTCCCGCCAGCAGATCCTCGCGATTTCCCATACCCACAGGCTACAACGTCTTAGACAAACGTACTAGACGTATGTACTACTCGCTGCGACCGCCGAGCAACCGGCACCTCGGCGCCGGCCCGGTATTCAGGCTCGCTAGTCTCGTGCCGTGCGGCAGAAGATCATCCTGGACGTCGATACCGGCATCGACGACTCCCTGGCGCTGCTGTACCTGCTCGGCTCCCCCGAGGCCGAGATCGCCGGCATCGCCGCCACCGCGGGCAACGTTCCTGCGGCGCAGGTGGCGGCGAACAACCTCGCCTGGCTGGACGTCTGCCGCGCACCCATGATCGAAGTGGCGCTCGGAGCCGCCGATCCCCTGGCGATCCCACTGCGCACCACCGAGGACACGCACGGACCCCAGGGCATCGGGTACGCCGAACTTCCCCCCTCGGCTCGCCGTCTGTCGCCGCGATCGGCCGCGCAGATGTGGGCCGAGCTGGTGCGCGCCCGTCCCGGCGAGATCGTCGGACTCTGCACCGGGCCGCTGACCAATCTCGCCCTCGCCTTGCGGATCGAACCGAATCTGCCGTTGCTGCTGGATCGTCTGGTCATCATGGGCGGCGCGTTCAACCATCCGGGCAACACCACGCCCACCAACGAGTGGAATGTGCACGTCGACCCGGAAGCCGCCAAAGAGGTGTTCGACGCGTTCGCCGCGGCGCCCGCCGAGCGCAGGCCGATCGTCTGCGCGCTCGACATCACCGAGACGATCGAGATGCGGCCCGAGCACCTGGTCCGTCTGGCCGAGCGGGCGAAAAGCTTTCCGGTGGAGGTTGTCTCGCCCGCCGACCCGCCCGAGGCCCGTTCGGCCGCGAGCAATCCGATCGTCCGGCACGTCACCGATGCCGTGCGGTTCTACTTCGACTTCCATCACGGGTACGACCTGGGGTATCTGGCCCATATGCACGATCCGTTCGCGGCCGCGGTGGCGCTGGACCCGGCGCTGGCCCGCACCCGTCCGGCGACGGTGGACGTGGAGCTCGCGGGCACCCTCACCCGCGCGACCACGGTCGCCGACTGGGCGGGCATGTGGGGCCGGGAACCCAACGCCGACATCGTGATCGGCACCGACCCGAAGCTGTTCTTCGAACGACTGATCGCCCGGGTCGGCGACCTCGCGCTGACGGTGCACCCGCCCGCGGCCCAGGGGGTCCGATGACCGCCGCCGAAGACGCGACCTACCTGTCCGCCTTCCGCGCCCGGCTGGGCCTGCCCGGCATCATCGACGTGCACACCCATTTCATGCCCGATCAGGTGATGCGGAAGGTGTGGGCGTACTTCGACACCGTCGGACCGCTGACCGGCCGCACCTGGCCGATCACCTACCGCGACGATGCCGAGGTCCGGTTGAAGACGCTGCGCGACTTCGGCGTACGCGCGTTCACCGCGCTGGTGTACCCACACAAACCGGACATGGCGGCGTGGCTCAACGAATGGACCGCCGACTTCGCCGCAGGCACGCCGGATTGCCTGCACACCGCCACCTTCTTTCCCGAGCCGCAGGCGGCCGGTTATGTCGGCGAGGCGGTCGAGCGCGGCGCCCGCGTCTTCAAAGCGCACGTCCAAGTCGGCGGCTACCACCCGGGCGACCCGCTGCTGGACCCGGTGTGGGGCCTACTGGAGGACGCGCGCGTCCCCATCGTCATCCATTGCGGTTCCGGCCCCGCGCCCGGAACCCACACCGGCCCAGAGCCGATCGCCGGTGTGCTGCGGCGCTTTCCGCGGCTGCGGCTGATCATCGCACACATGGGCACGCCCGAATATTCCGAATTCCTCGACCTCGCAGGCGATTACGCGGAGGTGCGGCTGGACACCACGATGGTGTGGACCGATTTCTCCGAGGCCGACGCTCCGTTCCCGGCGCACGAGCACGGCAGGCTGCGCGCCTTCGCCGACCGCATCCTGTTCGGCAGTGACTTTCCCAATATCCCGCACTCCTACGGTCATTCGATCGAGGCGCTCGAACGGCTCGAACTCGGTGACGACTGGTTGCGTCAGGTCTGCTACCACAACGCGGCGACGCTGTTCGGTATCGAGTGAACGGGCGTGCTCGGGTATCGGACATGACTGCGAAGTCGGTTCTGCTCGGTATCCGCCTGCTGGCGTGGGTTGCGGCTGTGGCCGCCGTCGCCGGGATCGCGCTGCACTTCAGCGGGTCGTCGTCTCGAATACTGGTTCTGGCGGCGTCGGGCGCGCCGTATCTGATGTGTTCCGCCGTCCTGGGTGCGGTCGCCTTCGTCGCCATGCGAAACCGGATCGGCGCGGGAGTAGCGATCGTGGTCGTAGCCCTCGCGACGTGGACGCAAGCGCCGCTGTATGTCGGCCACCCGGACGACGATGACGGGCACACCGTGACCGTGATGCAGGCCAATCTCCTGTTCGACGGAGTCGACCCCCGGGCGCTGGTCGACGAGGTGCGCGCACGCAACGTCGCTGTGCTCACCGTCGATGAGCTCACTCCCACGGCGGTAGAGGATCTCGGCCGGGCAGGTCTCGATCAGGTGCTGCCGTACCGTTTCCTCTCGCCGGGAAGAACCGCGACGGGGACGGGAATCTGGAGCAGCCACCGTCTGTCGGAAACCGTGGAGTACGACGGCTTCGTGTTGAACCAGCTCTCGGCGACCGCGCAGATCCCGGATGCCGGGCCGGTCACGGTGTACGCCTTCCACCCGGTACCGCCGGTGTACGGAACGCGCGTCTGGGCCGACGAATTGTCCCGGCTGCGCGACATTCTCGATCGATCGCCCGCGAATCGACCGGCGATCGCCGGCGGCGACTTCAACGCGACCTACGATCACCGGCAGTTCCGTGCGCTGCTCTCCGGCCGCTTCGGCGACGCCACCGAACAGGCGGGCGCCGGGCATCTGGTCACCTATCCGACCGACAAGCGCTGGCCACCCCTCGTCGGCATCGACCACATTCTCGTCGCAGACGGTCGCGCGGTCGCTGTGGAGACCGTAGACCTCCCGGGAGCCGACCACCGCGCGCTGGTGGCGCAGGTCCGCTTGCCCGGGAAGCACCGGTAGGCCCCCCGGCGAGGTCGGCCGGATCCCGGGACCGTCGAGTGTCCGCCGCGCGAACGGTCGCGCAGGCCGAGGTGATCCGCAGTTCCGCATCGACCCGGCCGCCATCGCGATGCCGCACGACGCGACGTTCGCGCCTACGGCAGATCAGCGTCCGTCGAACGCGCGCAGTAGTTCCTCGGCGGCGAGGGCGGCGGTCAGGGTGCCGTCGCGGACCTGTTTTTCCACCTGCGTCCGAATGGCTTTCACCTCCGGGTTGTCCGCGAGCCTGCGCAGCAACTGGTCGTGCACCATGGTCCAGGTCCAGTCGACCTGCTGGCGACGCCGCTTCTCGGCGAATTCACCGGCGTCGGTGAGCACGCGGCGGTGTTCGAGCACCGTGTCCCAGAACCGGTCCAGACCGACGCCTTCCAATCCGCTCATGGTCAGCACCGGCGGCCGCCACAGCGCGTCGTGCGGATGGATCAGGCGCAGCGCACCCGCGAGTTCCCGGGCGGCGGCCTTGGCCTCGACCTGATGTTTGCCGTCGGCCTTGTTCACCGCGACCAGATCGGCGAGTTCGAGGACACCCTTCTTGATGCCTTGCAGCTGATCGCCGGTCCGGGCCAGGGTCAGGAAGCAGAAGACGTCGACCATGTTCGCGACCGTGACCTCCGACTGACCCACCCCGACGGTCTCGACCAGGATCACGTCGTAGCCCGCCGCCTCGAGCAGCGCGATGGTCTCCCGCGTAGCCTTGGCGACGCCGCCGAGCGTGCCCGCGGTGGGCGAAGGCCGGATATATGCGTCGCGTTCCACCGACAATCGCGCCATCCTGGTCTTGTCGCCGAGGATGGAGCCACCGGTCCGGGTCGAGGACGGGTCGACCGCGAGCACCGCGACCCGGTGGCCCTGCCCGATCAGGTACATGCCGAGCGCGTCGATGAAGGTCGACTTGCCGACGCCAGGAACGCCCGTGATGCCGACGCGGTTGGAGGGCGCGCCACCGGCGCCCGCCTCCGGTGAAACCTTCAGCAGCAGTTGCTGCGCCAGCGCCCGGTGATCGGCCCTGGTGGACTCCACCAACGTGATCGCCCGCGCCAGGGCGGCCCGCTCGTTGGCGCGGACCGCCGCGGCGAGGGCGTCGACGTCGATCGTGCGGCGCGCGGCCGCCTTCGGGGTGGCGCGCGCCGCGGAACCGGCTTCGCTCATTCCGTCGCGGCGGAATCCGTGGCGCCGCTGCCGAGTTCGTGACCGAGTTCGGCGCCGAGCTTCTTCAGCAGGTCGATCGCCGCGTCCGCGATCACCGTGCCGGGCGGGAAGATCGCCGCGGCGCCCGCCTGGTAGAGCTCCTCGAAGTCACCGGGCGGGATCACGCCGCCGACGATGACCATGATGTCGGGACGTCCGACATCGGCCAGTGCCTGCCGCAGGGCGGGCACCAGCGTGAGGTGGCCCGCCGCCAGCGACGACACCCCGACGACGTGCACGTCGTTGTCGGCCGCCTGCTGCGCCACCTCTTCCGGGGTCTGGAACAGCGGGCCCACGTCGACGTCGAAGCCGAGGTCGGCGAAGGCCGTGGCGATCACCTTCTGTCCCCGGTCGTGGCCGTCCTGGCCCATCTTCGCGACGAGGATGCGCGGCCTGCGGCCCTCGGCCTCGGCGAATTCCTCGACCAGCTCGCTCGCCTTGGTGATGTTGGTGACCTTTCCTGCCTCATCGCGGTACACGCCGGAGAGCGTACGGATTTCGGCCTGGTGCCGTCCGTACACCTGCTCCAGCGCATCGGAGATCTCGCCGACGGTGGCCTTGGCCCTTGCCGCGTCGATCGCCAGGGCGAGCAGGTTGTTCGTCATGCCACCCTCGGAGGAGGCCGCTGCACGGGTCAATTCGGCCAGCGCCCGCCGCACGGCGTCGGGATCGCGCTCGGCCCGCAGCCGCCGCAGCTTCTCGATCTGCTCGGCGCGCACCCGCGAGTTCTCGACCTTGAGGACCTCGACCTGCTGGTCCTCTTCGACCTGGTACTTGTTGACGCCGATCACCGGCTGCTGGCCGGTGTCGATGCGGGCCTGGGTCCGCGCGGCGGCTTCCTCGATACGCAGCTTCGGGATGCCCTCGCCGATCGCCTGCGCCATGCCGCCGTGCGCCTCCACCTCCGCGATATGCGCGCGGGCGCGGTTGGCCAGCTGGTGGGTGAGCCACTCGACGTAGTACGAGCCGCCCCACGGGTCGATCGGGCGGGTGGTGTTGGACTCCTGCTGGATCAGCAGCTGGGTGTTGCGGGCGATGCGGGCGGAGAAGTCCGTCGGCAGCGCCAGCGCCTCGTCGAGCGCGTTGGTGTGCAGCGACTGGGTGTGCCCCTGGGTGGCGGCCATCGCCTCGATGCAGGTGCGTGCGACGTTGTTGTAGGCGTCCTGCGCGGTGAGCGACCAGCCGGAGGTCTGCGAATGGGTACGCAGCGATAGCGATTTCGCGCTCTTCGGGTTGAACTTCGCGACCAGCTCGCTCCACAGCAGGCGCCCGGCGCGCAGCTTGGCGACCTCCATGAAGAAGTTCATGCCGATGGCCCAGAAGAACGACAGGCGCGGCGCGAACTTGTCGACTTCCATGCCCGCGTCGATGCCCGCGCGGATGTACTCGACACCGTCGGCGAGGGTGTAGGCCAGCTCCAGGTCGGCGGTCGCGCCCGCCTCCTGGATGTGGTAGCCGGAGATGGAGATCGAGTTGAACTTCGGCATCTTCGCGCTGGTGTAGGCGAAGATGTCGGAGATGATCCGCATCGAGGGCTTGGGCGGGTAGATGTAGGTGTTGCGGACCATGAACTCCTTCAGAATGTCGTTCTGAATGGTTCCGGCCAGCTGCTCGGGCGCGACGCCCTGCTCCTCGGCGGCGACGACGTACAGCGCCAGGATCGGCAGCACGGCGCCGTTCATTGTCATCGAGACGCTGACCTGGTCCAGCGGGATGTGGTCGAACAGCTGGCGCATGTCCAGGATGGAGTCGATCGCGACGCCGGCCATGCCGACGTCACCTTGCACACGCGGGTGATCGGAGTCGTAGCCGCGGTGGGTCGCCAGGTCGAACGCGACCGACAGGCCTTTCTGGCCCGCCTGCAGATTGCGCCGGTAGAAGGCGTTCGAATCCGCGGCGGTGGAGAAGCCCGCGTACTGGCGGATGGTCCACGGCTGGTTGACGTACATCGTCGGGTACGGCCCGCGCACGAACGGCGCGACACCGGGCACGCTGTCGAGTGGATACCCTTCGGCGGCAACGGCGTCCCGGTCGGCCTTGGTGAACACCGGCGGCACATCGATGCCTTCGGGCGTCGACCACACCAGTTGCTCGGGCGCGTACCGGTTCGCCGCCGCTGCCGCGCGCACGTACTCGGTCACCTGCGCCGCGTCCACCGCGGCGGGCTCCGGCGCGCGCTCGGCCAGCGGCACATCGGCGAAACTGCCGATCACATGCTTGATCTCACGAGTAGTCATCAGGCTCCCACCTTCTCCAGCAGGCCGGACAGCGCGGCTACGGCGTCGATGCGCGCGGCGAGGAATCCGTCCGGGCGCCGCGCGTCGTCGAGGTCGGCGACGGCCTTGGCCGAACCCGCCAGCAGCACCGTTCCCACGCCGGCGGCACGCAATTGCTCCACAGCCGCACCGGCTTCGGATCCGTAGCGCGCATCCGACCCGCACAGAACCGCGATCGGCGCCCCGGCTTCGGTGGCCGCGGCGGCGATGCCGTCCACCGCGAGCGGCCCGGGGTTGATCGACTCGATGCCGCCGGAGGCCAGCAGGTTCGCGATGAAGGTGACCCGCACGTTGTGCTCCGCCACCGAACCGAGCGGCACCAGTAGCGCTTTCGGCCGCGCGCCGTGTTCGGCGAGGTAGGCGTCGGAGCGGTCGCGCAACTGCTCGAACGCGGCGCCGTAGCGAGCGACCCGGCCCGCCTGCCGCGCCGCCTCGGACAACGGCTGTTCGGCCAGGTTCGGGAATTCGTTCACGCCGGTGACGGCGGTCTTGCGGTGCGCGACATCGGCATCGCGGGCGTCCTTCGTCGCGGCGACGCGCTCGGCGAGCAGACCGGACGCCAGCGCGGCGAGGTAGCCACCGGCCGCCTCGATCTCCTGCAGGAACTCCCACGCCTTCGCCGCCAGCGCGGCGGTGAGGTCCTCGACGTACCAGGAGCCCGCACCCGGGTCGAGCACGTGGCCGAGATGCGATTCCTCGAGCAGCAGCAACTGGGTGTTGCGAGCCATCCGGTCGGCGAACGACTTCGAGACGCCCAGCTCACCGGGCGGCAGGGCGGAGTCGAAGGGCAGCACGGTCACCGTGTCGGCTCCGCCGATGCCTGCGCCGAACGCGGCGAGGGTGGTGCGCAGCATGTTCACCCAGGGATCGCGCCGGCTCATCATGGCGGCCGAGGTGACCGCGTGTTGCGGTGCGCCGCCGAAATCCGGTGCGCCGCAGACTTGCGCGACCCGCGCCCAGAGCTGCCTGGCGGCACGGAGCTTCGCGATGGTGGCGAACTGATCGTCGGTGGCCGCGAACCGGAACTCCAACTGTTCCAGCGCGTCGGCGATGTCGACGCTCTCCGTCAGCGCCCGCAGATAGGCCAGGCCCGCGGCGACGGCCGCGCCCAGTTCCTGCGCGTCGGAGGCGCCCGCGTCGTGGAAGACGGTGCCGTCCACGGTGATCGCGCGAACCGTTTCCGGCCGTCCGGCGGCCCGTCCGGCCAGCGCGACGGCCTCGGCGAGACCGGTATCGGGACGGTCGGCGAAGCGGCTGGTCAAGGGTGCGGCGCCGAGGGAGACGCGGATGTCATCGCGAGCGGGCGCGGCGTAGCCGTCGAGCACCGCGAACACCTGGTCCGCGGCGTCCGCGACGTCGCCGCCCGCGTCCAGCGTGAGGGGGGCCAATTCGAACAGCAGGCCGTGCAGCGCGGTCGGCAGCTCCGCCACCGGCACGCCACGCTCGCCCACGCCGAGCCAGATCGCGCTGATCCCGTTCTCCAGCGCGGCCAGGATCTCCCGGTTGGCCGCCGCGGCGTCGCGCTGGGCGAACTGCGCGCTGACGAACCAGCCCCGGTGTACATCCCGGGTGGCGTCGCGGCCGCGAACGAAGGGGAAAGTTCCCGGCAGGGGCTGTTCGGGCAACTCGTCGCGCCGGGTGTAGAGCGGGGCGACGGTCAGCCCGTCGTAGGTGGTCTCGTCGAGCAGCCGCTCGGGCTCCTCGGGAAGTTCGCCGACATCGACGCGGCGAGCCTTGGCCAGCACCCCGGCAACGCCCTTGCGCCACGCGGCGTATTCGGGCACCGGATCGGCCCCGGAATCTGAAGCAATCGGCATAGCTTGCTGTTCCTCTTCCTCAACACGGGCGCACCGGCAGTGTGCGCCCGATACCCTCACATTCGCCCAGCTCAGCGACTACTTCGGTTAACGGGCATTCGTCCCGCTCCTCTGATGCTAGCGGGCGGATTCCCAGCCGGTTGATCCTGCCCGCCACTACCAACCGGTAACCTGTCGCGGATGACCAGGCTGCTCCGGGACCCGCGTATCGTCGCGCTGATCGTCGGCGCGGTGGCGTTGTTCGGCGCGGCACTGCTGGTTCCGCTGCCGTCACCCCGTCAGGTGCAGGATTGGGCGACGTCCGTCGGTCCCCTCTTTCCGCTGGTGTTCTTCCTGGTCCACGCCCTGGTGACGGTGGCGCCGATCCCACGCACCGTCTTCACCGTGAGCGCCGGACTGCTGTTCGGCCCGCCGCTGGGCATCACGCTGGCGGTGGGGGCGACGACCGTCAGCGCGGTACTGGCGATCCTGCTCGTGCGCGCGCTCGATCGCGATCAGGTGGCCGCCCGGCTCACCCACCCCGCGGTACGCGCGATCGATGAACGTCTCGCACGCCGGGGCTGGCTGGCGGTGGGCTCGCTGCGGCTCATCGCGGCGGTGCCGTTCTCGGTGATCAACTATTGCTGCGGGTTGTCGTCGATCCGGTTCTGGCCCTACCTGATCGCCACGGTGCTCGGCGTACTGCCCGGCACGATCGGGACCGTCATCCTCGGTGACGCGCTCACCGGGACGACCCATCCGGCGATGCTGGCGCTGTCCGGCGTCTGCCTCGGCGTCGGCCTGGGCGGTTTGGTCGTCGACGCGCGGTGGAAGACAGAGTCACCTGCGCCGACGCCCGCCGCCGAGCCGGTCCCGGCCGCCGACTAGGCCCGCGCTCAGTCCGCCGCCAATTCCACCGGGACCGCGATCACGTCCACCATGGCCCCGTTGCGCAGCACCGTGACGGGCAGTTGCACACCGATCGCCTCGGCGAACAGCTGTCGCTGTATGCCCTGGGCGTCACGCACTTGCGACCGTGCCACGCTCAGCACCAGATCACCGCGGCGCAGCCCGGCCTGTTCGGCGGGACCACCGCGGACCACCTCGATGATGCGCACTCCGGCGGCCTGCCCGGTGCGCGCGGCGACCGGCTCCGGCAGCGGCGCCGGCACGCCGACCAAGCCGAGGTAGGCGCGCCGTACGCGTCCATCGGCGTGCAGCGTGCCGATGATCCGGCGCGTCGTCGCGTTGATCGGGATGGCCAGGCCGAGCCCGATGCCCGCGACCGCGGTGTTGATGCCGACCACCCGCCCTGCCGAATCCGACAGGGCGCCACCGGAATTACCGGGGTTCAGCGCGGCGTCGGTCTGGATCACGTCCTCGATCACCCGCCCGGCGCGGCGAGACGCCACCGGAACCGCGCGCCCGAGCGCGCTCACCACGCCCGCCGTCACCGAACCCGCCAGGCCGAGCGGGCTGCCGACCGCCACCACCAGCTGACCGACCACCAATCGGTCGGCGTCCCCGAGCGGCACCGCGCCCGGCGCGCCATCGCGAGCGCGCAGCACGGCCAGATCCGACAGCGGATCCACCCCGACCACTTCGAACCGGGATTCCACTCCGTCGGCGAAGACCACCTCTCCCCCGTTCGCCACGCCGACGACGTGCGCATTCGTCAGCAGGAATCCGTCGTCGGTGAAGACCACCGCCGATCCGCTCCCCCGCCTGGTCCGCACACTGGCCACGTGCGGGGTCACCGACGCCGCCACCGCGATCACGGTGCGGGAGTAGGCATCCATCGCGGCGTTGTCCACGCCGACCACCACCCTGTTTGCCGGAATTGCACTCCTGACGTCCAGGATGCCCCCGTGGCGTGGACGACGCACCGTGTTCGCCGCAGGCGCAAACCGGACTGCGGCCTGCCGGGCGTGTCGCGGAATGCGACGCGGCCCGCGGGGCTACGCCGAGGGCACCCGGTCGAGGAAGCCGTGCACATTCGTGATCCGGCCGTCGGCGCCGAGGGTGATCACGTCCGAGCCCGCGACCGGGGCGCTGCCATCGGCCGTCGAGACCAGCTCCCAGGAGAAGCGGGCGATGTCGTGGTGGCCGTCGACTTCGCCCACACGGCGGAACTCGAAGCCGGGGAACTGCGCCTGCGCTCCTCCGATGGCCGCCACGAGCTGGGCGTGCCCGCTCACCTCCGCGAGCGGATCGGTGTATCCGCCGTCCTCGGCCCAAGCGGACGCGACCGCCGCGACCCTGGCTTCCTCGTCGGTGGCATTCCACGCGGCGAAGTACCGATCGACCGCTTCTTCGTAGCGCGACATGATGAATCCTCCTGTGCGGTAATGGTTTACAGTCACCGATCCGAGGTTCTCCGATCGGCTGACCCCAACCTTGCCGTGCCGCGCGCCTCGCGTCGATTACGCGCGAGGTAATGATCGCCGGAAACGAAGCGGTCGCCACGCCGACGGGGATTCAGCGCAGTAGGCCCTTCTTCCTCAGGTACGCCAAGGGGATCACCGCGGCCATCAGCGCCAGTACTGCGGTAACCAAAAGACCCAGCTGCCAAGAGATTTCGGAGATGCCGGTGAGATCCACGGCGTAGCAGCCCGCGATCAGCGTGGGCGGCAGGAAAGCCGCGGTGACGACGGTGCACGCCCTGACGACCTCGTTCTGACGCACGCCCAGCCAGGTCGTCATGGCCCGCTGGAGGTAGCGGGCCTTATCGGATTCGACGCCCGCGTGCTCTTTCACCCCGTCGATGTCGGCGAGCAGGAGGCCGATGGAATCGTTCAGCTTCCCGTGGCCGGACCCGGCGTCGGCCATCAGGTGGCGCGCGGTGCGGGCCAGTTGCAGCTGGGTCCCTCGGGTGCTTGCGACGATGCGCGCGGTGGCGTCCAGCCGTGACATGGCTTCGCGCAGGTCAGCGATGTCGGTGCCTCGATCATGGCGTTCGAGTGCCTGCTCGATCTCCTCGTGCATCGCCTCCAGCGCGTCACCGGCGTGGTGGAGCACCCGCTCCGACGCCTCGTTCAGCGCCCACAGCAGCGCGTACATCACCCCGTGCGCGGAGCCGGCGAGTTCCGGGTTGCGGCGCATTTTCGCGACCGCCTTGTCGAAAGGGACGAAATGCTCGGACGGCTGGAGCGTCACGAGGAATTCACCGCCCAAGGCGAAGACGATCGTCGCGTGTTCGATCGTCTCGCCGCGCTGGTAGCAGGCGACCACCGGGAAATAGAGGAAATTGTCGGACTCCCAGACCTGCCTGCGGGTGACGGTGAAGTCGATTCCCAGCCGTTCCCGGAGCACGGCAGCGGTGTCGGCGTCGTCGGCGGCGAGTGGAATCCAGTGCTGCTGGAGCACTTCGGTGTCGAAGTGGTCGGCGGTCACGGCGCTGAGAAAGGTCGTCATCGGCTACCGCCGCCCGGGGAAGGAGCGCAGGAGCGAGGCCGCATGCCGCGGACGCTCCGGTTTCCGTGCTCGACGCGATGTTTCGGCTTTCTCGAGCAATGTGGCCATAGCGGGGACTCCAATACTTACCATCGTGCGGGGCTGGCACGCCCCTCCGGGACAGAGGACGCGCGCACGGGGCGGGCAGCGTCGAGGCACGACGAACCCGGTCGCGCCGTGGACGAAGGACCAGCGCATCGGCCGGACGCGCACGCGCCGCCGTTACGCGTCGAAGAGCTGACGAAGGTGGAACGCGATGCCGCGTCGGACGATCGGGGCGCCGTTGCCCGCCCGCCGATCGCGTACAGATCAACGACGCGGCGGCGCAACCCGTTTCTCGAGGGCGACCCGGCTGTAGACGTCGATACTGTCAACCGGCATCTGCCGCTCACCTCGCTTCGTTGGTCGACCGGCGCACGAATTGCGCCATCCATCATTAGAAACCCGCCGATCGGGGTACGTCAATCAGTTGCGCAAGTATTCGACAACGCGCCACCCGGTGGAAATCCAACGGCCAGGAAGACGGCCAGGACAGCGGTTTTCGGTCCTGCGGCGCACCGGCCGGTCGGTGGCGACCGTGCGGTTGCACAGCCGGACACGGCCGTGTCACCCTACCGACAGCTATGGAGGCGGACGTGACCGAGCACAGCGAGCCGCCGGGCCCCATCCCGGAAGACCGATTACAAGACGCCGCAGCGGTTTTCGGCATGCTCGCGGCCACCGCGCGCCTGCAGATACTCTGGCTGCTCGCGCAAGGCGAGCGCGATGTCGGCAGCCTCGCCGCCGCCATCGGCCACTCCGTACCCGCCGTGAGCCAGCATCTGGCCAAACTCAAACTCGCGGGGCTGGTTCGCGCCCACAAAGACGGCAGGCGTCACGTCTACGCCATCGCCGACCCCGACATCGCCGACCTCGTCCGTCTGGCCTTCCGCCACCTCCGCGCGCATCACGACTGACCCGGCGTCACTCCGCCACGTCCACCCCGTAGTGGCGAGCCTCAACGTGGCCGGGGACCCGAATGTTGCACGCACCGCGCGGCGAGCGCTTCCGATGTTCGACGCAATCCGGACCGCCCAGCACCGATGCGTCTCGACGCCGCGCGACACGTGCCAACTCACCGGGCCGGGTCTTGCTCCGCATCGAATCCGTCGTGCGCGGAGCCCCGACACGTTCTGGTCGACATCGTGGACGAGGTCTACTTGCCGCTGATCCGCCGGCGCGATCCGGCCACACCGGCGGATGCCACTCGTCCACCAGCGCGTTGCTGAAGTGGTCGCCCGTCCAGCTCGAGTACTCGGCATCGGGCCGGTTCGGCGCGACGAATGCCCGGGCGGCGGTGTCCGCGCAGCTGGCGGGCAGGTTCGCCGTTCGCGCAGGACAGCGAACCGACGAGTAGCTTTTCGCCCGCTTCCGGCGCCCCGCCGCGGGCGCACCCATCGAACCCGCCAGTAGGGTTGACCACGACGTTGCCAGGCCTAATGCTCTAGTTTGGCCGAACAGCTCGAAACCGGACACTCGAACGATCCTCATCGTCGTAGCGCCGAGTTGTGGCGGCGACGACGCCGGTGCGGACCTGCTCCGGTGTGCAGAACTCGAGGGGAGATTCGCGTGACCTACCGCCTGACCGATATCGATTGCGTGAGTGCGCGGGGGCACTCCGCGCTTGGGGGAACCCTGGCGATACAGGCGGTCTGGCGTTACGACCGTCCGGTCGACATGGGGGCGCTGGAGCGTTTCCACGAGGCACTGCGGCACGGCAGGCTGGGCAGAGCGGTCGCGCCCGCGATGATCCCGGCCGCCGGGGACCGGTGGACCACCCGCACCGAGTTCAGCCCGCTCGAGGTCGCGCAAGCGCCCATCCCGCCGGGCGATCTGGAAGCCTGGATCGCCGAGCAGGGGCATGCCGAGTTGCGCACCTTCGGCGGACCCGCGTGGCGGCTGGCGGCGACCCATCTCGACAACGGGGGAAGCGCGGTGTCGTTGCTGGTTTCGCACACCCTCGCGGACGGCCAGGCGTTCTGCGCGGCGGTCACGGACGCGGTCGCGGACAAGCGGCTCGAACTGGCGTACCGCAGCGACGAATTCGGTCGGATGCGTCTGCTGGCCGGTGATCTTCGCGATGCCGCGCGGCGTGCCCGGTCGTTGCCGTCGGCTGCCGTTCTGGCGTTGCGGTTGGCCGTGACCGGGCGGGGCGCCGAGACCCGGCCTACCGACGAGGACGCGCGGGACTTCCGCCTGCCGACGATCACCGCGACGGTCCCGGCGCAGCTCTGGCATGCGGCGGCACGCAGCCGGGGCGGCACCGGCACCACCTTGGCGGTGGCGATGATGGCGTCCATCGCCACCACGATCGGCCGCACCGACGACGAGGGCCGGGTTCGCATGATGATGCCGGTCAGCACCCGCACCGCCGACGATCTTCGCGCGAACGCGCTGACCTCCATCGCCTTCGAGGTGGATACGCGCGACGGCGAACCGGCCGACCTCGCCCCGCTGCGCGCGGTGATGAAGGAACAGCTCAGCGCGGCCACGGCCGGCGGACCGGATGTCCCGCCGCTGGTCCCGGTCGCGGTGGCGCTGCCGCGCGGCCGCTACGCGGTGCTGGCGCGGCAAGCCGCCACCGACGCCATCTCGACGGTGTGTTCCAGTCTCGGCAAGCTCGACTCCGAGATCCTCCGCATCGACGGCCGTCCGGCCTCGGCGATGATGATCGGCCTGGTCAATCAGAGCCTGAACTCGCCGACCGTGGTGACCGAACGCGGCGGCAATCTGTACGTCGCGCTGGTCGAATCCGGGGAAACGATCACGCTGCGCGTCATGGGTTTCCACCCGCCGACGCTCCTGGACGCCGAGCGGCTCACCGAGCTGGTGCGGGCCGCGCTCGCCGAGTACGAGCTCTCGGCGACCTTCTGGTAGCGGCGGGGGTAGCCGGCCGGCTCAGCGGCTCCACGCGGTCGCTTGTCACCGTGATGTGGCACGATCTGGTGAGTGACCAGCAGACCAGCCGCGACGCAGCACCTGCACGATCTCGCGCGGCTGCGCCGCGTCCGCGATCGTATCGACCGGGAGTACGCGCAGCCGCTGGACGTGGAGGCGCTCGCGCGCGACGCGCACATCTCGGCCGGGCACCTCAGCCGCCAGTTCCGGCTCGCCTACGGCGAGTCGCCGTACGCCTATCTGATGACGCGGCGCATCGAACGCGCGATGTCGCTGTTGCGCCGGGGCGACCTCAGTGTCACCGAGGTCTGTTTCGCGGTCGGCTGTTCGTCGCTGGGCACCTTCAGCACGCGTTTCACCGAGCTGGTCGGCGTGCCGCCCAGCGTCTACCGGCGCGACGCCGCGCGCACGACGGCGGGGATTCCGTCGTGTGTGGCGAAACAGGTGACCAGACCGATCAGGAATCGAGAAGCGCCGGTTACCGAGCCGCAATTAGCCTGACTGCCATGGACATCACCATTCACGCGAGCTTCCTGCCGCACGACGATCCGGACGCGGCCCTCGCCTTCTACCGTGACCTTCTGGGCTTCGAGGTGCGCAACGACGTCGGCTACGAAGGGATGCGCTGGCTCACGGTCGGCCCCGTCGACCAGCCTGGCACGTCCATCGTTCTGCACCCCCCGGGCGCCGACCCGGGCATCACCGATGACGAGCGCCGCACCATCACCGAGATGATGGCCAAGGGCACCTATGGCGGCATCCTTCTGGCTACCAAAGATCTCGACGGCGCTTTCGAGCGGCTGGCGGCCGGGGACGCGGAGATCGTCCAGGAGCCGACCGAGCAGCCGTACGGGGTCCGCGACTGCGCCGTCCGCGATCCCGCGGGCAATTTGATCCGCATCCAGCAACTGCGCTGAGCCGCCCGGCGCGCGGCCGCGCCCCGCGCGATGGCCACCGTCGCACCGAGCAGCACGTCCTCCGTGACGAAGACGTCCGCGTACCTGCGACTCGGTGGGCGGTGCGCCCGGCTTCGCAGCCGCCACCCGCGACAGCCCCCTCACGACCGGTCCGCCCCGGAGACGGCCGCGACCCGCCGCTGGTCCGACGTCTCGGACCGGGCGCATCGACAGACACTCAGACGGATCGGTCCACCTGGTTGAATCGAGCCAGGCGCCGCCGACCCGGGCCGCGCAGGCGGCCCCGCCCGACAAAGGGAGACACGATGAGCACGGCCACGACGACGGACACGCGGTCGCCCGCGCCGCACGCTGCCGACAGCCACGATCTGATCCGCGTGCACGGCGCGCGCGAGAACAACTTGAAGGATGTCAGCATCGAGATCCCGAAGCGGCGGCTGACGGTGTTCACCGGCGTCTCCGGGTCGGGCAAGAGCTCCCTGGTGTTCAGCACCATCGCCGCGGAGTCGCAGCGGCTGATCAACGAGACCTACAGCGCCTTCGTCCAGGGCTTCATGCCGACGCTGGCCCGGCCCGACGTCGACGTGCTCGACGGGCTTACCACCGCGATCATCGTCGACCAGCAACGCATGGGTTCGGATCCGCGCTCCACGGTCGGCACCGCCACCGATGCCAACGCCATGCTGCGCATCCTGTTCAGCCGGCTCGGGAAGCCGCACATCGGCTCGCCGCAGGCATACTCCTTCAACGTCGCCTCGATCAGCGGAGCGGGCGCTGTGACGACCGAACGCGCCGGGAAGACCGTGAAGGAGCGCCGCAGCTTCAGCATCACCGGCGGCATGTGCCCACGGTGCGAAGGCAGGGGCTCGGTGTCCGATATCGACCTCACGCAGCTCTACGACGATTCCAAGTCGCTCACCGAGGGCGCGTTCACCATTCCCGGCTGGAAGTCGGACAGCTTCTGGACGGTGCGGGTCTACGCGGAGTCGGGCTTCGTCGACCCGAACAAGCCGATCCGCGAGTACACCAAGAAGGAGATGCGGGACTTCCTGTACAAAGAGCCGACCAAGGTGAAGGTCGAGGGCGTCAACCTCACCTACGAGGGGCTGATCCCCAAGATCCAGAAAACGTTCCTGGCCAAGGACCGGGAGGCGATGCAGCCGCACATCCGCGCCTTCGTGGATCGGGCGGTCACCTTCACCACCTGCCCCGAGTGCGACGGCACCCGGCTGAGCGAGGCGGCTCGATCATCGAAGATCAAGCGGATCAGCATCGCCGACGCTTGCGCGATGCAGATCAGCGACCTGGCCGAATGGGTCGGCGGCCTGGACGAGCCGTCGGTGGCGCCGCTGCTGGCCGCGCTGCGGCACACCCTCGACTCGTTCGTGGAGATCGGGCTGGGCTACCTCTCGCTCGACCGGCCATCGGGCACGCTGTCGGGCGGTGAGGCTCAGCGCACCAAGATGATTCGCCACCTCGGCTCCTCGCTCACCGACGTCACCTACGTCTTCGACGAGCCGACCATCGGCCTGCACCCCCACGACATCCAGCGGATGAACGATCTACTGCTGCGGCTGCGCGACAAGGGCAACACGGTGCTCGTCGTGGAGCACAAGCCGGAGGCGATCGCGATCGCCGATCACGTCGTCGACCTCGGTCCCGGCGCCGGTGCGGCGGGCGGCACCGTCTGCTTCGAGGGCAGCATCGAAGGGCTGCGGGCAAGCGGAACGGTCACCGGCCGCCATTTCGACGACCGGGCGTCCCTCAAGGAGACGGTGCGCAAACCCACGGGCGCGCTGGAGATCCGCGGCGCGAAGGCGAACAACCTGCGTGACGTCGACGTCGACATTCCGCTGGGCGTGCTGGTCGCCGTCACCGGTGTGGCCGGGTCCGGCAAGAGCTCGCTGCTGCACGGGTCCATTCCCGCGGGCGAGGGCGTGGTGTCGGTGGACCAGGCGCCCATCCGTGGCTCGCGGCGCAGCAACCCGGCGACCTACACCGGACTGCTCGACCCGATCCGCAAGGCGTTCGCGAAGGCCAACGGCGTGAAGCCGGCGCTGTTCAGCGCGAACTCCGAGGGAGCCTGCCCCACCTGCAACGGCGCGGGCGTCGTCTACACCGACCTGGCGATGATGGCCGGTGTCGCCATTCCCTGCGAGGAGTGCGAGGGAAAGCGGTACCAGGCATCGGTGCTGGAATATCACCTCGGCGGCCGGGACATCAGCGAGGTGCTCGCGATGTCGGTGCTCGAGGCCCAGGAGTTCTTCGGCGACGGTGCGGCGCGCACGCCGGCCGCGCACGCCATCCTCGCCAGGCTCGCCGACGTCGGGCTCGGCTACCTCAGCCTCGGCCAGCCGCTCACCACGCTGTCCGGCGGCGAGCGGCAGCGGCTGAAGCTGGCCACCCACATGGCCGACAAGGGCGGCGTCTACATCCTCGACGAGCCGACCACCGGCCTGCACCTCGCCGATGTCGAGCAGCTGCTGAGCCTGCTCGACCGGCTCGTCGACTCCGGCAAGTCGGTCATCGTCATCGAACATCACCAGGCGGTCATGGCGCATGCCGACTGGATCGTCGACCTCGGCCCCGGTGCCGGACACGACGGCGGCCGGGTCGTCTTCGAGGGCACGCCCGCCGACCTCGTCGCCGCCCGCTCCACCCTGACCGGCGAACATCTCGCGGCCTACGTGGGCGCCTGAGCGAGGTTTGCGCGAGAGGACCCGTGGCCGCACCCTCAGCGGCCACGGGTCCTCTCGCGGAACGTCAGTTCCAGTTGTCGATCTTGACGTCGTAGGGCTCCGGCGCGCCTTTCCCGGTTTCGATCAGCGACTTCAGACTCAGCAGAAAGACCGCCCACTTGGTGCTGCAGTGGTGCATGGATTCCACCGGTTCCTTCCAGCCCTGATGTTTGAACAGGACGATGGCGTAGTCGTCGGCCTGAGCGAGTTCCCAGTGCAACTGCGTGCCGACCCAGTCCTCGGGTCCATCGATCACTTCCCACCGCACGCGCTTGCCCGGATCGAGCTCGGCGACCCGCATGTCGAATCCGCCGGCGCCGAAACGGAATTCGAGCACACCACCGACGTCACTGCCTTTGCCTCTGGTGTCGGTCGTCCACCAGCCCGCCAGTCCTTCGGTGGTGGTCAAGGCCGCGTAGACGTCGGCCACCGTGGATTTGATTCCGACCCTGTGCAGAATGTCCACCATTTCGTCACTTCTTTCCGATGTCGATTGCCGTTGATTTCCATGAATTCACCGCTGGTCCTGCCCGCGCTGAATCGCCTCGGCGATCCGCTTGATACGACGCAGCCTGGCGTCCCACGCCGCCCCCACCGAGGACAACTGCGCGACCGCGCGGGCGAGCTGCGCCTCGTCCACCCGGTACCGCCGCTCCCGCCCGGCGGGCGTGGCGTGCACCAAACCGACGCGGTCGAGCACGCCGAGATGCTTCGCGACCGCTTGCCGCGTGACGGGCAGTCGCTCACTGAGACTGGTGGCGGTGCCGCCGCCCTCCGCGAGCAGCAGGTCGAGCATCCGCCGACGAGTCGGATCTCCGACCGCGGACCACAGGTCGTCGTCTACGGCGGCGGTCACGCGGCCGACACCAGCCGGGCGATGTACTCCCCCAGCCGGGGAATGTAGGTATCCCAGCCCCCGATGTGCTCGCGATACTGCTCCGCCGCCTTCGCGGCCTCCCAGCCCACCTCCCGGAATCCGGTCTCGGTGAGCCGGATCGTGGTACCCGCGCCCGACGGAACGAGTTCGAAGGTCACCAGTAGCGACCCGGCGGAGTCGTCGACCGCGCCGTCGGGATAGCACCAGCGGAACGAGAACACCCGGGGCGGCTCCACGTTCACCACGGTCATCGGGGCGACCTGCGCCCGGTCACCCCAGACGAACTCGCCGACCGCGCCGGACGTCACGTCGAACTCGGCGTCGTCGGTCCACCATTCCGAGATGTGCTCCGGGCGGCTGACCACCTCGAAGACCACCTCGGGCGAGGCGTCGACGTAGATCTCCCGTTCGATGCTGCCGTACTCCATACTTGCCACCCTTTCGCCATGCGCAACATTTGGTTGCACATCACGCTAACCCGCCTTCACCTCTTACGCAACCATTGGTTGCATATTGCCCGTGGTCTTCGCCGACGGACGCTTGAATGCGACATATGCGACATTTATAGTAATTTCGTCGCACACACGAGAGGGGTCGATGATGACCGCGCACCTGGAGACCGCCCACGACGAGCGCACGGGAGAAGACCCGCGGCTCGGACCCGGCACACTGCTGTGGCGTTACTTGGGTGACCTGCGGCTGTTTCTGGTCGCCGCCCCGTACGGCATGCTGGAGCTGATGCACCCCGCGGTCGGCGCGGGCGTCACCGGGCACTCCGACTTCTTCGGCGACCCGTGGGATCGAGTCCTGCGCTCGATTCCGGAGATCATCGGCACCGTCTACGACCCGGTCGAACGCGGCACCGGAACCCGGGTCCGCGACTATCACCGCGCCATCCGGGGCACCGACGCGCACGGAAAGCGCTATCACGCACTCGATCCCGAGACCTACTACTGGACACACGCCACGATGGTGCAAGCGACCATCGACATCGCCGACGTGTTCGGCGACGGCCTGACCACGGCCGAACGCGAGCAGCTGTACCAGGAGAGCAAGACCTGGTTTCGGCGATACGGCGTGAGCGACCGGCCGATGCCCGCCGACTACGCCGCTTTCCAGAAGTACTTCGACGACGTCTGCCGCGACGTCCTGGAAGCCACCGAATCGGCACGCTGGCTGACCGAGCGGCTGCGATTCACCAGCGACATGCGACTGCCGTATCTGCCGCAACCCGTCGAACGGGTACTCCGGCCGGTGATCATGTCCGAATACCGGGTGCTCACCGCCGCGCTGCTACCCGAGCCCGCCCGGGAAAAGCTCGGCCTGCGCTACAGCAGAACCGACCAGGCGCATTTCCGCGCCGCCGCAGGCTTGATCCGCAACGCTTGGCGGCTCGTCCCCGAACCGTTGCGCTACCACCCGAGGGCGCGCGCGGGCATGCGGCACGCCCGCGCCCTCGGGCAGTATTAGGGCCATGCGCAGTGCCCGGCAGACGACCGCCGCCTTCGATGCCGACCAGCTCGCCGCTGGCATCGAAGGCGACCCGCAGGCGATCCGGATCATCGACGCGGCCCTGGCGGAATTCCGCGACCACGGCATCGATCGCGTCCGCATGGAGCACATCGCCCGCCGCGCCGGCCTGCATCGCGCCACCGTCTACCGGGCCTTTCCCAGCAAGGATCTGCTCGTCACCACGGCGCTGACCGTGTGGCTGAGGCGCGTGCTGTCCGGGATCACCACTGCCGTCGCCGACCACACCGACGTGCGCGACCGCGCCGCCGAAGGTTTCGCCATCGCCCTGCGCACGCTGCGCACCGACCCACTCACCAACCGCATCCTGCTCGCCGACGAAGGCGGCCAGCCCTTCGTCATCACCTACGGCGCAACACTTCTCGCCGCCGCGCGCGCGTTCTTCGCCGAACAGCTCCGCCGAGCCGACGACCTCGGCGACATCGATCCCGACGCATCCGCCGAGATCGCCGCGCGCCTGTCCCTCACCCTCCTGCTCATCCCGGACAGCTACTTCTCCCTCGAGACCGACGAAGACGCCCGCCTCTTCGCCCGCCGCCACCTCATTCCCACCGCCATGCGATAGGCCGGACGGACGATAGGGCCACGCGGTACCCGGCATACGTCAACGCCTCACCGCCATGACCGTTTTCGCTCGGTGGCGGAGTCGCTCGGCGGCGTCGGCCCGGCACACCTTTCTCGGTGCACCCGATCACGCTGCCGATGACGACAACTCGCCATCCGCCGCTGTCCGCCGGATCACCCGACCTGATCCGGGATCGCCGGACTGGGTGTCACCGTGCGGTCGTCGCCGGCGAGAGTGAAGGTGATCACGACCGGACCGCCGGAGGGGCAGCAGTTCGCGTCGCGGCCCTCCAGCCACCGGTACTGCACCCGCACATCGCGGTCGCCCGAACCGACCACCGTCGTGTAGGACGTCGCTTTGGCCGTCGCGGTGCCGAGATAGCCGTCGTGGTCGAAGAACAGCACGTGCCACGGGGAACTCGCCGTTCCGCCGGGTGTCGCTGCCAGCACCCACAGCAGTTCGGGGCAAGCTCCCGCGGACGCGTCGGTGGAACTGTCGACGACGTACGGCGTGCCGCCCGGCGCGGGCCCGAGCGAGGTCATCGCGCGGGCGACCACGCTCGACCCGGGATCGACGCATCGCCCATTTCCGCTGGTAGCAGGAAGTTTCGCGGGCGCGGCCTCGGTAGAGGTTGCACCGCCGCGCGCGGGTGTCGCCCGAGTGGCCTCGACGGTGGACCGGCCGGGTTCGCTCGTTCCGGTCGCCGGCGCACCCGATTCGCCCTGACAACCCGCGACAGCCACGCTCACCGCGATCGCCGTCACCATCGCACCGATGATCGTCTTCATTCGCCTCCCTTTCGAATTCCCGACAACTGGAAGTCGGCATCGCACGCACACCGTTACATCCGCGATTTTCCGGGCATGTGTTCGGCATGATCACCATCTCTGCCCGGTCCCGGAGGCCACTTGCCCACGAATGCTGCGCGGCACCGTGTTCGGCGAGGTCTGCGCGGTGATCGGTAGTGTCGACCGGGTGAGTAGCTGGGTGCGCCGGAAGTTCCAAGGTATCGGACGAATCGATCGAGCGATCGGCGGCGCGGTCGCCGAACTGCCTGCTTCGACCGTCGACCGAGGGCTGCTGCGGATCACCAACAGCGCCGATTTCAGCGGGCTGTGGCTGTTCATCGCGACGCTGCTCGCCACCCGCCAGGGCGCACCTCGGCGAGCCGCGCTGCGCGGTGTCGTCTCCCTCGCCGGAGCCAGTCTCGTCGTCAACGTCGGCCTCAAGTCGCTCATCGCACGGCGCAGGCCTGCCGCCGAACTCCTGCCGGTGCACCGGCGACTCACTCCCGCCCCGACGTCCTCCTCGTTCCCTTCGGGACACAGCGCCTGCGCCGCGGCGTTCGCCACCGCCGTGGCCCTGGAAAGTCCGCGGACCGCGCTGGTCGTCGCCCCGCTGGCCGCCACCGTCGCGTACTCGCGGGTGCACACCGGCGTGCACTGGAGCTCGGATGTGCTCGTCGGCGCGGCCGTCGGTTCCGGTGTCGCACTGGCCACCCGGCGCTGGTGGCCGGTGCGTGAATCCGACGAGGCGCAAGCCCGCCCGGTCCGCGAGGTACCCACCCTGGTGGAGGGCAAAGGCCTTGTGGTCATGGTGAATCCGATCTCGGGCGATCCGAACTACGATCCCACCGACGACGTCGCGGCAGCGCTGCCCGCCGCGACCGTGCTGCGCACCCGACCCGATCTGGACTGTGCCGAACAACTCGAACAGGCCATCGCCGAGCACGGTGAGCCGGTGCTGGCGGTCGGCGTCGCCGGTGGTGACGGCACCGTGGCCGCCGTGGCCGCGGTCGCGTTGCGCCACGAGTTGCCCTTGGTCGTCATCCCCACCGGCACGCTCAACCACTTCGCCCGCGACCTCGGCGTCTACGACCTGCGCGAGGTGATCGACGCCACCGGCGTCGGCGAGGCGGTCGCGGTCGACATCGCGAGCGTCGAATGGGAGGACGAAACCGGTTCGCGCACCAGGCATCTGATCAACACGGCCAGCCTCGGCGCCTATCCGGACCTGGTGCAACTGCGCGAGAAGTGGCAGCCGCGCTGGGGTAAGTGGCCTGCCTTCGCCGCCGCGCTCGTGGTCACCCTGCGCCGGGCCGAGCCGATCGAGATCTGCCTGGACGGGCGCTGGCAGCGGGTGTGGTTCCTGTTCGTCGGCAACGGTCCCTATCACCCGCACGGCGCCGTGCCCGCTTTCCGCGGCCGGCTCGACGCGGGGCTGCTCGACGTGCGCTGGCTGCGTGCCGATCTGCGGTGGTCGCGCACCCGCGCCGTGCTGGCGCTGCTGCTGGCGGCGATCGGCCACAGCAAGGTCTACGGCGAGCGCCAGTTGCCCGAACTCTTCGTGCAGCTGCCCACTCCGGAGGCGCTGGCCACCGACGGTGAGGTGGTCGGCAAAGCCTCCCGCCTGCACTTCGCCATCGCGGGTCAGCTCGCGGCCTACCGCCGGGACGAATCCAATCCGCTCTGGGCCGACCGCAGTCGCCCGCACCACCGCCGAGCACCCTGGGTTCGCGACATATTCCGGGCCCGCAGGCCGTTTCAGCGACGAGCGGGCGAAGACTGAGCAACAGGTCGACGGCTACTTCATGAAGCGCAGCAAGCCGAGGTTCGGCTCGAGCGCGCCGTCCTGGCCCAGGGACAGGAAATCCGCCTCGACCGCGGCCCGTTCCAGTACCCCCGCGCGCACCGCGTGGTACCGCACGACCGACCAGAGGAACACATCGAGGTCGTCGAAACGGGTCTCTCCTTCGACGACTTCCTCCTCGTGGAACCAGATCGCGATCTGCCCGTTGGTGAGCACCACGTACAGGTTGCCGCCGCCGTCCGCGCCGATCGAGTACACGTCGTCGTCGGTGAGCTCGGTCTCGTAGTCGGAATCCCGGATCCCGCAATCGTTTCCGGCGAAGTCGAATCCGTAGGACCAAGAATGGATGTCCAGGAACTGCGGCATCCGCCCGGATCGCACCCGTCGATCGAAAGCCGCGAGCGCCGCCGCGTTCGAGGGCGCCAACCGTTCGAGGAAGGGTGCCACGGGCCGGGTCTCCTCCGGCACGGTGACCTGCGGCCGATCGGCGAACCATCGCGCCAGATCGGCGTCCAAGTCGCGCTCGACGTAACCGGCCAAGTCGTCACGAGTAACTGTCACCGTCGAATCGTAGAAGCCGCCGACGACATTCGCCGAGCCGCCGACTTCGGGTTACGAGACGTCTTCCGCCCTGCCTGGCGGTCCGGCAACGGGCAAGGCGCGGCACCCAGCGCACCTCGGGTTAAGCTGCTGCACCTATGGCACTCAGCGCGACACTGCACAACTTCGCCGTCCACTTGGCCGACGTCGATCGCGGCGTCTATCAGGAGTTGGAGTTGCGGGTGGCGCGTCACCCGTCGGAATCCGCGGAGTTCATGCTGACGCGCCTGCTGGCCTACTGCCTCGAGTACGAGGAGGGCATCGCCTTCAGCGACGGCGGGGTGTCCTCGACCGACGAGCCCGCGGTGCTGGTCCGCGACCTCACCGGGCGCGTCACCGCGTGGATCGAAGTCGGCGCACCGGACGCGGAGCGGCTGCACCGGGGCAGCAAACTGGCCGAACGCGTCGCCGTCTACACCCATCGCGATCCGGTCAAGGTGCTGGCACAACTTTCCGGCAAACGCATCCATCGCGCCGAAGCCATACCGCTCTACAGCTTCGACCGCGACTTCATCGATGCCGCCGTCGCCGCCGTCGAACGGCGCAATACCGTCACCCTGTCGGTCACCGAGCGCCTGCTGTATCTGGACCTCAACGGCACCGGCCTGAGCACCTCGGTCGAGGAGCACCGGCTCCCGTGATCTTCCGACCGACTCATCTGATCCGGCGTTCGCACTCCTCGAACTCGGTTCCCGCTTCGACGCAGTCGTAGAGGCCGCTCTGCCTGTCGCCGCTGGTGGGAGGCTCGCCGCAGAGCATCCCGCAGCGCTGGTAATTCGGGACGGCGGTGCCGTCGGGCCAATGGCAGGCATCGCTGTCGCAGGTGTAGCCGCGCGTGTTGGGGTCGCGCGGGATCGGCTCTCGGCTGTAGGACCATACGAACGCGTCGGTGCCCTGCACCTGTGTGCAGTAGACGGTCCGCCCGTCGGCGAGGTGGCCGACCGCCCCGGGATCCTGGCAATAGTCGTTCAACGTGACCGTCGGGCCGTCCGGCGCTCCGGCCGACCCGCTACCGGACGGCAACGGTGCGGCCGCGGAGGTCGCGAACATCGCCGCCAGGAACGTCCCCCCGCCCACAACGCCCAGCAGAACTCGGCGCGCCACCCCCCGCTCACCTGGTCGAAACATGCTTCCCTCCCTTCCTCGAGGCCCAGCAGGCTACCGGACTATACGCTCCTCCCCCGCTGGCTGCCGCACAAGTGGCACACCACCGAGACCCTTACACCCTCGGCACGGCTATGTGCGGGGTGATCGTCCGTCGAGGACGATCAGAACAGGAAATACCGCTGCGCCATGGGCAACTCGGTGGCGGGTTCTTCGCGCCAGACCTCGCCGTCGATGCGGACGGTGAAGGTGTCTGGCTCGACCTCGATGCGCGGCATGGCGTCGTTGTGCGGCAGGTCCGTCTTGGTCACGCCGCGCACGTTGCGGACCGGCACCAGTTCGCGCTGAACCCGCAACCGGTCGGCGAGGCCGTCCTCGATCGCCTGCTCGGAGACGAAATGCAGCGAGGTGGCGGCGGCGGTCGCCGGGGCGGCGCCGAACATGGGGCGCGGCAACACCGGCTGCGGGGTCGGGATGGAGGCGTTGGCGTCGCCCATCGCGGCCCAGGCGATCGCGCCGCCCTTGAGCACGGCGTGTGGACGGACGCCGAAGAACGCGGGCTCCCAGAGCACCAGGTCGGCGAGCTTGCCGACTTCGACCGAGCCGATCTCGTGGTCCAGGCCGTGCGCGACGGCCGGGCAGATGGTGTATTTCGCGACGTAGCGTCGCACCCGGGCGTTGTCGGCCGCGCCGTCACCCGGCAGGGCGCCGCGGCGGCGTTTCATGACGTGCGCGGTCTGCCAGGTGCGCAGCACGACCTCGCCGATGCGGCCCATGGCCTGCGAGTCGCTGCCGATCATCGAGATGGCGCCGAGATCGTGCAGCAGATCCTCCGCCGCGATGGTGGAGGGGCGGATGCGGCTCTCGGCGAAGGCCAGATCCTCCGGGATCGACGCGCTCAGGTGGTGGCAGACCATGAGCATGTCCAAGTGCTCGTCGAGGGTGTTGACGGTGTGCGGCCGCGTCGGGTTGGTCGAGCTGGGCAGCACGTTGGGGTGGGCGGCGACGGTGATGATGTCGGGCGCGTGCCCGCCGCCCGCGCCCTCGGTGTGGTAGGCGTGGATGCCGCGCCCGGCGATCGCCGCCAGGGTGTCCTCGACGAAACCCGCCTCGTTCAGGGTGTCCGAGTGCAGCGCCACCTGCACCCCCGCCGCGTCGGCCACGGTGAGGCAGGCATCGATCGCGGCGGGCGTGGAGCCCCAGTCCTCGTGCAGCTTGAATCCCGATGCCCCGCCGCGCAATTGCTCCCACATGGCCTCGGCGCTCACGGTGTTGCCCTTGCCGAGCAGAACGATGTTCAGCGGCCAGGCGTCGGTGGCCTCGAGCATGCGCGCGAGATGCCACGCGCCGGGCGTCACGGTGGTCGCCTTGCTGCCCTCCGCCGGGCCGGTGCCCCCGCCGATGAGGGTGGTGATCCCGCCGCCGAGCGCCTCCTCCATCAGCTGCGGGCAGATGAAGTGCACGTGACAGTCGATCGCGCCCGCGGTGAGGATGCGGCCGTTGCCCGCGATGATCTCGGTGGACGGGCCGACGACCAGGTCCGGGTGGACGCCGGTCATGGTGTCGGGGTTGCCCGCCTTGCCGAGCGCGCTGATCCGTCCGTCGCGAATACCGACGTCGGCCTTGATGATTCCCCAGTGATCGATGATCACCACGCCCGTGATCACCGTGTCGGGAGCGCCCTCGGCGCGGGTGGCGCGGGACTGGCCCATGGATTCGCGCAGTACCTTGCCGCCGCCGAACACGGCCTCGTCACCCGCGCGCCCCGGTCCCCCGCTGCGGTCCTCGGTGATCTCGATCAGCAGATCGGTGTCGGCCAATCTGATCCGGTCGCCCGTCGTCGGCCCGAACAGTTCGGCGTACCGCGCCCGGCTCAGCTCACTCATCGCGTCCTACCTCCTGAGCCCGCGCACTCGGCCCCGCCCCGCGCCGGGCACCTGCGCTAGTCATCCAGACGGCCCGGCGGGGTCGGGCTGATGCCGTGGACTTCGCGGGCGCCGCCCAGCGGCACGAGCCATACGCGTTGACCGAGACCGGGTTCGAAGCGCACCGCGGTCCCGGCCGGGATATCGAGACGATGGCCGTGCGCGGCCGGCCGGTCGAACTCCAGCGCCGCGTTCGCCTGCGGGAAGTGCACATGGCTGCCGACCTGCACCGGCCGGTCACCGGTATTGATCACGTCCAGTTCGAGGCGCCGCGCACCGCCGTTCAGTTCGATGACGCCCTCGGCGCAGAAATACTCGCCGGGGATCACGCCGGGCCTCGGTCCGGCCCGAGGCCGCTCGGGTATCGCATACCGGCCGCCTAGCCGATCGGGTGGTGCACGGTGACGAGCTTCGTGCCGTCCGGGAAGGTCGCCTCGACCTGGACGTCGGGGATCATCTCCGGCACACCTTCCATCACGTCGTCGCGGGTGAGCACCGTCCGCCCCGAGGACATCAGTTCGGCGACGGTGCGGCCGTCGCGCGCGCCTTCCAGCACGTGGTCGGTGATCAGGGCCACCGCCTCGGGATGGTTCAGCTTGAGCCCGCGCGCCTGCCTGCGCCTGGCCAGTTCCGCGGCGTAGCTGAGCAGCAGGCGCTCCTGTTCGTGCGGTGACAGTCGCATCCGGGCTCCTCACCGGTTCGCGGGGCGGGTGACGGACATTCTGGCACGCCCGTTCCGCCCTCGCCGGAGGAGCGCTCAGGAACGGTGCGGCAGATTCTGCAATCGCACCTGACCGCGGGCCACGGCGCGCCCCTGCTCATCGGTGATGACGACCTGCCACAGCTGCTGGAGCCTGCCGCGATGCAACGGCGTCGCTTCGCCGAACAGCGTGCCCTCGCGCACCGCGCGCAGGAAATCGGTGTTGTTGTTCACACCGACCACCGTGCCCTGGTCGCCGAACCAGACGCCGCCCGCGATGCTGGCGAGCGTCTCGATGACGGTGCAGTACACGCCGCCGTTCTGAATGCCCGCGGGCTGGTAGAGATGCGGCTTGACGACCCACTCGCCGCGCACGCGGTCGGGGCTCAGCTCGGTGTAGCGCAGGCCGATCAGGTCGGCGAAGGTGCCTTCGCTGTAGGCGTTCATCTGCTCGGGCGTGACATCCGCCAGCGAGCCGACCTGCGGGGTTTCCTGCTGTGTCATGCATTCACTGTCGCACAGCGTCCGCTCCCCGCCCTCGCGGGCTCACGTCGGGTCCGCACAGGCGCCGGCCCGCGCGCCCCACATCCGAGGCCGACTTCCGGTGCGCCCTCACCCGCCCGCCAGCGTGACCGTCCGGCCGTTCAGCGGCTGGGTCGGCCGGTTGCTGTGCGCGAACAACGTCCGGTACCGGTCGACGTCGTCCGGGGTCACCGTGACCGGACTGCCGAGCACCGTCCACGGGACGCCCTCGCTGCACGGCGGCGTGGTGAGCGAACCCTGATAGCGGTACTGGTCGGTGGCGGCAGGCAGCATGGAGCGCAGGTCGATCGGGCCCGGCACGACGGTGTCGGCGTCCACTGCCCGCGGCGCGACCGAGAGGATCGGCGCGAAGGCCGACGGTCCCGGCGCCGCGCTCAGCAGCACACCGAGTACGGCCACCCCGCCCGCCGCGCTCTTGTGCACGAAGTGCGCTTCCATCGTGGTGCCCACACCGTCCACGGTGTGCTCGCTCGGCAGGTGGAAATGGAACTGCGTGAGCTCGAACGGCACGCCGTCGACCACGATGCGATTTCCGTTGCCCGCGGGGAGATTCGCCTGCACGGTGTGCCCGGTGTTGCGCAGCGTCACCGCGGGTGTCGAGTGGTAGTCGACGGTGGTGTGCTCGTGCGGCTCGAGCCGGGCGTGACCGGGCAGGTCGACGGGCGACTGCTGATGGCCGCTCTTGCACGTGACGAAATCCCGGTCCAGGTCGGCCCAGTGGTCGGGGCCCTCGGCGTCGTAATCCCAGTGTGGCGCGGCGTGCGGGGCGGATTCGCTCGACTGCTGCTCGCCGGAGCCGCAGGCGGGGATCACGAGTACCGCGACGGCGGCCAGCACCGCTGCGATGGGACGGGATGGTGTGTTGGTGGGCAAGCTGACAACCCCTCGAACTTCCGGAGAGCCACCGTGAACCCGGCGAGAGGGCAAGCGGGCATCATCGACGGCTCGGAGCCGGCGCGCGACGCTGCGCACCGATGATCGCGACACGGCACCGGGCCGATCCACGGTGCGGCGGTGACCCATCGAGGATGACCGGATGACGAATACCTTTGCTGTGCAGCGGGTTCTACGTTCGTGTCGGCGTCAGACTAGATCTGGGACGGGGCGGCACGCCAGAGCGGGCGACGTAGTTCACAGGCAGACAGAGCGGCGGGCCCCACCGGAAGTGGAGCCCGCCGCGGCAAGGGATCGGGGGTCACCGCAGCCCTCGGGACTCGCACGCGATCCATACGCCGCGTTCGAGTATAGGTCAGCCTTACCTAACTAAGCAAGACCCGGTCCGCCGCACAGGGAGCCCGCGCTCGGCCATCGCCGCCAGCAGTCCCTGCCCACGCCGGGCACCGGTGACGGAATCGGTCCGCGCGAGATCGGGGACGTAAGTGGAAGCGCCCGCTACCGATTCACCGACGAGAGACCAGAACCGCCGGGCGCTCAAGCCGGAGCAGCGGGTCATGCTCTGCTGGACGACGGTCAGCGCGGAGGCGCAGCGATGCGCGAGCCAGACGTACATCGCTTCCGCGCACGGCAGCGTGACCACACCGGGGCCACCCGCCAGCGGGTCACCGTCGATCACGCGAATCGTGGTGTCCGACAGGCCCGCCCAGTCGATTCCGCCATCGTTGTCGGTATGGATCCAGAGGTTCTCCAGCCCGGGATCCCACGCCCGGCCCTCCGCGACGAGCAATGCGACCACTCGCCCGGCGATCGCGTGGATCAGGGCCGTGGCCACCACTTCCGCCGCGATGTCGGCGCTGATCATCTCCGCCGCGTGGCGCCGGTACATGAGTTCGACGCGCCCTTCGCGCACGCCGTCCGCCAGCTGCCACCAGCGCCGTTTCCCCTGTTCCGCGATCGCGGCCACGGCATAGACCCGCGGATGCTCCGGTTGCAGCGCGCGAAGCCGGGCACCGGCGCGTCCGAACGCCGTGGTCGAGCGATGTGGCGTGGTGATGAGCTCGGTCATCGAACCTCCTCGGGGATCGGCTCCGTCGCGCGGCGCGGCGGACACTCGGCCATGCCCGTCTGTAGCGAAAGATAGGTTAGGCTTACCAGACCTAGCAACCGTATCGCTGATTTCAGGAGCAGCTCGTCGCCGTGATCTCCCTTGCCACCGTGAGGCGGCGACGTCTTTCCGGACTTCTCGTCTCGACCGTTCTGCTACTGCTCGCCGTGCTCGCCGGCGTCGCGGTCGGCGCCCGCTCGCTCGCGCCGGGGATCGTGTACGACGCCGTGCACCACGCACTCACCTGCCCCGGCGGGCCCTTCGCCTGCGCAGCCGGTTCCACCGAGGAGCAGATCGTGCGCGGACTGCGTCTGCCCCGCACCGCGCTGGCGCTGGTCTGTGGCTCGGCCCTGGGAATCGCGGGCGCGCTCATCCAGGGCTACACCCGCAATCCGCTCGCCGACGCCGGATTGCTCGGATTGAACGCGGGCGCGGCGTTTCTCGCCGCACTGAGCACGTATCTGTTCGCCTTCAGCGCACCGGAGCAATACATCTGGTTCGCGTTCGCCGGAGCGCTGATCGCCGGCGTTGTGGTGTTCGCGACCTCGTCGGTGGGCGGCGGCAAGGCGAGCCCGCTGAGCCTGGTGCTCGGGGGCGCCGCGGTCACCGCGTTCCTGCAGGCGATGACGAACGCCGTCGTACTGTTCGACGCCTCCGCGCTGGACACCTACCGGTTCTGGGTGATCGGCACGGTCGCGGGCCGCGACGCCGCGGTGTTCTGGCAGGTGCTGCCATTCCTGGCGGCGGGCATGCTGCTGGCGGTGCTGGCCGCGCCGGGACTGAACGTCCTGGGCCTGGGCGACGACGTCGCGCGCGGACTCGGCATGCATGTCGGCCGCAGCCGTGCGCTCGGGCTCGCCTCGGTCGTGCTGCTGACCGGCGCGGCGACGGCGGCGGTCGGTCCGATCGCCTTCCTCGGCCTGGTCGTCCCGCATCTGGCACGCGCGGTCACCGGGCCGGACAATCGCTGGCTGATCCCGTATTCCGGGCTGTTCGGCGCGTTGCTGCTGCTGAGCGCCGACGTGGCGGGCCGTCTGGTGGCCCGGCCGGGCGAGCTGGAGGTCGGGGTGATGCTGGCCGTGGTCGGCGTGCCGTTCTTCCTCGCGTTCGTGCGTCGGCGAAAGTTGGTGAATCCGTGACGGTCTCGCCGCGAACCACGAGCGCGCGTCCCGCCCTGCGCGTCGGCCCGGTGTCGGCGGTGCTGCGACCGCGGATGGTGCTGGTCATCGCGGTCCTGATCGCGCTGGCGCTCGGGCTCTTCTGCCTGGACATCGCGGTGGGCGAATCCCATCTGCCGCTCGGGCGCGTGCTGGACGTGCTCACCGGCGGCGGCACCAGAGCACAGCGGTTCATCGTGCTGGAATCGCGGCTGCCGCGCGCGCTCACCGCGCTCGTGGTGGGGCTCGCGCTCGGGCTCGCGGGCGCGATCACGCAGTCCATCCTGCACAATCCGCTGGCCGCGCCGGACATGCTCGGCATCACCTCGGGCGCGAGCCTGGGCGCTGTCGCCGTGCTGGTCGGCACCGGCGGCGCGAGCACCGGACTGGCCGCTTCGGTCGGTGCGCCGCTGGCCGCGCTCGCCGGCGGTCTGCTCACCGCCGTCGCCATCTACCTGCTGGCCTGGGGCCGCACCGCCACCGGCGGGTACGGCGCCACCGGGCTGCGGCTGGTGCTGATCGGCATCGGGGTGAACGCCCTGCTGACGGCGGGGATCAGCTGGCTGCTCACTCGCGCCAGCCTGGGGGACGCCCAGCGCGCGCAGCTGTGGCTGAACGGATCGCTCAACGCGGCCGACTCCGCGCACCTGGCGCCCGCCGCGATCGCCGCTGGCGTCGCTGGCGTCGTCGCGCTCTCCTCCGCCCGCACCCTCGCCGCGTTGCGCCTCGGCTCCGACACCACACGTGCACTGGGAGTGCGCATCCAGACCCAGCAGGCCGTCCTGATCGGTGCTGCCGTGGTGGCCGCCTCGGTGGCAACCGCCGCCGTCGGCCCGGTCGGCTTCGTCGCCCTCGCCGCGCCGCAGATCGCACGGCGCCTGCTGCGCACCCCGGGCGAGCCGCTCGTCGGCTCCGCCGTCGTCGGCGCCATCCTGGTGGTCGGCGCGGATGCCGCAGCGCGCACGCTGTTTCCGGTCGAGCTGCCCGTCGGCGTCGTGACCGCGGCATTCGGCGGACCGTTCCTGCTGTACCTGCTCGTGCGTATGAACCGGAAGGCGACGCTGTCATGACGATCGCGGACATCACCACCCCCGACGCCACGGGGCGGGCGAGCGCTCCGGGGCACCGGCTCGGCGCCGAGCAGGTCACTCTCGGGTACGGCGACCGGGTGATCGTCGACAGGCTGAGCCTGACCATCACCCCCGGTGTGGTCACGACCGTCATCGGACCCAACGGTTGCGGAAAGTCCACCCTGCTGCGTTCGCTGGGCCGTCTGCTGCGCCCCCGAGAGGGCCGAGTCGTCTTGGACGGCAAGGCCATTTCGACGATGAGGACCAAGGACGTGGCTCGGGTCGTCGGCATGCTGCCCCAGGCGCCGGTCGCGCCGGAGGGACTCACCGTCGCCGATCTGGTCGCCCGCGGACGCCACCCGCACCAGTCCTGGTTCCGGCAGTGGTCGGGGACGGACGAAACCGAGGTGACGACCGCGCTCGAACAAACCGGCATCGCCGACCTCGCCGACCGCGCGCTCGACGAGTTGTCCGGCGGGCAGCGCCAGCGCGCCTGGATCTCGATGGCGCTGGCCCAGGGCACCGACATCCTGCTGCTCGACGAGCCGACCACGTATCTGGATCTGGCGCACTCCATCGAGGTGCTCGACCTGGTGGACCGGTTGCACGCCGATCTCGGGCGCACCGTCGTCATGGTGCTGCACGATCTCAATCTCGCGATCCGCTACAGCGACCAGTTGGTCGTCATGCGCGACGGGCGCGTCGTCGCCGCGGGAGCACCGGGCGAGGTGATATCGGTCGAACTGCTGCGCGCCGTGTTCGATCTGGACGCGACGGTGCTGGAGGACCCGGTGTCGGGCCGCCCGATGATCGTGCCGATCGGGGCGCGGCACGTGCGCGGAAAGGTCGGCGGACCGGCCGACACGGGGGCCGAATCGGCGCCCTATGAGAAATGACACACCAGCTATTTCACGGTTACGACACCCTGTAGTACGCATCGGCGTCGTTGAGTACCTAAAATTGTGGGATGGCAGGTCTTGGTGAACTCGAGAAAGCGGTCATGGACCAGTTGTGGTCGGCCGACGAACCACAAACGGTCCGGCAGGTGCACGAGGCGCTCGCCGCACGCCGTGAGCTCGCGTACACCACGGTGATGACCGTGCTGCAACGCCTCGCGAAGAAGAACCTCGTGGTGCAGCGGCGCGACGACCGCGCGCACCGGTACGCGCCCGTGCACACCCGGGACGAACTCGTGGCCAGTCTGATGGTCGACGCCCTACAGCAGGCCGACGCGGCGGGCAGCCGCGCCGCCGCGCTGGTGCACTTCGTGGAGCAGGTCGGCAAGGACGAGGCTGCCGCCTTGCGCGAAGCACTCGCTAAGCTCGAAGCTACCGAGGACGAGGACTCGGCGCCGCCGCCGCAGTAGACTCCTCGGGCGCCCTGGCCCCACAACGCAGTGAGCTGAGTCGATGAACGCAACCGCGCCGGTCTTCGCCGGACTCGCATTGCTTCTCGCGGGGCCCGCCCCGGCCCTGCTCAGCCGGGCGACCTGGACATACCGGACGCCCCGCGCCGCGCTGGTGCTCTGGCAGGCCATCGCGCTCGCCGCCGTGCTCAGCGCCTTCGGTTCCGGGCTGGCCATCGCCGCCGAGCTGCTCGTGCCCGGCCCCGACGGCCGCCCGACCACCGCGCCGACCCGGGAGATCGACGCGCTGGGCCTGCCGCTGTGGCTGGCCTACGTGTTCGTCTTCGCGCTCACCCTGCTGGTCGGCGCCCGGCTGATCTACGCGGTCATCCGGGTCGGCGTGCACACCCGCAGGCGGCGGGCGCGCCACCGCATGCTCGTGGATCTGCTCGACCAGAGCGGTCCGCACCGGCGCGCGGCCGACATCCGGGTGCTGGCCGCCACCGAGCCCATCGCCTACTGCCTGCCCGGTCTGCGCCAGCGCGTCGTGCTCAGCGAGGGCACCCTGACCAATCTCGCCGACGCCGAAGTCACCGCGATCGTGAGCCACGAACGCTCGCACCTGCGGGCCAGGCACGATCTCGTGCTGGAGGCGTTCACGGCGGTGCACGAGGCATTCCCGAGGGTGGTGCGAAGCAAGGCCGCGCTCGGCTCGGTCAAATTGCTCATCGAACTGCTCGCCGACGACTCGGCGGTCAAGGTCACCGGCCCGAAGCCGCTGGCCCGCGCCCTCGTCGCGTGCGCGAAATCCACCGCGCCGCAAGGCGCGCTCGCCGCGGGCGGCCCGACCACGCTGATCCGCATCCAGCGACTCAGCGAGCGGATCGGTGACATTCGCATCGCCACGGCCGCCTACCTCGGCTCGGCCGCAATACTGGTGGTGCCGACCCAGGCCGTGGCCGTACCCTGGCTCGTGGAACTGAGCCGCCTGTTCCACAGCTGACTCCCCGGCACGTATCCTGGAAACTCGGTCCGCCTCCGGTCGGCCGCACCCTCTCGCTCCACCCGGCGCGCGTCATAGCCCGCGCCCCGCGCGGTGAACCGCATCGTGCACCGCTCTTCACCCCACCGAACAGCGCGTTCCGCTGGACCGCGCCGTGCGACGAAAGGCACATCCACCTCGTGACCCCCTCGACCACCGTCGCCGTGGCGCCCACCGCGACCTTCGCGGAACTGGGCCTGCCCGCCGTGCTCATCCAGGCACTGCGACGCGACGGCATCGAGACGCCGTTCCCGATCCAGGCCGCCACGGCGCCGGACGTCCTGGCAGGCAAGGATGTACTCGGCCGCGGGCCGACCGGTTCCGGAAAGACCTTGGCCTTCGGCCTCCCGATGCTCGCCCGCTTGATGGGCGCTTCGGCCAAGCCCGGCCGCCCACGCGGACTCGTGCTGGTGCCGACCCGCGAACTGGCCGCGCAGATCGAGCGAGCGCTCGACGAACCGGCGCTCGCGCTCGGCCTGCGGGTGGCCTCGGTGGTCGGCGGCGCCCCGATCAAGCGTCAAGCCGACCGGCTCGCCCGCGGCGTCGATCTGCTCATCGCCACGCCGGGGCGACTCGCCGACCTCATCGCGCAAGGGTCCGCCGACCTATCCGAGGTGCTGATCACCGCCTTGGACGAGGCCGACCACATGGCCGACATGGGCTTCCTGCCGCAGGTGACCAAGTTGCTGGACCGCACGCCGCGCGACGGCCAGCGCCTGCTGTTCTCCGCCACGCTGGACGGCGAGGTGGACAAACTGGTCAAGCGCTACCTGCGCGCCCCGGTCACGCACTCCACCGCCCCGCCGTCGGCGGCGGTCAGCACGATGTCGCATCATCTGCTGTTCGTCGGTGACAAAGTGGCCAAACGGACGGTCGCCACCGAGATCGCCGCCCGCGACGGTCTGACCATCATGTTCGTCCGCACCAAGCACGGCGCCGACCGGCTCGCCAAGCAGCTGCGCGGCGCGGGCATCCCGGCGGGCGTGCTGCACGGCGGCAAGGCGCAGAACAACCGCACCCGCACCCTCGCCGCGTTCGCCGACGGTTCGGTGCCGGTACTGGTCACCACCGACGTCGCGGCACGCGGCATCCACGTCGACGGGATCTCCCTCGTCGTGCACGTCGATCCCCCGCCGGAGCCGAAGGCTTACCTGCACCGGGCCGGGCGCACCGCCCGCGCGGGCGAGGACGGCGTGGTCGTCACGCTGGTGATGGACGAAGAGCGCCGCGACGTCGAGACGATGGCCCGCAAGGCGGGCGTCGAGGTCGACGGGGTCGCGGTCCGCCCCGGCGACCGCACGCTGATCGAGATCACCGGCGCCCGCAAGCCATCCGGTATTCCGATCGCGGCGGCGGCCGCGCCCGTGGCCGCCCCTGCCGCGGCCTCCGCGAAACCCGCTCGGCGCAAGCCGGGCAGGCGCGGTGAGCCGACCGCGGCCGGTGGCCGTGGCGCCGGTGCGGCGAAGCAATCCGGGAGCCGGTCGGCCGCCGGGACGGGGCGTGGTGGCGAGGCGGTCACCGCGCCCGCGCGCCGCCGAGGCACCGCGAAGGTCGCCGCGAGCAACCCCGTGGGGCGCGGCGCTGGCTCGGCCAAGGGGACTGCCACCCGCAATTCCGGCGCGACAAGCGGGTTCTCCGGCCGCACCGCGGCTTCCGCGGCCGGCGACACGGCGGGCCGGACGCGGCGACGCGCCGTACGAGCCCAGCAGTCTCCCGCGAGAGGCAACCGCACAGCAAACTAGTCGGGTGTCGACTCATCCGGCAGCCGCCGTTCTCTGCGCCCTGCTCGCCGCACTGCTGTTCGCGGTGGCCGCGGTCGCACAGCAGAGCGCGGCGTCCGTGGTGCCGGAGAGCGAGTCCCTGGTCCGCTCGCTGCTACGCACTCCCCGCTGGTGGGGCGGCGTCGTCGGCGACGCGGGCGGATACGCCATGCAGGTCGCCGCGCTCGCCTTGGGCGCGGTCCTGCTGGTGCAGCCGATCCTGGTGAGCGCGCTGGTGTTCGCGCTGCCGCTGTCGGCCCGGCTGAACAACCGTCGCGTGGCGCCGCGCACGTGGGCGACCGCGCTCGCGCTGACCGCCGCGCTGGCCTGCTTCGTGCTCGTCGGCGATCCGACCGAGGGAAATATCAATGCGCCGCTGCGACATTGGGTCCTGCCGCTGGGCCTTCTGGTCGGCCTGATCGCCGCCGCCACGGCCGCTGGGGTCGCCGCGCGCAGGCCCACGTGGCGCGCGCTGCTACTCGGCGCCGCGAGCGGCTCGCTCTACGGGCTGGCCGCCGCACTCACCGACTACGTCACCGGCCTGTTCGAACACGGTCTCGCGGACGTGCTCGGCGGCTGGCAGACCTGGGCGCTGATCGCGGCCGGCGTCACCGGCGTCTATCTGCAGCAGCGCGCCTATCAAGTCGGGCCGCTGACCGCTTCGCTGCCCGCCGTCTCGGTCGCCGAGCCACTGGCCGCCGCGTTCATCGGCATCGCCGTGCTCGACGAGCGGTTGCGTGCGGACACCGCCGGACTGTTGGTCACCGCGGGCGCGGTGCTCGTGATGGTGGTCACCACCATCGCGCTTTCCCGCTCCGAAGCCACCGTCTGACGCCGCGCCGGCCCACACGAAAGCACCGGCCGGGGTCCGGAAACCCGCCGTGCCACGAGCCCGGGCCTCGCTACGAAGCGGCCGCGTCCTACCCCGCCCGATACCACTCCCCAGCGTTCACCCGAGATCGCCGGGAAATGCGGCAGCACCTCCGGGAGAACGGCGCGCTCCGGTCGGCGCACGGATATCATCGGTCGAGTGCGCTTTCTCCCCGGTCATCAGCCGCCGTACGACCTGACCTACGACGACATCTTCCTCGTCCCGAACCGGACGGACGTCGCGTCGCGCTTCGATGTCGATCTCTCGACGTCCGACGGGTCGGGCACCACCATCCCCATCGTCGTGGCCAACATGACCGCGGTCGCCGGGCGCAGAATGGCCGAGACGGTGGCCCGGCGTGGCGGTATCGTCGTGCTCCCGCAGGACCTGCCGATCACCGCGGCCGCCGACACCATCGCGTTCGTCAAAAGCCGCTCGCTCACCGCCGACACCCCCGTCACCCTCGACCCCGACCGCTCGGTCTCCGAGGCGGTCGCCCTGATGCACAAGCGTGCGCACGGCGCGGTCGTGGTGGTCGACGGCGGACGGCCGGTCGGCGTGGTGACCGAGGCCGCCTGCGCCGACGTCGACCGCTTCGCCCGGCTCCGTGAGGTCGCGGCCACCGATTTCGTGCGGGCCCCCGCGAGCACCACCCCACGCGACCTGTTCGACCTGCTGCACGCCGAGCACGCCGATTTCGCCGTGCTCACCGCCGAGGACGGCACCCTGGCCGGGGTGCTGACCCGCACCGGCGCCCTGCGCGCGGGCATCTACCAGCCCGCCGTCGACGCCGCGGGCAGGCTGCGCGTCGCGGCCGCGGTAGGCATCAACGGCGATGTGGCCGCGAAGGCCAAGTCCCTCGTGGATTCCGGCGCCGACCTGCTCGTCATCGACACCGCACACGGCCACCAGGCCAAGATGCTCGAAACGCTCTCCGCCGTGCGCGATCTCGGGCTCGGCGTCCCGCTGGCGGCGGGCAACGTGGTCTCCGCCGAGGGCACTCGGGATCTCGCGGAGGCGGGCGCGGACATCGTCAAGGTCGGTGTCGGGCCCGGCGCCATGTGCACCACCCGGATGATGACCGGCGTCGGCCGCCCGCAGTTCTCCGCGGTGGCCGAATGCTCCACCGCCGCCCGGGAACTCGGCGTGCACGTCTGGGCCGACGGCGGCGTGCGCCATCCCCGCGACGTGGCGCTCGCGCTGGCCGCGGGAGCGTCGAACGTGATGATCGGCTCCTGGTTCGCCGGCACCTACGAATCCCCCGGTGACCTGCGCGTCGATCGCGACGGCAACGCCTACAAGGAGAGCTTCGGTATGGCCTCCAAGCGGGCCGTCGCCGCCCGCACCGCCTCCGACAGCGAATTCGACCGGGCGCGTAAGGCGCTGTTCGAAGAAGGCATCTCCAGTTCCCGGATGCGGCTGGACCCCGAGCGCCCCGGCGTCGAGGACCTCCTCGACCACATCTGCTCGGGCGTGCGCAGCGCGTGCACCTACGCGGGCGCGCGAACGCTCACCGAATTCCACGAGAAGGCCGTACTCGGCGTGCAGTCCGCCGCCGGGTTCGCCGAAGGGCGCCCGCTGCCCGGCGGTTGGTGAGCGCCGACACGCGCATCGCACCGGCACCGGCCCACGACGCTTCGCGCGTGGGCCGGTAGCATGGTGGTTGCCGGACACCGGCACCACGACACATTCGCGAAAGGATCCAGTTGTCACCCGCGTCCGAGGGCGCCGCACAGGAGGGCTCCTCTACCGAGCCGGGTGACCGACCCGGCGTCCTCCTCCCCGCAGTAGTCCCATTCCACCCAGGCCGTCTCGCAGCACCGTGCAGGTGGTGCTGACGATGTCCATCGCGCTCACCGCGCTCAGCCTGATCGGGTTCATCGCACTCACCGCGGGCACGGCCCTGTTCGTCGCCGCGGAATTCTCTCTCACCGCGCTCGAGCGCAGCACCGTCGAGGCGCACGCACGCACCGGCGACGTCCGCGCCCGCATGGTCCGCAAGGCGCATCGCACCCTGTCGTTCCAGTTGTCGGGCGCCCAGCTCGGGATCACCATCACCACGCTGATCACCGGGTACATCGCCGAGCCTGTGCTGGCCAGGCTGCTGAATCCGCTGTTCACGGCCGCCGGGCTGAGCGAAGCCGCCGCGAGCGGTATCGCCCTGACGCTGGCGCTGATCCTGGCCACCTCGCTGTCGATGATCTATGGCGAGCTGGTGCCGAAGAACATCGCCATCGCCAAGTCACTGGGCACCGCCCGCGTCACGGCCGGACCGATGATCGCCTTCTCGGTGGTGTTCAAGTGGATGATCCATTTCCTCAACGGCACCGCCAACTGGGTCGTCCGCAGGCTCGGCGTCGAACCCGCCGAGGAGTTGCGCTCGGCCCGCTCGCCGCAGGAACTCGGCTCCCTGGTGCGCACTTCCGCCCTGCGCGGCGCACTCGACCAGCCCACCGCCCAGGTGATGGACCGTTCCCTGCAGTTCGGCGAGCGCAGCGCCGAGGAACTGATGACCCCGCGGGTGAAGATCGAAGCATTGGACAAGGACGACACCATCGCCGACCTGATCGACGCGGCAGGCCGCACCGGCTACTCGCGCTTTCCGGTGATCGACGGCGACCTCGACAACACCCTCGGATTCGTGCACGTCAAGCAGGCCTTCACCCGTCCGGTGCACGCGCGCAGGACGATCCCCCTGTACCGGCTCGCCCAGCCGGTCCCGATCGTGCCTGCCAGCTTGGACGGCGACGAGGTGCTCGAACGCGTCCGCGCCGACGGCATGCAGGTCGCCCTCGTCGTGGACGAGTACGGCGGCACCGCGGGCATGGTGACCATGGAGGACATCATCGAGGAGATCCTCGGTGACGTCCGCGACGAGCACGACGAGGAGGAGCGCGACGTGCGGCGCGTCTCCGACGGCTGGGACTGCTCGGGCCTGCTGCGCATCGACGAGGTCTCCCGGGCCACCGGATACGACGCCCCCGAGGGTGAGTACGAGACGCTGGGCGGCCTCGTTCTGACCAGGCTCGGTCGCATCCCGGTGACCGGTGACGAGGTCGTGTTGCCGAATCCTCGCTCGCAGCAGTGGACGACGGCCGACAGCCCCGACGCGGGCGGCTGGATCGCGCGGGTGGAGCGCATGGACGGACGGCGCATCGACCGGGTCCGGCTGATCCCGGTCGACGCCGACGCCCTCGCGACCAAGGAGCACAGCCATGGGTGACCTGCTCGGCGTCCTGCTCACCGTGGTGCTGCTGGGTGGCAACGCCTTCTTCGTCGCGGCCGAGTTCGCGCTCATCTCCGCCCGCCGCGACCGATTGGAAGCGCTCGCCGCGCAGGGCAAGCGCAACGCGAACACCGTCATCCGGGCGGGCGAGAACCTCTCGATGATGCTCGCGGCCGCGCAGCTGGGCATCACCATCTGCTCGATCCTGCTCGGCCGCGTCGGCGAACCCGCCGTCGCCCACCTGCTCGAAGGTCCGTTCGAGCTGCTCGGCCTGCCCGAACAGCTGCTGCACCCGGTGGCGTTCGCCCTCGCGCTGACCATCGTGGTCATCCTGCACATCCTGTTCGGCGAGATGATCCCGAAGAACATCGCGCTGGCCGGACCGGAACGCAGCGCGCTGTTGCTGGTGCCGCTGCACCTGATGTGGCTGCGGCTGGCCCGCCCGCTCATCGCGCTGTACAACCTGGCCGCCAATCTGTCGCTGCGCGTGCTGCGGATCGAGCCGAAGGACGAGCTCGAGGCCACCGTCTCGACGGTCGAACTGGCCGAGATGATCGGTGAGTCCCGCTCCGAGGGGCTGCTCGACGAGGAAGAGCACCGCCGTCTCACCCAGGCCCTGGGCACCAGCGACCGCGTGGTCGCCGACGTGATGGTGCCTCGGGACGCGACCCGATCGATCCCTCTGCGCGGTAACGGGACCACACTCGGGGACATCGAGTCCGCCGTCGCCGAGACCGGCTTCTCCCGCTTCCCGGTGCGGGCGAACGACGGCTCACTGGTCGGGTACCTGCACGTCAAGGACGTGCTGGACAAGGTCGCCGACGAGAGCGCCGGTCCGGGGACGCCGATCCCGCGCACCGACATCCGCCCGCTGCCGACGGTCGGCATGAAGACCACGCTCTACGAGGCGCTCGCCCGGCTGCGCCGCACCAACAGCCATCTCGGCCGCGTGGTCGACGACCGGGGCAACACCACCGGGATCGTCGCCCTGGAGGACTTGGTCGAGGAGTTCGTCGGCACCGTCCGAGACGGAACGCACCGGGTGGGCGAATGACGATCGGCATCACCGGCTCGCGCGAGGTGCGGTGATCATGCGGGTGTTGTCCGGTGCGCGGTGGCGGGCGTCCGCCGCCGCGCACCGGGCCCGGCTGGACGATCTGGTCGGGCCCTATCTCGAGCGGCGGGCACAAGGGTCATCGCACCCGGTGATCGACTTCTTGTTCACCTACTACGGACACAAACCCGCCCAATTACGGCGCTGGCATCCGGGATACGGCATCGGCCTGGCGGATGCCGCCGAGTACGACGGCGCCCGTGGGTATCACCGTGCCGACGAAGCGACCGGCTCGACTACCGGCGATCCCGCCGGGCGCAGCGTCTACACAGCCGATCCCGCCTACCTGGTCAAACGCAGGGACACCGTCGCGTTCGTCGCGAAACTGCTGCGCGCCACCGCGTCCCGCCCCGCCCAGCTGTCCTGTTTCGGCCTGCACGAATGGGCCATGGTGTATCGGACCGACGATATCCGCCACCAGAAGGTGCCGCTGCGACTCGGGCGCGCGGGCACCGACGCGGTGGTCGACTCGATGTCGCTGCGGTGCACGCATTTCGACGCCTACCGCTTCTTCACTCCGGACGCCGTCGGCCGCAATGCCGAGCCGCTCACCCGCGACGACCAGCTCCACCGCGAACAGCCGGGCTGTCTGCACGCGAACATGGATCTGTACAAGTGGGGCTTCAAGCTGGTCCCGCTGATCCCTTCGAAGTTGTTGCTGGATTGCTTCGAGTCGGCTTGCGCCGCACGCGAACTCGACATGCGCGCCAGCCCCTACGACCTGTCCGAGTTCGGCTACGACCCGGTGCGCATCGAGACGCCCGCCGGACGAGCCGAGTACGTCCGCGCCCAGTCCGCGCTGGCCGAACGCGCCGCCGAACTGCGCCGATCCTTTCTGAGCGTCTGCGAAGAACTGCTGGCATCGGACGAGTGCACGGCATCGGTCCACCGACGCTGACGCCGCCGCAGCCCAACGGAAAACTTCCCGGATCCGTGCGGATTCGACGAAACCCTCCTCGGAAGTTACCGCGGATTACTACCATTCAGTCAGTTCAGTGCTGACTGTCCCAGTCACTCTGGTAGCCAAACTCGACGACGAAGTTGGGGGGTCGCGACGATGCGCCCACTGGCCAGGCTGTGCCGTGCCAAAACGCTCGCTCTGCTCACCATCGGCATGGTCACGGCCGTGCTGCTGCCCGCGAGCGCCGCGGCCGATCCACCTTCGGAGATCCGGAACGCCGTCCAGGAGTTCCTCGACGTCGGGCGCACCTCGGTGCCCCGCGCCGACTGCGGACCGGGCGCCGCACCCGAGAACGGCCTGCAAGGCGACGTCACCGCCGCCGACCGCGACAGTGGGCGCAGTACGCAGGGCTACCGATGCAATATCTCGTTCGTCGGCGGCTATGCGGGCCGCGGCGCGGGCATCACCTCCACCAGCTTCGAGCACTGTGCCTATCTCGGCTCGTTCTTTCCCGGCGACCTGATCGGCGAGGCGCGCGGCGTCCAGGTGCTCGACGTGTCCGATCCGGCGCATCCGCGCCCGACCATGACGCTGACCGAGCCCGCCATGCTCGCGGGCACCTGGGAGAGCCTCAAGGTCAACACCGAGCGCAAACTGCTGGTCGGAACGGGTGTGCCGGTCGGTGAGGGCGTGGGCTACCTGTCGGTCTACGACGTCTCCGATTGCGCGCATCCGCGACTGCTCAATCCCGGCCCTGGGACGAATCTGCTGATGCCGCTGCCGATCACCACGCACGAAGGCGGCTTCTCCCCCGACGGCAACACATATTGGGCCTCGGGAATCGCGCCCGGATTCGTCAGCGCCGTCGACCTGACCGATCCGGCGAACCCGCACGTCGTCTGGCAGGGACTGACCGGCATCGAGGCGCACGGCTTCGGCATCAGCCCCGACGGCAACCGGATGTACATCTCCGCGCTCGGCGGCTTCACCGTCCTCGACATCAGCGCGGTGCAGCGCCGCGACCCGAACCCGCAGGTGCACCACCTCGGCCGGACGTTCTGGACGGACGGCTGGGCGACCCAGCACAGTGTCCCGGTCAGCTACGACGGCAAACCCTACCTCTACACCGTCGACGAGGGCGGTTCCGGCGGCGTCAAACTCATCGACATCTCCGACGAAACCGCGCCCGAGGTGGTCGGCAAGATCAAGCTCGAGATCAACCTGCCCCAGCATCTCGACAGCAATATCGGCTCCTCCATGGGCGGTTCCGCCTTCGCCTACGAATCGCACTACTGCGCCGCGGACCGGCGGGCGAACCCGACCGCCCTGGCCTGCGGGTGGATCTCCTCGGGCATCCGGGTCTTCGACATCCGCGATCCCTACGCCATCCGCGAGATCGCCTACTACAACCCGCCCGCTCGCACCGGGCAGAACCTGAGCCTGTGGAACTCGCCGCACGCGCTCGCCTCGATCATCGGCGTTCCGCTGATGAGCGCGCCGTCGGCGCTGCGCGCCGTGCTGGAGGGAGAGTTCGATCCGCTGGACGCCACCACCGCGCGCACCGGCAGGCTCGCCTTCGGCGACGTCTCCACCGACTGGTGTCTCTCTCCGCCGGAATGGCGCGGCACGCAACTCTACGTCGCGTGCTCGGACAACGGTTTCATGGTGCTGCAACTGGACGACGAGGTGTATTCGCCACCGCCGGACCAGCACTCGATCGTCGGATCGTAGCGATGCGGCACTGGACGCGCCTCGCGGCACTGGCGTCGGCGGTCTTCGCGCTGCTCGTGTTCGGCGCCGCGCTGCGCCCCGCGATCTTTCCGGAAGGCCGGTCCGCGACACCGATTCTCAGCGACGTGGAGATCGGCTTCGTCCAGGACATGACCACCCATCACCAGCAAGCGCTGCTCATGGTGCAGCGGCTGGATCGCTCGGTCGATCCGGCGATCGCCCGGCTGGCCGAGCAACTCGACCGCACCCAGCGCCTGGAGATCGGCACCATGCTCGGCTGGCTGCGCCTGGCGGACGCGCCCCCCGGCTCGGCGCATCCGATGGCGTGGATGCACAGCGCGGACGCGTCAGCGCATCGGCATCCGACAGCGCACAGCGCCGCCGCACCGCCCATGCCGGGGATGGCGAGCACGGCGGAATTGGACACCTTGGCGAGGGCGCACGGACGCGACGCGGAAATCCTGTTCCTACAGTTGATGCTTCGCCACCACCAGGGCGGCATCGCGATGGCCGAGGCCGCCGACGGTCTGCTGCGCTCCGGGCCGGTCAAGGAGATCGCCCGGTCCATGATCCACGGTCAGGGTCAGGAAGCGGGGGTGATGGGCATGCTGCTCGCCCAGCGCGGGGCTGCGGCACTGCCGTGACCGTCGGTTACGACGCCACATGCAACCCGAACCCGGTCGCCCCCCGCGCCTCACGCCCTGGCTCGAGACGCAGGCTCCGGTCGTAGTCGCCCCCGGCTTGGGAGCGGTACCGAATCGGCTCCAGCCGCGCCAGCTCCGACATCCGCTGCCGCAGGTCGAGCGCGACGTCACCGAAACGCGGGGAGTCCAGCCGGATGGTGTCGTGCACCAGGAACGGCGGCAGGACGTCCATGCCGGTGTAATACAGGATGCCGTGGTGGATCGGGAACAGCAGATCCTCGACCGGGCCGTTGATCCCGCGATCGGAGTACGACGGCTGCTTGCCCCCGACCGCGACCACGAGCATCGCACGACGGCCCGCCAGGACACCCGCCCCGTACCTGGGCAGCGCCTCACCCCCGGCCCCATAGGCGAACCCGCAGGTGAGAACCCGATCCACCCAGCCCTTCATGATCGCGGGCATGCCGAACCACCAGAGCGGGAAGTGCAGCACGACAGCGTCGGCCCACAGCAGTTTCTCCTGCTCGGCGCGGATGTCGGGGCTCAGCGTCCCGTCGCGGTAGGCCACACCCGAGGCCAGCATGAAGTTGGGCTCCTCGACCACACCGAAATCCTCGGTGTCGGCCGCGGCCTTCCAGCCCATCGCGTAGAGGTCGGTAACTCGCACGTCGTGCCCGTCGGCCCGCAATTGCCGCACGGCCACGTCTTTGAGCGCACCGGTGAGTGAATCCGGCTTCGGGTGCGCGTACACGATCAGTACGTTCATTCCGGCTTTCGTCACATCCCGGCGCAACAGCGTTCGGAACAGCGGATATTTCGCCATCCCCTCGACCTGCGCGGACGCGCGGCGGCAGACGGACTGCCGCGATGGTGTGGAATGTCCTGGCGGGGCGTCTCGCCGCCCACGAGGCCGCGGGCGATCTCGTCTCGCGGCTCGGTGACCGGATCGAGATCCGCGAAGCGTCCGGAAGGCGACCACGCCCGGCATGGTGCAAATCCACAGGCGGCATCGCCACCGACAACGTCGAGCAAATGCGCACAGGCCCTGCGCGCACGGTTTCGACCAGGGGCGAGGCACCCGATCGGCCTCCGCGAGTTCCCCCATCAGCCCGGTTGCGAGCGGGTGGGCGAGATCGACGCCGTGTGCCCGGATCACGCAGCGCGCCGGAAGGGCCGGCTCGTGGGCGATCGGCGAGATCATCCTCGCTGGCGGCGCGAGAGGTTGCCCGGAGACCGTCCGGCGACGCCGGGACGGTATGGTCGGCTGAGCCGGGTCATGATCGTCGGCCGGGAGAGGTTGGGCAGCGGATGATTCGGACGGATGCGTTCACGGTGCCGGGTCACGTGCGTGGCTATCCGGGAGTGGCGTTCGGCGGGTATGTGGCGGGCCTGCTCGCCGCGGCGAGCGACGCCGCGCAGGTGCGCGTCGACTTCCGGCGCGCGGTTTCGGTGGATTCCCCGGTTGTGCTGACCGCCGACGGCTCGGGCGGCGCGTCGCTCACCGATCAGGAGGGCACGGTGCTCGCCGAGGCATCCGAGTCGATGGTTACGGTGACGCCGCGGCCCGCACCCGCTTGGGCGGAGGCACGGGCGGCGACTGCGACCGCCGACGTGCTGCGCAAGATGAGCCACTGCTACGGCTGCGGAGCCGCGTGCGCACCCGGCCGAGGCTTGCGCCTGTCGCCCTGGGCCATGCCCACCCACGACATGGTCGTCGCCGCCTGGACACCCGATCCACTGCTCGGCGGACCCGACGGCTTCCTCTCCACCGAAAACGTCTGGGCTGCACTGGATTGCCCCGGCGGCTGGGCCGCGATGGCCCTGCGTGACCTGCGCCCGGGAGCGGTCACCGCCGCCCTCACCGCCACTCGGTTCGAACCGGTCCGCGCCGGCGATTCCTATCTCTCCTACGGCTGGCCGATCTCCGCGACCGGCCGGAAACACACCGTCGGCGTCGCATTGGCCCGCACCGACGGCACGCTCTGCGCCCTCGCCGAAGCCCTCTGGATCGAGCCCCGCAGGCCGCTGCCGTTCGAATGGTGATCCACCCCACCCGGACCTGTCGGTGGCTATCGGTAACGTCCGCGCCATGCCCTCGTCGGTAGACGAAGTCCTCATCGAATTGGTCCGCCGCAGACCAACTTTGGTCGCTGAACTGCTCACTTCCACGCTCGGCCTGGCACTTCCCGAGTTCGATCACGCCCGCGTCGACTCCGGCGACCTACCGGACATCGAGCCGACCGAGTATCGCGCGGACCTGGTCGTCACCCTCACCGACAGCCAGTACTTCAAGCAGCTGTACGCCGACGGCGTGGCCGAAGGCGAAGCCATCGGCGAAGCCAGGCCAAGGCGTTGCTCACCATGCTCGGTGCCCGCGGATTCGACGTCCCCGCGGTACTCACCGCCGAGATCGAGGCCTGCACCGATCATGCGCGCCTCACAGAATGGATCACCCGTGCCGCGACGGCGAGCGCGCTCGAGGAGATCTTCGGCGACCGGACTCAGTGAGTGTCGACGAAGCGGTACCACTGGCCGTCGAAAGCTGAGTACTCGATGCCGTTGGTGGCGGGCGGGCCGAGGTGTGGTGGGGTGGCCGGATCGCGGAAGAAAGCGAAGCCTTCCGAATCCGAGTCGCCCGCCTGGGTGTAGAACAGGCAGCCGCCGTCACGGGGCGTGACGAAGGTGATGGTGTAGACGCCGAGGCGGGTGCGCTGACCGGGGTGGGCACAGTCGACGGCTTGGTCTTCGAGGATGCCGCGAGACAACCGCCAGCCGGTGTCCTCCGGGACGTCGTAAAGTGTCAGCGCCACCAGGACGCCGATCAGCACGGGCGAGGCGAGGCTGTAGAAGAAGGCCCGGTAGCGCAGCAGGCCGAGCAGCCCGAACAGGACGGCGATTCCGCCCAGCACGCCGAGGACCACCCACAGCACGACGAGGGTGGGAAACGTTCCCTCCGCGGCGAGTTGCCAGAACAGCGCCGCGCAGCAGAGCGCGACCAGGGCGGTCAGGAGCCCCATCCACAGCACGAACCAACGAGGAATACGCGACCGTGTGCGCACGGAGCCTGCGGAGTTCACGTGTTCAAGATACGAGGGGCGGGGGCTTCGCGCGCGGGATCGGCGCCGAAATCGCCCTGCTCCCTGACGATCCCCATGACGGGGAAGCCGCTTCGAGCGCGACAGATAGCCCGCGGCACGGGTGCACGTCGAATTCAAGAATCCGCGCGGGAGAGTTCCTGCGGTGTGGTGCGGCCATGTCCACCGAATTCGGGCAGCCGATGCTTACCCGCGGCCGCGGGCAGTGGGATCGTCAGTGTGAAAACAAACATTCCGGAACGTTTTCCGATTCCGTCCCCGGACCGGAAAATCCCCCGGCCAGCGCTGGCTGACCAGGGGATTCGCTACTCGAAACAGATCGTGCACCGCACGCTCACAGCGGCGGGAAGCCCGCCGATCCGGTGGCCATCCAATTCCAGAACATCGCCGCGCGATTGGCGAGCAATGCCACGATGTCGAGCACAACGCTTCCCATGAATCTTCCTCACAAATCGAACGATCTCGTGCGGCACCCAGGGTAACGGACCGATAAACAGGAGTCGAAACTCCGACCGCCGCGAAAGCGTGAATCCCCCGGCCGCCGGGGCCGGGGGATTCACGACAGGTGGGCCTAGACGCAGGCCAGCGCCTTGGCCTCACGGCGACGGCGACGGCGATGCAGGATCGGCTCGGTGTACCCTCATGACCCTGTTTCCTCGCCTGACCTGCGGTTTAACACAGCTTCACATCTCCAGTGACCGTTTTGTGGCCGTTTGGGCGGGTCAGGACCAACGACCCGCGCGTCACCGGGCATCGACGAGATCAACAACGTGGCGAGCCTCTGGGACGTAGTGCCTCGTAGTCACGGCCGAATCCACCTCGTGCCCCAGGATCAGCCGGGCAGCCGGAAGCCCGTACTTTTCGGCTACGCGCGTCGCACGGGTGGAGCGGAGCGTCTTCACCGTCGACCACTCGAGGTCCAGCCCCTTGACAATCGCCGCCCAGGTCTTGGACATCTGCTCCGACCGCACTACTTGGCCGGTCCGGCTTGGGATGAACCGCCCTGGGTTTGGTGCCCACCTTCTTTCTTGGGAAGGATGGGCAGATCATGCCTGCGAAGTACGACGAAGCGGCCAAGGCCAAGGCTGTCCGGCTGGTCGTCGATCACCGTGGCGACTACGACAGCGAGTGGGCCGCGATGAAAGCGGTCTCCGCGAGGCTGGGAATGACCGCGGAAACCCTGCGCAAGTGGGTCCGCCAAGCCGAGATCGACCGCGGTGACGCCGAGGGGACGACGGCGGAGGCAGCACGGACGATCCGTGAGCAGAAACGCAAGATCGCCGAACTCGAACAGACCATTGAAATCCTGTCTGCGGCAACGTCTTTCTTCGCGCGGGCGAACGACCCGCGACAGCGGTAGTTTGCGCGTTCATCGCTGAACATCGGGCTCGGTTCGGGGTCGTTCCGATCTGCCGTGCGCTCACCGCGCACGGATGCACGATCGCCCCGAGAACCTTCCACGCCTGGGCGCGGCGGGCGCCGTCGAAACGGGCGCTGTGGGACACCACGGTCACCGAGGTCCTGGCCGGGCACTACGAGCCCGACGAGCGGGGCCGACGAACGCCGGAGTCGGTGTATGGGGCAACCAAGATGTGGGCGTATCTGCAACGACAGGGAATCGGAGTCGCCCGGTGCACGGTGGAACGGCTGATGCGTGCCAACGGCTGGAAAGGTGTCGTGCGATGCAAGAAGGTCCGCACGACGTGTCCGGATCCGGCCGCGTCGAGGGCGCCGGACCTGGTCGACCGGCAGTTCCGGGTCCCGGCACCGAACGTGCTGCTCGTCGCCGACTTCACCTACGTCCGTCTGGTCACGGGCACGTTCGTCTACACCGCGTTCGTCATCGACGCCTACGCCGGACGAATCCTGGGTTGGGAATGCTCGACCAGCAAACACACAACGTTCGTGGAGAAAGCGATCCGGCAGGCGGTCGCGCTGCGGGCCCGCGAGGGTCATCCGATCGGTGGAGCGATCCATCATTCTGATGCCGGGTCTCAGTATACGGCGGTGAAACTCGGTGAAACACTGGCACTTTCGGATATGCGACCGTCGATCGGGTCGGTCGGTGACGCGTACGACAATGCACTGGCCGAGACCACGATCGGGCTCTACAAAACCGAAGCGATTCGAGATGACTCCCCGTTCCGGCCTGCCCCGCTGACCCGGCTCGCCGACGTCGAGCTCCTCACCGCGGACTGGGTCGGCTGGTACAACCAGTCCCGGATCATGCACCGACTCGGTCGGCGCCCACCGGCCGAACACGAAGCCGACTACTATGCACTCCACGCCGAGCAACCGGCTGGAGACAGATAAACCGGTGCGCACCAAACCCAGGGCGGTTCACACATCGCTTCCGGAGTGAAGTGGACGCTCTGCCTATGCCTCGCCCTTGTCGTACCGGTGCTGGACCTGACGCGGGCCGATACGAGGACTGGAGACGGAGCCCTGTCTCCTGGACACAGCGATTGCGGTTACGCCGCTCGGACTCTCACATAGACTTCGGAGCTTGCGAGCTGTGTCGTCCCGGGTAGGAGCCGTTCGGTGGGGTTGATGCAAGGCCAAGGCGATGACGGGGAAACGCCACCCACCCAAACGGGTCACATTTGGTTCCTACGCAGCTGCGTGGGACTGGCGTTCATGTTGTGGTCCTCATCCCTATCAAACCCACTGGCCTACCTCACCGGTCGCTGCTCCGGCCGGGACTGGGGAGTCCTGCAGACCATCGATGCCTACCCGTTCTCAATCGAGAAAGCCCCGGACTGGGCTGGAGTGTTCGTCGGTGGGGAATTCTTGGCCATTATCGCCGCGGCTGTCGCCGTCGGCACTCTCTCATCCGAGAACGCTGGCACCCGAACATTCGGTGGCGCGGTGAGCATGGTAATCGGCGCCTGGTGTGTGTTCGTGGGAACCGTTTCGCTCGTCCTAGTCTTCTTCTCCGGCCAACCTGATCCCGGGTGCACACCTGACCACATAACCCCCTTGGTGGGGTTATAGCTCATCTGGATAGCCATGGCTCTGCTGGCGGTAGTGGCCGGCGTCATAGCCTCCTCCCTCTGAGCAGCCCCTACCGTCGGCGCGTCCGAGGAGAGGGGTGCGCACCGAGGGTGTGTGAGAAACTTACGGCGAGAGTCATTGGACAGAGAGCCTTTTCGACACGTATGTCGGACGCCATCGCAGCGAGGTCGACCACGAACTCCGCCCGGGATGGTCCTGTATCCAACAACCGAACGATTCTCCGACACTTCACGAGCGGGTGGGGTGTGTGGACAGTGATCGCAGTCGAGGCAGGCTGTAGTGGTGCCAGGTGTGTTGTAGCGCGGTGGCCAGGAGTGTGCCGGGGATCCAGGGTGGGGTGTCGAAGTGGATGTGGTAGTCCAGGTGGGTGGCCGGGCCGGTGGGGGTGAGCTGGATGCGGCCGTGGTGGCGGCGGACGGGGCCGCGGATGGTGCGGTATTCGATCAGCCGGGGCCGGTGGTGGGCGGTGATCTGCTCTTGGATCGGCCACAGCCCGAGAGCGCGCTGGGCGCGGACGGAGCCGAGCCCGTCGGGAAGGCCGGGAATGACGCTGTCGCGCACACGCTGCTGACGCACCGGCCACAGTGCCGCCCACTGCTCGCTGAGCACGTCGAACACGGTCTCGATGTCGGCGTTCAGGTCGACGGTGAAGTGCAGGCGGTGGCGGCGCGGTGCGGGGTCGGCAGGCTCGCTCGGCGCCGCCGGGGTCTGGGCGGGGCTGCGGGTGATCAGCCAGTCCCGGATGAAGGGGAACACGTCGCTACCGGCGCGGGGATGCAGCAGCGGTGATTCGTGGGTGTGATCGACGGCGAAACCATCTCGCCGCGAGGCCGATTGCACCCGCAGGTCCGGTGAACCGCAGGCGCGGGCCAGGCGGCGGCAGCGACCGGGTGGCGCGATGAGGTCGCGCGGGCTGGTCAAGGCCAGCACCGGCACATCGACACCGGCGAGGACACCACTGATGGCCGAGTTCCGGTGTTCGGCATCCGCCCACCCGGTCGCGTCCTCCAGCGCCGCGGCCGGCTCGTTCTCCGGCCCCAGCCGCATCGCCCGGGCCGGGAACCACTGCCCCCACCGGCGCGAATTGAGCAGTGCGGTCGCGAGCGGGTGCATCAGCAGCGGAATCTCGACGGCGGCGTTGATGAGCACGATCCCGGCCACGCTACGCCGATCCAGGGTTTCGGCGACCGCCCGGGCCACCAGCACGCCGCCGAGGGAATGCCCGACCCAGAACGCGGGACCGGTCCCGGTCTCGGCGATGAGCTGCTGGACCGCGGGGAGATCTTGACGCATCGCCTCCTCCCACCCGGCCCGAACACCCGCCGCCTGGTTCACGCCCCCGGCGCCGCGGCGTTCCACGATCCAGACATCGAATCCCGCCGCGGCCAATGCGGCAGCAAGGCCGCCGCCACCCGGCCATAGATACAATCGGCGATTGTCGAACGTGCCTGGTACCAGCACAACCGGCTGACCGCCGTACAGGCCGATCCGGGTCACGCGGAAACGGCCCCCATCGGCAGTGCTCACCACTGCCACTTTCAGCCCGCACCCGCTCTCGGGGGTCCACTCACTACGGATCGGCTCGTCGGCAGTGGTCATCAGCACTTCCTCACAGAAGTTGGTCAATCGTCCAGTTAGAGTGCCGATAGTGCCAGCACCACGTCCTCCACGCCACGGCGCAGCCCGACCTCCATGACCGGTCACAACCCCACCACCGCCAGAACCCTCATGCACCACAGATCGGGCCCGACGGGTAAGGAATCGTTGCCCTCCGCGCCCGAGTCCGGGCACCCGGATGCCGTCGAGGACTGTGGGGAACCACTTCGAGACACGCGCCAGTCCGACTCTTCTATCGACCTTCTTCTGTCGAGAACCGATGCTGCGCTCAAACAGTCAGCGCGTCACCACTGTTCAGACGCTCAGCGTAGACCTCGGCAGGGCTGCAGTACCCGTGGATCTTGCGGGGCCGGTGGTTGAGTTCGAGGGCTATGGCGTCGAGATCGTGCTGGGTGAACCGGCGAAGATCGGCGTTCTTCGGTAGATATTGGCGCAGTAGGCGATTGGTGTTCTCGTTGGTGCCTCGCTGCCACGGGCTTCGAGGTTTGCACAGATAGATCGGCGTGCCGGTCGCGGCAGTGATGGACTTGTGGCCTGCGATTTCGCGGCCCCGGTCCCAGGTCAGGGATCGGCGCATCGTTGTCGGCAGGCTGAGCAGGTATTTCGTCAAGTAGGGGGTGACCTGGTGGGCCTTGATGCCCTCGGGCAGCGCGACCAGCGCGGCGAATCGGCTGGTCCGCTCGACCAGTGTCGCGATGGCAGACGGGCGTGAGCCCATCACGAGGTCGCCTTCCCAGTGCCCTGCGACCCGGCGGTCTTCGGCTTCGATCGGCCGTTCGCTGATCGGCACCAGGTCGGTGATGACTCGCGACCGTCTCGACGGCGGCCGGCTCGTTTCGGATGTCGCATCAGCCGGCCGGTTCGTAGTCGGCGCGTCAGTGTTCTCTCGATCGCTCTACGTCGGGGATCGAACAACGCCAGGTAGATCGCCTCGTGAGAGATCTGCTTCGATTCGTCGCCGGGGAATTCCCGGCGCAACCATCCCGCGATTTGCTCAGGCGACCAACGAACCGAGAGCTTGCCCTCGACGAGCTCTCGCAGCATCGGATTCTGCACCAGCTTGGCTGGTTTCGGCCGTCGCGCACGGTGATAGGCCCGCTGATCAGCCACCGCTGCCCGATAGGCGCCGTATCCGCCGTTTCGCGCGATCTCGCGCGCGATCGTCGAGGGCGAACGGCCCAGCCCGGTGGCGATCGTGCGGGCCGAGCTGCCCGCGGCCAGGCCGCGGGAAATCTCCTCTCGCTCGGCCATCGTCAAATGTTGGATGCGCCGCTGCGGCGGTCGGCGTTGGAGTCCTCCGGTTTGGGCCAGGAATCGCCTGACGTGCTGCAGCGGCATCCCGAGGGATCGCGCTATCGCACTGAACGATTCTCCCGCTCGCCACCTACGCCACACCTCGTCCTGACAAGCCGCAGACATTCCATAGTCCCGCACCCAAACCTCCACGCCGACATAATCATCCACGCGGTAATGCAGTCACCCCTTGAGCCCAAGACCCATTTCTGCTACAGAAAACGTGTCAGGGCACTGCCCGGACACTCGCCCTCCGGCAGCGCGCGTGACCTGCGGTTTTACCCCTGGGCGGGGGTGACTGTACCCGAAAACCATTCGCGCACAACCGGTCTTGATCAGAATGATGCCGCCGCGGCGCGTGCGGTGTTCATGCGATTGGCGCCGCTGCTGGCCGCGCGCCGCTCGATGCGCCTGTGGAACCCGAGCCTGGGCCGCTACAACGACCACGCCCGAACTCTGACCCGTAAACTGCCCGACCAGCCTGCGGCGGTGCCGATCTATCGTGACGGCCGAACCCGCCTGCTGGCGTTGGATTTCGACAGCACCCGCGATGACACCGCTGCGGTCGAACGAGACGTCCAGCGCTGCCGGGGATGGGTTCAGGAGGCCGGCGGCCGCGCGATCACCGACTGCTCCACCAGCGGCGGCCGCCACATCCTCATCCCGCTGCCCCTCGGGGTCGCCCTCGACCTCGCCCAGGCCGAATCCCTCGCGCGGCTGCTCGCTGCGCGGCTGCCCAGCCTGGACATCACACCGATGCTCAACCCTGCCACCGGCTGCATCACCCCGCCCGGATCGCGTTGCAAACAAGGCGGATACCGCCGTCTGGACGGCACCATCGACGACGCCATCGACACCCTCACCACACGATCCGCACCCGGCTTCGTGGCCCGACTGCAGCACCTGCTCGCCGGGACCGCGCACGACGCGAACACCGTGCACGATGCGCGCGCATCGTGCGCAGCCGACCCAACTGCGCACGACATGCAGCTGTGGGAGGGTGAAGGCGAGTGCGCGCGGTTGCGCGCGGAATACCGCCGCCGAAGCCCGCTTTCTGCCACCGTCGAGGCCTTCGCGCGCGACGGCGCTGCGCCGTCCGATGGCCGCTGGATCACGCGCGCGGGTCGGCTGGATCGCTCCGCGGCACGCCAATCCGTGCTCGCCGCCGCGGTCATGCGCGGCTACTCCTACCTCGACGTGCGCGCGAAACTACCTGTCGCCGGGGGCACCTGGCGCGGGTTCGCCGACGCCTACCACCGCTACGGCCACGGCGCCGACGCCGCGATACACCGCGACTGGATCTCCGCCTGCCGGTGGGCCGAGCACTCCGTCCCCGAATTCCTGCCTGTGGCGCACAAGACAAAAGACACAGGGAGGCACCCAGGCCCCGCCCGGCGGCACACCTACAGCAGCGGTGGCTGGCAGCCGCGACACTGTGGGTGCACGCGCAGTGGCCCCGATCCCCGCGCCGGTGGACCGTGCTGGCGGTGTTGCAGGCCTTGGCATGGGCTTCCGCGGTCAGCGGGCAGATCGCACGTGGCGTGCCCGTCGTCGAGTTCGGCGGGCGGTCGCTGTCTCTGGCCGCGGGCGACCTACCCGAATCCACCATATGGGGCGTGCTGCGGGAACTGCGCGAGCTACCCGGCGCACCGATCCTGCGGACTCGCCCAGGTCAAGGACTGCTCGCCGACCGCTACGCCTTGGTCACACCACACCATGGTGTCCACCCGGTCCGCCCCGACGAGGCCCAAATCAGCCGCGCACGAGTGGAATCCGTCCATCCCGCCTGGTCGGTCCTCGGCATGCACTGCCGAGGACTGTATGAACTCGTCACCCGCGATGGGGTCGCCACTCCAGCCGATGTGTTCGCCGCGACCTGCATCAGCCTCAGCGCCGGATACAACGCATTGGCCGTCCTCACCACCGCAGGACTGATCACCCATACCCGCGGGCGCCTGCAACCTGGAACGACCAGCCTCAACGACGTCGCGCACGCCCACGGCCTCCACCACCAGCGCATCGAACGCCTCGCCCGCCACCACCACGACCGCGCCGCATGGAAGCAATGGCTCCATGAGCGCAGCGCACCCAGCCATTCTCGCGTTCGACTCCGCTCTGCGGCCGGGCAGCCGCAGCCGACCGGCGCAGCAATCGCGCCCCACCGAGCCGATACTGCTAAACACCTGAACACCTGCCCAGCCACCGCGGCGGGCGCGCGCCGAAATGGCAGCGCACGCGGGGCCGGGTACCCGCGCCGCAGCACCAACCCCGATGCCGCCACGGTCGCGCTCACCGCACTGGGCAGATCCGCGCGCGGGGCGCTCGCCACGCGCAAGACCGGCGACCACGGGTACAGCGGATGGCCCGACCCGTCCGTACAGGGCCCGCGATCGTCGACCGGGACCGTCGGCGAAGCCGCGCACACGATGTCCGACGCCACCTACCGGCGCGCCGCTGTCGAGATCTACATGGAGACATCCGATGCACCGATCGCTGGTGGCCGCTGGCTGATCGAAGCAGACTCGATCGTCATCTACGAGCGCCCCACAGGCGTGAAGGTGGCTTCCACGGTCCCGGCCGCCCTCCTTCGGAACTCACCGTCGTGGACACGCGTTGCATCGCAGCGTTTGTAGTGGGTGATCGGAGAAAGCTGGCGAACTAATACTGCAGCGGCACGCAGGTGAGTGGGTGTCCTCGTCGCCGGTAGTGGGATAGGCGGGCTTCGTATTGTCTTCGGCGGCGCCAGTTCGACTGGCTCAGATGTGGTGGGTGCAGCGGAGGACGGGCAGGGTCAAGGCGACGGCCAGGCGGCGGATCTCGTAGTGTGCGTGCGATCTGCCTTGTTCGTGGTTGCTGGTTCCCCTCTTGCCGCAACGGCTTCTGCTCCGCTCAGCCAGGCCAGTGCGAGCATGGACATCGACCACGAACTGTCCGTCGAGGCGACTAATTCTATCGAAATTTCTCAAAATCATAACCCGAGTTCGCAAGTCGTCACTGTAAAGCTCGCTCACCTGCGTCGGTGGAATCTGCCGGAAGCGCATGGCACTGCCCGTCGGTGGGATCTGGCTCACGAGCAGTCCCAGTTGGTCCGCGCGCCGCAATCAAAGCGTCTCTGCGAGCCGAGTCTTATGGCAGCCACTCTACCGATGGCCGATGAAGCGCCTACTTCCAAGGCCACTTTACCTTTGAACTCAATGAAACTCTCTCCATTAGATAACTTGGCCGCCACCCCGTCACGGCCCGAGGAACAGTCGCTCACAGGGGAGACGTGGAATCAACCTACAGTCTTCAAAGAAATCCGATATCAATTCTATCGTGCACCACGGGTTTCGTCGCCAATCATGTATTAAATTGCCTACCGCCGTCGCAGTGGCAGCGTAGTCCAATACCACGTCAGCCAGCCAGATCCGGAGGTGCACGTCATCCTTGCCCGGGGGTCGCCCTTCGGCACTCAAGGCGAATCGCCTCCTCATGCAAACAAGAGGTTTTGAAGTTTCCGAACTATATTGCTACCCGATTTCCTCACCGGCATAGTGACGGAACGCAATCCCCACGGCCGAGCATCTTTTGTTGGGCAGCAGCTATTTTGTGCATTCAGTCGATTGGAGCGTATCTTTGGCGCAGATGTCAGTCATCCTCGAACAGGACTTCGTCCGAGTTGCCCCCGACTTTGGCTGTGTCGCCCCCCTCGTACACGATGCCTCGCTGCCCGCCCCGCCAACCGGCGCGAACTGATCCTGTCCGCTGCTGCCGAACTGTTCTTCCGAGACGGCTACGTCGGACTTTCGATGAAAGAGGTCGCGGACGCGGTCGCGATCACCCCGGGCGTCCTGTACCGCGACTTCGTCGGCAAACAAGATCTCCTGCAGGCAGCCGCCTCGGCAGGGCTCACCGCCGTCGAAACCACACTCCAAGATCAGCTCGAGAATCTGCAGCCGAACCAGCACCATCCTTGCGAGCACCCTGCTCGACCAGCGCGGCATCGCCAGCTTGTGGCACACAGAGGCCCAATACCTCCCTGAGGACGCGAAAAGCGAACTGCGCCTGAGGTTACGGGGCATCGGCGCACGCCTGGCTCGAATCCTGCGCCGGAGCCGTCCCGACTTCAGCTAGCGGCTCACCAGTTCACCGGTCTGATGGCCGACCTGACCCGTTCCGTCGCGGCCCCGCCCACCCCGCTCCATCCGGCACCGGTCGCCGACCGACAGCCCCCGAACCCTTTGTCACCTACCCGGCGACAGGCGATTCTACGAGCCGCGGTCCGCTTGTTCGCCCGCGACGGCTTCGCCAACGTGGAAATGGAGGACATCGGCGACGCCGTCGGCATCTCCGGCCCGAGCCTCTACAACCACTTCGACACCAAAGTCGACATCCTCGTTGCCGCGATGCTGCGCGGCAACGAACCGCTGCGCACCGACATGCACCGCCAACTCGACCGACGCGATCGACCGCCTCATCACCAGCTACTGCGAGTTTGTATTCGGATACACCGACCATATTCGACTACTGACCTCCGATCTGACCCAGCTCCCGACCGAGGACAGACACCAGACCAGCGCAGCCCAACGCGCATACATATCCGAATGGTCGGATCTGCTGCGCCAACGGCATCCGAACTGGGACCCCACCGAGATGATCATTGGCCTGTACAGTTCGTTCACCGATGCGGGTCGGCGTGTACGTGCGATCGCAGTCCCTGCAAGCCGAATAGGATAAGCAACTCCACCGCGCTGCCGTCGGCACTGCCCAGCCAATGCGGTTGAGAAGTGTCGAATTCCGCGGCTTCGCCGGGCGGCAAAGTCAGGTCGCGCTCGCCGACCACCAGTCGGAGACGGCCGTTGAGCACATACAGCCACTCGAAGCCGTCGTGTGTCTGCGGCGTCGGTTCCAGCGGTACCGGGCGCGCGGGAATGATCATCTTGAACGCGTGCACCCCACCCGGCCGCCGGGACAGTGGCACGAAGATCATCCCGAACCGCTTGATGGGTTTCAGATGAATTCGGGGGTCGCCGGTGCGGGGCGCACCGACGAGGTCGTCCAACGGCACGTCGTAGGTCCTGGCGAGGGGCAGCAGCAACTCGAGGGTTGCCCGGCGCTGCCCGCTCTCCAGCCGCGACAGCGTGCTCTCGGAGACGCCGGTCGTCGTGGCGAGGTCGGCGAGGGTGATGCCGCGCTCGCGCCGTAACGCACGCAGGCGCGGGCCCACCGCATCGAGTACGTCGTCTGTTTCGGGATCCATGGGCCCATCTTGCCGGAACCGCAAGATTGCGTGCCAGAGCATGGTGCACCAGACGAGACTGAGCCTATCCCGACAATAGGAGTCTCGATGGCCACCACCGATGCGGCTACGTTCTGGGACGGCGTGTACGCCGACCGACCGGCGCCAGCGGACCCACGACCGAATGTGCCGCTGGCCGAGACGGTCCCGGATATGACACCCGGCGACGTCCTGGACCTCGGCTGCGGCGACGGCGGCGACGCGTTGTGGCTCGCCCGGCGCGGTTGGCGGGTGACCGCCGTCGACATCTCGGCCGTGGCGATCCAGCGGCTCGCCGGCCTCGCACACGCGCACGCCCTGAACGACCGAATCATCGGTGAGCGGCACGACCTGCGCGCGTCCTTTCCAGAGGGGCGGTTCGACTTGGTCTCCGCGCATTACCTGCACACCCCGTTCGACCTCGACCGAGCGTCCGTCCTGCGCCTGGCCGCCTACGCGCTGCGGCCGGGCGGGCGGCTGCTGGTCGTCGACCACGGCTCGACCGCGCCCTGGTCGTGGAATCAGGATCCCGACGTCCAGTACCCCTCCCCGCACGAGGTCGCGGCCGGAATCGACCTGGATCCGGCGACGTGGACGATCGAGCGCGCCGACTCCCCCCGCCGCACCGCGACGGGACCGGACGGGCGCACCGCCGAGGTCACCGACCACGTACTACTGATCCGCCGCACCGCCTGACCCCGTGAAGGAGACCACCGTGCCAACCACCAAACGCCGCAACGACACTCCGCCGCCCCGGACCGCAAGCAGCGAGGCTGAGGTGCTGCGGGGATTTCTCGACTATCTGCGCGCCTCGATCGCCGTGAAGGTCGAGGACGCACCCGAACCGCAGGTGCGCATGGCCGCGGTGCCATCGGGTACCAACCTGCTGGGCCTGCTGCGGCATCTCACCTTCGTCGAGCGTTCGATGTTCCTCGGGTACCGAGTCACCAACTGGCAGGCGACGTTCCAGGCGGCACCGACCGACACCGTGGCCACTGTCGTCGAGCGCTATCGCGAGACGGTCGAGCGGGCCAACGAAATACTCGACGGCTGCACCGATCTGAGTGCACCGGTGCCGCGGCCGGGCCGTCCCGCTCCCAGCCTCCGCTGGGCGCTCACGCACATGATCGAGGAGACCGGCCGCCACGCCGGCCACGCGGACATTCTCCGCGAACTGATCGACGGCTCGACCGGCCGCTGACTTCACCCAGGACAGGACCACATGATTACCGCAACCCGGCCGCACGGCCTGCTCAGCTGCACGCGCGCGGTCGCCATCGCCGCACTCGCGATCTCGCTCGCTATGGGGACCGCGGCCTGCGCCACGACCGCCCCCACCGCTCCCTCCTACGCCACAGCCACACTCGGGGATCCCCAGTTCGAGAACACTTTTCAGCACGAGTTCGCCGACATCGACGGTGTCCGCATGCACTATGTGACCGGCGGCCACGGCACACCGGTGGTGCTGATCCACGGCTGGCCCCAGACCTGGTACGGCTGGTGGCCGATCATGCCCGCGCTCGCCGAACACCACACCGTCTACGCGATCGACCTCCCAGGACTGGGCGACAGCACCGGCACACCGACCGGCTACGACAAAGCCACCCTCGCCCGGTACGTGCACACCCTCATCGCCGACCGGCTCGGCGTGCGCGACGCCCGGGTCGTCGGCCACGACTGGGGCGCCGCCGTCGCATTCGAGTACGCCGACCAGTTCCCCGCCGACACTGCCCGCCTCGGCTACCTCGACCTGCCGCTCCCCGGCCCCGCGATCGATGCCCGCACCTACCGCACGCTGAGCTGGCACATCGCCTTACACGCCCAGCCACGGATTCCGGAAGCGATCGTCGGCGACAACGTCCGCCAGTACCTGGCCATGTTCTACCCACAGGTCTCCTTCGGCGGCACGGCATTCGGCGGCACCTCGCAACGGTCCCCATTCACCGACGCCGAGATCGACGAATTCGCCCGCACCTACAGCAGACCCGCGGCGCTGTCGGGCGGCTTCGAGCTCTACCGCGCCCTCGACAAGGACGTCCGCAACACCGTGGCCGACCCGCCCACATCCGTCCCGACCCTGCTCATGACCGCCCAAGGCCAGCTCGACGCGATCCGAGCCACCGTCTCTCCGCGCCTGACCAACATCGTGGCAGCCGTCGACGTCCCACACGCGGGGCACTGGCTCGTCGAGGAGAATCCCCAGTTCGTCACCGCAGAGCTCGAACATTTCCTCGACTGACGACATCCGGCCCGATCGGAGGGCGACCTACGTCATGGTCGATGCCAGGTTTGTTGCTCTGTCAGTGCGGCCGTGGTCAGGGTGAGGTGTCGGGTCGGTATGTCGGAGGCGGTGCCGGTGTCACGGGCCGGCGCCGCCCCCGCCAATCGGCGATGCTGTCGCGGTCGGGGTCGCGCTGTGCCGACCAGCGGCGGGCCAGCTCGCTCGCGACCCACAGCTGGCCGAAGGTTTCCAGCAACGATATGACAGGGCCCAGTCCGGTCGATCGCGGCAAATCCGGCTCGAAGCTCCATGTGCTCGCCGACTGCGGCAAGATGGGGCTTCCGGTCAGCCTTTCGGCGGCCAGTCTTTCCGATTACCGCTGGCAGCAGATCGACGAGGCCCGCCGGGCCATCGAGCCGGTCCTGCTGCGCATGCCGATCTAACGTGGTGACGTCAACTGGGAGGGCGATTCCGATCCGAGCCGCCCACCACCGCTTGGCCCGCACGCTGGTATTCGCCCCGGATGACGGCGAGTACTACAGCGAGGCCTGGGCCGAGGCCCATCGGGTATTCCATCGCACACTCCAGGAAGAGGGCGGCAACCCGGTGATCCGGCCGGTAACGGCGCTGGTGGCAGCGAGGTGGTGGCTGACGTCCTGCACTCAGCACGGGCGCTCGGCGAGATTGCGGCCTTGGCCCACGACACCTCGCGTCTGTTCTCCAACGTTGCCGTCGTGCTCGGTACGCGAAGCCGGTGGTCGGCGTAATTCGTCGGTCGATATCTGTGCTGTACGGCGTGTCCGTATACGTCACGGTGGGACGATTTCTGGACAGTCGCGATCGCTAGGATCATCGGATCGCCCGCTATCTCGTCGCGGCGACGACCTGGTTACGGTGAATCCGCCGTCTTGCCGCCATGGGGGAAGTTGCGACATCGGGTGGGTGTTCACTGCCACACTGTCTGACTTGGTCACCGAATGCGCACGCGTCTGATTAGTGTTCTGCCAAATCCGATCGTGCCCGCAGGAAGGCCCGCGGATCTCCAACTTTTCAGGGCATGAGCGCCACGGGCCACTTGTGCCCGATCGGTGCCGGAAGGGCCGTCATGGCAGGTAATTCCATCACAGCGCGGGCCATCGACGGACTGCGCGTTCTCCGAGCTGAGCCGCCGCGCAGGCCTGATCTTCTGCGAGCACTGCTGGTTCTCGGGCTCGTGGTACCAACGTTGGTGTCCGCTGTCTATATGTGGGTCATGTGGGATCCCGAGGTATATCTCGAACACATCCCGGTGGCAGTCGCCAGCGACGACGTCGGCGGCATCGACAATGGCAAACCCGAAAACCTCGGTGCCCATATCTTGGACGGGCTCACCTCGGGCAAAGACGTGCAATTCCATCGCGTCTCCAGCGCAGAAGCAGTGGCCGGACTGCGCGAGTCCCGCTACGCCTTCTCCGTCGTCATTCCTCGCCATTTCACCCGCGACATCCTCACCGTCACCGACCCCGAACCCACCCCCGCACGAATCAACGTCTGGTACAACGACTTCAATGGAACATACGGATCCGCAGTAGCCGACAGCGTCATCGCACAAGCACAACGGCAAATCACCGCTTCGATAGGGCGGGAGTTCGCCACCCAGGCCCTCATCGGCATCAACAATCTCGGCTCCGGCCTCGGCGACGCCGCCCACGGCGCAACGCAACTCGCGGACGGCACCGCCCAACTCGCCGACGGATCGGCACAACTGGCCACCGGGCTCGATCAAGCACGGACCGGCAGCACTCAACTCGCCGACGGCACCAGCCAGCTCAGCAACGGGGCCACACAGTTGGCCACCGGAGCGACCCAACTCGTCGGTGGTACAGACCAACTTGGTAACGGAGCCGCCCAGATCCGCGACGGAGTCGACCAGATCGCCTCTCCGATCCTGGCCGCACTCACCCCGTTCGATCAGCTCGCCACCCAGCTCGATCCTTTGCTGGACAAATTGGCCGCCAGTTCCGATCCGGCGATGATCTCCGCAGTCACGCAACTGCGATCACTGCTCAACCAGGTCCGCCAAACCAATCCTGACAGCATCACTTCCCAGATCACCCAACTACGCGACGGCACACGCGAACTCGCCCGGCAACTCACCGACCCCAACGCCGACTACCGGGCCGGGGTGCTGGCACTTGCACTGGGCGCAGGACAGTTACGCGACGGAGCGCAAGCACTCGATCAGGGAACCAAGCAGCTCACCACCGGACTGGGGCAGCTCGCCACCGGCGGCCACCAGCTCGAGGACGGCGCCGAACAGCTCGACATCGGTATGCATCAACTCGACGCCGGACTCACCGACGGGTCGGCGGCTGCACCCCACATCGCCGACCCGAACGCCTCGGCCAGCATGTTCAGCGAGCCGTTCTCGATGAACATCTCCAACCAGGAGCCCGCCGAACGGATCGTCAACGGCGATCGCAGCCACAAAGTTCTTGCCGGCGGCGCAGGCCCGGTCATCGTGGTGCTCGGAACATTCCTCACCGTCATAGTCGCCTGGATGCTGCTGAAACCGTTACGGGCAAGCACACACCCCCGCTCGCTGCCACGGCGTGCACTACGCTCAGTGGTCGACAAGACGCTGATCGGTGCGGTGTGGGGAATCGTCGCGGCCGGCGCCACTGCGGCATACGGCAAATCGATCGGATGGGAACCCCGCAACTGGGCCACCATGATTGCTGTCGTGGTTCTCGTCGGTATCACTGCCGCGGTCACCACGCACATGTTCATCGTTGTCTTCGGGCGCGTCGCGGGCAGCATCGCGGCGTTCAGCTTCTACATGTTCGGGTTGTTCGCATTCGGTGGCGTGTTCCCACTCGGCACCACTCCCTCGGCATTCAAGCCATTCGCCGATATCAGCCCACTCACCTTTGCACGGCGCGCCATCATCCGATGCGACATAGGCCTTTACGACCGGATGTTCTGGATTTCGGTCATGATGCTGACCGCAATGACCGCGCTCACACTCACGATCGCGGTCTCTGCACAATATCTACGGCTACGCGCAACGACCGACAGCAGACCGCCAAATACCTCCGAGGAATCAATTGAGAAGAAGGGGCGTCAGGGACATGCCACAACCTCGGGCAACCCGGCGGCATCTGTGTAGGCGCACGGATCGCCACAAACGATTGAGCAGAGGGATTGATCGCGCAGCCACTGATCTGTGCTGGGTGGCGGCCAAATACCAGTCGACGAGTATTTTTGTGGCGGACCCGATTACGCTGGTGAGGAGTCGACGGTTATGAATCCTGCGCGGTTAGAGGATTTGGCAGCCGAAGCGTTGCGAAGGGCCATCGACAATCTGGAGAGGCGCCAGGAACCAGATGGCAGCTGGCGGGGTCACTATGGTGGTCCGGCATTCCTGCTGCCGATGTACGTGGTGTTGTGCCAGGTTTCCGGGTACCGTCTGCCTATTGATAGAGTTGCACGTATCCGCAGGCATCTGATATCCACCGTCAACTCCGATGGCAGCATAGGATTGTATGAGGGCGGAGCTGGAACGGTTTTCACCTCTGTCCTTGGGTACGTTGCACTCCGCATCCTGGGTGAAGACGTGCAGGAACCCGCAGTCGCGCGACTGCGTGAGTGGATCCATGAGAACGGCACTCCGCTACGCTCGGCGTCCTGGGGAAAATTCTCGCTGTGTTTGCTGGGCCTGTACGACTACGAGGGAATTCAGCCTCTCCCACCCGAGGTCTGGCTCCTGCCGTACTCGTCACCCCTACACCCTCGCCGGACGTTTTGCCAGGCACGGCAGGTGGCCCTGCCCATGTCCTGGCTGTATGGGATGCGCAAGCATGGACCGCTCGATACGACAATTCAGGAACTGCGGGAAGAGCTGTACCCCCAAGGCTACGATCAGATCGATTGGAGAAAGCATCGGTCTAGTATCGCAGCAACGGACAACTATCGGCCGGTGACCCGTATCTTCCGTGCAACCGCCGCGGTCCTGCAACTGTTCGAGAAGTGCGTGCCGAGCTTTCTGAGAAAGAAGGCGCTGGACGTGGTCGTGGAGCACATTCGGTATGAGGACCGTGTGACGTCGGGCCTAGGCCTCGGCCCGATCGACGCAATGCTGAACACTTTGGTACATCACTTTCGAGATCCCGGCGGCCAAGAATTTGCGACGGGAATGGTGATGCTGAACGAATATCTCTGGGAGACCGAAGACGCTACCAGCATGCAAGGCTACACCTCGGCGCAATTGTGGGATACTGCATTCTCGCTGCAGGCGCTCAATGCTGCCGGGTGCGTCGATGCCTCGTATTCCAACAGCCGGATGATCGCATCGGCGTTCCGGTTCGTCGACGAGAATCAGATCCTCGAAGACCCTCCCTACCACCGCGAGTACTATAGAGAACTCTCTCGAGGCAGCTGGCCGTTCTCTGTCGGCCGACAAGGCTGGCCGGTGGCCGACTGCACGGCTGAGGGTTTCAAAGCCGCACTGATTGGTGAGGATCTTGGTCTCGAACCGAGTATCGGCGAAGAGAGGCTGCTCGCTGCTGTCCGTCTGTTGCTGTCCTGGCAAAACCCCGATGGCGGCTGGGCAAGTTATGAGCCTATCCGTGGGCCGAGATGGCTGGAATGGTTCAATCCGACGCAGGTCTTCGATGACGTTGTTATCGAACGCACATACGTGGAGTGCACGAGTTCGGTGCTCCAAGCCTTCGCCCTAGCCGGGACGCACTTTCCTCATATAGCAAAGTCCCTGGAACGACCGATCACCGCAGGTCGACAATATCTGCTCGACTCACAGCGGAACGATGGCAGCTTCGAAGGTTGTTGGGGGGTCTGCTTCACCTATGGCACCTGGTTCGGCGTTTGGGGTCTCCTCGCGGCTGGAGTGCCTGTTGGACACCAAAGCATCGAACGGGCTTGTGCATTTCTGTTGTCTATCCAGCAGGACGACAATGGTTGGGGGGAGTCTCCGGAGAGCTGCATCAGCAGGCGGTATGTGCCGTCGCAGAGAAGTCAGGTGGTGATGACCGCCTGGGCGTTGCTGGCTCTGATACGGGCTGGTTACTCCGCCCACCCAGGAGTTAGGAACGGCATCCGCTTTCTGATCGAGCGCCAGCACGGCGACGGTCATTTTGTGCGCGAGGGCTACAACGGAGTCTTCGGTCGGACCACGATGCTTAACTACGACAACTTTCGACACTATTTCCCATTGTGGGCATTAGCGGAGTGGTTGCGCGCCAATAATTGATCAAACGGAAATGATATTTCTTCCCCAGCAAGCCTATCGAGCCCGCGCACGGCTGCGGGCCCCTGGTGAACGCGCCAACGCTCAGCTCAAGAGCTGGAAAGTTCTACGGAAGCTACGCTGCTGCCCGCACAAGGCCGCACAGCTCGCCAAAGCGATTCCCACCCTCCAAATCCGCGAACTCGGTGGAACAAGCGAGCGCAACCGATCTCCGGGGAAGGGGGCAGCTGCTGCTTCTCTTGCCGCGTGGTCAGGCCGACTGCGATGTTCTATTCCCGATGCCCATGTTGTCGCCGGGAGGCGTCTGGTAACTCAGTTCGTGAACCACCTGCTACCTCAGGAGCTAGTCATTGCTCGATGGCGCGGCCGGGTTGGCGACTCGGGCGCCGTGCAGCAGTGTTCGGCGCCGTCCAGCTGGCGAGCATGTTCATGGCTCGCCGGGACGATGATCCTTCCTGGGGGTGTAGATGAACATGGTGGTGTCCGGGTCGCCGGGCAGGGCGAGAGTCTCGTATTCGACGGTCAGGTCGCCGACGAGGGGGTGGCGTAGCCGTTTCGAGCCGTGAGTGCGCTGATGAACTCGGTGCTGCTCCCACCACCGACCGAATTCACGACTGTGTTCGCAGAGCTCGGCGACAAAAGCGGCGGTGGCGCGGTCGTCGGGGTCACGCCCGACTTCGAACCGCCCATCCGGTTGGCGGCTAGGACGTCGGTGCGACGGCCGAGGACGAGCGCGGGCTCGCCGTCGAGGACGTCGAGAAGCTGGTAGAGACCGGGACGTGCGCGCTGCGCACTCCGGGCTCGTCGGCGAGCCGGCGCCGCAGGCACCGCGATGAGGTCTTCGAGGTGGGCGCGTCCGGCAGCATCGAGTTCGAGCGCGCGGGCGATCGCCGCCACGACTGCCATGGACGGCACGATGCGCCGCCCCTGTTCGAGGCGGGCGTAGTAATCGGTCGACACTCCGGCTAGCCGCGCGACTTCCTCGCGACGCAGACCAGGCACACGACGCACGCGTCCGTCCGGCGGTAGACCTGCCCGTGCGGGATCGACCTGGGCACGGGCGCGCCGCAGAAAATCGGCGAGTTCGCGATTGGTGTCGGCCACGCGCTCCGAACTGGAAACCACCGGCGGGAGGCGGCTGCGACCTGGGTGGCAAGCCGTGTGCTTCGATGACTGCTTTATTACCTCCGGGCTGTCGCCAGATCACTCGGGTATGCGCTGGGACCGTATTCCATGAGCGGGCACCACAGAACGCGACATTGCCCCCAGCGTTCGTCGATCTCGTCCAGGAATGCCGGCGAGCCGAGTCGCACATCGTGCTGACGCTCCCCGGACACCTGTCTGACATGTCCGTGTGCCGTATGGTCCTCCTCGCGATCCTCGAGGCACGAGCCGAAGCTGCTGTACAAGAAGTCCGCCTGTGACCGGTCAGCCTGGCCTGGTCTGATGGACGTGAATTCGGGGTATCGCCTAAGTTCGACGTTGAACCCACGCCACCGCAAGTCCAGCTGCACTTTTCAAGACCGTGAAATACGGACCGGAATTCCCCGAACGCTTCGGATCACTCCCCGAGGCAAGGCAATTCATGGATTACTTCGCGCAGTGGTACAGCCGCGAACACCGCCACACCGGCATCGGCTTGCACACCCCCGCCGATGTCCACTACGGACTTGCCGCCAACACAGCCGCCGATCGGCGATCAGTACTCGATACGGGGAGGTCAGCTGAAGACGAGCAGCCGTCTCACCTTGGCAGGTTCTTGAACTGCGGCCCAGCCACCTGGTGAGCGCTATCGGGCGGCGCTTTGTGCGCTTCATACGTAAAGCTGCCGCGCAACCCTGCGGCGGTCAGCGGTTCCGGGCCGATGCGCGCAGATGTTCGCGGCCACGGCGCGCAGTATCTCGGTGGCCCTGAATCCGGAGGTTCGATCAGCTCCGAGCGCATCAGTGAGCGTCGATTTCGCTCAACTGGTCAACTGTGCTGGCTCGCCACAGGCCGACGGCCGAAGTGCTCGAGGCACCGGATACCGGCCGCTGGCTCTGGATGACGTCGTCGAACGACCGACCGACGGCCGGGATTCATGTCGTGGATGCGCCACCCGCCGCGCGGCGGAATCTCATCGCAAGGCGATCGAATGCCACCGCGAGAGCATCTCCGTCGATAACCTCGATATCGACATCGAGCTGGGTCAAGGACAGTGCGAGCATGTCCGGGTCATGCGAACCCAGCTCGACATGACAAGTGGACTCATCGACAACCTCGATATCGACCGGGATTCGGATCTTCGCGGCGACCCTGGCGGCAGGAGCATGCACAAGTACTCGGGCGCGGTATTTCCAGGCCGCCTTGCTGACCCGCCCGACGACGTACTCGATGGCATTGTCCTGCGGGATCACGCGCGGTTGGAACCGCGCACCCGTCGGTGCGGGCGAACCCATGCGGTCCACTCGAAAGACCCGCCAGTCGTCACGGTCAAGATCCCAGGCGAGCAGATACCAGAGTGGCCCCCAGGTAATTAGCCGTTGCGGTTCGGTGTGGCGGGCCCCTACGCCGCCACCGTGCTTCGTGTATCCGAACCGGAGCCGTTCGTGGCCGCGAATGGCGGCAGCGACCGCGGCAAGAACCGAGAGATCGAGCGGCGGCTGTGTCCCTGGAACGACGCTTGTCGCCGCGCGGACCGCCTCGACGCGCCGACGCAGGCGCGTGGGCAGCACTTGCTCCAGCTTCGCGAGCGCGGTGAGCGATGTTTCTTCGACTCCGAGCCTTTGGGTCGCGACCGCACCCAGTCCGACCGCGACGGCGACGGCTTCGTCGTCGTCAAGCAACAGTGGCGGCATCGCCGTCCCGGCGGCCAGCCGGTACCCGCCCGCGACGCCAGGGCGCGCGCCCACGGGATAGCCGAGCGAGCGCAGCTTACCGATGTCGGCACGCACGGTCCGAGTGCTCACCTTGAGCCGGGCGGCGAGCTCGGAGCTCGTCCAGTCCCGCTTGAGCTGGAGCAACGACAGCAGTTCGAGCAGGCGGGCCGAGGTCTCCAACATGTTCGCGATCATTCCAGCAATTGCGGAAGCTAACCTGCCGCATTACCTGCGAACGTGAGCGCCATGATCGAGAACAACGCACTCACACCGTTCCGCATCGACATCGCGCAGGCCGACGTCGACGACCTTCATAACCGCCTGACCCACACGCGCTGGCCGATCCCTGTGCCAGGCCGAGGCGATCGCACCGACTTCAGCCGGGGCATCCCGCTGCCGTATCTGAAGGAGCTCGCCGAGTACTGGCGCGACGGGTTCGACTGGCGTGCGCAGGAGGCGAAACTCAATGAGTACCAACAGTTCACGACGGTTGTCGACGGCCAGAGGTTCCACCTCGTCCACGCGCGGTCGGCGAACCCGCAAGCCACCCCGCTGATCTTGAACCACGGCTGGCCGGGCTCGTTCGTCGAGTACCAGCGACTCATCCCGCTACTGGCCGACGAATTCCATGTGGTCATCGCCTCGCCGCCCGGCTTCGGGTTCTCCACCCCGCTGTCGGGGACCGGCTGGGAGCTGGCGCGGACAACGGAGGCGTTTGCCGAGATCATGACGCGTCTGGGCTACGAGAGGTTCGCCGCACACGGCACCGACATGGGTTCGGGCATCACCGGTCGCCTGGCGGCGCTCTACCCGCAGCGGGTCATCGGCACGCACATCGGCGCCGACCCCCGGTATCTCGGATTGGTCGGCGACAAGTTCCCTTTCCCCGACGGTCTGTCCGATGGCGAGATCGCCCAGCTCGAGGCAGTGCGCACCGCGGATACGGCCGATCACGGATATCTCTTGATGCAGAACCACCGTCCCGACACCATCGGCGCGGCGCTCACCGACTCGCCGGTCGGCCAGCTCGCGTGGATCGCCGAGAAGTTCAAAACCAAGGCCTCCGGCGACAACCGGACGCCGGACGAGTCGGTCGACCGCGACCAACTCCTCACGAACATCAGCCTGTACTGGTTCACCCGCAGCGGCGAATCGAGCGCGCAGTTCTACTACGAGTCCGAGCACTCCGGACTCGATCTGCTCATGCCCTCCGGCGTGCCCTCCGGATGGGCCGTGTTCGACACCCATCCCCTCATGCGCCGCACGATGGACCCGGGGAAGGCGATCGGCCACTGGAGCGAGTTCACCGAGGGCGGCCACTTCCCCGCGATGGAGGAGACGGAGCTGCTCGCGGACGACATACGCACCTTCTTCCACAGCATTTCATGACCCCGCGTCAGGGCCGGCTGGCCACGAAGACCCTACTCGAAGCCCGGCCGGTCCGGCGCGTCCAAAATCTCGGCGTCCCTACCGATCTCGCTCGAACGTCCGCGATCCGTCGGCACGTTTCGAAAATGCCCGCGCCGGTCGTAGCCGACGCCGACCGGCTACCACTACGTCACCACAACCAGGATCGCCACTGATGCTGCCCGCCACCTGGAGCCGCTACGCGCCATGCCAAAACGCTTTCTGCGAACGGGGAGCGGCTGTACAGGTCATCGGGTTTCGGCCGCCGCACTTCCGATTAACGGTCATGAGCTCGCCGAATCTCCTGGCCGACGCGCCACCAGGCCATGTCCAGCGCCCTTGCCGCGGCGGACGGTATCGCGCCGTCATGCATCCGCCGCGATTCACGATAGAGGCAGGTTGTTCACAGGCTCTGAGTCCGTCGACCAACAACCGAGTTCGGTAGCGCGTTGCAGGTGTTCGACTGTTGCGTCTGTTTTCCCGTAGTAGTCCAGGAGGATGCTGAGGATCAGTCGAGGAATGAGGTGGGTCAGTCGCCTACTGCGCGTACTGGCGGCCCGCTCCACCGAACATCTGTGCCGCGAAAGGCGATTCGTCTCGCTGCTGGATATGATCCATGACTGCGTTGAAGCGCTCGAACGGGCTGGGCCGATCGGTGTAGCCCATCGTCAGAGCACCGCGTTGCATCTGCTCGAAATCGACTGCGAGTACGACATCGACCGCACCAGATTCCACCGCTTGTCGCGCTAAGAAAAGCGCCGTCGAACCAGTCGAACAATTGTTGTTGACATTGACCACCGGATTCCGGTCTGCCCCAGGCCGTAGACCGCAGCCTGCCCGCGGGTCGAGTCGCCGTACACATAGCCGGCATAGGCCTGCTGGATCTTTCCGTACTCGATCCCGGCGTCGGCAAGCGCTGCCCGCGCGGCGCGGGTGCCCATGACGTCGTAGGTCTCTGTGCTGCTCGGTGTGGTGAACGGAACCATCCCCACACCGGCCACCACCACGCGGTCACTTATAACACTCCCAATAATCGAAACTAGCGGCGCGTCACGTAGTGAACATCAGCAGCTCCAGCGGAGCAAGGCTGAATACGTCAAATGAGGGGCATCTCTGCCATTGTGGACGGCAAGCCCGCCAGCGTGCATCGCTGATGACACCTCAGCACGGCTATCTACTGTTTGCATATATGGAGGCTTATTCAGCGTTTCTCAACTTTCTGCCACCGCTGGGCGAGCGTTTCGCCCGCCAGCGTCTGCGAGCGCTGGCCAAGGTCGACGGCAAGGTGCTGACCGGCAAGCCGGTGGTGTTGTTCCTCTGCAACCAGAATGCAGGGCGCTCGCAGATAGCGCTGGGGTTCTTCGCCCAGCCCGCCGGGCACGCCGCCGTCCTCTGGTCAGGCGGGGTCCGAGCCCGGCGATCAGGTCAGCCCGGTCGCGGTCTCGAGTGAGATCGGCGTCGATATCACCGGTGAATACCTCGAGCCCTGGACCGAGGACGGTGTCTCCCACCGGTGCCGTAGCGTCGTCGCGCGGCCAAGGGCGATCCAGCGGATTCGGGGCGAAATCCGGACAGCACAGCCGACGTGGTGGTTGCGTCGTGTACTGGGCCCGCCGATGTGGCGGTCTCGGCTACCGTACTGGCGGTTTCAGCCCTGTCCACCGTCCTTCTGGGCTGGCTAGCCTCAGAGGTGACCACCGCTGCGCCCTGCGCGCGGACGGCATGGACCGCTCCGATGTCCACGGTCATTACCGCGGCCTCACCGTCGGCTGTCTCGCGAGTGTTCGCTTGCCAGCGCGTTATGAGCTGTCGCGGTGCTGATAGCCATCTCCGTCGAAGGATCAGGGAACCACCCTATGGGGCACTATAAAAGTAACGTCCGCGACATCGAGTTCAACCTCTTCGAGGTCCTGGGTGTCGGGAAGTTGTTGGACGAGGGGCACTATGGCGAGATGGACGCCTCGATGGCGCGCGCGATGCTACAGGAAGCCGCGCGGTTGGCCGAGGGGCCGATTGCGGAGTCGTTCGCCTCGGCGGACCGCCACCCGGTGAGTTTCGACAGCGAGACTCACGAGATCGTGTTGACCAAGTCGCTGCGCCGTTCGGTCATGGCGCTCAAAAGCTCGGGCTGGTCGTTGCTCGGTCTGCCCGAGGCGATCGGCGGGCAGCGCGCGCCGATGGCGATGGTGTGGGCCGTGCGCGAAATGCTGTATGTCGCCAACCCTGCCGTGAGCTTCTACGACATGGGGCCGGCCATGGCGGGGGTGCTGTTCGATCTGGGTACGCCGCAACAGCAGCATTGGGCTGCCCGCAGCCAGGAGCTCGGCTGGGCAGCCACCATGGTGTTGACCGAACCCGATGCGGGCTCCGATGTCGGTGCCGGGCGCACGAAGGCAACCGATCAGGGCGATGGCACCTGGCATATCGAAGGTGTCAAGCGATTCATCTCCGGCGGTGACGTCGGTGATACCGCGGAGAATCTGTTCCACCTGGTGCTGGCCCGGCCCGAGGGCGCCGGGCTGGGAACCAAGGGACTGAGTCTGTTCTTCGTCCCGAAGTATCACTTCGACCCGGTGACACTGGAATTGGGTGAGCGCAACGGCGTGTATGTGACTGGCGTCGAGGACAAGATGGGGATCAAGTCCTCACCCACCTGCGAGGTGAGCTTCGGCACCAATGGTTCCCCTGCGGTGGGCTGGCTCGTCGGTGACAAACACAACGGCATCGCGCAAATGTTCAAAGTCCTTGAGAATGCGCGAATGATGGTGGGGGTCAAGGCGGCCGGAACGCTGTCCACCGCCTATCTCAGCGCACTCGACTACGCCAAAGAGCGGATCCAGGGTGCCGACCTCACCCGCGCAACCGACAGTGCCGCGCCACGGGTACCGATCACGCGACACCCCGAGGTGCGGCGGATGTTGCTGACGCAGAAGGCCTACACCGAAGGACTGCGCTCGCTCTATATGTTCACCGCGGTCTATCAGGACCCCACACCCACGCTGGCATACGGTCTTTCAGGGGCGGACCCGACGTTAGCGAGGTCGGTCAACGACTTCTTGCTGCCCGTGGTGAAGGGATTCGGCTCTGAACGCGGCTACGACACCTTGAAGCTGAGCCTGCAGACGCTCGGTGGCTCGGGGTATCTACAGGACTATCCGTTCGAGCAGTACATCCGCGATACCCTGATCGACACGCTCTACGAGGGCACCACACCGATCCAGGCACAGGATTTCTTCTTCCGCAAAATTATTCGTGACCACGGCCGCGCGTTCGAACATGTGTTGACCCTGGTCGAGGATTTCGCCACCTTCGCGCACCCCGATGACTCCTTGCTCGGTGAGCGGCAATTGCTCGCGATCGCGACCACAGAGGTTCGCGACATGGCAAAAGCGCTGGCCGGTTATCTGGTCGTCGCGCAAACCGAGCCGAGCGAAATCTACAAGGTCGGCGCGGGCTCGGTTCGTTTCCTCTACGCGGTGGGAGATCTGCTGGTGGCCTGGCGGCTGCTGGTGCAGGCCGACGTCGCGTGCGGTGCCTTGCACAAGGACAACGTTTCGGAGGAAGACGCATCGTTCTATCGAGGAAAGATCGCGGTCGCGTCGTTCTTCGCCAAGAATGTGTTGCCCGAACTCAATGCGACGCGCGCCATCCTGGCGGCTCTCGACAATGACGTGATGACGATCGAAGAGTCCGAATTTTGAGCTACACCCCGGCTGTCGGGCGAGGTTCTCCCACCGTCGAGGTTTCGCACGGTTGAGACGCCACCCCCGGTCGGCGATCCCGTGGGTGGGTTGGGAAAACATCCTGGAAACCGTTGTCGACCCGTTATCAGCCGCGCCGCTGTGGCATGTCCTCGCACTGGCTGCTGCTGGCGAGGACGCCCTCAGCGGGCGCGCCGTTGTGGAAGGCAGCTCACGGGGTGCCGAGCGGTGTGGTCGTGTCGATGGCCGAGAATTGGGGGGCTCCGGCGTGCTCGACCGGGGGTTGCTGCCTGTCGGCGTCGTCGGTGCGAGGTACGGCTAGCGAGACCACCGCTTCGGCCAGCGCCTGCACCGACGCGGTCGCTGCGGCGGTGTCTCGGTCGGCCAGCCACGCGAACAAGGTTCCGTCCAGGGTGATGGCAACCATGCGTGCCAGTGCTTGTTCGGGAACTCGCCATTGCACGTCGAAGCGTTCGCTCCCCAGGCGCAGGAACATCGCGGCGATATCGGTGTACAAGCGGTATTGCCAGCGGCCGAGCTCTCCGGGGTTGGTGGTCGAACGGATGTCCTGCACCGTCAGTTCGTACAGCACCGCCTGCCGGCCGGGATCGTTCATCCCCGCACTCAGCATCCGCTCCATCGCGGTCGACACCGCTGTGCGCAACGAATCCGAGGAAATCTCCAACCCCTCCAGGACCGCAGTCTGCGACTGCACCACCGATTCGGTCAGTTCCTGCAGGAGTTCCTCCTTGGATCTGAACGCGTAGTGAAACGCGCTTTGCGCCATCCCTGCCTCCGCGCAGATCGCGCGGGTTGTCGCTGCGGCGACTCCGTCGCGGGCCATCACCGCAAACGCGGCGTCCACCAGCCGACGCCGCCGCTCTTCGGACTTCAACCGTGCCACAGCAGACTCCCTCCGCGACGTTGTGCCAGGCTTGAGACCTAGCCTCCGTGCACACCACCATACTGGGTCAGTTGACCCAGTCAGCCGTGCGTGGCCGTGAGCGCCATAGCGGGCTATCGGACGGTCTTGACTTTCATCACCGACAATCCGCCGAGTGTGGCGAAGCCGGCGGCAACGATATACAGCCCGGAGAATCCACCGCCGAGCTCGATCACCCAGGCGCCGACGAGCGGGCCCAGAGCCTGGGGCAGAGCCATCGCGATGTTCATGACGCCGAGTTCTTGACCGTTGTGTTCGCTATCAGGGAGGACGTCGGCGGCGAGTGCCTGATCGATCGACATGAAGCAGCCGAAACCAGCACCGGTGATCGCACTGGCGATTGCCGCGCCCCAGACGCTTCCGGTGGCAAGGATGACGATGGCGGAGATCGTCTGTAGTAGAGCGGCGATCATGACGAACGGCTTTCTGGCCCGGAAGCGATCAGACAGCCAGCCGCTGAGGATGGAAGCAACCACGACGCAGATCGTGTAGCCGCCGGTCAAGGTCAGAAGCGCGGTGTCGGGGTCGGTGACCTCGAGGCCGAACTGCAGGTAGTACAGGGCGAGCGAAGTACCCAGGGAGTTGCCGAGATTGACCAGCACGCGCCCGATGAGGGTCCAACGGAAATCGTGCACGGCCAGCAGATGCTGGAGGGTTTGTGAGGCGCGGCGCGGTCTGCTGACCTGGGGGTCGGGTGTGAATAGCACGAACGGCGCCACGCAGGCGACGAGCAGGGCTGCGACGAGCAGATAGGAACGGGAGGTGTCGAGGGCCAGCGCCGCGATCATCCCGATACCGAGAATGATGCCGAACGCCTGAGGTGCCGAAATCCAGCTGGATACGACGCCGCGCTGCGATGTGGGCACCTGGTCGCCAATCATTGCGGTCAGCGACGCGCAAGCGATGCTGAAACCGATGATCACCATCGACCAGCACAGTGCTATCCCGGTCGTTGTGTGCTGCGTGGCCAGCACAGCAAGTGCCGCCGAGAACACGAGGGATCCGGCGACGATCCACGGTCTGCGGCGGCCGAAGCGGCTGGTGGTGCGGTCGCTGAGCGTGCCTGCGACGGGGAACGCGACTGCCGAGCACACTGCGGCTATGCCGGAGATGAGACCGAAGTCGGCGACGCTGCGTTGCCAATTATCTTGGCGCAGAATGGTTCCTATGCCGAGGCTGGTGTTGAGTTGAGAGGGCAGGATCAGCTGGAACGACGTCAACTGCGCCATCCAGATTCCCAGCCATGCAAGGGCGAAGGCAGCGATCCAGCGGCGGCTGACTTGTCGCGCAGAGCTGCCGCAGACCGGGGCCGTGGCGCTGTCCGCGGCTGAGGTGTTGGTGTCGTTCATGCCGGCTTTCGGTCGAGCGGAACGGGCGTCCCGAATTCGGTCGCCCAGCACAGCAGCTCGGGTGTGAGAGCGGTGAAGCTCTCCCACCCGAACCGTGCAACCCGGCTGTCATGGGAAGCTTCATGCGGGTGTGGGTTCGACCGGACGATGCCGGTCAGTGAGTGGGCAGCGGCGCGCTGATCTCTCCTGCGGCGTGCAGGGTGCTGTAGGCCTGGGCCAGCGCGACGATGGCGGCAGGAACTCCGAGGATCATCGCTCCGAGGATGGGGCCCACCGCCGCGCCCAGAGCCAGTCCCGGTATGCAGCCCCCGATTGCGCCGACGACTGCGCCGACTGCGCAGCCGCCAACGAGTCCGACGACACCGCCGACCATGGTGCCTACGGTGACGGCCAGCATGAACTCATTGCCAGCCTGACTGAGCGCGTTGTTGATATCGGTTTGTGCGTCGATGTCGGTTGCAGTGGCCACCGCCGACTGCGGCCGGTCGGGCACATCCGCGATGTCTGGCTGCGGGCGAAGGTCGATACCGGTGTCAGGGACGTCGAGAGCTGCGGCAACCCAGGTGTCGACGGCGGTCTGGGGTGCGACCTGGTCCGGGGTTGCGGCTGTCGCCGTGGCGGCCGGGGACAGTGAAGATTCGGCCAAGGCATTCGTGGCGGTGATCGTGTTTTCACCGGCCAGTACCGCGATCGCGAAGGCGGTGGTTGCTACTGTGAGACGAGTGCGGGATGTGTGATGCACGAGACATTTCCCCTTGTATAAAATTCTTTTACATTTTCGGTGAGCCATGGTGTACGTGGAAGCCGCATGCGACTGGATAAGAGCTGAGGCTTTGTTGTGAGGGGTATCAGGGTCGTGCCCTCGAGCGGATCCGGTCTCTTCGAACTCCGGCTGTCGCGAGATTCAATCAGCACTCACCCGACAGGCATAGGGGAATTGCTGTCGGCACGGGGGGCGTCTGCGTCACAACTCGAACCGCGGGTCTATTTCTGCAAATAAATCCTTCGATTTGAATGCAACTGGCATTATTCGGCCGCGCGGCGACGAGTCCGCCGCTCACGGCGGGTTAGAACGAGATCGGCGTAACTCCACCACCGCGGTGCGGTGAGTTTTCCATTGCTGCCGTAGCAGAGGCTCGTTCGGCGCTGGGGCTTCGGCCTGTCCAGCGTTGATAGGCGCGCCGGAATTCTCGGCGGTCGCTGAATCCGACTTCCATGGCGATGGCCGTCAGAGGCATGTCCGATTCACGCAGCAGAATTCGGGCGCGATGCGTGCGTACTCGATCGCGAATTTCGCCGAATTTCTCACCGGCCTCGGCGAGTCGCCGGTGCAGGGTGCGCTCGCTGATTCTGAGGCGCTGGGCGATGAATGCCGCGGTGATCGGTCGTCGCAGATTCTGCCGCAGAAGGGTCTCCACCGTGGCGACGAGGTCGTGGCGGGATCGTTCGGGGTCGGCGAGGTGTCGGGCTGTTTCGACGGCCAACCCGATTTGGGCGGGGTTGGCGGTGGGCAGCGGCCGATTCAACAGGGCGGCATCGAAGTAGACGCGGGTGGCGCATGCGTTGAATCGGATGGGGCAGCGGAAGGCTCGGTTGTAGGCCTCGGCGTATACGGGCCGTGGGTAGGCGAATTCGAGCCGAGTCGGTGTCACCTGACTGCCGAATATCGACCGAGCCAACACGAGTATCGATGTGCACGCTTCTTCGCAAAGGAAGGCCAGCAGTTCCGGGTTGGGGCTGCGCTCGGCGAGCCGCAGCGCGAATTCTGTTGTGCCTGGTTCGAATTCGTAGTCGAGCAGGCTGCCCGCAGCCTGGTGCAGGTCCAACCCAAGCGACACGGCCTGGCCGACGGAAGCCGCCGCGCGCAGGGCAAAGCCGGTCAGCCCCCAGGACACGAACACATCACGGCTACCGACGTGGATGCCGATGGGCCCGGGCTCCAACCCTCGCAGGGCGCGCAGCAGGATGGCCGTGGCCTGACGAAACGACACCCGAGTCTCGGGCATCGTCAGCTGCTGGCGAGTTAGGCCGATCCCGTCAAGCCAAGATTCGCAGGCCACGCCGCGATGGTCGGCGAGATCGAAGACGCCCAGCAGCACGCTCGGAGGGATTCGCGCCTCCTGTAGGGCGGGGTCGTCGGCGCTTCTCCGGCCATCGTGTGTGTCGGCGTGTGATTGGCGCAAAACCATAGGTGTCACCTGGTGATGAGAAGAGTATGGCGGGCTCCGCCCGCCGTGGGCCGCGGCGGGCAGAGCAGCGGACGGCGGGCAGCGGAGCCGACGGCATACGGCGGCATGGCGCTGGCCCTACCGGGACGTGGCTTGGGTGCACGCATCCGCGGCCTGTGCCCGCTTGTGGCAGGTCATCAGTTCTTGGTCAGCCGACCCAGTCGAATGAACAGGTCGATTGACCGAATTGTAACACGAATTCTCTGGGCAGCACCGTGCACGCCATCTACTCTGAACAAAGTTGGGTCGCTTGACCAGGTCAATTGACCAGCATGGTTGAAGCCAAGGAGAAGCATGACGGATAAGACATTTGCGCTGGTCACGGGCGCTGCAGGTGGTATCGGGTTAGAGGTCGCGCGGCGACTTGTGTCCCGCGGTCATGTAGTTCTCGCCGCAGAACGAGACCAGATGCTGGCCGAGCAGGCCGCCGAACAGATCGGAGCCGGAGCGGTGGCGGTGGCATGCGATCTGGCCGATGGTGCCGCCGTCGCGGCGTTGTCGGCGCGTATCGAGAACGAGTGGGGCAGCGAGTTGGAGGTGTGTTTCCTCAATGCTGGCATCGTGGTTCCCGAAGATGTCGTGGACACCTCGCCTGAACGGGTTGACCTGCAATTGCAGATCATGCTGGTGTCGGCGATCAAGCTGGCCCGCTCGGCGGCGATTGCGATGACGAAGCGCGGTAGCGGGCACATTGTGGCGACCGTGTCGCAGGGAGCGGTACTCGCCTTGCCGGGCAGCGCAACGTATTCGGCGGCCAAGGCCGGGCTGCGTGGATTCCTGGCTGCACTGCATCTGGAGCTTCGAGGCAGCGGTGTCACGGCCGGAGGGGTGTACCCGAGCGCGGTGGACACTCCGATGCTGCGGCACGAGGCGGCCCACGGCGGCAGCGTTCTCAACTTCGTCGGCACGATCTCCTCACCCGGCGATGTCGCCGACGCGGTGGACAAAGCCCTGCGTACCGGCCGCGTGGAGATCTTCGTCCCAGCCTCCGACGGGATCCTCACCCGTTTGGCGCAGTCCATGCCACGGCTGGTCCCGCTGATGCTGCCCGCCGCCAACTGGATCGGGGAGAAAGGCCGCCAACGCTACCTCGCCCGCATCGGCGCCTGACCGCCGTTCGTCACGATCAGATCTTCTATCCAACCATCGGAGAACCATGACCAAGGAAAACAAGACCGCAACCCGCTCCACGGTCGAGGCCAACGGCGCCAAGGAGACTCGACAGGCTGCCGAGGTACTCGTCGACCGCGGCGATGCTGTCGCCATCGTGGGTGCTGGTCCGGCCGGGTTGAGCATGGCCCGCATGCTGCGCCACTACGGCGTCGAATACGACCAGTTCGAACGTCATTCCGACGTGGGCGGTATCTGGGATATCGACAATCCGGGAACACCGATGTACGAGTCGGCGCACTTCATCTCCTCACGCGATCTCTCGGGCTTCTACGACTTCCCGATGCCGAAGCATTTCGGCGACTATCCCAGCCGCCGGCAGATCCTGGCCTACACCCGCAGCTTCGCCGACACCTTCGATCTGCGACAGGCCATCTCGTTCGACACCGCGGTCGTGGCGGCCACCCCCGACGGCGACCACTGGGTGCTGACCCTCGCCGACGGCCAGCAGCGTCGCTACCGGGGGGTGATCTGCGCAACGGGCACCAACTGGCATCCGCGGATCCCGACCCATCCGGGAACCTTCGCCGGCGAGGTCCGTCATGCGGTGACCCACCGTCGAGCCTCCGACTTCGCTGGTAAGCGTGTGCTGGTCGTCGGTCTGGGCAATTCTGGAGCAGACATCGCCTGCGACGCGGCCCAAGCTGCGGATGCGGCGTTCATCAGCGTCCGCCGCGGCTACCACATCATCCCCAAGCATGTGTTCGGCGTGCCCGCCGACAAGTTCGACGACACCAGTTTCACGATTCCGCGATGGCTCGAAACCCCGGTGGTGACCGCGCTACTGCGGCTGATCGTCGGCGACGTCACCCGATGGGGTCTGCCAAAACCCGATCACAAGCTGCTCGAGAGCCATCCACTGCTCAACAGTCAACTGCTGCACCATCTCCAGCATGCCGACATCGCTGTCAAACCCGATATCGAACGCTTCGACGGTCCGGACGTCGTTTTCACCGACGGGTCCCGGGAGAAGATCGACCTGGTGCTGTACGCGACGGGCTACGAGATGCGCATCCCGTATGTGAACGCAGACCTGTTCGCCTGGAACGGCGACCGGCCGGCGCAGTACCTGACAGCGTTCAACCGTGAGCACCGCAACTTGTTCACCCTCGGCTATCTCGAAACCAACTCGAGTGCGTACACACTGTTCGACAACATCTCCAACATCGTCGCCCAATATCTGCGTGACCAGACAACCCAGCCACAGAGGGCTGCGCAGTTCGACCGCCTGATCGCCACCGACCGTCCCGACCTCAGCGGCGGTCTGCACCTCGTCAAGTCGGCCCGCCACGCTGGATACGTAGACGCGAAGTCGTTCAAGAAGGTCATCAAACGAGTGCGTAAGCAGATCGGCTGGACCGCTTTGGCACCCCACTTCGCCGATCATCTGGCCCAGCCTCAGCAGGTGCAGCTAGCGGCACGCTGACCGGACAGCAGCCACAGCACTGTGTGGCTGCGCCACCACGGTCGCGCGGGACGAGCTGGTGCGCCACCACACGGATCGCCAACCGAGTCGGCCACGATAGCTGTTGACTCCACGGCGCCGTCGATCGCCGTCCAAGCGGGATTTGCGCGCGGGATCTACGGTTGGATGGCGCCCGTGGTCTCGCCGATCTTCGGCTTACATCCCGCTTGGGCATGTTGGCAGTGCCACTCATCGGGTTCGTGACGGAATTCGGATGGGCTTCGTTCAGCATGCTAATTGCGGGTGTTCCGGTCGATAGGAACTTCGCCTACGACCCTGGCATCGTCACCGCTGGCACAAACTGCCCGATTTCCGCACTGCCGAAGTGGATGCAGATAATCTGCCAATGCAAATCCGGGTTCATCACTGAATCCAGCTCGTCAGACATGCGGTGTTCGGCTTCGACGGTCTGGTCGACCTCTTCCATCTTGGTGTGCTCTACCTATTCGGCCTGACCTACTGGCAGCTTGCGGTGCGGCGGATGGAGCGCAGACCGGTCGAATGAACCCAATCGAACTCATTCGAGGCGGCCGGCCAGGACTGGAAAGGAAAATATCCTGCAAGCCCTGGCGAAAGGTGACCGCGTCCCCCTCAAGTCTGATCGTAGCGGTCTGCGCAGATTCCGCTCGCCTTTGTAGTCGAAAGCCTCGATCCGCAGAAAGAGCTGCATCCTGCAATAGATACTGATCGCGTTAAAGGTCAGTCATGAGTAGAACCTATTCTGCGCGCAGAATGCCGATTTCTTACGAAATCGTGTTTGTGAATGCAAAACTGGAGGGGCGATGAGCTTCAATGCATGGATCACTGCTGGGCTGGTAGAGGCATCGATTGCCCATTTGGTGAGTATCGGATTTCTAGCTTTAAGCTGGCGCGGGCGGATGACGCGACGTCCAGCTCTGCTGGCGATACCGGTGTCACATGGGGTCGGCGCCGCAACTGCATGCGTGTTGGGTTGCGATTGGTTTATTGCAGTGGCGATTGCGGCCATCGGGATGGCGGCGACCGCGCTCGCGGTTCGAAGATGGCCACATTTTCGAGTGGTTGGAATGGCGGTTTGGATATCTTTCCTTTTGATGATCGTCAGTCAGATCCTATGGGGAACGCGCTTTTTGATCTTGTCGCACACCAGCATGGTGACATGGTTGCTAATGATAGCCATGGCTGTGGTGGGTCTGATAGTTCTTCCGGCTCATATTATTAATGTCTTCGAACACTGGGAGGTTCTGCTCCGGCAGCAGTGGACCAGGCGGGCCGAGCCGCTTGCAGGTTGGAAACCAGATAATCGGCCATCAAGGGTGTCGATTCATGTTCCGACGCATGCTGAGCCGCCGGATTTGGTAATCGAGACCCTGAACGTGTTGTCGCAGTTGCGATACGTGGACTTCGAGGTATTGGTGATCGACAACAATACAGCGGACGAGACGTTGTGGCGGCCAGTTGAGGAGCATTGCCGTCGTCTCGGGCCAAGGTTCCGCTTCCTGCGCGTCATGGGTATAACCGGCGCGAAAGCCGGTGCACTGAACTGGGCTCTGCAGCACACGGATCCGACTGCCGAGCTTGTTGCAGTGGTGGATGCCGACTACCACGTTGATCCAGATTGGCTGAGGGACACGGTCGGCTTTTTTGATGATCCGGAGATGGGATTCGTTCAATGTCCGCACGCCTATCGCGACTACAGCGACTCAGTATTCGGGAGAATGGCCAACGCCGAGTATGCGATGTTCTTTCACACGTCCATGGTGTCGTTGGATGAACACGGTACCGGTTTGACCGTGGGAACCATGTCACTGATTCGCCGCAATGCGCTACTCGAGGCCGGAGGCTGGGCCGAGTGGTGTCTGACCGAAGATTCTGAACTGGCCATCCGCATCCATGCCCTCGGGTACCGATCAGTCTATCTGACCAAGGCCTATGGCAGGGGGCTCATCCCAGAGACATATGCGGGCTACAAGAAGCAGCGGTTCCGGTGGACCTACGGTCCGGTGCAGGAGTTTCGGACACATTGGCGACTGTTTGTACCTGGTCCAGCGAGGTCTCCCTCTGCACTCACAGTCCGCCAACGGATGCACCACGCGGTACATGGGTTGTCCATAGGATTGGCGGGCCTTCAACTGGTACTCATCGCGCTCTCGATAGCATTGATCGCCGCGGCCGTCTGGAATCAGGACTCGCTCCCGCTTCTAGTACCGGTCTGGACTGCCCTGATTGCTATGGCGGCGTCGCGGAAAGCCATGCGGGCGCTGACCTATCGTCATGTGCTTCAGTCGACCTGGCGGCAAGCGGTGGGTGGGGAGATCGCCACAACCGCGCTGACCTGCGTGATCCTTGTCGCTGCTTTTGCCGCTGACCTCGGATTACCCGCACATTGGCAGCGCACCAACAAGTTCCGCTCGTTGCCTTCCGGCTTGGGCGCGCTACGCGTAGCCGCCGGCGAGACCGTTTTGGGCATTATTTCTTTGTCGGTAGGCATCGGCGCCATCATGGTGGCATCGCCTGGTCTCACGCTTGCTATCGCCATAGGGCTCATCAACTACAGCATCAATTTTCTGGCTTCTCCGGTGGTCGCAGTGATAGCTGACCGGGATCTGCAGCGAAAATCAATCTCCGACATCCGGCATTCACATACCGAATCCGTCAGTCGAGTAGCAGATGCAACTTAACGGCGGTTCGTCACCACACATTAGCGCGTCTGCGGCATCGGACGAGTGGCGACAATGCCAGGGGCGCCTCGGTTGCATCAACGATGCGACCAGCACGCTGCTGGAGGGCGCGACGATCGGCTCCTCAGAGCGGTCTTATGTTGTTCGGGAGTTCGAGCTTGTTGTAGCCGGTCAGCGCCGCGAGGCGCTCGTAGCGGAGCGTGAGCTCACGGAATCCTCTTAGCCAGACCATGGTTCACCCCATCACCCACCGGTGCCGGCCGAACCGTTCGACCGCCCACTGTGAACACAATGACCCCGAACCCACGACAGTGGGTTCGGGGCTTCAGTTTCCGGTTGTGCGTCAATCAGGCTGGGACGGCTGAATCTCGCTTCGACCTCAGCGTCCTCCACGAAACCGCTGGTCGCTCCCATTCCCAATAGTGCCCGGCCGGTGGCACTCGACCTGCGCGACGTCTGTTCAGGTCAGGGGCATTTCGTCCTCGCTGCAGTGCTGGAGATGCTCGACGTGTGCGGTCCGATGACCACCGCCGACCTGGCGACGAGCAGGGTGTCCGACACCACACCATGGCCCCTACGGTCAAGGACATCGTCGAGGTGAGGTTCGTGGCCGCCGGTCCCGACCAGCGCGACGCGCGCAAGAAGATCTTCACTCTCACGGCGGCGCTGCAGTGCGCGTGGTTCGACAAGTGGGCTCAAGGGAATCGACAACGGGATCGACGATTCTCCACAAGGGGTCTCTGCGCCACATTCAGGCGGAGCGGTTTGCCCGACCCGAAGCTGATCGTGCACCTGTCGGCCTCGACGCGCATGCCCCGACCTGCACGCCAAGTACCTGGTCGCCAGAGTCGAGGAGGCCGTGCGACCGGTAGGAACACCCGGACCTCACGGTGGGATCCGGCCGACATAGACGTGGTGCGGGTTTCGGCAGTCCCGGCATCGGCTCGAGGACGGCCACCAGTTCGAGCGATCCGACCTCGAACCCGGTCTCCACCAGTCGAGTGGTGACGTCGAGTTGGAACCACTCGTTGGGGTTCATACACCATCGTGCTCGCGGTCAGTGAATGTCGACCTGGTCGACGAATGTCTCGCGATGGCGGCGGTTCGTCGTTACGATCCCGTCCAGGACATCGCGGGCTTGGAGCAGGTCGGAGATGTGCGCGTCGAGGCGCGCACGTTCCTCCAGCAGTCGCGCCCAGGTCTCGTCGGACTGCTCGGCGCGCGGCGAGTCGACGCAAGGGAGCAGCTCGACGATGGTGCGGCTCGACAGTCCGGCGGCATACAGGCGGCGGAGCAGGCGGACCCGCTCGACAGCGCCGTCGACGTAGGTCCGTTGGCCGCTGGGGCTGCGCGTGCTGGTCAGCAGTCCCTGTTCTTCGTAGTAGCGCAATGCACGGACACTCACCCCTGCCTGCTCTGCCAGCTGACCGATCCGCACTGTGACCTCCATCGCAAATACTTGCCTCTGACGTCAATGGTAGGTCTTACCGTCGAGCCATGACAACCGAGACAACCCTGTTCGACTCCTACGACCTCGCGGGGCTTCGGCTCCCGAACCGGATTGCGATGGCTCCGATGTCACGCGTGCGCTCCAACGCCGATGGCCTGGCGACAGCATCGATGGCGACGTACTACGCGCAGCGGGCGACTGCTGGGCTGATCATCACCGAGGGCATCCAGCCCAGCCTGATCGGCCAGTCCAACCCAATGACGCCTGGACTGTACACCGACGCCCAGGTCGAGTCGTGGCGACAAGTCACCGCGGCGACCCATGCGAATGGCGGACGGATCTTCGCTCAGATCATGCACGGCGGCCGGATCAGCCACCCGGACACCACCGGCCTGCAACCCGTCGGCCCCTCGCCCATCGCAGCGCGTGAGGCGATGGTCTTCACCCCGACCGGGCCGCAGCCGACACCCGTCCCCCGAGCGCTCGATACTGCCGAAGTCACCCCCGAGGCCCTGTCGTACGCGGCAGCGGCGAGTAGGGCGATCGAGGCAGGTTTCGACGGAGTCGAGCTGCACGGCGCCAACGGCTACCTCATCGGGCAGTTCCTCTCCAGCAATGCCAATCAGCGAACCGACCGTTACGGTGGCTCGATCGCCGGTCGGATCCGTTTCGCCGTCGAGGCTGTCGAGGGGGCCATGGAAGCGATCGGCGGCAGCCGGGTCGGCATTCGTCTCAGTCCAGGTGCGGGAATTTGGGACGCGATCGAGGATGATATCCCCGAGCTGTACAGCGCGCTATTGGCCGAGCTCGCACAGCACGACCTTGCGTACGTGCACCTGGAGGCGACCACCGACGAGGAGGTCCTGGTCGAGCTGCGCCGAGCATGGCCCGGCACCCTGATCGTGAATCCCTCGAACCCGTTGAGCGCCACTCCTGCCGACCGCAAAGCCGCCGATCACTGGCTCAAGCTGGGTGCAGATGTGATCAGCTTCGGGCGGGCGTTCCTGGCCAACCCCGACTTGGTCGAGCGCCTGCGGGCCGACCTTCCGCTCGACGAGGCCGACGAGGCGACCTATTACGTCGGCGGCGACAAGGGTTACCTCGACTACTCCGCCTACCAGCATCAGGTGGCATAATCCATCAGACCGGCCGGCGCCGCCCGCCGTCCCTGGTCCCGGCGCTGCCCGGATCGGGGCCGGCGAGTGCACCGGTAATCTCCTTCCTTCTGTGTTCGACCGGTGATCGACAAGGCCGCCACAGCCGGGGTGCATCGACTGGGCGCATTGGCTGCGCACCGGGCGCACTTGAGCCCCGAAACCTCTCGGCCCGCGCCGGAGTCCCAAACCCTCACCGGAGCGTGGTGACCGTGCGGTGCACGATCGCCTCCGCCGCTCCCGGGAATCGGGAGAAGCTCAGCAGGCGTTGAGCTCGCAAATCGTGCGATACCAGTAGTCAAGGCTCAATTCACGAGCAGCTAGGCTGCTGCGTCAGGCACGTGGTCAGATGGGGGCGCGCTCGCCGGTGAATCGCCCCGGGATTGGTGCACACCGGTTTATTTGATTCCGGCTTGTTGGCCGGTGGCCTTCGCAGGGTAATCGGCCTCGTACTCGACCGGCGGTTTGCGTCCGAGGCGGTGCATCGGGCGGCTTCTGTTGTACCAGGCCGTCCAGGCGGCGGTGACCGCTTCCACATCACCGATGTCGCGCAGCGGATCGCGACGGAACGGGGAGTCGGCGCGGATCGCTTCGGTCATGTAGAGCCCAATTATGTTTTCCGCCAACGCATTATCGTATGCGTCGGCGACACTACCGATCGACGGCATCATCCCGGCCAGCAGTAGCGACTCGGCGAACCGCACCGAAGTGTACTGGGCGGATTCAACTGGTCGAGGCAACATTTCGTTCGTCGAGTCAGCACTGCGCCAAGCTGCCGCGTTGCGCAGACGTGAAGGTAACCCATTGCTGGGCAACACGACGGTCGCTGCGGTATTGGCCGCACTCACCAGTGAGCCTCACCCCCTCGCACGCTGGTAGCCACGCCGCCCACCCAGTACTTCCGGCATATGGAAGGACGCTCGAGGGCCCTGGGTGGCGGCGTGGCGACCATCGCCCGCCGATGCGGATTCGGCTCAGAGGAACACAGGTCGAAGCGGCGTTGCGATAGTTCCCGAGCGCCTTCAGTCCACGGCGCTCCGCCCGCGACTGACAGCAGGCTTACCAGAACCGGAAAACAAACCTCGCGCTTTTCGAGCGCGGCCCCGTCCGCGCACCGGGGCCCTTCCCCGTGCGTCCAGCGCGCCACAGGGGGTGGCCGACTCATCCCTGGGGTGGCTACTTCCGGGCGCGCCGGGGCGGAATCATTAAGTCCCACAGGCACAACACCTCTCGAACAGGAACCACATCATGGGGATCACCCGCAACCGCTTCCGCACCTTCGCCGTCGCGACCGCCGTCACCGCCGCCGCGCTCGGCGCAACCGTGCTGGGCGGTGCCATCGCCACCGCCGACCCGAGTGCCGAGGGTTCCTTCCTCGAGGAGATCAGCATCAACAACGCCACCCTGCCCGGTAAGAAGGCCGACGAGATGGTCGCCGCCGGGTACGCGACCTGCGATCACCTGCGCGGCGGCACCACGGTACTCGAAGAGATCTCCGCGGTCGAGGCCACCTACCAGTTCCACCAGGGCGTGCTCTTCGTCAGCGCCGCCACCACCAACCTGTGCCCGGGGTTCGCCGGCTAGCGGGACTGCACAGCCCAAACTTTTGGGCCGCTACGGATAGTTCTCAGGATCGGGTGGGTAGCGCGTCTTCGATCACAATCGGGCAATGCTCGGGTGGGCGAGTGCGGCTGACGCGCAGACATGTACAAAGACGGCCGCGGGCGGGCGCGGATAAGCAGGGTCAACAGGGCGGCGCTCGGCGCCGGGCGGGACTGATCGGGCTCTTCCCTGTAGTCGGTTTCGCGCTAGGCGCCGGCCTGGTCGTCGCCTTCGCCGCCTACGGGTTCCTACCGATCATCACGCCCACCAGTACGGCTGCTGCAGCGCCGATCGACATCACCCGGGTTTCCTTGACCATCGTCGCGGGAGTCGGTGGTGTCGTCGCACTAGTGATCGCCTACCGCCGTCAGCGCGATCTGGAGCAAAGCCGGTTCGTCGAACGGTTCGGCGCCGCGGCCGCGCAGCTCGGGGCGCCCGATGTCGCGGTCCGCCTCGCTGGCGTGTACGCGATGGCCGGCGTCGCCGACGAGACCAACGGCCTGCGCCGACAGCAATGTATCGACGTACTCTGCGGATATCTGCGCCTGCCCTACGATGCCGAACACGGTGGTAGTGGGCGCACCAAGCTAGTGATCAAGACGCCCCGTGTAGACCGCGGCGAGATCGAGGAACATGTCGAGTATCGGGAGAACGACCGCAAGGTCCGCAAGACCATCGTCCGAGTCATTGCCGACCACCCGAAACCGGACACCGAATACAACTGGTCAACAAGCGAGTTCGACTTCCGTACCGCCGATCTGGAAGACGTCGACTTCCGGGGCTGCACGTTCTCCGGCACCTCCCGGTTCGACATGTCACCTTTAGCGGCACCGCCACGTTCGGCGAGGCGACCTTCGGTGGCGACGCCGGGTTCGTCGAGGCCACCTTCAGCGGCGACGCCGAGTTCGGCCGGGCGACCTTCAGCGGCACAGCCGGATTCGGCGAGACGACCTTCAGCGCCCACGCCGAGTTCGGCCAGTCCACTCTCAGCCGCAACGCCGGATCCGACTGGGCGAGCTTCAGCGGCGACGCCACGTTCGACAAAGTTGCATTCAAGGGTTCTCGCACCAGTTTCCAGAGCAGCGATTTCGGATCCGGCTGAACCGTGCCGGGTTGGGGGCCGCTTCTTCTTAGACCGTGTCTCACGTGGTTGATTCGCGAGTTTCTTGTAGCAGATCAGTGTGGCGGCGAGGGTGAGGAAGGCCAGGGAGTGGGTGGCCTTGCGGTCGTAGCGGATGTAGAGGCGGTGGTAGCCGGTGAGCCAGGAGATCGTGCGTTCGATCACCCAACGGTGGCGGCCGAGGCGGTCGCTGGATTCGATGCCTTTGCGGGCGATGCGGACGCCGATGCCGCGGTCTCGCACCCATTGCCGCAGTTCGGCGGTGTCGTATGCCTTATCGGTGTGCAGCTTGCCGGGTTTGCGTCGGCGCGGACCGCGCCGCGAGCGGATGGCCGGGACGGCTTCGACCAGAGGCCGCAGCGCTTCGGCGTCGGTGGTGTTGGCGGCCGAGATACCCACCGACAGCGGGGTTCCCGCACACTCGCCGCGTCGATCACCGCTCGCGTCCAGTCGATCAAGCCTGCGCGACCCAACTCGTCCAGGACGGTGTTGTGTAAACGTCGCCACAGCCCGGCCTCGGTCCACACGCTGAACCGGCGGTGCGCTGTCGGCACGGTGACCCCGAACGAAGGCGGCAGCATCCGCCACGCACAACCGCTGGTCAGCACGAACACCACCGCGGTAAATACCGCACGCTCATCGACCGGAGCGGTGCCACCACCCTGCGGACGTGCAGTGAACTCCGGAAGCAACGGCTCGACCAAAGCCCACAACTCATCCGGAACGAGACGTTTCGACAACTCATCGGCCACGAGTCGGACATCATGCAGCACAGCCGATCCCGGCACAACGCGAACAAATCACAACCGTAAGACACAGTCTTAGCTGCAGACTATCCTGCGACTTCGAATTAGTATCCAATCTCGCGCGGGAGGCCACCCCGAGGTTGCTCGGTGTAGTTGTTGCCAGAGGTGGGCAGTGCAACCCGCAGGCGAACCGCCGTGACCGTTTACGCTGCAGCCCAGCGGTCCGCGGACGAAGCGCCGAAGCGCTCGCAACCTTCCCCCGGACCGGCCCATCAGAGCCCTGGCGGTGACCAGGGGAAAGAGAGTCCGAAATGAATTTCCTGTCGATTCTGTCGCTGCTGCTCAGCGCCGGAAGCAGCATTCTGTCCCTCGGCAGCAGCGGGCTCTGACCGCAAAGATCCGGCCCCGCTGACGCGCCGATCCCGTCCTTCGGCCGCACCTGGCCGCGGCTCGGCGATAGGTCCGGGGCACCGAACGGGAGTTATCCCGACTGTGCCCCGGCCTGCTCGACTCTGACTCAACACATGTCTTACAGTCCTCAGGATTCGGGCACCGACTCCGAGGAGGATTTCTGGAGTTCGGCGGGCTATGGGCGGGTGACCTCAGTGGCGTGGAGGTTGCGCAGGGTGCCGTCACCGGCCTCGTGCTGGGAGGGGTAGAGCAGTTGCACGGCCACGGTCAGGGGTGTTCCGGGTTCGATGGTGTGGGTGTCGTCCGGTGTGGCGATGACGACCGATCCGTCGGTGCCGTCCTTGATCACCTGGTACCACTGGCTCTGCTGCGGATTGATTCGGGTTCGTGGCGGGACGTCGAAGCGGATCTCCCACCACACCACCCGCTGCTCGTGGGCGGCCAGAGTGAGGTCGTAGCTGACAACCCACCCTTTGGCGTCCTCGGGCCAGGTCTGGGGCCACTGCCCGACGATCACCGGGGAGACGGTGACAGGAGGCCGATCGACCTCGGTGGTGACCGAGCCGGAGTGCCGCTCGGCGGTATTGGCGCGTGAAGGTGAGGTGATCAGGCTGGTGCAGGTGAGTCGGCCCTCGTACTGCGGATCGATGGTGCCTGCCAAGGTGATGGTCGCTTTGCTGCCCTTGGGCAGGTCGATGGGCATGTGTAAGCCGTCGCGGACCGAACCGGTCCCGCACACGGCCCCGTTTTCGGCCTGGCAGGTCAGTTCCAGATCGGTCAGCTCTGTCGGAATCGTCCCCTCCAGCTGGGCGTCGGGGGCGTCGTTGGGGCCGAGGTTCTGCACGCCGATGCGGTAGGTGATCCGCTGACCGGACTGCGCTGTCTGCGGGCCGCTGATCTCCAGAGGCATTTCCGCGGGCAGGGTCACCTTGAGGTTGCGGATCCGGTGGTAGGCAGTCGCGGCACCGGTTCCGGCCGCGAATCCTAGTTTAAAGGTCTCCGGCACACGCGGTTGACCGTCGGCGCCGGCGAGATCGAAGTTGTCGATCAGCAGGGTGCCGTTCGGGTTGGTTTTGTCTGCGTGGCGAACGGTGAGCCGCCCGCCGATGATGGAGACCTGGATATGGGCGCCGCGCTCCCAATCAGCGTGGAACCCACCCGGCACCGCAACGCCGGTCAGCCAGCCGAACCCCTCCCGCAGATTGCCGGAACCGCGCACCCCGACGGTGTTGGGCCGTTGCGCGCCGCCTCCCATGCCTGCCAGCGGTGTGGCGAAGTTGCCGTAGTTGTCGAAGCCGACTCCCACGAACCCGGCGGTGACTCCCGGCGCGGTGATCTGCCCCGACCCCGTTTTCGTGATGGAGTAGCCGAGCGCGGCGCCGATACCGCCGGGCTGGGTGGTGTGCGCACCATCGATCACATAGACGCTGAAGCCGTCGCCGAGCGCAGCTGCTCCCTCGCAGGAGTAGTCGAAGTCGATCGTAACCCCGAGCGTGGAGGAGAACGCCTGATCGAGAAACGCCGTCCCCGCCTGGGAATTGGCGTTGGGAGTGAGTTCCAGGCTGCCGTCGTGCAGCCGCGCGCTGCCCAGCAGCTGCCAATGCGGGTTGGTCACTGTGTCCTGTGTGAACGATTCGATGATCGGGAACTGCGCCTGCTGGATGGTGGCCGGTGCGTACGTAGTCATAGTCGATTCCTCTCGGGCCGGATGTGCCGTGAGATGAGCGATTGCGCCACGCTGATCGACTCCGCCACGGATCGAGCGGAGCCCTGGTCTACTGATGCAGCTCCCAGCCCGAGCAGGCAAGGGGCCGCATAGTCGACTGTAAGGAATCTCCGAGCGCGACCGATTCACCTCTTTCGAGTGAACCGGGGCGGCCACCGGCAACCTACTCGTTGCTTCACGGGTTCCGGTAGCGATGGCCGAGAATTTGACGGAGTCCGGCGTATCCCCTTATAGCCGTGATCGATCGGTGGCGCCTTCGTGGCGTGTTCGCCGCGCACCTTAACCGCTGGCACCATTCTCGCGCCGAGGCAGCTCTGGATCTCGGACCAGAAGTGCGCCCAGACCGGCCGGGGCGGATGACCAACCAAGCTATACGAACTCGGCCAGGACCCCCGGAATCCCACCGCGACATCCCCTCCGCTTTCGAATCCGAGGGCGTGAGGTACCGGCCGCCACTCTTTACAAGTACAGGCCCGAGCTGGGAAACGGTTTGTGGCTGGGTGAGTCGGTGTGCCACCGGTAAGCAGTTCTCGTAGCACCGCATGAAGCTGGTTTGCCGCGCGAATTCAGCTGCCGGAGAGGATGTTTCGAAGCTTCATTCTGAGTGCATCGGCATGCTCGTCGCTGACGACCGGCCGACCCCAACCCTGCAAGGCAGCCACGCACGCGGCTTCCGCCGCGTCGATCCGATCGCTTCCCTCGCGGGCCGAACTATCCGCCTATTCACACCCGGACGAAGCGCCACAGCTGGGTACCCTCCCCCGTGTTGTCGACGAGCCTGAGCGCGTAATCCGGCCCCGCCGGGGCCACCGCGAGCTCGTGGACGAAGTCAGGCACGAGAACGGTCGATTCCTCATCCGCGTCGCCGTCGAAACTCCACCCCAAAGCACCATAGGTTTCCCCACCACCGCACACAACGGGGTCACCCTTCTGTCCCGTTCCCCCCAGGATCAGCATCGTATTCGTCTCGTAGTTGGTCAAATTGACATCCGAATCGAACACATCGACGATCCAGAGCTGACCGCTGCCTTCCCCAGGACTCACCAGCCCGACAGCCACGCCGTGACCGCCCGTGTCGGCGCCCGTGAGCCCCATCGCGGCGCCGCCGGCTTGCGGATTGAGAATCTGATACAGGCCTGTACCGTTGGTGAACTTCGTCATCGTCTTCTCCTCACTGTGTGGACGTACCGCCACTCAGCGCTGATCCGATAGCCTCCTTTGCAGTCTAAGAACTCCGCAGCAAGAATCTGATCGCCCAGTTCGGGTGACTTCCGTATGCACGCCGGAAACAGGAATCGGCCTGTCTTGGAAAGATCACGGAGTCGCGCGTCAGGCGCGGTCAGGTAGTGCGCCTCAGCGCCGTACTGTGCTGCGGGCTGTCGCCAGGGAAGACGCACGCCCGGGAGGCTGCCGCCGTCGCGGCTCTGGTGCGCTACCCCTCCAAGGAGATCGTGTCCGCTCGACGTGGAAGGTTGCGGTCCGGTGGCAATCTCTTTCCCCGCGCATCGGAAGGAGTCACTGCCCCCAGCGGACCCGCACGGGGCTCCCACCAGCTCCACCGGACCCAGGTTCGACGACTCGGCCATGGGCCCATCGTGAAGGCGCGCTATCCACACCACCTCACCCAACGCGGATGAAGCGACTGCCACCGCTTCGATCGCCACCGCATTCGCGATTTCAGCACCCGTCAACCCCGCACCCATGCAGTTCGCGAGTGACTATCGGCTTGCCAGATGATTCGGCATCGGTCGGAACAGTCCTCCTTGTACGCCTGAAGTCCGGCCCACCCATCGGTATCTCGCGGGCGCTCTCGCGCCGATACTTGGTGAACCCGCATCGCCGGTGCCGCAGGCGCGGTGGCGCTGCACTGGTTCAGTCGCGGCGTCAAGCTCGGCCACCCGTCTCGGCGTGTTCGCCCCCGCGAGGGTCCCCGATTCCTGCAGGCTTTGCTCGAAACACCGGAGGCGAGGCGAGCACCCGCGTCTGATGAACCACGGGTGCTCGCAGCCCCGGACCGGCGATGCCGATCCGGACTCCAGTCGTCCCTGCCCGCTGCCAGCGTGTGATCATCCGGCCGATCGCCGGACCCGATCGAACCCTTCGACCGCGATCGTATGGGTGGCTCGCCCAGGCACGGAGACCACCCCTGCCTGGGCGACGTTCGCGACAGAGAGCTACCTCCCGCGCGGAACGGAAGTGAGGGATGATCAGCTGCCTTGGGCCGGTACGACGGTATCCATTCTGTAAGCCGTAACCGGCCGACGGAATCCGCCGATCGGCTGTCCACCGCCGTCGATCGGCGGAACTCGATTCGCGGCTGCTCGATGACCGTGCCCGGCGTACTTGCCCCCTCCCCTGGACCAGGAGTGCGGAGAAACCGAGAGGCTCAGAGCCCCGATTCGGCGATCCAAGAAGTGGAACAGTTCGGTTCCGTTCGCGGTGCCGCGGTGGCCGGCGGGTATTCCTGGACCACGCCGGAGGGCAAGCGTCTCGCAAACACCGGACTACTTCGTCCGCTGTATGGATGACGCATCCGAATTCTGCTCGCTGTCAACGAGATTGCCTGGCCGCAAGATGGTGACCGCCAGCGAGGTCATCTCCACGACCATTTGCGAGGCCAGGTCGAACTTCGCCAGCTCGCCAGCACGCCGCAGGTGGCGGTGTCGGCGTCGCTGAGACCGATCAGGTCGGCCAGCACGGTCGCGGTCGCGGCGATGCCGTCGGCGGTCAACTCCAGCACCACGACGCCGACGATGCGATCCTCAGCCACCAGGATCAGCGCGGGCCTGCCGTTGACGATCGCGGCGAACGGCGTGGGCTTGCCGCCGAGCTTGTCCCACTTGGCTCCCGTAGGTTTGATGGCGAGCCGCACGAACGTCGCGATGCGCTCGGCGCCGACGAGCGCCCTTTTCAAGGTGGGCGAAGAAGACGCCGCCGCAGGCACAGCGCTGACATCGGCTCGAACCGAAGGGTCAGTAGAGAATCGGGAAATTGGCGCGGAACACGCCGTGTGGATCGCGGGACTGCCCGAGTTCTCGTAGGGGTCCAGGTGGGCGACGGGTGATCGAAACTGGTTACCCGGTGTCCACCAGAAGGGTGTCCCCGACGTATTGCAGCGTACGTGTAGTGGGCTCCGCTGCGCCTTCGGCGGGAAAAGACATCGAGTAACGGCCGTCCCCGAGGTCACGCCAGGAGCCGGTCGTCGCCCGGGCCCGGTCATCGGCGCCGGGACGGTAGTCGACGACGGTGCCGTCTTCTCTGAACTCGAGGCCGCACCGGCCACGTGACCGGGGAAACGGGAAGTCACGTGGCCGATAAATAGACACCGTGTCGGTGTCCTCCTCGTGGGAGTGCACCCATATTCCGAGGATGGGGATCGGTCCGGTCACCGGCAATCCTCACCGGGTCCTCGGCGCCGACCAGTGTGGCGCTCGGGCAAGGACGCCGTTGATCTCGTCGAGTAATGAACGCAACAACGCTACCTCGCCCTCGAGGTCGGCGACCGCACCCGCGCCGCCGGAGGTACTCGAATTCGTCGATGACACGGAGCGGGGGGCGGCCTCCTCGCCGCGTCCGGGCGTCGCCGCCGCGGCCATGGAGGACACCGCCGGTCGCAGATCCCCGGCCGGAGCGCGAGCGGCGACCAGGAACGAGGCCCTCGGCCCCTCCAGGCACGCGTTCATCCGCACGGATTGGCCGGTGGTGAACATGAACATCGCCGCGTCGTCGGTGTAGTCCATGTAGTTCATGAACATGTCGCCGTTGGGACCGTTGTTGCAGGAAATGTGCGGGAACTGGGGTTTGCCGAAGTTCTGGGTGGCCTGGTTGGGCGTGTCGTCGACCAGATCGCCACCGGAGCAGCCGCTGCCGTCATCGCCCCAGATATGGCGCAGACTCAGCCAGTGCCCGACTTCGTGCGTCGCGGTGCGTCCCAGGTGGAACGGCGCGGTGGCGGTTCCGATTGTGCCGAAGCAGGTCGTCGCGATGACGACGCCATCGGTGTCGACGGGACCGCCAGGGAATTGCGCGTAACCGAGAATCGAGTTTCCGGGCGCGGTCTGCGGATCGGCGCACACCCAGAGGTTGAGATATTCGTCGCTGGGCCAGGGATCGGCGCCGCCGGTCGCGGTGGCTTTCACATCGTCGGCTTCGGCGCTGAAGAATGTCTTCGCGGTGGCGGTCCGAGTGATGCCGTCGGTCGCATTGCCATCAGGATCGGTTGTCGCCAAGGCGAATTGAATGCGACAGTCGGCGATGCGGTCGGTCCAGACGGTCGGCACGCCGACGCGGTCGAGATTGGTTGCCCGGAAGTCCTGGTTGAGCACCGTGATCTGGCTCTCGACCTGGGCCGCGCTGATGTTCTCGGCCGGGAACGCGGGATTGTGGACGACGTGGACGACCACGGGGATCGTGATCGGACCGGTGCGCATCGGTGCGCGCATACGGCCTTCGTAGGCGAGCGCGCGGTTCTCGAACATCGCCGATCGCTGTCGGTAGCTTTCGCTCTGTTGGAGCAGTTTGTGGTGAACTGCCATGGTGCCGCACAATTCGCGGCTTCGTGCACCAGGTGTGGGAAGATCGGCCATCACATATCCTTTCTCGAACCGGTCGGGATGAAAATTGCCCGGTAAGGATGATTCGCCGGTTCCGCGGCCCTCACACGAGTAGCGACTACCTGCATCCGGACCTCGCGCGGCAAAAATCCGTACAACTTTGAAATATGTGGAAGATCGCCGCACAGCGGTGGAGTAACAGCTCGCGCCGGTCGGCACCGGACCGTACATGGCGAGGTTCGTGAACGGATCCAGCGATGACTCCGCCCCGCGTCCCGATGAGTATCGCCGGGTAGAAACCCGTAGCCGACTACTCGTGAGACGACGACATCCGAGGCGAAGACTCGGGGAATCGGATCGTCCCTTGCGGGGCGGTTTCGCAGGCAAAGAACGTTTACGCGAAATGGAGGAAATCATGACCGCAGGCATGGATTCGGCAGTTGTTCACACGGCGAACGAGGCAGCCGATATCAAGAAACAGGATCTGCTCGAGCAGACTTCGTGGGTAGCGCATTTGTGGGCCGACGTCCCCGCGGCCATCAGCTACGCGAACTCGCCGCCGCTCTCGCAGGCGGGCACCATCGTCTTCAACATCCGGGACAACGGCCAGGTGTGGACGTATGACCTGCACTGAATCGCGTCACCGGTGAATCGTGGATCCGGTTCCACCCTTGTGGCCTGTCGTGTGACCGGCATGAGTCGCCCGGCTTGGTATGCGAGGTGGGGCCGGAATCGCCGGCGCTAGTTCGTCTTCGGCGAGCCGATTCCCGCGGAGGGTGGGCGGCCGACATCGCGCCGACCACCAGGTCATTGTTGGCGCAGAACAGGGCGGACGGCCGGTCGGCCGAGTCCGCGAAGACGGTCTCGGCCGCGTGTGCCCTGTCTGCGAGGCCGTAGCCGACTCGAGCGTCCACAGCGTTCGAAGGGGCCGACGGTGCTGATGAGTACGTCGCCAGATTCGACGAGGTTGGCGATGAAGGCGATCGCCGCGGCCCAATCGGCGCGCTGCTTGCGCGGCGACAGCAGATAGCGCGGATGGCCTTCGCTCGCGCCGAAGTGGCGATAGTCGAACACCAGGCACGCGTATCCGGCGGCGGTGAATACTCACCGTTTCCGCAGGTCAATCTCTGTGGTTAGCGCATGCGTCCCCCTCCCGTCTTGAACCCCCACCGAGACCTATAACGCGAGCGGGTCCCGACCCTCGCGCCGCGATTTTGCGCGCCGTCCACCACGGCTGCGCCAGAGTGCCGAGACCCAGGCAGCGCCCACCGCCGGTGTCATTTGCTCAAAATTAGCTGTCGCAAAAATTTGTTGGCGTGTCGGCGCGACGACACGCCGGAAGAACATGATCGGCGAGTTGCCCCGCCGTGCCGTCGGAAGCGGTCGATGCTCGGATGTCGTGCCGATGGTGGGCCGCTGACGCAACGGCCGATCAAACTGTATCTGAGCGACGCACCATCGGCCGCCCCGTGGAGTCCGCACGCTACACCGCACTCATCAAGGACGGCGGCAGCTATCGACGCTGGTAGGACATCGCTTTCTGACACTTACCGCCTTTCCCGCGTGTGACCGTTTTGAGGGTGACGGGCCGTTATCCAAGCTGATCTCCAGTGATGACAAAGGCCCCGCACCCGGTGTTCCAGGTGCGGGGCCTCGAGTCGAAAAGAGCTGTCAGAAGCTACTTTTCACTCACTCAACATCACTCACTCGCACGCGGCCTTGGCCTCGCGGCGACGGCGGTGCAGGATCGGCTCGGTGTACCCGTTGGGCTGCTTGGTGCCCTCCAGGATCAGCTCCTTGGCCGCCTGGAAGGCGATGCTGCCCGCGAAGTCCGGCACCATCGCCCGGTAGTTGGGGTCGCCGGCGTTCTGCCGGTCCACGACCGGGGCCATCCGCTCCAGGCTGGCCACCACCTCGTCGGCGGTGACGATGCCGTGGCGCAGCCAGTTGGCCATCAGCTGGCTGGAGATGCGCAGGGTCGCACGGTCTTCCATGAGCGCGACGTCCTTGATGTCGGGCACCTTGGAGCAACCGACGCCCTGATCGATCCAGCGCACCACGTAACCGAGGATGGACTGGGAGTTGTTGTCCAGCTCCTGGCGCTTCTCCTCGTCGGTCCAGTTCGGCGCTGCGGCCAGCGGGATCTCCAGGATCTCGTCGACGGTGGCACGGCGACCACCCTTCGCGATCTCCTGCTGCCGCTTGAACACGTCGACCAAGTGGTAGTGCGTCGCGTGCAGGGTGGCGGCGGTCGGCGAGGGAACCCACGCCGTGTTGGCGCCCGCGCGCGGGTGGCCGATCTTCTGGGTGAGCATGTCGGCCATCAGGTCCGGCATGGCCCACATGCCCTTGCCGATCTGCGCCTTGCCGGGCAGGCCCGCCGCGAGACCGGTGTCGACGTTCCAGTCCTCGTAGGACAGGATCCACTGCTGGGACTTCATATCGGCCTTGCGGACCATCGGCCCGGCCTCCATGGAGGTGTGGATCTCGTCGCCGGTGCGGTCCAGGAAGCCGGTGTTGATGAACACCACCCGCTCGGCGGCGGCCTGGATGCAGGCCTTCAGGTTCACCGTGGTCCGGCGCTCCTCGTCCATGATGCCGACCTTGAGCGTGTTGCGCGCCAGTCCGAGCACGTCCTCGATCCGGCCGAACAGCTCGTTGGTGAACGCGACCTCGTCCGGGCCGTGCATCTTCGGCTTCACGATGTAGACCGAGCCGGTGCGGCTGTTCTTCAGCTGCACGTCGTCGGCCAGGCTGTGCTTGGCGATCAGCGAGGTGATCAGCCCGTCCATGATGCCCTCGGGCACCTCGTTGCCTTCGGCGTCCAGGATCGCGTCGGAGGTCATCAGGTGACCGACGTTGCGCACGAACAGCAGTGAACGGCCGTGCAGCGCCAGTTCGCCGCCGTCCAGCGCGGTGTACACGCGGTCGGGGTTCATGGTGCGGGTGAAGGTCTTCTCGCCCTTGCTGACCTTCTCCGCGAGGTCGCCCTTCATCAGGCCGAGCCAGTTGTGGTAGCACAGCACCTTGTCCTCGGCGTCCACCGCGGCGACCGAGTCCTCGAAGTCCATGATCGTGGTGACCGCGGACTCCAGCACGACATCCTTGACGCCCGCGGTGTCGGTGCTGCCGATCGGCGACTGCGGGTCGATCTGGATCTCGATGTGCAAACCGTTGTGCTTCAGCAGCACCGAACTCGGCGATTCCGGGTCACCCAGGTAACCGACCAGTTGCGAGGCGTCGGCCAGGCCGATGCTGGTGCCGTCCTCCAGGCCGACCTCCAGTTCGCCGTCCACGATCTTGTAGGACGTCGAGCCGATGTGCGAGCCGGTGATGAGGGTGACCGAGTCGTCGAGGAAGTTGCGCGCCCACTCGATGACCTTGTCGCCGCGCACCTTGTTGTAGCCGGTGCCCTTCTCCGCGCCGTTGGCCTCGGAGATGGCGTCGGTGCCGTAGAGCGCGTCGTACAGCGAGCCCCAGCGGGCGTTGGCGGCGTTGATCGCGAAGCGAGCGTTCATCACCGGCACCACGAGCTGCGGGCCCGCGGTGACGGCGATCTCGTCGTCCACGTTCTGCGTGGTGATCCGGAAATCGGCGGGCTCGGGGCGCAGGTAGCCGATCTCGGTCAGGAAGTTCTTGTAGGCGGCCTTGTCGTAGTTCACGCCGGGGTGCTCGGCATGCCACGCGTCGACCTTGCCCTGGATCTCGTCGCGTTCGGCCAGCAGAGCGCGGTTGCGCGGAGCGAGATCGTTGATGACCTGCTCGGCGCCGGCCCAGAACGCGGCGGAATCCACGCCGGAACCGGGGAGCGCCTCGTTCTCGACGAACTCGTGGAGAACGCGTGCCACCTGGAGCCCGCCGACCTGAATCCGCTCTGTCATCTACTGCCTCACTTCCGAGAAAGCCGAGTGGGAAAACAGTGCCATGTTACCCGTGGGTAGTGGTGTCGCCGCGCGCCGGGTCGCTGTGGGCACTGTGCCCGAATGCATTCGCCACGCCGAATGAGCTGGTCTTGCACCCGGCGGGTCGTCGAGCCGTCGACGGTCGGCCGGACAGCCCCTTGATCGTAACCCGCGGCCGATTTAATGTACTGATCGGAACATTTCATGGCAGGCAGGAGTTCGAGTGCCACTCACCGACAAGGTCGCCGTCGTCACCGGGGGTAGCCGGGGCCTGGGTAAGCAGATGGTGCTGGCGTTCGCGGAGGCAGGCGCCGACGTGGTGATCGCGAGCCGCAAGCTGGACGGGTGCGCCGCGCTCGCGCAGGAGGTGACGCGGCGGTTCGGGCGCCGCGCCCTGCCGGTGGCCTGCAACGTCAGCGACTGGTCGCAGTGCGACGCCCTGGTGGAGACCGTCTACGGCGCGTTCGGCCGGGTGGACGTGCTGGTCAACAACGCGGGACTCTCGCCGCTGTACCCGAGCTTGGACCAGGTCACCGAGGAGTTGTTCGACAAGGTCATCGGAGTGAACCTCAAAGGTCCGTTCCGGCTGTCGGCCCTGATCGGCAGCCGCATGGCGGCCGACGGCGGCGGCTCGATCATCAACGTCTCCTCGATCGAGGCGACCAGGCCGGAGCCCTTCGCGGTCCCGTACTCGGCGGCCAAGGCGGGACTCAACGCCCTGACCGGCGGGCTGGCCCAGACCTTCGCGCCGACCGTGCGGGTCAACACCATCCAGTGCGGCCCCTTCGACACCGACATCGCCACGGCGTGGCCCGATGAGCTGCGCGCGGAACTCACCGGACACAACGCGCTGCGCAGGGTCGGCAAGCCGGAGGAGATCGTGGGGGCGGCGCTGTTCTTCGCCACCGAAGCCTCGGCGTTCTGCACCGGCGCCACCCTCCCGATCGACGGAGGCTGGCGATGAAGGCATTGACTTACCAGGGCCCGCAGCAGATCTCGTATCAGGATCGGCCCGACCCGGTCCTGCCGGGGCCGGACGGCGCGATCGTCCGGGTCACCGCGGCGGGCATCTGCGGCAGTGATCTGCACATATACGCCGGACACGGATTCGTCGCGGGCTCCGGTTACGGCGTCGGGCACGAAGCGGTCGGCGAGATCGTGGAACTGGGGCCGCACGCCCGGGGGTTCGCCGTCGGCGACCGCGTGCTGGTCGCCGCCTCGGCGGGCTGCGACGGCTGCGCGCAGTGCCGCGGCGGGATCGTCACCGCGTGCGAGCGCCACCCGCTCCCGGTAGACGCCTGCTATGGGCTCGGCGGCTCGCTGGCGGGATGTCAGGCCCAGTTGCTCGCCGTACCGCACGCCGGGGGCAATCTGGCGAAGCTGCCCGGCGAGGTGAGCGACACCGCCGCAGTGGTGCTCACCGACAACGCCCCTACCGCGTGGTACGGAGCCCGGCGCGCCCGGATCGCCCCGGGCGACACCGTGGTGGTGATCGGGCTCGGTCCGGTCGGTCTGATGGCGGTGCAGTCCGCCTTCGCGATGGGTGCGGCCCGGGTACTCGGCGTCGATCTGCTCGCCGAACGACGCGCGCGCGCCGCCGAGTTGGGCGCCGAGCCGGTCGAATCGGACGATCCGAAGCAGGCGATCCGCGAAACACTGCGCGGCGGAGCGGATGTCGCGATCGAGGCGGTCGGCGCCGACGAAACCGTCAAGCTGGCGATCAGCGCCGTCGGGCACGGTGGCCGGGTCAGCGTGATCGGCGTGAGCCACAACCGCGCCTTCCCGTTCCATTTGATGGCGGCCCAGGTGAAGGACCTCGAATTCCACATCGGGCTGTGCGCGATCCAGTACGAACTGCCCGCGCTGCTGAGACTCACCGCGGGCGGCAGGCTGCGGCCCGAGGCCGTGGTCACCCACCACCTGCCCATGTCCGAGGGGCCCGACGCCTACCGGATGTTCGCCGAGCGGGCCGACGGGGTGGGCAAGATCGTGCTGGACCCGTCGAGATGACCGCCCCTTCGCGCAGGCGCGGCCGCCCGCCCGCCGCCGAATCGACGGCGAGCGACACCAGGGCGCGGATCGTGCATGCGGCGATCGACCTGTTCGCCGAGCAGGGCTTCCACGGCACCGGCGTGGCCGAGATCGGTGAGCGCGCCGACGTGCAGCGCGGCGCGCTGTACTACCACATCGGTTCCAAGGAGGAACTGCTCTGGCAGATTCTGCGCGACTACATCCAGCTGATGCTGGTCGAGGCAGAGCAGATCTCCGACGGCCCCGACGATCCGGTCACCAAGCTGCGCAAGATGATTCACAGTCACGTGCGGCTGATCGTTCGCCATCAGCGCGAGGTGGCCATCCAGCTGCGTGACGTCGGCGCGCTCACGGGCGAGCGCGCCGCGCAGCTACAACAGCTGCGCGACCGGGTGCAGCACTGCTGGCAACGCGTCATCGACGCCGGTCACGCGGAAGGGCTGTTGCGCACCGGCGACCACGTGGTCACCAACAGCGTGCTCGGCATGCTGAACATGGTCTCGTTCTGGTACCGCCCGCACGGCGACCGCTCCCCCGGCGAGATCGCCGACATCCTCGCGACCACTTTGCTCGACGGCGTGGTGACCGGCACCGCGCCAGACACGAAAGGCTGACCATGGCTTGGGATTTCGAGACCGACCCGGAGTACCAGCGGAAACTGGACTGGGCGGCGGAGTTCGTCCGCACCGAGGTGGAGCCGCTGGACCTGCTCTACCCCAACCCGTACGACCGCACCGACCGTGAGGCGATGGCGCTGATGCGGCCGCTGAAGGAGCAGGTCAAGGAGCAGGGCCTGTGGGCCTGCCACCTCGGGCCGGAACTGGGCGGCCCCGGTTTCGGGCAGATGAAGCTCGCCCTGCTCAACGAGGTGCTCGGCACGTCGGTGTGGGCGCCGTCGGTATTCGGCTGCCAAGCACCGGATTCCGGCAACGCGGAGATCCTCGCCCACTACGGCACGCCGGAGCAGAAGAAGACCTATCTCGAGCCGCTGCTGGCCGGGGAGATCGGCTCGTGCTACGTGATGACCGAGCCGACCGGCGGCTCGGACCCGACGCTGTTCCGCACCCGCGCGGTGCGCGACGGCGACCACTGGGTGATCAACGGCGAGAAGTGGTTCAACTCCAACGCGCAGTTCGCCGCCTTCCACATCGTCATGGTGGTGACCGATCCGGAGGTGAGCCCGTACCGGGGCATGTCGATGTTCATCGTGCCCGCCGACGCCCCGGGATTGGAGATCGTGAAGAACTATCACGTCGCCGGATTCAGCGAGCACGAAGGCCATCTGCGGTTCACCGACGTCCGCGTGCCCGCCGACCACCTGCTCGGGGCCGAGGGGCAGGGCTTCGTCGTCGCGCAGACGCGGCTGGGCGGCGGGCGTGTGCACCACGCGATGCGCACGGTCGCCATGGTCCGCAAGGCGTTCGACATGATGGCCGAGCGAGCGGTGTCGCGTCCGATGCGCGGCGGCCCGCTGGCCGGATTGCAGATGACCCAGGAACGCATCGCCGACAGCTGGATCGAGATGGAGCAGTTCCGGCTGCTGGTGCTGCGCACCGCGTGGCGCATCGACAAGGAGCAGGACTACCGGAAGGTCCGCAAGGACATCGCCGCGATCAAGGTCGCCATGCCCAAGGTGATGCACGACATCGCCCAGCGCGCGCTGCATCTGCACGGCGCGCTCGGCGTCAGCCAGGACCTGCCGTTCATCGACATGCTCGGCTACGCCGAGGTGATGGCCATCGCCGACGGACCCACCGAAGTACACAAGATCACCCTCGCGAAAGAGGTCCTGAAGGACTACGCCCCGGCGGACCCGGTGTACCCGAGCGGTTACCGGCCCGCGCTGCGGGAGAAGGCGCGCGAACTGGTCGCCCAGCGTCTCGAGCACATCGTCGGGAACCTCTGAGCGAGGCGCGCGGACCGGTGTCGGAGTTCAGGACGCGCGCTGGGCGGCCGCGTCCACGTGCGAGGTGTCCGCGTACCCGGCCACGGGACTGAGCCGCAGGACCGACGGCATCCGGCGGGTGAGCGCGGGCGGGCCGGTGAACGCCACCCGGCCCGTCCGCAGCGCGTGCGCCAGCGGCAGCCGTCCCAGCCACACCTGGTACAGCGAGGCGACGTCGGAGCTGATCGCGACGTCCACGGGATAGCCGGGATCGGACTCGCACACCGAGGGCACGCCCGCCTCGAGCACGATCCAGAAGCGGCGCAGGTCGTCGGTGAAGCGCACCAGCAGCACATGACGGCGGCCCGGGAACGACGAAGTGTCCAACCGCGTGTGCATCCACCACACCAGCAGGGCGGGATCGCGCTCGTCGTCGCGTGGCGCACCGAAGGTCCAGCGTGCGCCCCATTGGCCGAGGCGGAACAGGATCGGCTCCAACTCCCGCCCCGCGTCGGTGAGCAGGTACTCCCCGACCAGTCGCTCCACCAGCCCGGCTCGCTCGAACTGCCGCAGGCGTTTGGCGAGCAGGCTGCGCGACAGCCCGGGCAGACCGCGCGCGAGATCGTTGAATCGGGTGGTGCCCAGCAGCAGGTCGCGCAGGATCAGCAGCGACCAGCGCTCACCCACCAGGTCGAGCGCCCGGGAGATCGGGCAGTACTGGCCGTAACTCGGCGTGGAAGTCGTCATGGCACCTCGGGAGCGGGGTCTATTTTCTGGACTGTCGGGGTCCACTTTCTGCACTATCCGGTTATCGCGGCCGTTCTTAGTTTCGAAACATGACCACTACAGCTCCTGCCATCACAGAAACCATCACCACGGACTGGATCGCCCGCGCGCGCCGGGTCGGCGAGACCCTGCGTCCCGAGGTCGCCGCCCGCGACCGCTCCGGCGAGATCTCCCTCGCCGCGTTCGACCTGCTGCGCGACAGCGGGCTGTCCGCGGCTCTCGTACCCGCCGAGTTCGGCGGTGGCGGGGTCACCCACCGCGAAATGGGCGCGATCCTGCGGGAACTGGGCCGCCACGACCCCTCCACGGCGGTCGCCTTCGCGATGCACACCCACCTGGTCGCCGCCCAGGTGTGGCGGCACAACCACGGCATCGACGCCGCGCCGCTGTTCGCCAAGGTGGTCGCGGGCGCGATCCTGGTCAGTACCGGCGCCTCCGACTGGGTCGGCTCCAACGGCAGCGCCGAGCGGGTCGAGGGCGGCTACCGCGTGCACGCGCGCAAGGCGCCGGCCAGCGGATGCGAGGCGGGCACCGTCCTGGTGACCAGCGTGCGCTGGGACGCCGCACCGGACGGCCCGCAGGTGCTGCACTGCGCCATCCCGTTCACCGCCGCCGGTGTGCGGATCGAAAAGACTTGGGACACCATGGGTTTGCGCGCCAGCGGATCACACACCGTCGTGCTCGACGACGTGTTTGTGCCCGACGCCGCGGTCTCACTGGCCCGCCCCGCCACCGTGTGGCCGCCGCTGCTGAACGTCGTGCTCGGCGCGGCGATGCCGCTGGTGATGGCGGCCTACCTAGGCATCGCCGACGGCGCGGTGGAGATCGCGACCACACTGGCGGCGGGCCGCGCCGACGCGCCGACCGTCCAGCTGGCCGGCGAGCTGGCCACCGCGCACACCACCGCGGGCGACCTCGTCGACGCCATGTTCAACGCCTCGGAGAATCTGCGCTTCGCCAACACCGATCAGTACGCGAGCCGGACGCTCAGCCGCAAGACCGCCGCGGCGGACGCGCTCGTTCGCACCGTGCGCCTGGCGATCGAGACCACCGGTGGAGCGGGATATTCCCGCACCTGCGAACTCGAGATGCGTTATCGCGACGTGCACGGCTGCCTGTTCCACCCGTTGCCGCGAGCCAAGCAGACCCACTTCTCCGGCCGTGTCCTGCTCGGGCAGTCCCCGATCGGATGACGCCTGTCCATTCCGTCGACGCCGTCGCCACTCGCCTCCATAATCGATGGGGGCGAGAACCCTCGCGCGGTGAACCGGCCTTTCCGGCCATACGACGACACTCCGAGGAGTAGCCATGGTGTCCGCACGCGGAATCGCGCGATCGCCGATCACCTGGGCCGTCGCCGTGCTGCTGGTGGTCGGGCTGGGCGTAGGACTGGCCGTGTTCCAGCCGTGGCGGCTGTTCACCGATACCACCGTGCAGGAGGCGGCGCCGTCGGTCACCGCTGCGCCCGGTCCGGGGGGCACGCAAGCGCAGCCGCAGGCCATCGCCCGGGGCACGTTCGTCTCGCACGAGCACACCACCTCGGGCGCCGTCGTGGTCTTGCGGCTGCCCGACGGCAGCAGGGTGCTGCGCGTGGAGAACCTCGACACCTCCGACGGCCCCGACCTGCACGTCTGGCTCACCGACGCGCCGGTGCGCGAGGGCCGCGACGGATGGTTCGTCTTCGACGACGGCGTCCACGCCGACCTGGGCAAGCTCAAGGGCAATCAGGGCAACCAGAACTACCCCGTCCCCGCCGATGCCGACCTGGCCCAGCTGACCAGCGTCGCGATCTGGTGCGACCGGTTCAACGTCTCCTTCGGCGCGGCCGAACTGCGACCGGCCTGACCCCGGCCCGTGGGCCGCAGCGCCGAAAAATGACCCGACAACGGCGGGTGCGCTGTGCCACCATGTGTTTCGACACCGGCCACCGCCTCGAGGTGGTCGCCGAGCAGTGGAGAGGAGGGGCGGCAGTGAATCCGGAAACGACGAAGCGAATGCGGACCAGGGCGGCGCGATCGGCGGCCGCGGGCGATGCGTTCGGCAGGCCGTTGCGCGCATCGCACGGCGAACCGGACGTCAGCCGCCTCCAGATCGCCGGCTGACCGCCGCATTCCTCTCCCCGCTTCATTCCGCACGAAACATGGTGATTCCCATGATGTTCCGCCGTGCCGCCGATCAGGCGGCGATCACCGCCGACAACTGGATACACACCGGGGTCCTCGTCCTGAACGCCTCCTACGAGGCGCTCGACGAGATCAAGGCCGACCGGGCCGTGGTGCTGCTGGTCGCCGGAGCCGCGGAATCGGTGGCCGAGCGCGAGCCGCACTTCCCGATTCGGTCACGGCACGTGGAAATCGCTCTGCCGCAGACGATTCGGCTGCTGCGCTACGTCTACCTGGAACACGCCGTTCCGGCGCACGACGAGAGCAGGGCCACGCCGGCCGGCGTGCTGCGCCGCGACCGCAACCGGTGCGGCTACTGCGCCGGGTTGGCGCGCACCGTCGACCACATCCGCCCGCGATCGCGGGGCGGGCCCAACACGTGGAGCAACCTCGTGGCCTGTTGCGCACCGTGCAACACGGCCAAGGCCGACCGCACCCCGCAGGAGGCGGGCATGCGCCTGCTCTGGGAGCCGAAGGCCCCCACCCATCAGGTCAGGCGACAGCGCCGGATCTGGAGACAACTCGCCGCGACCTGACCGCGACCCGAGAAAGGAGAAGAACGCGATGACGCGCACCGAGACCACCGCCGTCGCGGAGTTGACCCTGACCGACCTGCTCCCGCTCTCGGACTCCCGAGGGTGGCACCGGGCGGCCTGCCGCGGCGACCCGAACCACGAAGCCTGGTTCCCGTACCCGTCGCAAGACTTCGACTACGCGCGCGAAGTCTGCGCCCGCTGCCCGATCCGGGAAGCGTGTGGCGAATTCGCCGCGCGCACCGGGCAGTCCGGCGTCTGGGGCGGGCACGAGTTCGACCGCGGGCGCGTGATCCGCCACTGAGGTCGCGCCGTCGCGCCTTTCCGGTGCGACGGCGGACTGCCGTGCCCCTCGTGCCGGTCGGGAGAAGCCTCGCCGACTTCGTCCGGCGCCGGTGACCATACACTGGGCGCCGTGGGCACTCATCGCAGCGGAACCAGGTCCCGAGGCATCAGCAAAGGTCCGGTTATCGCAGTGGTCGCCGTTGCGTTACTGGCCGCGATCGTCGTCGGCTGGTTCCAGTTGCGCGATCGCGCGGCGGATCAGGACAGCGCGGCGGCGGCCGAATGCGTGGAGGGCCCCGCGACGCTCTGGGTGACGGCCGATCCCAGCATCGCGGCGCAGGTGCGCGCCGCCGCGGACAGCTACAACGCCACCCAGCCGAAAGTACGCGACCACTGCGCGCGGGTCAGCGTGACCGCGCAGCCATCTTCCGCGATCGTCGCCGCGTTCACCAGCGGCAAGCCGTGGGACCAGGCGCTCGGCCCGCAACCGGCGCTGTGGATCGCCGATTCGACCCGCTCCATCGAATCCATGCGGGTCCCCGGCCTGATCGAGGGCGCGCCGGTGCCCATCGCCGCCAGCCCGATCGTGCTCGCGGTACCGGAGGAGCTGCGTCGCGCACTGGAGCAGGCCGACGTGTCCTGGGCGGATCTGCCGAGGTTGCAGCAGGGATCGCTCGGGGAGATCGGTCTGGACGGATGGGGCGGGCTGCGCATGGCGCTGCCCTCGGGGGACGCCACGCTGGCCGCGGCCACGGCGGTCGGGACCGCGGTCTCGGGAGCCGAGCCGCTCAGCGAACAGGCGGCGCAGTCCGGCCAGGTGATCGCCGCGATCTCCGGGCTCGCCGCCGACGCGCCCGAAACACCCGACGCCGCGACGGTGCCCGCGCGACTCACCGGTCAGGAAGCGCCACTGCACGCCATAGCTGCTACCGAACAGCAACTCAAGGGCGTGGCCGGTGTTGCCGCGTTCCATCCCGCCGGGTCGGCGCCGGTGGCCGACTACCCGGCCGCGCTGATGTCCGGCGCTTGGGTGGACAAGACGCAGAACCTCATCGCCGGACGGTTCACCGACTACTTGCGCAAGCCCGAGCAGGCGCAGGCCTTCGTCGCGGCGGGCTTCGGCAGTGCGCCGCCCGCCGCGGCCGCCGTCCCGCCGCGCGGCGCGCTCGACAAGGTGCGCGCCACGCTGGCGAATCCCGTCCTCGGCGTGCGCTCGACGGTCCTGGTCGACGTCTCCGCGTCGATGGGGACCGCCGAGGGCTCCACCACGCGATTGGCGAACGTCCTCGCCGCGCTGAACTCCACCATGACGGTCATGCCGCCCGACTTCGGCCTCGGTGTGTGGACCTTCGGCAAGAACCTCGACGGCAACACCCCGTACCGGGTGGCGGCCGCCACCGCGCCGCTGACCGCCGAGCAGCGGACGAAGATCACCACTGCGCTCGGTTCGGTGCGCCCGGATGAGAACCGGTCCGACCAGGCTTATCCGTCCCTGATCGCGGCGTACAAGAGCGCGGTCGCCGGGTACACGCCCGGCCGCACCAACTCGGTGCTGTTGATCACCGACGGACCCGACGACGATTCCACGGTCACCGGCACCCAACTGGCCGCCGACATCACCGCCGCCATCGACCGCGCCCGCCCTGTGCGCATCGACGTGATCGTGCTCGGCGGCAGCGGCACCCAGACACTCCAAGCCCTGGCCCAGCAGACCGGCGGCAGCTACACCCGCCCGTCCACTTCCGACGACATCGGCTTCGGCAACGCCGTCGTCAAAGCGCTCACCACGCCGTAGCCGCGCACACCCCGGCAGCTCCGGCCCAACCCGCAGGTCACCTCACTCGAAGCGCTCGACAGCGAGTATCAGTAAGTCTAGACTTACGGTTCGTGGGTACTTACCGAGATGCAGCCCTCGACGCACTGGGCGATCCGACGAGGCGGGCGATCTTCGAACGCCTCGGCAAAGGGCCGTGCGCGGTAGGACAGCTCGCCGAGGGCCTTCCGGTGAGCAGGCCCGCCGTGTCCCAGCACCTCAAAGTGCTGGAACAGGCCGGTTTGGTGACCCACGAGGCGGTCGGCACGCGCCGGGTCTACCGCTTGAATCCCACCGGTATCGACGCGCTGCGCGCGTACTTCACGCACTTCTGGACGACCGCGATGTCGGCCTTCCAGGACGAGGCGAACCGGCGGGCCGCCGAACAACGAGCCTGCAAGGAGGAACAGTCATGACACAACAGGTCAACGACAATGACGTGCGAGTCGAACTCGTCGTCGACGCACCGATCGAGACCGCGTACGAGGTATTCACCACCGGAATCGACCGCTGGTGGCCGCGTGAGCACCACATCGGCACCGGCCGGCTCGCCGAGGAGGTGATCGAGCCGCGCGTGGGCGGCCGCTGCCTCGGCCGCGAGGAGGACGGCACCGAATGCCCGTGGGGAACGGTCCTGGTCTGGCAGCCGCCCAGCCACTTCGCGTTCTCCTGGGAGATCGGCCTGAACTGGAAGCAGGAGACCGATCCGGAACGCGCCAGCCGCGTCGACGTCACTTTTTCGGCCATCGCTCCCGATCGCACCGCCGTCACGCTGGTGCACTCCGGTTTCGAGAAGCACGGACCGGGCTGGGAATCCATGCACGACGCTGTCGGCAGTGCGGGCGGTTGGCCGGACTTGGCGAACAGTTACGCGAAAGCGGCCGCCGCGGCATGACGGCGAGGCCGGGCCGAGGTTCAGCCCGCGTACGCCTCGAGCGGCGGGCAGGCGCACACGAGGTTGCGGTCGCCGTAGGCGCCGTCGATCCGGCGCACCGGCGGCCACACCTTCGCGCGGGCATGCCCGAGACCCCGCGGATATACGGCGACTTCCCGGCTGTAGGGGTGCTCCCAATCGCCCACCAGCGACGCCGCGGTGTGCGGCGCGCCGCGCAGCGGGTTGTCGGTCACCGGCCACACACCCGCGGCGACCTGGTCGATCTCCGCGCGGATGGAGATCATCGCCTCGATGAAATCGTCCAGCTCGGCGAGGTTTTCGCTCTCGGTGGGTTCCACCATCAACGTGCCGGCCACCGGGAAGCTCATGGTCGGCGCATGGAAACCGTAGTCCGCCAGGCGTTTGGCCACATCGTCGACGGTGACGCCGGTCTGTTTGGTGATCTCGCGGAGGTCCAGGATGCACTCGTGGGCCACCATGCCGTGCTCACCGGTGTAGAGCACCGGGAAATACTCGTCGAGCCGGCGCGCGATGTAGTTCGCCGAGGCGATCGCCGTCAGCGAGGCGCGGCGCAGCCCGTCGGCGCCCATCATGCGAATGTAGGCCCAGGTGATCGGCAGGATGGAGGCCGAGCCGTACTTCGCCGCCGACACCGCGTGGGAGCCCGTCTCCAGCGGATCGCCGGGGAGATATCGCGCCAGGTGCGCGCGCACCGCGACCGGGCCGACGCCGGGGCCACCGCCGCCGTGCGGGATACAGAACGTCTTGTGCAGATTCAAGTGGCTCACGTCGCCGCCGAACCGGCCCGGCCGCGCGAGACCGACCAGGGCATTCAGGTTGGCGCCGTCCACGTAGACCTGACCGCCCGCGTCGTGCACCAGCGCGCACAACTCGGCGACCTCGTGCTCGTAGACGCCGTGGGTGGACGGATAGGTGATCATGATGCAGGCCAGGCGATCGGCGTGATCGGCGATCTTGGCGCGCAGGTCGTCCAGGTCGACGTCGCCGTTGGCGCGGCACTTCACCACCTCCACGCGCAGCCCGGCCATCGCCGCCGAGGCCGCGTTGGTGCCGTGCGCGCTGGACGGGATGAGGCAGGTGTCGCGGTGGGTGTCACCGCGGTCGAGATGGTAGCGGCGGATCGCCAGCAGCCCGGCGTACTCGCCCTGGCTGCCGGCGTTGGGCTGCAGGCTCACCGAGTCGTAGCCGGTGATGTCCGACAACCAGCGTTCCAGATCCGCGATCACCCGTAGCAGACCGGGCGCGTCCTCGACCGGCGCGTAGGGATGCACGCGCGCGAAACCCGGCCAGGTGATGGCCTCCATCTCCGCGGTGGCGTTCAGCTTCATCGTGCACGAGCCGAGCGGGATCATGCTGCGGTCCAACGCGATGTCCTTGTCGGACAGCGTGCGCAGATACCGCAGCATCGCCGTCTCGGTGTGGTACTTCGTGAACGCGGAGTGGGTGAGGAACTCCGAGGCGCGGTTCTCGATCGCCGCGACCGGCGCGGCCGTTCCCGGCTCGGCCGACATCGCGGTACCGAAGGATTCGAGCACGGCCGCGACATGCGCGTCGGTGGTCGCCTCGTCGCAGGCGATGCCGACGTGGTCGACGTCGACCAACCGCAGATTGATGCCGCGCGACTTCGCTTTCGCCACGACGGCTTCCGCACCGCCGGGCACGTGCGCGAGCACCGTGTCGAAGAAACTGTCGTGCACGACCGCGCCGTCCAGCCCGGCCGCGATCGCCGCGGCGTGCCCGTGTACCCGGCGAGCGATCGCCCGTAGCCCGTCGGCGCCGTGGTAGGAGGCGTACATCGCGGCCACGATGGCCAACAGCACCTGCGCGGTGCAGATGTTGGAGGTCGCCTTCTCCCGGCGGATGTGCTGCTCGCGAGTCTGCAAGGCGAGCCGGTAGGCGACCGCGCCGTCCGCGTCCACCGAGACCCCGACCAGGCGGCCGGGCAGCTGACGGGCCTGCGCCTGCCGCACCGCGAGGTATCCGGCGTGCGGGCCACCGAAGCCGAGCGGGACGCCGAAGCGCTGCGTGGTGCCGAAGCACACGTCGGCGCCCTGCTCACCGGGCGGCGTGATCAGGGTCATGGCCAGCAGGTCGGCGCCGATCGCCACGAGCGCGCCGCGTTCGTGCGCCGCCGCGATCAGTCCGGTGCGGTCCACGACGCGACCGGAGGCTCCGGGCGATTGCGCCAGCACACCGAAGAACTCCCCTTCGGGCAGTTCGCCGGTGGACAAGTCGGCCTCCACGATCTCCAGGCCGAGCGGCTCGGCCCTGGTGTAGAGCACCGTCCTGGTCTGCGGGAACAGGTCGGTGTCGATCAACAGCCTGCCGGACTTCACCTTGCTCGCCCGACGCAGCAACGTCATCGCCTCGGCGGCGGCGGTCGCCTCGTCCAGCATCGACGCGTTGGCGACGTCCATGCCGGTCAGCTCCGACACCATGGTCTGGAAGTTGAGCAGCGCCTCCAGCCTGCCCTGGCTGATCTCCGGCTGATAGGGCGTGTACGCGGTGTACCAGGCCGGATTCTCCAAAAGGTTGCGCACCAGCACCGGCGGGGTCAGTGTGTCGTAGTAGCCGAGCCCGATCATCGAGGTGGCCACGGTGTTCGATGCCGCGAGTCCGGCGAGTTCGGCGAGTACCTCGTGCTCGGAGGACGCGGCGGGCAGCCCGGCCAGTCCGTCGCCGTCCAGGATGCTCGCGGGCAGCGCCGCGGCAGCCAGTTCGTCCAGCGACGGCACGCCGACGACGTCCAGGATCCCGGCCACTTCGGCCCGGTCGGGTCCGATATGGCGGTCGGCGAATGAGCGAGTCACAACAGCTCCCAAGGTCGGGCGGGGTCGACCACGCGGTCGACGGGTACCGGCCCTCCCCCTCTGTCGTGGCGCCTGAGAGATTCGGGTACCGCGACCGGTGGCCGAGCCCCTTTCCCCATGGGCGGGCGGCTCGAAGCCACCGCTTTCCAGAGGCGCCGAAGCCCGCACGGTCCTTTTGCCTGAGAGATTGACGGGGAGGTGCTGCTCCTTCGGCGCTCGGACTCTTTTCGAGATCGAGACTCTCCCGCACGGCGGCGACGCACGGTCAGTTTATGCCGACGCCACGCCGGAGCGCGCCCCGGGACCCCGCGTGAACCGTGTCGTTCTGGTCACTCGAACGGGAGCGACCGTCAGACGGCCAAGCCCGCGCGCACCCTCATCGCGGCAAGCAGGATGGACTCGGCCTGGATACCCACCAGACGGTCCAGCGGCACCACGGCGCCCGGCGCGTTCTGCTCCACGTCGGCGCACCACTGCTGGAAGACCGCGGCGAACCGGTCGCGCTCGACGGCCAGCACCGGCGCGCCATCGCGGGCGTATTCCTCCTCCAGCAGGCGCAGCAACATGCCGCCCAGCCGCAGGCGCAGCATCGCGGTCCAGTCGTAGCGCTCGACGAAGATCTCGCCCCTGGTCGCGATCCGGTTGCGTTCCGGCACAGCCTGTCTGCTCACCGCCAGCCCGGGCAATCCGGCGACCAGCGCACGCACCGACCGCTCGAACGGGCTGCGGCCGCTCAACCGGCCGTCGAGGCGGGCCAGCACCTCGGCGGCGACCTCGGCCATGGCCCGATAGTCGGCGGCGGTGGCATCGAGCAGGTCACCCAGCACGCGGTCGCCCGCCGAGCCGTCGCCGATGCGCGGGTCGACCCAGAGCGGCAATTCGCAGACCAGGATCGCCGTGCCGTAGCGCGCCGCGTAGTCCCGGCAGCCTCCCCCGCCCAGCGCGGCGACCGAGTCCAGACCCTGTGCCGCGAGCAGATCGGCCATCGCCTCGAACGGCGGCAGTTCGAAGACGCCGGGCGCCAGCGCACGCGCGCCCGGCGCGTCGGGCTCGCCCTGGTAGATCGGCACTTCGGCGGCGGCCAGCAGAGCGGTCAGCGCCGACCAGTACTCGGGGTCACCGCCGGAGGTGTAGAAGAACCCGCCGCCGAATTCCGCGTTGTGCAAAGAGGCGATCAGCACGGGCCGGGTGCGGTCGATCAGCGACATCATCGCCTTCGTCTCCGGGAGCGGCACCCCGACGCGTCTGCCGCGCCACTCGGCCGGGAAGCACCATTCCGGTTGCTCGGCCGCGGGCGGCCGGTAGAAGCCGCGCGCGACGCCGGTCCTGGTGTGCGGCCCGGCGAACCACCCTTCGTTCAACCGCGTCCCGTCCGGGTCGACGCACAGCAGGAAGTGCCACGTGGCACCGACGGTCACCGCCTCGTCCGCGGCCATCCGGCCGAGCAGGTGGCGAATCGTGGCCATGCCGATGGGCTCGTTCGGGTGCGGGTTGCCGAACACCAGGATGTGCTGCTCGCCCGATCCGACCGTCACCTCGCGAATCGGATCACCGCCGCGGGAGCGTCCCAGTTCGGTGATCGAGATCCGATCCGGGTGATCCGCGGCGAGCGCGTCGGCGAACTCGTCGAGTTCGTCGACGGTCGGAAACGCCTCGATCCGGCCGATCGGCCCGACGAGCCCGGTGATGTCCCGTGCACGCACGGCGCCCCCCTCTCGCTGCCGCCCCGGCCCCTTCTCCCGCCGCCGACGGCGTGTCACCAACACGGCCGGGAGGCTGCACGCCTTACCCGGCCGTGAAAGCGTTGTTCCTGCGTTTCCGCGCTGACCTGGCGAATTCTAGCCCGTCTTGCGGTTCATCCGCGCCTTCCGACGGAATGACAGCTCGTCCTCCGGACGCTCGGTGATCGCCGCCGCGCGCTCCGCCGGGAAATTGGCGATGGCGCCGGTGAGCTCACGCATGGCGCCGCTGACGGCGATCCCGAAGACCCCCTGCCCACCCTGCAGTAAATCCACCACCTCCTCGGCCGAGGTGCACTCGTAGACCGAGGTGCCGTCGGAGAAGAGGGTGATCCCCGCCAGGTCCTGCACGCCGCGGCTGCGCAGATGGTCGACGGCTATCCGGATGTTCTGCAGCGAGATGCCCGCGTCGAGCAGTCGCTTCACGATCTTCAGGACGAGGATGTCCTTGAACGAGTACAGCCGCTGACTCCCCGAGCCCGCCGCACTCCGGATGGACGGCACCACCAGACCGGTGCGAGCCCAGTAGTCGAGCTGCCGATAGGTGATTCCGGCTACCTGGCACGCACTGGGAACGCGATAGCCGACCAGATCGTCAGGTACCGAATCGTCGGGGAACAGGCCTGGCTGTACCACATCCTGCGATTGCTCTGCCACTGACCACTCCCTTGCTTCGCCGACGCATTCCCAGCCTCATCGATGACCCGGCTCCGTCACCGACCGAATCGGTGCGGATTCGGCCGAAACGGTCGTGGCCCAACTGTCGAGATTACTCCCCACGATTGTCCAGGGAGCGGCGTCATCGAGCCAAACGCGACGCGCGGAAAAAGTCTCGACCTCTACTTCAGCTATCGGTCGCCTTGAAGTCGTCGGGGGACACCGACTCGAGAAACTCCTTGAACTTCTCCACCTCGTCCTCGCGCTCGTCCGGCATCACCAGGCCGGCTTCCTCGAGAACCGACTCCTCGGCATGGATCGGGCAACCCACCCGCAAGGCGATCGCAACCGAATCCGACGGCCGCGCCGAAATCCGCAGATCGTTCTCGAAGACCAGGTCGGCGTAGAACGTGCCCTCCTGCAGATCCACGATGCGCACCTCCTTGAGGGTGTGCCCCAGCTCGGTGATCAGGATCTTGATCAGGTCGTGCGTCAGCGGGCGGATCGGAGTCACCCCCTCCTGCTCGAGCACGATCGCCGTCGCCTCGGCTTGCCCGATCCAGATCGGCAGATACCGATCGCCCGCCACTTCGCGGAGCAACAGCACGGGCTGGTTCTGTGGCTGCTCGACACGGATGCCGATCACGCGCATTTCGCTCATCGCACTGCCTCCCATACTCGCCGCCGGCCCGGCATGACCGCTGCAGAGCTCGCCGTACCACGAGTCTAGGCGAACCCGCACCGGTCCAGCGATCCGTCTGCACAGCCGAAATCACCGTGTTGGATCGCCGAAACCTCCGGACCCGGAGCACGCCCGGAGGTCAGCCCCCGAGCGAGCCCCGGACCGAGGACTTCACCAGACAGGTGTGCAGGGTCAGCGACAGCGCGGCCAGTTCCCGCACCGTCTCTTCCGCACGGGCGCGTGCCCCGGCGTCCCGGCTCTTCGCGATAGGGGCGACGATCTGTGCCACGAGCGCGGCCTCCCGGTCGGCGGCGAGCTTGAACGCACGCAGATGCCGTGCCTCCAAACCGAATTCGGCCATCGCCCGGGCCGTCTTGGCCAGCGTGACCGCGTCCGCGTCGAAGTACCCCGCCGGGCCGGGCGTGATCAGGTTGGCCCGGATGAGGTCGTTGAGGAACCGCTCCTCGATCCCGGCCTGGTCGAGCAGATCCGCCCGGGTGACCCGGATTTCGTGATCGAACCGCAGATCATCCGGGGAGACCTCGCTCGGCACGACACCGAGCCGCCGAGGCGCGGCCACCGGGCGCGCCTCACGTTCGGAACCCGGCGCGGCCTGGTCGGCGTCCGCCGCGGCGTGTGCGGGCTCCGGCGCCCCGGTGCGGACGGAGTGCGCTCGGGCGCGGGCTTCCCGCACACCGAGCGTCGCCGCACCGCTGTCGATTGCCTCGAGCTGTTCCTTGATCACCTTCAACGGCAGGTACTGATCGCGTTGCGCGGTCAGCACGAACCGGAGCCGTTCCACATCCGCCACGGAGAACCTGCGGTAGCCCGAGGGCGTCCGCTCCGGCCGGATCAGGCCTTCCGCTTCCAGGAAGCGGATCTTGGAAATGGTGACATCGGGAAAGTCGGGACGCAGCAGGTCGAGCACGGAGCCGATCGACATTCCTCCGCGTGCCCACTGCGCCGCACCGGTCACAGCGCCGGGTCCTTCATGACTCCGAGCCTTTCATGAGCGCGCGACCCGGCGCCGACGCCGTCATAGACTCCCCGCGCCCGCCGACGAGTCCGACACCTGGGCGCGCGGTCCGGTGAGGAACACCAGCCGGAACTTGCCGATCTGCACCTCGTCACCGTTCTGCAGTTCCGAGGAGTCCACCGGCTCCCGGTTCACATACGTGCCGTTGAGGCTGCCCACATCGACGACCTGGAACGAATCGTCGTCCTGACGGAACTCGGCGTGCCGACGGCTGACGGTGACGTCGTCGAGAAAGATGTCACTGTCGGGGTGGCGCCCCGCCGACGTGGTCGGCTGATCCAGCAGGAACCGCGAGCCCGCGTTCGGGCCGCGCTTGACGACCAGGAGGGCCGCGCCAACGGGCAGACCCTCGACCCCTTGGACCGGCTGCTCGCCGGTCGGCTCTCCGGAGCGCGACGCGTCGACCTCGTTCAGGAAATCCGCGCGGAAGACCGACGTCGTCTCGGCCGCGGTCTCCCCGTAACCCGGGTCTTTGTTCTCGCTCACCGTTTCTCTCCTCCTCGAACCTGATTATCCATGCAAGCAGGTGATACCTCTGGCATCACGACCTGCCGTCGAGTCCCTAGATTCCCGGCACAACCGCCGGGTGCATCTGTTGGCATTGACCGTACCCTGCCGGGCCGCACCCGTGCAGGTAGAACTGGGAAGGCTGCTTCAGCCCCCGATAACTCCTTGATAACCTGCGGCATCCAGCAGTTCACCGAGTGTCGCGTCGAGACTCGCCGCATCACCCACCTCCAACTCGAACAGCCATCCGTCACCGTAGGGATCGGTGTTCAACGTCTCCGGCTCCGAGTTCAGCAAGTCGTTGACCGCAACCACTTTCGCGCTCAGCGGCGCGTAGATGTCGGACACGCTCTTGGTCGACTCGACCTCCGCGATGCTGTCCGCGGCGGCCACATCCGCGTCCGCCTCGGGCAGCTGCACGAACACAACGTCACCGAGTTGAGACTGGGCGTAGTCGGTGATGCCCACCCGCACCCGGGTCGGTGTGATCCGGCGTACCCACTCGTGCTCCTCGGTGTAGCGCAGATCGTCGGGGGTCTGGGTCACAGGCCGTCCTTTCGTTTGAACGTTGCACGCAAACTCTATCGGCTACGCCGCGCGGTGCCCCACAGCCGGTATCGCTCTTGCGACCGCGATGGCTCTACCGGTATAGAGCACGCCGGTCCAGACGTAGACCGCGGTGCCCCAGATCAGCAAGGCCGCGCCGAAGGCCCGCCCGAAACCGTCGGCGGCCCAGTCCATCTCCCCCGCCAGCAGCCAGGGCAGCGCGGACATCAGCGCGAAGGTGGCCGCCTTACCGAGGTAGATCACCTCCGGCGGGGGCAGTTCGCGGCGTTTGTACACCGAGAGCGTCGCGGTGAGCACGAGGTCGCGCCCGACCAGTATCGCGGCCACCCACCACGGCATCAGGCCGCGGATCACGAAGGCCGCCAGCGTGGTGACCAGATAGAGCCGGTCGACGAACGGATCCAGCAGCGCCCCCAGTCGTGAGGACTGATCGAGCAGCCGGGCGAGCTTGCCGTCCAGGAAGTCGGTGACGCCGCTGGCGATCAGGAGCGCGAACGCCCAGCCATCGGCCCGCGCGATCAGCAGCAACCACAGGAACAGCGGAACGCCGAGCAGGCGCAGCACGCTCAGCACGTTCGGCACGGTCAGGACGCGATCGGCGAAGACGCCCCGCACGCCGCCTGCGGCGCGTTCCTCCGGTTGGGCGGTGCCCGATTCGGTTGTCACGACCCGTGCATACCCCACCGGCCCCGATCCTCGCCATCTCCCTGCGCCGAATTTCCGGATATTGCCGCGGCAGGCGCATGCGAGGATGGTTTCCGCCACAGCGCGCCGGTGACAGAATGATTCGAAATATTTCTCATCGTGTGGCCGGTGAGCGAGAGGAAGTCATGTCCGCATTCGACTACGACGTGGTGGTGATCGGTTCCGGTTTCGGCGGCAGCGTCAGCGCGCTGCGGCTCACCGAGAAGGGCTACCGGGTGGGCGTGCTCGAGGCAGGCCGCCGCTGGAACGCCGAGGACATCCCGCGCACCAATTGGAATGTCCGCAAGTCGATCTGGGCCCCGCGCCTCGGCCTGACCGGACCGCAGCGGATCAGCCTGCTCGGCAAGTGCGCCGTGTTCTCCGGCGCCGGGGTCGGCGGCGGCTCGCTGATCTACGGGAACACGCTCTACGAACCGCTGCCGAACTTCTATACCGACCGGCAGTGGGCGCACATCACCGACTGGCGCGCGGAGCTGGCCCCGTACTACGACCAGGCCAAGCGCATGCTCGGCGTGGCGTCCAACCCGCGCACCACCCCGGCCGACGAGGTGATCCGGGAGATCGCCGAGGATCTCGGCGTTGCCGACACCTACCACCCGACCGAGGTCGGGGTGTTCTTCAACGAGAGCGCTCCCGGCACCGAGGTCGACGACCCCTATTTCGGCGGCGCGGGCCCGCGCCGCACCGGCTGTGTGCACTGCGCGCGCTGCTTCACCGGCTGCCCGCACAACGCCAAGAACACCACCACGACCAACTATCTCCACCTGGCCGAACAGGCCGGGGCGCAAATTCATCCGCTCACCACGGCCACCGCGGTGCGACCGCTGCCCGGCGGCGGGTACGCCGTCGAGACCCAGCGCTCCGACCGCTGGATCCGCAAGCAGCGCAGAACCTTCACCGCCGAGCAGGTCGTGTTCGCCGGCGCCGCGCTCGGCACGCAGAAGCTGCTGCACAAGATGCGCGACGACGGCGTGCTGGCGCACCTGTCGCCCCGGCTGGGCGAACTGACCCGCAGCAACTCCGAGGCCATCCTCAACGTGGTCAGCCGCGCCCGCCGCGATTTCGCCGAGGGCATCGCGATCACCTCCTCGATCCACCCGGAGCCCGATACCCACGTCGAGGTGTGTCACTACGGCAAAGGCCAGAACGCGCTGTTCCCGATGTCGGTGCCCATCGTGGACGGCGGGGCGTTCCGCTTCCTGCGGTTCCTGCTGGCGATCGTGCTGCATCCGCTGGTGTTCCTGCGCAGTCTCGACGCGCGGCACGCCTCGGAGAAGTCGGTGATCCTGCTGATCATGCAGTCGCTGGACAACTCGCTGACCTCGTTCCGCAAGCGCGGGCGGCTGCGGACCAGGCAGGGCACCGGCGAGCCGAACCCGACCTGGATCCCGCTGGCCCACGACATCGGCAGACGGTTCGGCGCCAAGGTCGACGGCGACACCCACGGGCTGATCATGGATGTGTTCGACATCCCCGCCACGGCCCACTACATCGGCGGATGCGTGATCGGCGACAGCCCGGGGACCGGCGTGGTGGACCCGTATCAGCGCGTCTACGGCCATCCCGGCCTGCATGTGGCGGACGGTTCGGCGGTGACCGCCAATCTCGGCGTGAACCCGTCGCTGACGATCACCGCGCAGGCCGAGCGCGCCATGGCGTACTGGCCCAACCGCGACGAGCCCGACCCCAGGCCGGAACTGGGTTCGCCCTACCGGCGCATCGCTGCGGTGCCCCCGGCGCATCCCACGGTGCCCGCGGCGGCGCCGGGCGCGCTGCGGCTGCCGATCGAGCCTGCGCCACCCGGCGTCACGGCGCGATGAGGGCGAGGCCACGCAGCGTGAACGGCCGGTTCCGGCTAGCGTGAGCCGTTGTGTCGGACAGTGGTATCGATCTGCGCTCCTACGTGCCCGCGGAGGAGGTCCGCGCCCGCGGACGCGCGCTGCGTCAGCGGGTTCCGGTCATCGCACGGGACCGGGAGGCGACCAGCGTGCGGCGGCCGGGTGTGCTCGACTTCGTCGAGGCGAGCAACGCAGGCCGGCTGGCGCACCTGATACCGCTGCGGATCGGGCGGATGATCGCTTCGCCGTTCACCTTCTACCGGGGCGCGGCTGGTCTGATGGCGGCCGATCTGGCGGGTGGCCCGGACAGTGGTCTCAGCGCCCAGTTGTGCGGTGACGCGCACGCGGCGAACTTCGGCCTGTACGGCACCGCGCGCGGCGAGATCATCATGGACATCAACGATTTCGACGAGACCGTGCCCGGCCCGTGGGAGTGGGATCTGGAGCGGCTTGCGGCCAGTTTGGTGCTGGCCGGACGCGAAGCGGGCGCCGACGAAGACGAGTGCCGCACCGCGGCGCGCGACGCCGCCCGCTCCTACCGCCTGGCCGTGGACGAGCTGGCCGCGATGCCGTTCATGACGTCCTGGTGCGCGCTTCCCGACGAGTCGGTGATCACCCGCGCCAAGGCCAACGCCTTGCTCGACGACTTCAAGAAGGCGGCCAAGAAGGCACGCAAGAACACCAGCGCCAAGGTGGTGGCGAAGTGGACCGAGCACCTGGAGGATCATCAGACCGGCATCCGCAAGCACCGCTTCCTCAGCGATCCCCCGATCCTCACCCCGGTGGACGAGCACGTCGCGGCGGCGGTGATCGGCGGGCTGGAGCGCTACGCCGACACCCTGCCCGAGTCGCGGCGCACCCTGCTGACCCGATTCGCGGTGTCGGACATCGCGTTCCGGATCGTCGGGACAGGGAGCGTCGGCTTGCACAGCTACCTCGCGCTGCTGCACGGCAACGACGGCGAAGCGCTGGTCCTCCAGGTGAAGCAGGCCGCCACGGCGGCACTCGCCCCGTTCCTGCCGTCCCATGCCGTGCGCCACGAGGGAGAGCGAATCGTGCAGGGGGCGCGGCTCGTTCAATCCGAATCCGACATCCTGCTCGGCTGGACCTCGCTCGCCCCGGCCGCTGACGGCGCCGAATTGCCTTTCATCGTCCGGCAATTCCGCAACCTGAAGGGCAGCATCGATCCCGCCGAGCTGCCTGCGACCGATCTGGACGACTACGGGCGGCTGGCGGGCGCACTGCTGGCCAGGGCCCATTCCCGCTCGCTGGATCCGCGCTTGTTATCGGGCTATCTGGACGGTGACGAGCGCTTCGACGAGGCGGTGGCCGCGTTCGCGGTGCGCTACGCCGACCGCACGGAGGCCGACCATGCCGAACTGGTCGAGGCCGTGCGGACCGGCCGGGTGGACGCAGCGGAACCGGAGTAGCGCCTCCAGCCGGGGCGTGCACCCGACACGCCGTTCGCGCGGCGTGGGCGCGGCGAACCCGTTGCGGCACCTCGTATCCTGTCCTCTGTCGAGTGTCGACGTGAAGGGTGGCCGCCAATGCTCGTGCGAGTCCAGAACGCCGCAGGCACCAATGCCGAGCGCGCGCTGATCGATTGGCTGCGCACCTGGAAGGACTCCGCGAGTCCGCACGGTGTCGCGACGATCACCTGCAGCCTGTTCCACAAGGATCGGCTGCACCAGTTCGATGCCGTGATCTGGACACCGACCAGCTGCGTGGTGATCGAGGCCGACGCGCTCGTCGCCCGCCAGGACGGTGTGCTCGAGGTCCCGCTGAACGGGCCGTGGAGCATCGGCGGCGAGCCGATCGCGACGGAGAGCCGCGACCGCCGCACACCGCTGGACAAGTCCCGCGAGCACACCTTCGCGCTGCAGGAATGGCTGGCCGCCCGCGGTCTCGGACAGCGCGTGGTGCACGGCGTCGCGCTGCTCGTCACGTTGCCCGGCGCCCAGCTCCAGCTCGAACAGCGCTGGGCCGATCCGAGTTTCGACGTGATCATCGGCGACGATCCCGGCCGGCTCCGGCACTACTTCGACGCGCTCGCCGCCGAGGAGAAACACCTCTGGACGGCCAACGACGTCGCCGTCGCGTTCCGCGGGCTCGGCATCCTGCCCTACCTCCCCGCACCGCAGGAACTGATCAACGAGGGCTTCCTCGGCCCGATCGACATCACGCTCTGGCACGGCGGCCCCAACCAGGCGCAGGCCGAGGCCTACGCGGAGGAACTCGCGCAGGCCGAACGAGAGGCGCAGGCGTCCCGGTACACCATCCGGGCTCCCTGGTACAGCCCGTGGAAGTTGTATCCACGCGAGAGCGGTGACCTCGACTTCGGGCGCGCGGTGATGCGCACCCTCCTGGCCATCGGCATGGTGGTCGGCTTCGTCTGGGTGGTGTGGTTCCTGGTCACCGCCTTGACGACGTACGGGCCGGGCTGATCGGCCGCGCGCGGGCGGCGGCCGATCGTGGCAGCCGCTACGAAGACGCCGAGATCGGCTGGTTCCGCTCGAAGACGCTCGCGTCGTCGAGCATGGCCGCGCGCAGCATCGACTCCGGCACCCCCATGGCCTCGACCAGGGTCAGCGCGTGCGGACGCAGCCGGTCGACCAGCTCGTTCACGCCACGGCGCACGGCCTTGGCCCGGTCCACCGACATGAACCGGTGCATGATGTACCAGGCCTGGTTCTCCTCGATGGTGGAGTAGACGAACAGGTCACACATCCAGTCGGCGATTTCGCGCGCCTCGGGGTCCTCGATATCGGAGATGCCCTCGATGAACGCCTCGAGCACCAGGCGGTCGATGTGCGCCGCGCCCGCGGCCAGGATGTGGTCCTGGGCGTTGTTGAACGCCTCGAACGGACCGGTCTCCTCGGCCCTGGCGCGCAGCCGGTGCGCCGCCGTCCGGACCAGGTAGTCCTCGCGGTCGGCGAACAACTGCAACTGCACCACCCGGCGGGACAGGTCGCCCTCGTCGATGGAGTCGTCTCCCCGGTCGCGCAGGGTCTGGATGAGCTGGCGCACGCCGGACCGCTTGCGCACCACGTCACCGGCCATGGTAGCGGCGAAGCGAACCCAGCCCAGCGCGTCCAGGTCGCGCACCTCGTCGGCGTAGGAGGTGAGCAGTTCCTTGGCCACCAGCTGGGTGAGCACGATATTGTCGCCCTCGAAGGTGGTGAAGACGTCGGTGTCGGCCTTCAACGTGACCAGCCGGTTCTCCGTGAGATAGCCCGCGCCGCCGCACGCTTCGCGGCACTCCTGGATGGCGCGGGTGGCGTGGTTGGTCTGCGCGACCTTCAGTCCCGCGGCGCGCTTCTCCAGTGCGCGCTGCGCGCCCTCCTCGAGGTTCTGGCCGGTCTGCACCAGATGCATCCGGCGCACCAGGTCGTTCTGCGCGAACGCGAGGGCGTAGGACTTGGCGACCAACGGCAGCAGCCTGCGCTGATGGCTGCGGTAGTCCAGCAGCACGGTCTCCACTCCCGTGTCGGGGTCGGAGAACTGCCTGCGTTGCAGGGCGTAGCGCACCGCGATGCTCAGCGCGACCCGCGCGCCGGCTGCCGCCGCACCGCCGACGCTGACCCGCCCGCGCACCAGGGTGCCGAGCGTGGTGAAGAACCGGCGGCTCGGGTTCTCGATCTCGGAGCTGTAGGTGCCGTCCGGGGCGACGTCGGCATAGCGGTTGAGCAGATTCTCCCGGGGCACCCGCACCTGGTCGAAGACGATGCGCCCGTTGTCCACGCCGGGCAGGCCGCCTTTGAGGCCGTCGTCGTAGGTGGTCACGCCGGGCAGGTCGGCGCCGTTCTCGTCGCGGATCGGCACCAGCAGGCAGTGCACGCCCTTGTTCTCGCCGAGCGTGATCAGCTGCGCGAACACCGCGGCCATCCGCGCGTGTTCGGCCGCGCCGCCGATGTAGTCCTTACGGGCCGACGGCGTCGGCGAGTGCACGACGAACTCCTGGGTCTGCGGGTCGTAGGTGGCCGTGGTCTCCAGGTTCGCGACGTCGCTGCCGTGCCCGGACTCGGTCATGGCGAAGCAGCCGAGCAAATCCAGCGAGATCAAGCGCTCGATGTACTCGCGGTGCCGTTCGGTGCCGAGGTTCTCCACCGCGCCACCGAACAGTCCCCACTGCACCCCCGATTTCACCCACAGCGACAGATCGGCGTACGCCAGCATCTCCAGCCCGACCACCGCGGCGCCCGGCTCACTGGTACCGCCGTTCTCCCGGCGGAACCCGCGCTCGGCGAACCCCATGGTGGAGATCGCCTTCATCTGCTCGAGCACCCGCGCTCGCGCGGCCTTGTAGTCGAGGTAGGGGTCGCCGGAGAACTCCTCCCCGGCCAGCAGGGTCCGGGCTTCGTCCCGGACGGCCGCCCAGGGTCCGTCGAGTGCCGCGCGTAGGTGGTCCGCCGTCGTTGCCGTGCCGCTAGTCATGTCTCGACGATAGCCCGGTAGACCGGCGGCAAACCGTGATGCGCGACAACTCCGGGAGAGGGTCTTGCTAGACCGTTGAACACGCGTTTAATATACTGAACATGTGTTTAACCAACAGCCCGTTCCGCAAGGATCCGCCGAGGATCTGACCACCGCGGCCCGCATTCGCGATACCGCGATCGAGGTGTTCGGCGAGCACGGATTCCAAGTCGGGGTCCGCAAGATCGCCGCCGCCGCCGGCGTCTCGCCCGGGTTGGTCAACCATCACTTCGGTTCCAAGGACGGCCTGCGCGCCGCCTGCGACGACCGAGTCCTGCAGCTGATCCGCGACGAGAAGGTCAAGGCGATCACCGCATCGTCCATGAAGGCGGGCATGCTCGACGCCCTGGCGGAGGTCGAGTCGTACGCGCCGCTGGTCGCCTATATGGTGCGCAGCCTGCAGGCGGGCGGACCGATGGCGGAATCGTTGTTCGAGCACATGACCGCAGATGCCGAGGGCTATCTCGAGAAGGCGGTCGAAGCGGGCAGGATCAAGCCGAGCCGCGATCCCGCGGCGCGCGCCCGCTACCTGATGATGCTGAACGTCGGCGCGACCATGCTGTACATGCAGATGCGCCAGCACCGCGACGAGAAGATCGACTATCGCAAGGCGATTCGCGAACTCACCGAAGAACTCACCCCACCGGCCCTGGAGTTCTACACCCAAGGGCTGATTACCGATCCCACGATCTTGGACACATTCACCAAGGAGAAGTGATGTCCGACATTATCGAAGTCCGCGGTCTCCGCAAGACTTTCGGTCACGTCACCGCGCTGGACGGCCTCGACCTCACGGTCACCGAGGGCGAGATCCACGGCTTCCTCGGCCCCAACGGCGCGGGCAAGTCCACCACCATCCGGGTGCTACTCGGCATCCTGCGCGCCACGGGCGGGCAAGCCAGGCTGTTCGGGCGCGACCCGTGGGCCGACGCGGTCGCCCTGCATCGCGAATTGGCTTATGTGCCGGGCGATGTGACGCTGTGGCCGTCGCTGTCGGGCGGGGAGACCATCGATCTGCTCTCCCGGATGCGCGGCGGTCTCGACGAGAAACGCAGGGACGAGCTGATCGAGCGCTTCGACCTCGACCCGCGCAAGAAGGCGCGCACCTACTCCAAGGGCAACCGCCAGAAGGTCGCGCTGGTCGCGGCGCTGGCCTCCGGCGCGCGGCTGCTGCTGCTCGACGAGCCGACCTCGGGTCTGGACCCGCTGATGGAGCAGGTCTTCCGGGAGTGTGTGCACGAGGCGCGCGAGCGCGGCGCGACGGTCCTGCTGTCGAGCCACATCTTGTCCGAGGTCGAGGCGCTGTGCGACCGGGTGACCATCATCCGCGCCGGGCGCACGGTGGAGAGCGGGTCGCTGTCGGACCTGCGCCACCTGTCGCGCACGTCGATCACCGCCGAATTGATCGGCGACGCGGGAGATCTGAGCCGCATCCCCGGCGTGGAGGACATCGAACTCGACGACCACACGCTGCGCTGCCAGGTCGACAACGAGCACTTGGGCGAGCTGATCCGGGTGCTCGGCGACGCGGGCGTGCGCAGCCTGACCAGCACGCCGCCGACGCTCGAGGAGCTGTTCCTGCGGCACTACCACGTCGACGGCCACGACGCCGAGTCCGCCGCGGCCACCGGGGAGAAGGTGCGAGCATGACCACCGCCATCGCCGGGCGCGCCGCGGCGGCGCCGCCGCTCGGCGTCTCCCGCGACTTCGCGGGGACCGGGCGGTTGCTGCGGCTGTACCTGCGCCGCGACCGGATCGTGCTGCCGCTGTGGACGCTGCTCATCGGTCTGATGCCCGCGTTCCAGGTGGCCAGTATCAAGGGCTTGTACGACAACCAGGCGTCCTTGGACAGCTTCGCGCGCACCACGGCCGACAGCCCCGCGCTGATCGCCATGTACGGGCCGGTGTTCAGCTCGGCGCTCGGCTCGATCGGCACCTGGAAAGCCGGCGCCATGTACACCATGATCGCCATCGCCACGGTACTCACGGTGATCCGGCACACCCGCGTCGAGGAGGAGACCGGGCGCGCGGAACTGGTGGGCGCCACCAGTATCGGGCGTTTCGCCGGTCTCACCGCCACCCTGATCATGACCTACGCCGGGGCGGTGCTCGCCGGGATCGTGTGCGCGCTGGCGCTGTATGCCGCCGACCTGCCCGGCGCGGGATCGGTGGCCTTCGGCGCCGCGCTGGCGGCGTCGGGCATCGTCTGGGCGGCGATCGCCGCGGTCGCCGCTCAGGTGAGCGCCGGTGCGCGAGTGGCGCGCGGCGTAGCCTTCGGCGCCCTCGGCGCCGCGTTCGCCTTGCGGGCGGTCGGCGACGCCGGAAACGGTGTGCTGTCCTGGTTCTCGCCGATCGGATGGTCGTTGCAGATCCGCCCGTACGCCGACGAACGATGGTGGGTGCTGCTGCCCTTCGCCGTCCTCGCCGTGGCGGGCACCGCGCTGGCGTACGCGTTGCTCGGCAATCGCGACATCGGTTCGGGGCTCATCGCCGAACGTCCCGGGCCGCCGGCCGCGGCGCCCGCGCTGTCCGGCCCGTTCGGATTGGCCTGGCGATTGCAGCGCGGCACCCTGCTGGCGTGGACGGTCGGCTTCGCCCTCTACGGCCTGCTGATCGGCGGCGCGGTCAACAGCGTCGGCGACATGCTCGACGGCAGCGCGTCGATCCGCGACATGGTCACCCGGATGGGCGGCTCCCAGCAGCTCCAGCAGTCGTTCATCACCTACGCGATCACCATGCTGGCCGCGGCGGCCTCCGCCTACTCGATCTCCGCCGCCCTGCGGCTGCACGACGAGGAGACCAGCGCCCGGGTCGAGGCGACGCTGTCCGGTGCGGTCGGCCGCGTCCGCTACGCGCTGAGCCACATCGGCTTCGCGCTGCTCGGGCCCGCCGCGGCACTGCTGGTCTCCGGCATGGCGATCGGCATCGTGTACGGCGCCACCGGCGGTGACCTCGGCACGAAACTCGGGCAATCGATCGGCGCCGCCGCCGTGCAGGTGCCCGCGGTCTGGGTCGTCACGGGCATCGCGGTCGCGCTCTACGGTGTCGCACCGCGCTTCGCCCCGGTCGCCTGGGGCGTGCTCAGCGCCATGGTGGTGATCTTCTTCGTGGGCTCGCTGGACGGGCTGCCGCAATGGATGGTGGATCTGGTGCCGTTCGTCCACCCACCGAAGGTGCCCGGCGCCGAATTCCAGGCGCTGCCGTTGCTGTGGCTGCTCGCGGTCGCGGCGATCCTGCTGACCGTCGGCGTCACCGCGTTCCGCAGGCGCGACCTGCGCTGACGACGAACCTCGTGGCCCGCGCGAAGCCGCTTCGCGCGGGCCACTTCTCGTCCGGGGCAGTTCGCCTCCGGGCCGGTGCTCGCGGACTTGCCGATCGACCGCCGCCACGGTTGACCGCGGTGGCGCCCCGAGCGCGTCACCCGTTGGGCTGGATACCCAGCTTCCCGGCCAGTCGCGCGAGGTAGGCGCGCACGTCCTCCGCCGCGCGATCGGGCAGCCCGAAAACCGCTTCCGTGACACCCGCTTCGGCCCAGCGCGCCAGCTGCTCGGCGTCGTGCCGCCCGGCGAGCGCGACGACCTCGGGGCGGTCGGCGCGCCCGTGCTCGCGCCACACCCGATTCAGCAGAGCGATTTTCTGATCCAACCCGTCCTCGGTCGGCGTGGTGATCCATCCGTCGGCGTAGTTCGCCAGCCAGGTGAAATTCTTCTCGGTGCCCGCCGCGCCGAGCAGGACCGGAATGCGCTTCTGCACCGGCTTCGGCCAGGACCAGCTGGCGCCGAAGGTGACGAACTCGCCGTCGAAGCCCGCCTCCTCTTCGGTCCAGAGCACCCGCATGGCCTCGAGATGCTCGCGCAGCACCGTCCTGCGCTTGCCCGCGGGCACACCGTGGTGGGCCAGCTCGTCGGTGTTCCAGCCGAATCCGACGCCGAGACTGACCCGGCCGCCGGACAGATGGTCGAGCGAGGCGATGGTCTTGGCCAGCGTGATCGGGTGATGCTCGGCGGGCAGCGCCACCGCGGTGGACAACCCGATGCGCTCGGTCACGGACGCGGCGGTGCCCAGCGCGACCCACGGATCCAGGGTGCGCAGATAGCGGTCGTCGGGCAGGCTCGCGTCGCCGGTGCGCGGGTGCGCCGCCGCGCGAACCACCGGGATGTGCGTGTGCTCGGGGACGTAGAACGTGTCGAAACCGGCACGCTCGGCGGCCACCGCCGCATCCGCGGGGGTGATACCCCGATCGCTGGTGAACAACACGATTCCGTACCGCACCGTACGCGCTCCCATCGCCGAAATTAGAACAAGTTCTACCACGATTCGCCGGTCCCACCAAGGGGCGAGCGGCGCAGGCGCCCGCCGCGACCCGCACGGATGCCAACGAGACGTCGGATGACTAGGTTCGCCTCCATGAGTCTCGACGCATCTTCCGTAGGCGACGTCACCACCGAACGGGTGGATCACCTCGGCTGGCGTCGCGGGCTTCGCCTGCGGCGCGCCCGGCCCATACCCGTCGTCACCCAGGCCGTCGGCCTGCTGGTGGCCGACCGGCAGGCGACCGCGGACACCATCGTCACCGCGCCGACGCCGCTGCAGCCGATCGATCTCACCGACGACGCCAGAGTGGCCGAAGTCCTCGACCTCGCGGTCCGGGTCGGCGAGGTGGTGCTCGCCTCCGGCACCGGCGTGGTGGACACCACCACGACGGTGCGGTTCATCGCCGCCACCTACGGCCTGTCCCGCTGCAGCATCGACGTCACCTACGACGCCATCCGCATCTGGGCCGACCGCGGGCCCGCGCTGCCGCCGGCCAGCACCATGCGGATCGTGCACTATCGCGCCCTGGACTTCACCCGGCTCGCCGCGGTGGACCGGCTGACCCGCCGGATCCGCAACGAACTGGTCCCGCCGGACCAGGCCCGCGCCGCGCTCGACGCGATCACCTCGGCGCCGCACCCGTACCACCGGTGGACCGCCACCGCCGCGTGGTCGCTGATGGCGGCGGCGATCGCCGCGCTACTCGGCGCCGGCGCCCTGGTGGCCGCGGTCAGTTTCGCGACCACCGCGGCGATCGACCGCACCAATCGCGTCCTCAACCGCTACGGTCTGCCCTTCTTCTTCCAGCACATGGTGGGCGGCGCCATCGCCGCGCTCCCGGCCATCGTGCTGGCGAGCCTGGCCGCGCGCTTGCGGATCGACGCCGACCCGACCCTGATCATCGCCGCCGGGATCACCGTGCTGCTCAGTGGATTGCAACTGGTCGGCTCGGTGCAGGACGCGATCACCGGCGCCCCCATCACCGCCACGGCCCGCATGCTCGAGGTGATGATGATGACCGGCGGCATCATCGCGGGCATCGCGTTCACCCTGCGCATCGCCGACCTCCTCGACGCCACGGTGCCACCGGTCTATCTGACCTCCGCCCGCGACATCACCGACCTGCCGGTGAAGATCCTGGCCGGTGCGGTGGCGGCCCTGGCGTTCGCGCTCGCCTGCTACGCCGAGCGCCGGGCCCTCGCCGCCGCGGCGGGCAGCGGCGCCGCGGGGATCATCTGCTTCCTGCTCGTCCAGCAGGCCGGGTTCGGTCCCGTGATCTCCTCCGGCGCGGCCGCGACGCTGGTTGGGCTGGCCGGTGGTCTGATGGCCCGCCGGGCGCTGACTCCCCCGCTGGTCGTCGCGGTCGCCGGCATCACCCCGTTGCTGCCCGGCCTCAAGGTCTACCGCGGGCTCTACGCCCTGCTCAACGACGAACTGGTGATCGGAGGCAACCAACTGCTGTCGGCCTTCGGCATAGGCTGCGCGCTGGCTGCCGGTGTCACCCTCGGCGAGTGGTGCGACCGCACCGTGCGCAGGCCCCGGATACTGCGCCGGTTCGGCTCGCTGCGCCGCCCGATCGTGCGGCGACGGCGCCGCTCGGCGTCCGCGCACTGAACCGCGAGGCGCATGCGCGCCGAACGCCCGCCCGGTAACCTCTTATCGAACTGGTCAGGGCGGCGCGATGTGATGGCGGCCCCGGTGTGAGGTGAGGTGGTTCGGACATGCCGGAAACAGATCCGTTCTCGAAGCAGATCCGTACCGCCACCGCGCAGCAGCACGCGGAGGCGGAGAACTCCCGCTTCATGAGCGACATGCTGGGCGGATCCCTCGGCGTCGACTCGTATCACCGCTACACCGGTCAGCTCTGGTTCATCTACCGCGCGCTCGAACAGCGGTGGGAGACGCTGGCCGACAACCCGGTCGCCGGACCCTTCATCCGGCCGGAGCTGGCCCGCACCGCGGAACTCGAACGCGATCTCGCGCATCTGCTCGGCTCCGGCTGGCGTACCGGCCTGGAACCGTTGCCCGCCACCGCGGCCTACGCCGACCGCATCGACGCGTGCGCACGCGACTGGCCCGCCGGGTACATCGCCCACCACTACACCCGCTACCTCGGTGACCTGTCCGGCGGACAAGTCATCCGCGGCACCGCCGAAAAGCTGTGGAACCTGCCGCATCGCGGCGACGGCGTGCGTTTCTACGTCTTCGACGGCGTACGCAATCCGGCGGCGTTCAAGCGGGAATACCGCGGCCTGCTCGATCGCCTGCCGCTCGATGATCTGGAGCGCCGCCGCGTACTCGACGAGGGCAAGCGCGCCTTCGCGATGAACACCGCGGTCTTCGAGGAACTCGCCGAGGAATTCCCGGCCGCTCAGTAGCCGGACCCACCGAACGCATCGCGCTGCGGCGCGCGGTATTTCGGCAGTGCTGCGCGAATGCCGGGGACGTGGGACAGTCGTGGTATGAGAGCGCGCCGTCGCATCGCCGTGGTTCTAGCCGGTCTTCTCGGCGTCGGTCTGGTGGGGGGTTGTGGCACGACGTCCGACCCCGGCGCGGGGCCCGGTTCGTCGACGGCGGCACAGATCGTGCCCTTGATCTCGACGAACGACCTGCGTCCCGCCCAGCCGGACGAGGTGCACCTGTTCGGCTTCAACGATCTGCACGGAAACCTCCAGCCGCCGAGCGGGTCCAACGGGAAGGTCGGCAGATACGACGCAGGCGGAGCCGCCTATCTCGCAACCCATCTGGCACGACTGAAGGCCGCCTATCCGTCCAGCGCCGTGCTGGCGGCCGGGGACAACATCGGGGCGAGCCCGCTGGTCTCCAGCCTGTTCCACGACGAGCCGACGATCGACTTCCTCGGCAACGTGGGAGTGGCCGCCTCCGCGGTCGGCAATCACGAATTCGACGACGGTGTACGGGAATTGACGCGTTTGCAGCAGGGCGGGTGCGCGTGGGACGGATGTTCTGCCGGCGCTCCGTTCACCGGCGCGAAATTCCCCTACCTGGCCGCGAACGTCACCGACGCGCAGGGCAACCCGCCGCCCGCACTGCGCCCGTGGACCCTGCTGGAGGTGGGCGGGCACCGGATCGGCGTCGTCGGCACCGTCACACCCGACACCGCGAATATCGTTCTGCCCGAGGGCATCCGGGGCTATCTGTTCGGCGACCAGGCCGCCGCGATCAACCGCTACGTGCCGGAGATCAGAGCGGCGGGCGCGGAGGCGATCGTGGCGCTGGTGCACGACGGCGGCTCGCAGCGGCCCGAACCGGACGCAGCACTGGACTACAACGGCTGCGCGAACGTCACCCCGAACGTGACCGGGCTGGCCGAGCGGATCGACCCCGCGGTCCGGGCGGTGTTCACCGCGCACAGCCACCAGCCCTACGTGTGCACCGCCGGGGGCAGGGTCATCACCCAGGCATCGTCCTACGGACGGCTGATCACCGACGTCACGCTGCGTTTCGGCCCCGACGGCGTGCAAGCGTCGGCGGTCAACCGAGTGGTGACCCGCGAGGTGACACCCGACGCCCCGACGACCGCGCTGATCGATTTCTACACCGAGCAGTCCCGGCCACGCGCGGGCCGCGTGGTCGGCGCGACCGCGGCCACCCTCCCGCACGACCCGAACCCGGCGGGCACCTCACCGCTGGGCGACGTGATCGCCGATTCCATGCTGTCGGTCACCGCGGGCCCGGCCGCCGCCGTGGCCGCCTTCATGAACCCCGGCGGCGTACGCGCCGATCTGAAACAGGGACCGATCACCTACGGCGACCTCTTCACCGTCCAGCCGTTCGGCAACCAGGTCGTCACGCTCACGCTCACCGGCAGCCAGATCCTGCGCCTGCTGGAACAGCAATGGAACAACCCCGGCAAACCGACGATCCTGTCCCTCGCGGGCCTCGGCTACGCCTACTCCGATACCGCTCCCACAGGCGCGAAGGTGATCGCAGGCAGCGTCCGTATCGGGGGGCAGCCGATCGACCCGGTCGCCGCCTATCGCGTAACGACCAACAACTTCCTCGCTTCGGGAGGCGACGGATTCACCGTCTTCACCGAGGGCACCGACACCGCGGTGGGCCCGACCGACCTGGACGCCTTCGAGACGTTCCTGCGTGACAAGCCCCCGTTGCAAGCGCCGTCCGCACGGGTCGAGAAGAAGTAGCCGCGGCGGGACGCCATAAAGTTGCTGGACACTCGACCAGAACGCGGGTAACTGGAAATCTCTGTAACACATACCGTTTGACCTGCGCGTACGGTGATCAGCCCCACAGGCCACACGGCCCATGATCGCTTGCCGGGGCGGCGCGCGCTCCACTACTCTTCAGTAATAAGTCAGGACGAAGGTGTTCCTACTTTCGGCCCGACGTCTGTCGCTGGGGGCCGAATCAACGCTGTCCGCATCCATTGCCGCATGCCGGATGACTTGTGCGACAACATGGTTCGAGTAAGCAGCAGGAGAGTGCGATGGCCACTTACATCGTGACGGGCGGAACCGGGTTCTTGGGCAGGCGGGTCGTGCAGGACCTGCTGGATCGCGACGCAGACGCGATCGTCCACGTGCTGGTGCGTGAGACGTCGCTGGCGAAATTCACCGACATCGCGGCGGGCTGGCGCGGTGCCGAGCGGGTCTTCGCGCTCATCGGCGATCTCACCGCCGAGGGCCTGGGATTGGCGTGCGAGGCGCCGCGGGCCGACCACGTGGTGCATCTTGGCGCCGTCTACGACATGACCGCCGACGAGGACACCGCGCACGCGGCGAACGTCACCGGCACACGCTCGGTGCTGGCCTTGGCCCGCGAGCTGGGCGCGGTGCTGCACCACGTCTCCTCGGTGGCCGTGGCAGGCGACCACAAAGGCAAGTTCTTCGAGGAGGACTTCGACCTCGGGCAGCGGCTGACCTCGCCGTATCACCGCACCAAGTTCGCCGCCGAGAAGCTCGTCCGCGAGTCGCGCGGCGTGCGCTGGCGGGTCTATCGCCCCGCGATCATCGTGGGCGATTCCCGCACCGGCGAGATGGACAAGATCGACGGCCCCTACTACTTCTTCGGCGCGATCGCGCGGCTGGCCGCGCTGCCGTCCGAGCTGCCGTTGCCGCTCCCCGACCTCGGCGCCACGAATATCGTTCCGGTGGACTATGTCTCGGCCGCCATGGCGGAGCTGATCCGCCGCCCCGGCTTGGACGGACGCACCTTCCACCTGGTCAACCCGGAGCCGCAGCCGTTCGGCGAGGTGTACCGCGCGCTCGCTGCCGCGGCGGGCGCCCCGACCGGTGCCGGCACGGTGCCGGGCAGCGCATTGGCGCTCAGCGGGCTCGCGCAGATCCCCGGCCTCACCGCCGTGCGCGATTTCCTGCTCGAGCAGGTGGGCATCCCGGTCGAAGTCGCTCCACACACCTCGTTCTCCGCGGAGTTCATCAGTGACTCCACCCGCGCCCAGCTGCGCGGTTGCGGCCTGACGGTGCCGTCGTTCGACAGCTACGCCGAGCGGCTGTGGCAGTACTGGCGCGACCACCTCGACCCGCAGCGCGGACGCGTGTCCATCACCGGCGACCCGCTCGCCGGACGGGTCGTGCTGATCACCGGCGCGTCCTCCGGTATCGGGCTGGCCACCGCGCACGCCGTCGCCCGGCGCGGCGCCACGGTCCTGATGGTCGCCCGCGGGCACGACGACCTGGCGGCCGCCGCCGACGCCGTGCGCGCCGAAGGCGGTGTCGCGCATACCTATCCGTGCGACATCACCGACTCCGAAGCGGTCGAGAAGCTCGTGCAGTGCGTGCTCGACGACCACGGCCACGTCGACTACCTGGTGAACAACGCGGGCCGCTCGATCCGTCGCTCGGTGCTCAACTCCACCGACCGGATGCACGATTTCGAGCGCACCATGGCGGTGAACTACTTCGGCGCCGTGCGGCTGATCCTCGGACTGCTGCCGTCGATGCGGGCGCGCCGCTTCGGGCACGTGGTGAACATCTCCTCGATCGCGGTGCAGACCAAGGTGCCCCGATTCGCCGCCTATGTGGCGAGCAAGTCGGCGCTGGACAACTTCAGCGAGATCGCGGCGGTGGAGAACCGGGATGCCGGGATCACATTCACCTCGGTGCGGATGCCGCTGGTGCGGACCCCGATGATCGCGCCGACCGACCTGTACCGCTCGCTTCCGGTGCCCGATCCGGAGCAGGCCGCCGCGATCGTGGTGCGTGCGCTCGAGGACCGGCCGCATCGCATCGACACGCCGGTCGGCACCTTCGCCCAGGCGGTGGAATTGCTGATGCCGTCGGTGAAGCGTCAGATCATGCACCAGGGCTACCGCGTGTTCGGCGAGTCCCGCGCCGCGCGGGGCGACGCGGAGCGCCGTCCGGCCGATCCGTCGCCCGCCACCGCGCCCGCGACCGGCGGCGGCGCGCTGTCCGCGCTTGCCCCGGTGATCATGCCGCTCATGGCGCTGCCCGCCCCCGCGGCGCGCGTCGCTCGTGTGGTCCCGGGCTTGCACTGGTAGCTCCGCACAGCCGAGTGGGGCCGACCTCGGTCGGCCCCACTCCTGCGGATTCCCGTTCCCGCGCCGTCACATCCGGTACACCGCGAACTCCACGGCGGGCCACATGGCCCAGCGGTAGTCCGTGTGCGCGGCCGGACGGATGCCGCCCTCGCACACCGGATCCCCACCCGCGCAGTAGTTTCCGGTCCGCCAGGCGTATTGCTCCGGCACCGACCAGCCGACCAGCCGGATCGGATCACCGAACAACAGGACCGCGGCCACGCGGGATTCCAGATCCGCGGGCAGGGTGCTGATGCCACCGAGCGCCGTCACGATGCCGGTGCCGAGCACCCCGTGCGTCACGACGGCTCCCTGCGAGAAGCCGACCAGGACGAACCGCTGATCCGGGCACCGCGCCGCTTGCCACAGCACATGGGCGGTCATGTCCTGGGTGCCGCGGCCGATCGAGGACGGGTCGAGCAGGTCTGCGGGGTAGTCCACCCGGTATGCCTGCGAATCGACCGGAAGTGCTCGCCACAGTGCGTCATAGAGCGGGTCGCCCACCACCGCACCGAGATATCCGGGTTCGTGGGTGCCGCGGGCGACGACCACGTCGACCGCCGCACAGGACGTCGCCCATGCGTGCAATCCCGTCGCAGCCCCGAACCCCGCGACGAGCAGTAGCACAGCGAATGCCTCTACTACACGCCACTTTTCGAAGTGAATTACCTTCCGGTTGGCCATCGTACTCACCTACTCACGCCGTTGTGAGACAGCCGAGCGACACTTGTCAGTGACAATTACTCGGCTATATCCGCGAAGGTAAGAACGGCCCCGGAGGCCGTCAAGGAACTCCACCCGACCGATACCGAGTCAGCGCCGAATCGTGTTCTCCGGAGGTTTTACGGTACGAGAACCGCTGCGCCCGTGAATCGTCCGTGCGCGAGGTCGATCAGCGCCCGATCGGCCGTGTCCAGGGAGTACCCGTGCGTGGTCAGATGTATCCGGTGCTCGCCGGCGAAAGCGAGGAATTCGCGAGCGTCGGCACGGGTGTTGGCGGTGACCGATCGAATCTCCCTCTCCTGGAACAGATGCCGCTGATAGTTCAGCGCGGGAATGTCGCTGAGATGAATACCGGCGACGGCGAGGATCCCGCCGCGATCGAGCGCCGCGAGCGCGGGCGGCACCAACTCACCGACCGGCGCGAACAGGATTGCCGAATCCAGCAGCACCGGAGGCGGATCCGCGGCGCCCTGCACCGACGCGGCGCCGAGCGCGGTCGCGAGTTCGCGCGCCGCCGGATCCCGGGTCATCACGTGCACTTCCGCTCCTTGCGCGGCGGCCACCTGGGCGGCGATGTGGGCACTGCCGCCGAAGCCGTAGACTCCCAGCCGCCCGCCCGGTGGAACGGCGGCCCGCAGCAGCGCCCGGTACCCGATAATGCCCGCGCACAGCAAGGGGGCGGTGTCGGCATCCGAGTAACCCGCGGGCAAGCGCAATGCGTATGCCGCGGGCACACAGGCGAATTCGGCGTAACCACCGTCGGCGTCCCAGCCGGTGTATGCCGAATGCGGACAGAGGTTCTCCGCGCCGCGCAGGCAGAACTTGCACTCTCCGCACGTGTGCCGCAGCCAGGCGATGCCCACCCGGTCCCCCACCGCGAAACCCTCCCCCTCGGCGCCCTGCCCGACCGCGACGACCTCGCCGACGACCTCGTGCCCCGGCACCACTCCGGCCCGGTGCACCGGAAGATCGCCTTCGGCCACGTGCAGGTCGGTCCGGCACACACCGCAGGCCAGTACACGCACCACCAACTCGCCGGGACCGGGTTCCGGGACGGGGGTTCGCTCCGCGTGCAACGGGCCGCCATCGATCGGGCCCGGCCTGCGCACCCGCCAGCATCGCATCGAAGTCCTTCCGCCGCGGATCTGGCTCATCGTCGGATCACCTCGCTCCGATCGGATCGGCACGGACCGGGCATCCCGGCGGGGCCGGGTGCGCCGGAATCACCCTACTCGGCGGATTCGGCCACGCCGCCCACCGACGTCTGATACGTTTCTGTATCGAGTACATTTCTGTATCCGTTGTTTGGTCGAGGATGCCCTGGTCGAGGCCGAACCGAGGAGGTGCCCGATGGCGTCCGATGCCGCGCAGGCCGCACCCGCCCGGGTCACCCGCCGCCGCGCCGAAACCAGGAACCGGCTGCTGACCGCGGCCTACGACGCGTTCGCCGAGGAAGGCTTCGGGCGCGCCACCGTGGAGCGGGTGTGCGAGCGCGCCGGATTCACCCGCGGGGCGTTCTACTCGAACTTCAGCTCGCTGGACGAGCTGTTCCTGGCCATGTGGGAGCAGCGCTCGACGGCGATGCTCACCGAGGCGGGCGCCATCCTCGACGAGATCGCCGCCGACGGCGCCGATGACGTGCGCGCCGCGGTCCGGCGACTGGAACGGGCGGTGCCGGTCGACGAGGGCTGGTACCGGATCACCGCCGAATTCACCGCGCACGCCCTGCGCACGCCGGCGCTGCGCCGGGTGATGGCCGCCCGCGAGGAAGCCATCGTCGCGGCCCTCATGCCCACCATCGTCGCGGCGCTCGCCCGCGGCGGCCGCACCGTGCCGGACCCGGAGGCGTTCGGCCAAGCGCTCATCGCCGTCCACGACGGGACCAGCGTGCAGGTCCTGATGGAGCCGGACAGCCGTGCCGCGCGCGAGCGCCGCACCGAACTGTTCCACCACGTCGTGCTGGCCTACAGCACCGCAACCGAAGGATGAACATGTCCCACAGCAGTCCCGAGGTGACGCCGGAGGCGGACGTCCTCGTCGTCGGCGCCGGGCTGGCCGGCCTGGTCGCCACGCACGAACTGGTGAAGGCCGGTCGCACGGTGCACGTGCTCGACCAGGAGAATCGCAACAATCTCGGCGGTCAGGCGTTCTGGTCGCTGGGCGGGCTCTTCTTCGTCGACAGCCCGGAGCAGCGGCGCCTCGGCATCAAGGACTCCTACGATCTGGCCTTGCAGGACTGGCTCGGCTCGGCCGGGTTCGACCGCGACGACGAGGACAAGTGGGCCAGGCAGTGGGCGCGGGCCTATGTGCGGTTCGCGGCCACCGAGAAGCGGGAGTACCTGCGCGAACTCGGCCTGCGGGTGACGCCGCTGGTCGGCTGGGCCGAGCGCGGCGGCGACCGCGCCGACGGACACGGCAACTCGGTGCCGCGCTTCCATCTCACCTGGGGCACCGGCCCCGAGGTGGTCCGGGTCTTCGCCGAGCCGGTCCTCGAGGGCGAGCGGCGCGGACTGGTCCGATTCGCCTTCCGCCATCGGGTGGACGAATTGATCGTGGAGAACGACGCGGTGGTCGGCGTGCGCGGCGCGGTACTCGAGGACACCGATCTGGACCGGGGACGTGCCTCGTCGCGGACCGAGGTGGGCGAGTTCGAGTTGCGCGCCAAGGCCGTGATCGTGGCCTCCGGCGGAATCGGCCACAACCACGAGCTGATCCGGCGCAACTGGCCCACCCAGCGACTGGGTCCGTGCCCGGAGACCATGATCTCCGGCGTCCCCGCGCACGTCGACGGCCGGATGCTCGCCATCACCGAGACCGCGGGCGGCGCCATCGTCAACCGGGACCGCATGTGGCACTACACCGAAGGCATCGTCAACTGGGACCCGATCTGGCCCGATCACGCGATCCGGATCATTCCGGGCCCGTCCTCGATGTGGTTCGACGCGAACGGAAAACGCCTGCCCGCGCCATGTTTCCCCGGATTCGACACCAACTCGACGATGAAGGAGATCCTGAAAACCGGTTACGACTATTCGTGGTTCGTGCTCACCCAGTCGATCATCGAGAAGGAGTTCGCGCTGTCGGGCTCCGAGCAGAACCCGGACATCACCGGCAAGGACCTCAAGCTCACGCTGAGAAGCCGCGTCGCCAAGGGCGCGCCGGGGCCGGTCGAGGCGTTCAAACAGCACGGTGTCGATTTCGTCGTGGCGGACACGCTGCGTGAACTGGTCGAGGGCATGAACAAGATCGCTCGCGGCCCCCGGCTGGACTATGACGATCTGGAACGCCAGATCGTCGCGCGCGACCGGGAACTGACGAACAAGTACAGCAAGGACAGCCAGCTGATGGCGATCGCCAACGCGCGCCGGTACCTGGGCGACAAGGCGGGCCGGGTCGCCAAACCGCACCGGATCCTCGACCCGGCCGCGGGCCCGCTGATCGCCGTGCGGCTCAACATCCTCACCCGCAAAACCCTGGGCGGCTTGCAGACCGACCTGAATTCCCAGGTGATCCGGCCGGACGGCACGGCGTTCCCTGGTCTGTACGCCGCGGGTGAGGTCGCCGGGTTCGGCGGTGGCGGCGTGCACGGATACAACGCGCTGGAAGGCACCTTCCTCGGCGGATGCATCTTCTCGGGCCGGGCAGCCGGACGTGCGCTGGCGGCGGAACTCCCCTGACCGCTACCGCTCGCAGCGGGAGGCGACCGCGCCGGTCCCGGCCGAGGTGGCCAGGACCGGCGCGGACCTGAACGACGGAGCGCCGGAGTAGAGCCGGGTCCGCGCCGCGTACCGCCCCGGCTCCACCGTGACATCGGTGATCTCGGCCTCGTTGCCGTAGACATCGGTCAGGCGCGCGGTGAACGGACCCGGCCCGGCGCCGGAGAGGGTCCAATAGTTGTCCGCCCGCCGGGTGAGCGGTCGCCACGGACCGCCCGCGGCGGGTCGAACAGCAACCTCACGCAATGGATTTCCGGTGCCGCCGAACAGGAGGCCGAACCAGGACGCGGACGAATCCTGTTTCACCTCGTAGGTCAGCTCCTCCACCGGTTGCGGGTCGCGGACCAGGCGATAGCCGACCCGCGCCACTCCATCGTCGGCATCGGCGATCCGCTCGAACGCCGCCGCACTCAGATCCAGCTGCCCCGGACCGCATGCCGGGCAGTGGTCGACCACCAGTGCCCGGACCGACCCGCGCGGACCGGCGATGTCCAGATACGCCCCGCACAGATCGGCGCGCGCGAAGTCGGGGGTGGACAGCCCGGCATAGAAGCCGTCCGGCGGCAGCTCGTGAAAGGAGCACGACACCTGCTTGCCGAGCACGAAATAGCGCGCTTCGGCGGACGTCTCCGGCCCGATCGGCGCGAATGTCATGGCGGTCACCGGATATCGGGACGGCGAGGACGCCTCGTGCAGGGGACTCGCCGCGACACAGGTGGGCGCCGACGGCCGCACCAGCCAGACGCCCACCGCGACGGTGGCCAGCACGCCCGCGGCGAACCATAGCCACTCGGAACGGAATGGCCGCTCTTGGATCGGTACCCGGTGCATCGCTTCCCCGACTCCGGCTCGCCTGCTCGCGGACTGTCCATCCTGACCTCACCAGGAAAGCAGTCCCACCGACCCGGCGCAGCGCGAACGAAAATTCTTCATTGTGAAAGACACGCAATTCAGCAAGCACACCGCTAATTTCGGCCTCTCCACCCGGCGATGGCACCGGCTGGCCGGAAATGATCCGGCGCGGCTCGGGCGGGACAACCGCGCTTACGCTGAGGTCAGCGCCTGCGCGCGTGCCGAGGGAAGAGGTTTCGTCCCGCCTCCTGGGCCACTTCGGCCAGCGCGCGGGCCAGCCGAGCGGTGTCCGGCACCACCGTCTCGGAACCGGTGCGGCCCGACAGCGACACCGCGGCCACCGCGGCGCCGCGCCCGCGAATCGGCACGGCCACGCATGCCAGACCGGGTACGCACTCCTCGTTGTCGACGGCGACTCCCCGGCGATTGCGGATGCGGCCGAGTTCCCGATGCAGTTCGGTCCTGTCGGTGAGCGTGCGTGAGGTCAGTTGCGGCAGGTGGTCCCGGAAGGATGCTTCCACGATGCTCGGGTCCAACGTGGCCAGCAGCGCCTTGCCCAAAGCCGTACTGTGCGCGGGCATCCGGCCGCCGAGCCGGGTGGGCACGCTCGCGGCGAACCGGCCGCCGACCTTGTCCAGATACAACACGTCGCGCCCGTCCAGCACACCGAGGTGCCCGATCATTCCGGTCTGCTGACACAGATCGTGCAGCAGCGGACTCACCGCGTCACGGATCTCGTTGTGCTCGGCGGCAAGTCCGCCCAGCTCCAGCGTGCGCAGACCGAGCCGGTAGCCGCCGGGGGCGTGCGCCAGCCAGCGCAGCCGGATCAACTGGTCGAGAATGCGGTGCACGGTGGAACGCGGCAACCCGGTGCGCTCGGCCAGTTCGACGAGCGTGAGCGTCGGCGTGACGCCGTCGAAGGCCTCCAGTATCAGCGTCATCCGCTCGATCATGGATACCGGGGGCTGAGCCGGCCGTGCTGCCTGTCCAGATCCGGTCCATAACTCCCCCGGCTCGGGATCGGTCATCACCTCGACCGTCATTGCCAACCTCCACACGTACTCGCGTAGAGCTTAGAGGCCACTAGGGCGCCCCGTGCGCGGAATCCGCTAGGGCGAACAGCCACTCGCGGGTGTACCGCTCGGCCAGCAGCGGCAGGTAGTTCACGACGGTGGCGTGGTCGGCGACATGATCGTAGGACGAGCGCAGATGATCCTCGATCGCGGCTTCGCCGGCGACGCCGTCGAATTCGTCCTCCAAGCGCTGCGCGGCCGCTTTCAAGGCGAGTTCCTGGTCGAGCGGGGTCTGCTGGCTCGTGTCGGGAGCGGCAGGACGGTCGGTCATCGCAAGATTCCCCTGGTCGTGACGAGATCGGTATCTGAGGCGCTGTCGTAGCCCTACGACAACTCCTTCCCTACGGGTACCCGGTCGAACTGGTTCGACACCCCGCACGTGACCGTCGGCCGCGCCCTGCATCGCCTTCCGGAGGACGCGATCATCCGCTGTTCTACGCCGATCGCCAGCAAAATAGAACACGTTCTTGTCTGCGGCGGCCGCGCGTGCCAGGCTCGACAGATGGATCTCGACGCCATCGAAGCCGTCCGCCAGCTGAAGTACCGCTACTTCCGCAGCCTCGACCTCAAAGACTGGGACGATTTCGCCGATACCCTCGCCGTCGACGCGGAAGGCCGCTACGGTACGCACGCCATGGGCGAGCCGCTGCACCTGGACGGCCGCGACGCCATCACGGCGTTCATGCGGGAGAATCTCGGCCCCTCGATCGTCTCCGTGCACATCGCCAACCACCCGGAGATCAGCGTCGACGGCGCGACGGCCACAGGATCCTGGGCCTTCGAGGACACCGTCATCGCCACCGAGTACGGGGTCCTGATCCGCGGAGCCGGTTACTACACCGACACCTACCGCCGCGACGCCGATGGCAAATGGCGCATCGCCTCCACCGGCTACCGCCGCATCTATGAATCCATGCAGTCGCTGGCCGACACGCCCAGCTTCCAACTGCTGTCCAACATGTGGGCACCGGAGAAGTGACCGCCGGGCGCGCAAATCGGTCCACTATCGGCCCGGTGGCGCTGGACGGCACGGCACGGTCCGGCGGATGCTGCGAGCATGCCCTCCCTTGCGCCTGACGAGTTCACTCCCGAAACCACCTATCTGAACACCGCGTCCTTCGGTCTGCCGTCCGCCAGGGCACTGGCCGCGGTGCGCGACGCGAGTGCGAGCTGGGCGTCCGGCCGCGGTGCGCCGACAACCGAGGTTGATCGACTGGCACCCGGCCTGCGCGCCGGGTTCGCCCGGCTGCTCGACGGCGCGACCGCCGACGACATCGCGCTCGGCAGTGGTGTCGCGGGACTCATCGCCCCCGTGGCCACGGCACTGCCGCCCGGCGCGGAGGTGCTGCTGCCGGAAGGCGAATTCTCCTCCGTGTCCATGCCTTTCGTGTACCGGGACGACCTCGTCGTGCGCTTCGTGCCCTTGCGGGAGCTGGCCGCGCAGGTGCGGCCGGAGACCGCACTGGTGGCCATGAGTGTGGTCCAGTCCGCGGACGGCCGCGTCACCGATCTGGCCGAACTGCGCGCGGTGACCCGGGCCAACGGCGCGCGCCTGCTGGTGGACGCCACCCAGGCCGCGGGATGGCTGCCACTGCGCTTCACCGACGCGGACTACTGGGTGTGCGCCACCTTCAAATGGTTGATCGGCGCACGCAGCGTCGCGTTCCTCGCCACACCGCCCGACCTCGTCCCGCAGCTGCGTCCGGTGGGCTCGAGCTGGTACGCCGCGGAGGACCGCTGGGCCGAGCTCTACCGCCCGGTCGCACTGCCCGCGACGGCACGGCGGTTCGACACGACACCGGACTGGCTCGGCGTCGTGGCGGCGCTGGCCGGACTGTCGCTGATCGAGGAACTCACCGTCGAGAAGATCGGCGCGCACGACCTCGAACTCGCCGACCGCTTCCGCGACGGCCTGCGCGACCTGGGCTTCGAGCCCGTCGACGCGCGCTCGCCGATCGTCTCCGTGCCCGGCGCGGGAGACCTGGCGCCCCGGCTCGCCGAAGCCGAGGTGATCGCCTCCGCGCGTGGCGGCGGGTTGCGGTTCGCCTTCCACCTCTACAACAGCGCCGACGACGTCGAGCGGGCGCTGTCCGCACTGCGCGCCGGTTAGTCCCCGCGGCAGCCGCGTACCGCCCGGCCGGTCGAAGATCGGCGAGCTTCCAGCGCGGCAAGCTTTAGCGGGACGCGACCGCGCCACCGGTCCGAGACCAGGGCCGGAGTGCGGCGGCAGCGCACCGCCGAGTCGAAGACCAAGCGGGCGTAATTCAGTGCGGTATGCCGTGTAGCCGCGCGACCGCCCCGCAGGTCTTCGACCACGCGGGAGCGTCGAGCCCGCCGAATACCTCGAGCAGGCGCTCTCCGCGCCGCACCCCGCGAGACAGAGCCCCGCACGTCACCGGTCTGGCGACCAGGACCGGAGCTTGGGCCACAGCCGCGTGGCCACACGGCCGGACAAGGAGCCGTGCCGGAGCCGAAAACTCGAAGGGCCGCTGCCGATTGCTCAACGCGGGGACCTCGTCACCGGTCGGTGATCAGGGTAAGCCGGATACCCCGTGTTCCTCGGGGCCGCGCGGTCGGTCACCGGCCAGGGCGGTGCGCGGGAGCCGTGATCAATGGCAGGTCGAGCGCGGTGAGAATGCCTGCGGGAGCGGCGACAACGGCGGGAACGGCGTTGACTATGCGCAAGCCCGTCGCCAGGACGGTCGCGTAGTTGTGATCCCCGTTGCGGCTCGAGGTCACCAGGTCCAGCGCGTAGTCGGGCTCGCCCGTGATCTCGACCCGATACGAGCCCTCGGGGTGCGCCGGCTGTGGCCAGTCCGGGCACAGGTCGGGGCGCAGCCGGGTCACGTGCTCGAGCACCGTGACCGGCACGTCGCCGACCATGCCCCGGACTTCGAAACGCAATGCCGCCGCGGTTCCCTCGGCGATGTGCCCGGTCGCGATGTCGAACGACTCCGGCGCCGGGATGCGCTCGTAGGACTGGGTGACGGCATCGAGGGTGACGCCTATCCCGGCGGCGAGCTGACGGACCGTGCCGCCCCAGGCGAGCGACAGCACCCCGGGCTGCAACAGCATGGGGATCTCGTCGACGGGCTTGCCGAAGCCCATGATGTCGAACATGACCGCCCGGTTGTCGTAGCTGGCGTAGTCCACGATCTCCAGGCAGCGCACCTGGTCGACGCGCAGGCAGGTCCCCGCGAGCGCGAGCGGCAGCAGGTCGTTGGCGAAACCCGGGTCGATACCGTTCACCCACAGCGACGAATTGCCCTGCGCGGCCGCCTCCTGCACCGGTTTCAACAGCTCGTCGGGCAGCACTCCGTAGGGGTATTGGAAGAACACCGGTGCGCAGGCGACGACATTGATTCCGGCGGCCAGGATGCGCTGGAGGTCCTGCACGGCTTCGAACAGCCGATTGTCCGTCATGGAGCAGTAGACGACGCAGTCCGGCCGCGACGCGAGCAACGCGTCCGCGTCGGTCGTGGCGGTGACCCCGACGGGGTGCTCCAGGCCGGCGAGCGTCCCCGCGTCGACGCCGCTCTTGGCGGGACCGGACACCCACACGCCGGTCAGTTCCAGGTCGGGATGGGCGATCACGCCGGCCAGGGCATGCCTGCCCACATTGCCGGTGCCCCATTGCACTACGCGATATGTCATGTCACAGATCCGGGATCGGGAGGTCGAGGTTCGGGATGATCAAGCCGCCGTCGGGCTCGAGGATCTTGCCGGTGAGGTACTTGCCCGCGGGCGACACCAGATAGAGCGCGGCCGCGGCGATGTCTTCGGGTTCGCCGATGCGATGCAACGGTGTCTTCGATTCCAATTCGGTGCGTATGGCGTCGTTTCCCGCGACGATCTCCAGTGCGGAGGTCAGGATCGACCCAGGCGCGATGGCGTTCACCCGGATACGCGGGTTCAGGTCGAGGGCGGCGAGCTTGGTGTAGTGGGCGAGGGCGGCTTTGGCGGTGCCATACGCCGCGAACGCACGCCCCGGCAGCCGACCCATGGTCGAGGTGATGTTCAGGATCGAACCGCCACCGGCGGTTTCGAGCATGCGCGGTACCGCCGCCCGGACCAGGGCGTGCGCGTTGGTGACGTTGAACTCGAACGCGTCCGTCAGCGCCTGCGGCGTCGTGTCCAGCAGCGGGCACGGCAGCGCCCCGCCCACATTGTTCACCACGATGTCCAGTCGTCCGAAGCGTTCGACCGCCGCCGCGGCGAGACTCGCCGTGGCATCGGCGTCGCTCAGGTCCGCGGGCACCACGTGAGCCTGTCGCCCCGTGGCGGCCACGCGCGCGGCCACCTCCTCGAGCTGGCTCTCGGTCCGTGCGGCGATGACGACATCCGCCCCCGCCTCCGCGAACGCGACCGCGATGGCCGCGCCCAGACCGCGGCCCGCACCGGTGACTATGGCGACCTGATCGTCGATTCGGAACCGATCCAGAATCATTCGCGCTCCCTACGCTGGTGACGAATATTCGACAGCATGTGATCTAATATTCGTCATCGTAGGTCGCTCACCCGAGCGGGACAAGGGGTTGCGGACATGCCGGATCGATCGGCGTCGCCACCGACGCGTCGCGTCGTCGAAATCGTGTCGTTGCTGGCGACCTCCGGGGAGCCGATCAGCGTCGCGGGCATCGCCGAACGTCTCGGCATCGCCCGTGCCACCGCGACCGCGATCCTCAGCGAACTGGACGCGGCCGGCTGGGTGGTTCGCGACCCTGCTCGCGGCTACGGCATCGGGCCTGCGCTGGCCGGTCTGCACGGCGCCGCCCTCCCGCACGGCGTCGGCGGCCTGCTCGCCGGTCTCGCCGCCCGGACCGGGTACGGCGCCACGTTCAGCCGCATCGAACCCGACCGGCTGACGGTGCTCGACGTGCGGCACGGCGTCGACCGCGTCGTTCCCGGAATCCCGGTGGGACATCGCATTCCGTTGCAGTTCCCGGCCGGTGCCAGCGTGATGCCGTGGCGTCCCGCGAATGAGCAGAACATTTGGCTGCGCACCGCCGCGGAAACGGATCAGCGGATGGCCGGTGCGCTGCTGACGCTGGTCCGCGAGCGTGGGGTGGCCGTCTTCCGGCCCCGCGCCGACGACGCGGGGATGGTCGATCTGCTCGTGGATCTGCTCGGCGCGGTGGGATCCGAACTGCTGCAACCTCATCTGCGCACTCGCGCGCTTCGCCAGCTCGCCGCGCTCACCTCGCGGCCCTTCACCAGGGCCGAGCTGGATTCGGAGGAAGTCTTGCCGCTGAGTTATCTCGCGGCGCCGGTTTTCGACGCGAGCGGCGCCGCCGCATACGAAGTGCAGCTGGGGCCGTTGCGCGCCGCGACGACCCGGGCGGAGCGCGAGGAATTCATGGACGCGACGCGGAGCACGGCAGCCGCATTGACGACCGCGCTCACCGCCGACCGGTAGGAAAAGTAATTCACGGATAAAACGACGAAAGGCCCTCGACGGTGTCGAGGGCCTTTCGTGAAGGATGTTCCGGCGGTGTCCTACTCTCCCACACCCTGTCGAGTGCAGTACCAT
>NZ_JBEYSX010000015.1:202471-212347 GCF_040642815.1 Nocardia sp. NPDC047648 | reverse complement strand
CCACCGTCCGGACCTCGACTCCCCGTTTCGAGCGAAGCGAGACCGAGCATGCGCCGTTCGCGGCCCGGCTCGCGTCCGAGTGGCCGCCGCGTAGGCGACGAAGGAGCAAGCGGTGGTCGCTCGGACGCGAGCCATCAAGGGGCCGCGAACACCCAGCGCCGCAGGCGCTGGCAAAACCAACACAGCTCAGGCGATGTTGAACGGCTCGGCCATGCTGCGCACCGAGCCGAGTTGCGCGACGACGCTGTAGGCCCCCGGCGGAACCGGAACCCGTTCGCCCGCGCAGCTGGGCTGGGACGTGGTGCCCGACCAGGTCACCGTGAATGCCGCCTGCTCACCGCGACCCATCGTGCGAACGTCGGGCTGGCCGTCCGGATAGCAGTCGGTGCTCGACCACAGGCGCCGCTGACCGTCGAGCGTGTGCACGGAAACTTGTTGCAGACCGGAGCCCATGTCGCGGGTGCACGGCACCGCCGAGATGTTGGTGATGACGATCCCGAACACCGGCTGCTCACCGGTCTTGTACGTGGGCTGCTCGACGGTGACCTTGATGGCCAGCGATTGGTCCGGGCACGGGCCCGCCGCGACACTGGTGGCCGCCGCCGAGGTTTTCGGCGCGCCGGACTCACCCGACGGCTTGGCCGCCGCGTCGACGGGCTTGGCCGCGACCGAGCTGGACTCGGCGGCCCGGGCGTCACCGGGCGAGTCGCCCCCGCGCGCGACCGCGAGCACGACCCAGATCACCAGCGCCAGGGCGACCACCAGGATTCCGATGGCGAACACGCGTCGACGCCAGTAGATCTCCGGTGGCAGCGGTCCATTCGGTTCCAGCACGTCTCAACGGTAAGGGCACCATCGGGCGCACCGTCTCAGGGGCACGGCGTGTCGGCCGTCCGCCCCTGTCGGCGGCGAGTACATTCCGCCGCCACGCTGGGCCGACGGCGGGCGCGCCGCGGCCTCAGACCACCTCGCCGATATTGCCGACAACCCGGTGCAGCTGCGCTTTGCCCTCGGCCAGCTTGTAGGTCACGCAGGCGATGGCCAGCTCACCTGTGGCCACCCGCTGCGAGATGATCATCGACCGCTGCATGAGCAGGCGGCTGGTCTCCACCACGTGCCTGGCCTCCATCTCGTCGACGGTGGACAGGCCTTCGCGCCGCCCGATCAGAATGGAGGGCGTGACCCGCTCGACCACGCTGCGAATGAACCCACCGGGGACCTCGCCGCCGTCCAGCGCGTCGATGGTGGCCTTCACCGCGCCGCAGCTGTCGTGCCCGAGCACTACGATTAGCGGCACGTTGAGCACCTGCACCCCGTACTCGATCGAGCCGAGCACCGAGCTGTCGACCACATGACCCGCGGTGCGTACCACGAACATGTCGCCGAGGCCCTGGTCGAAGATGAGTTCGGCGGCGACCCTGGAGTCGCCGCAACCGAACAAGATCGCGTGCGGGTGCTGGCCGCTGACGAGCTTGGCCCGGTCGGCTGCGCCCTGGCTAGGATGCAGCAGTTCACCACTGACGAAGCGCTCGTTGCCTTCGCGCAAGGACTTCCAGGCACTGATCGGGTTGGAATCCGGCATACCGACCATTGTGCAGGACGGTTCGGGTTACCAGCGAGTTCGGCCGGTTACAGGTGGGCAAATACCGCCTGGCAGCAGTAGAACGGGGATAGTGAGGGCAGTGCGGAACGGCGCACCGAAGAGCATCGACGCGGACACGTTGCTGGACTGGTACGGGGAGACCGCGCGTGATCTACCGTGGCGCAGGCCCGGCGTCACCGCGTGGCAGATTCTGATGAGCGAGATCATGCTCCAGCAAACCCCGGTCGTGCGGGTCGAGCCGATCTGGCGGGAGTGGGTGGCGCGCTGGCCGGTCCCTTCGGCGATGGCCGCCTCCTCGCCTGCCGAGGTGCTGCGGGCCTGGGGAAAACTCGGCTATCCGCGCCGCGCGCTGCGGTTGCACGAGTGCGCCAGGGTGCTGGCGGCCGAGCACGGTGACGAGGTGCCCACCGACGTGGAGGTGCTGCTCGGGCTGCCGGGCATCGGGGCCTACACCGCGCGCGCCGTCGCCTGTTTCGCCTATGGCCAACGAGTTCCGGTGGTGGACACCAATGTCCGGCGGGTGGTTGCCAGGGCGGTGCACGGGCGCGCGGAAGCGGGCACCCCTTCGTCGCGGGACCTCCCCGACACCGAGGCGCTGCTCCCGCTTCAGGTCGACCGCGCCGCGGTGTTCTCCGCCGCCCTCATGGAACTCGGCGCGACCGTGTGCACCGCCCGCACCCCCGATTGCGCGCGCTGTCCACTGCCGAGGTGCGCGTGGGTCGCCGCGGGCCGTCCGGTGAGCGAGGTGGTCCGCCGCACCCAGAAGTACGAGGGCACCGACCGCCAAGCGCGCGGTCGCCTGCTGGAGGTCCTGCGGCATGCCAGCGGGCCGGTGGAACGAACGCGCCTGGACATCGCCTGGACCCGCGATCCGGGCCAGCGCGACCGAGCCCTGGACTCGCTGCTGCTGGACGGCCTGATCGAACAGACACCCGATGGCTTGTTCGCCTTGGCGGGCGAGGGCGGGCGCCCGGGCGCGACCGGCTGACCCGGAACCGTCCGCCGCGGCTCAGGTTCTCAACACCCGCCGCAGGAAGCGCTCGACCTCCGCGCGGTAGCGCTCCGGTTGGTCGTCGTGCACGAGATGGCCGGCACCGGCGATCAGGGCGTAGTCGGCGCCCGGATGGGCGGCGGCCATCCGCCGCATCTGCCCCGGCGGAGTGATGCTGTGCTCGCCCTCCAGCAGCAGGGCGGGGACCCGCACCGCATGCCACTGCCGCCAGAAGTCGCGCGTTCCCCACTCCTCGGAGATATCGCGGAAGGTGGTGACCGAGCCGTGCAGCCGGTATCCCTCCGGCCCGCGCTCGAAGGAGTTCAGGAAGTACCGCCCGGCGACCGGCCCGAAAAAGGACAGCACGGCCTCGTCGTCGGGGAACGGCTGCGGCCACGCCTCGATCATCGCCGCCCAGTGCGCGGCGGTGCGGCCGGTGAAGTCCGGCGCGATGTCCTCGATCACCAGCGCCCGGACCCGATCGGGGTGGGTCGCGGCGAACACCCAGCCGTGCAGCGCGCCCATCGAATGGCCGATCACCACCATCGGCTCGCCGATCGCGGCGGTGCCCGCGGCGAGGTCCGCGACGAAGGCCTCGGTGGTCAGTTCCCCGGGCGCGGGCCTGCCGTGGCCCGCGGCGTCGAAGCTGTAGACATGGCCGTATCCGCGCAGCCAGGCCAGCTGATCGCGCCAGGTGCGCGCGCTGCCCATCAGTCCGTGCAGCAGTAGGATCGGCGCGCCCGTTCCGCCTTCGTCGTGCAACATCGCCTCGACAATACGAGGTACCGAGCGTCTGCTCGGCCGCAGCCGCTAGCTTGGACCCATGGCTGTTGTGAAGATCAACGCGATCGAGGTTCCCGAGGGCGCGGGCCCCGAATTGGAGAAGCGGTTCGCCCACCGTGCGCACGCGGTCGAGGGCTCCCCCGGCTTCCTCGGCTTCCAGCTGCTCCGCCCCGTCGCCGGCGAGAAGCGGTATTTCGTTGTCACCCAGTGGGATTCGGAAGAGTCCTTCGCGGCCTGGCGGGACGGGCCCGCACGCGAGGCGCACGCGGGCGAGCGGCAGAAGCCGGTCTCCACGGGTGCGTCCCTGCTCGAGTTCGAGGTCGTGCTCGACGTCGAGGCCAAGCCCGCGAACTGAGTCCGGCATCCGACGCCGGGCAGGTCCGCCTGCCCGGCGACTCGCCCGACGCCGTGGTACGCCCGTGCCGGACCTGGTTGACGCGGGGGGTGTGCGGGTGTCACAGTTCGAGGGACAAACGCGAGGGTGACGCGGTAATTCCGGTGAGATTCCGGAGCGGTCGCGCCACTGTGTTCCACGCACCGAGTCCGGTGCCGGAAAGCCAGACACCGGCACCGTCGCGCCACCACCGGACGGGACGCGTATCCCAAGGAGGACTCGAATGGCCATCGCGCATACACCCAGCCGGGCAACCGATTCCCTGGCCGCCGTGCTCGTCACGGTCGGTGTCGTTCTTCTCGCATTGCTCACGCTCTACCTGGTCGGCTTCGACCAGGGTGTCATCTCGCGCAGCGGGATGTATCTGCATGAGCTGATGCACGACGGACGCCACCTGCTGGGGCTCCCGTGCCATTGATCGGTTCGCTCCGAACACTGCTGCTCCGCGGCCTGCTGGCCGGCCTCATCGCCGGCCTGCTGGCCGCGACAGTCGGTTACTTCGTCGGCGAACCGAAGGTGGACGCCGCCATCGCGATCGAGGAAGCGGGCTCCGCCGCCGGGCACACCCATGGCGAGCACGCGGAATCGACAGCAGGGCATTCCCACGGCGACGAGGAAGAACCGCTGGTGAGCCGCGGCGGCCAGAAGTTCGGACAGTTCCTCGCCCTCGGATTGGCCGGGCTCGCGCTCGGCGCTATCTACGCCTCGGTCGCGCATTTCGCGCGGCGCTACACCGCACTGTCCGGCCCACGGCTCGCCCTGGCGCTCGGCGCCGCGGGCTGGGCCGCGATCGTCGCGGTGCCGTTCTTCAAATATCCGGCGAATCCACCGGCGGTGGGTGATCCGGACACCATCAACGAGCGCACCCTGCTGTGGCTGGCGGCGGTCGTGCTGGGCCTGGTGGCCGTCGGCGCGGCGGTCGCGGCGTTCACCGCGCTGCGCGCGCAACTTCCCACGTTCCGCCTGATCGGCGGTGTCGCGGCGTTCGTCCTGGTGACGGCGCTCGGTTACGTCCTGCTGCCCGGCGTGAACGAGGTGAGCGCGGACTTCCCGGCCACCCTGCTGTGGCAGTTCCGGGTGGCGTCGCTGGCCGAGACCGCGACCCTGTGGGCCTGTCTCGGCCTCGGCTTCGCGGCGCTGACCGAGTTCGCGACCCGCACCGATACTCCGGTACCGGTGGCCGCCACTACCGCGGGGTGATTCGCGTCCGGAAGCACTGAGGCAGTGTCGGTCCCATGACCGGCACTGCCTTTTCCGTCTGGCCCGTATCGCCGCGCGTCCATTCCGCTGGACCGCCGCGCGCCGTCCGCGTCGCGTTCGTCGCTCTGGCCGTCGCTGTCCTCGCGGGCGCCACGGAGGCCATCGTGCGGGCCGCCCGGGCTTTCCCGGGAACAGACACGGCGAGCCTGGCCACCGGGTTGGGGGTGCGCGCGGCGATCTACGTTCTGGTGCTGGCCGTCGCGGTGCGCATGACCTACGGCGACCGGTGGGCCCGCCTGCTGATCACCGTCGGCATCGGCGGGTTCGGCCTGTTGTCACTGATCATCGAGCCGCTCGCCGCGGCCATGTCGGCGAACGAACTGCGCGACCTCGTCCGGGACGCCGGTCCCGCATCCCTGCTGCTGGCCGCCCTCCGCGCCGTCCACGTCTTCGCCGTGCTGGTCGCCGTCCCCGCGCTCTACACCCGCCACGCCCGCCACTACTTTCGCAAGCGCTGACACGCGCGCTTCGCGCCCCACCTCCGTCGAGGGTGCGGGGCACGAAGCGGTGGCACTAGGCGAGAGCCGCGTCCAGGGTGATGTGGTCGACCCCGGCGAGGGCCTTGCTGACGGGGCAGCCCGCCTTGGCGGCCTCGGCGGCGGCCTGGAAGGCGTCGGCGTCGATGCCCGAGACGCGCCCGCGGACGGTCAGCTCGATCCCGGTGATCCGGAAGCCGCCCGCCGGGTCGGGGCCGAGGGTCACGTCGGCGGTGACGTCCAGGTTCTCCGGGGTCCCGCCCGCGTTGCCGATCTGCGCCGAGAGCGCCATCGCATAGCAGGAGGAGTGCGCGGCCGCGATCAGTTCCTCCGGACTGGTGGTGCCGTCGGCCTCCTCGGCGGAACGCTTGGGGAACGACACGTCGTACTTACCGACCCCTGAACTGGCCAGTTCGACCTGTCCCGAACCCTCCTGGAGGGTGCCGGTCCAAGCGGTACGCGCGGTACGTGTGGGCATCACGGTCCTTTCGCCGATGATCGTTTGACGATTCAGCACGAAACCTACCCCGGCGGACACGCCCCGGCCCACCGGTTCGCCGATCGCGTTCGCCGCGGCGCACCGCGCACTCGTCGCCGGTAAAGCGCGGACGCTCAGGCGATTCCGCGCCGTCGTCGACGTGTCCTCACTCCGGATTCGTGACTCTGGCCAGCACGAGGCCGCCGAGGATCAACACGAGCGCCAGGAGCCGGCCCGCGCTGAGCGGGTCCTTGTGGACCACGATGCCGAGGGTGATCGCGCCGAGCGCGCCGATGCCGGTGAACACGGCATAGGCGGTGCCGACCGGCAGCGTCTGCATGGCGCGCGACAGCAGGTACACGGCCGTGACACCGAGAACGACGCAGACCAGCGTCGGAACGAGTCTGGTGAAATTCTCGGTCGGTTTGATGCTCTGCGACCAGACGATCTCCACCAGCCCGGCGACGGCGAGAACTACCCAGTTCACCTCAGTACTCCCCGGCCAGAGCGCGGACGGCGGCCGCAGCGCGGGCGTAGGACGTGTCGTGCTCGGCGCGCCTGTGTGCCAAAGCCGGGTCTTGGCGGGAGTTGGCTAATTCCGCATGTACGAACACCGTGTCGGACACGGCGAAATGACCCGCGAAGAAGTCGCGCAGGAAGCGCTCCTGATAGTCGTAGGCCGCTTTCGGAGCGCCCGGCGAGTAAGCGCCGCCGCGGGCGCTGGCCACCACGAACCTCCGGTGCCCCAGCGACATGCGCGGAAAGGTCACCTGGTCCAGCCATGCTTTGAGCGAAGCCGGGATCGAGTAGTTGTACATCGGGGTGCCGATCAGGATCACGTCCGCCGCGAGCAATTCGGCCAGCAGCGGCTCGATGATCTTCCAGGCGGCGGCCTGCTCCGGGGTCCGCACCAATTCACCGAGCCGCTCCAGGTCCGTGCTCGGCAGGGCAAGCACGGCGTCGCACAGCTCGGTCCACGCCGCCCCGATGAACGGCACCGGCTCGGCCGCGAGGTCGCGGTAGTAGTAGCCACCCTCCGGATGGCGTGCGCGCCACGCGTCGGCGAATGCCGCGCTCAACTCCCGGCTGATCGACTGCCGCCGGGCGCTGGCGTCGAGGTGCAACAGCGTGCTCATGATCCGACCTCCGAATAAGTGGACACAATGTCCGATTCCATCGACCTCCACCATACGAGCGAGATGGACAGATTGTCCAGTTATGGCCGAATCGGCTAGAGTCGCGGCATGGAACCCCGATCCGACCTGCTCGCCGGTGCGGTGCCGGGCCGGTCGGCGGCGCCGGAACGAGCGGACGCTGCCCGCAACCGGGCCAAAGTGCTCGCCGCCGCCGCGGAATTGTTCGCCACCCGCGACCCCCGCACGGTCACGATGGACGACATCGCGAAGGCCGCCGGTGTCGGCCGCGGCACCCTGTATCGGCGTTATCCGGACACCAACTCGGTCGCGGTGGCCCTGCTGGACGAACACGAGCGGGCACTGCAAGCGAAACTGCTCTCCGGTCCGCCGCCGCTCGGCCCCGGAGCTCCGGCGGCGCAGCGGCTGGCCGCGTTCTACGCCGCGATGGTCGAATTGCTGGACGCGCACGCGCATCTCGTGCTCGGCGCCGAGATCGGCGGAGCTCGCTTCGCCACCGGGGCTTACGGATTCTGGTACGCACACGTGCGAGCCTTGTTGTCGGCGGCGGGGATTCGCGAGCCGGACCCGATGGTCGACCCGCTCCTCGCGCCCTTGGCCGCCGAGGTCTATCGGCAGCAGCGCGAGCGCGGCTTGACTTCCGAACAGATCACCGGCGCGCTTCGGGTGATCGCGGAAACCGTTCTGCGGGCCGGGTGAGCATGCCGCGCGCGGAAACCGCCGGTGGACGGCGCCCACCAGCGGTTTCACTCCTCCGGTAACTCACACCAGATCGCGTTCGCGCATCAGCCAAATCGTGCAGGCCGCGAACAGCGCGACGTAGACGACCAGCACGACCACCGATTCGGACCGCGAAAGCACCTGCGACACACCGGGCGTGGCGGGCCCGTCCACGGTGCGCATCGCCCCCGCCAGCGATCCGGCGGCGGTGCCGGGCAGATGATCGGTGATCACCTCGATCGGCGCGAAGATCGCGGCGACGCCGCGCAACAGGTTCTCCACCACCAGCACCCAGACCAAGCCCAGCCCCACCGCGAGCGCGGGACCACGGGCGACCGCACCGATCAGCGCGCCGGCCAGCGTCCACATACCGAGAATCAGGACGCCGGTGAGGATTCCGAGCATCGACCGGCCCGGTCCCGGCAGCGCGAGCGACTGCGACTGGAAAGCCGCGATCAGCGCGGCGACGGAGAGGTCGACCACGAACGCCGTGCACACCAACGCCACCACCACGCCGACGAGACTCACCACCACGGCGGCGACCGCCTGCACCCGCGAAGGCCCCTGGGTGAATACGGTCTTCCAGGTCCCCCAGCCGTAACCACTGCCGACGGCCAGGGCGCCGAGGATGAGCATCAGCGCGCCGCCGAACATGGCCATCCCTTGGGTGAACACTTCGGGCACCGCGGCCGGCAACATCTGTCGCAGCAACGCCTCGCGGGGCAGTCCGTTGGACATCCGGCTCGATTCCCCCGAGGTGTAAGCCAGATAGTTGAACAGATAGGCGAACGTGAGATTCAGCAGAAGCCACGTGCCGAGAAGGATCCAGAACGCGGGCCACTTCCGCAGTCGCAGCATCTCGGCCTTCGTACTCGCGACCGAATCGCGGATCGCCGTGCCGTTCATCGCGCGGCCTCCCATCGCGTCATCTCGAAGAACACTTCCTCCAGGGACTTCTCTTCGACCCGCAGCTCGAGCAGGTCCGCCCCCGACGCCACGACCGCACGCGCCACCGCGGGCGCGGTGACGGTGTCCGACTCGATCCGGATACCGCTCGCGGTCAGCAGCGCCGAACGGTCGCCCACCAGCCGACGCACCGCGGGCAGGGCCACCTCCAGCGGGTCGGCCCGCACCACCAGTGCCGAACCTCCGCGCAACTGCGCGACCGTCGCTTCGGTGCGCAGCCTGCCCCGCGAGATCACGCCGACCCGGTCGCAAATCGCCTGGACTTCGCTGAGCATGTGGCTCGACAGCAGTACCGTGTGCCCCTCGGCCGCCAAAGCGGTGATCAGCTCCCGCATCTCGGCCATCCCGGCGGGATCGAGGCCATTGGTCGGCTCGTCGAGAACGAGCAGGTCGGGGCTGCCGAGCAAGGCGGCGCCCACACCGAGGCGCTGTTTCATGCCGAGCGAGTAGGTGCGGTACTTGTCCTCGGCGCGGCCCGCCAGCCCGACTCGTTCGAGCGCGGCGTCGACCTCCGGCCGGCCGAGCCCGCGATACTCGGCGAGCACGCGCAGGTTGTCCCGGCCGGAGAGGTAGGGGTAGAAGCCCGGTCCTTCGATGAGCACGCCGATCCGGCGGACCACCGCGGGATCACCGGGACGATGCCCCGCGACGGTGGCCGTGCCCTCGGTGGGACGGATCAGCCCGGCCAGCATGCGCAGGGTGGTGGTCTTACCGGCGCCGTTCGGGCCGAGAAAGCCGTAGATCTCGCCGGACACGACGGTCATGCTCACATCGTCGACAGCGGTGTGCTCCCCGTAGCGTTTGGTCAGCCCTCGGGTGACCACGATCGAATCTGTCATGCACCGAGAATCCGCCGCCGCCCCGGTGCGGACATCCGCCGCCGGGCGATGTTCGGCATACGTAACCAGGACGACGGCCGACCCGCTCACGGTTCTGCGCCTCACCGCTCACCCATGTCCCACGCCGCACCCCTCCCACCGGTGGCCCACCACGCACGGCATACCACGAGCCACCAGCCACCAGCCACCAGCCACCAGCCACGACGCACGAG
>NZ_JBEYSX010000015.1:0-202378 GCF_040642815.1 Nocardia sp. NPDC047648 | reverse complement strand
GCACGAGGCACGAGGCACGAGGCACGAGGCACGAGGCACGAGGCACGAGGCACGAGGCACGAGGCACGAGGCACGAGGCACGAGGCACGAGGCACGAGGCACGAGGCAGCGTTACAGCCGTGTCGGATCGCGTGCCAGGCCGGCGCGGGCCGGGCGCGGTGGGACTTTCGCCGAGGACCGAACCTGCGGCGAATTGCCGAATCGGTGCAATTCTCCCGAAATACGTTGCCAGGCGGACGTCGAATCGTGACCGAGCCGCATAGGCTACGTGGGTGCGGGTGGCAGGGATTACGGATCGAAGCTCGGTCGGCTTGGACTGGGGAGTCGCGCTCGTCGTGGCCGCGGTTCAGGTGGTCGGGGGCACCTTCGCGAACATGCGGCAGACCGGGGTGCACTCGCTCGACGTGCTCGGTTACCTGCTGCTGCTGGCCGGGCCCGTGGCGCTGATCCGGCGCAGGGCGCAGCCGCTGCCCGTGCTGATCGTCGTCCTCGGCGTGTGTCTCGCCTATTTCCTGCGCGGCTACGGGTACGGGCCGATCTTCGTCTCGCTGGTCGTCGCCTTCTTGACCGCCGCGAGCAGCGGATCACGGTGGTGGACTTACCCACTCGTCCCGCTCGGGTATCTGGCGCTGGTCTGGCCGCTGCCCGCGCAGCTGGGTCACCCCGCCAACCTGTGGCAGGTCTTCGCGCTGATGGCGTGGCTGGCGATACTGCTGCTGGTGGCCGAGGGAATCCGCCAGCGCAAGGCCGTCCTCGTCGCCCGCAGGCAGCGCGCCGAGTCAGCGCGCCGGGACGAGGAAGCGCAGCGCGAGCGGCGCGCCAGCGAGGAGCGCCTCGCCATCGCGCGCGAGTTGCACGACGTGCTGGCGCACAGTCTTTCGATGATCAACGTGCAATCCTCGGTGGCGCTGGAATTGCTCGACAAACGTCCTGAGCAGGCGGAAACAGCGCTCACGGCGATCAAGAACGCCAGCCGCGACGCACTCGCGGAGGTGCACGCGCTCCTGCACACGATCCGCTCCGGGACCGCCGCCGCCCCCGACGAGCAACCGTCCATGGCCGACGCGGAGGAGACCGGTCGCCGACGGCCTCGCCGCTCTGCCCGCAAAGACCGCAATCCGGCTTCGGCAGAGCAGGATTCGAGTCGCGACGATGACCTCGAGCAGGCTTCGGCGACGGCGGCCGAGCCGCCTCCCGCACCTCGTGCGCCCGCTCCGAGCATCAGCGACCTGGACGATCTGCTGCTGCGTCCGCGCACCACCGGCCTGAAGGTCGGCACCCGAGTGCTCGGCACCCCGCAGCAGCTGCCCAGCGTGATCGACGTGGCGGCGGCGCGGATCGTCCAGGAGTCCCTGACCAATGTGCTCCGGCACGCCCCGGGGGCCGACGCCACGGTGACCGTGCGCTACACCCCCGACTCGGTCGACATCACCGTCGACAACACCCGCCCCACCAGTGCCCCCGCGCGTTCCGGCACCGGTGGCGGCAACGGCATCATCGGCATGCGCGAGCGCACCCACGCACTCGGCGGCGCTCTCACCGCCGGTCCGCGCCCCAGCGGCGGTTTCCGGGTCGCGGCCCGGTTACCTACGCGTGCGCCCGAACCCGGTGCGCAGGCCGGCTCGACGGCACCGGCAACCACGGCCCGTCGCACGACGCCGGAACGGGATCCGGCTACTGGGAGCTCATCGCCCCACCCCACCTCGACAGCGAGAAAACCGTCGCGGAGCGGCATGGGCTCGGACGCGCCGGAGCAGGGCCCTGGTGCATCCAGCACGTCCACACCCAGCGCCACGGCGGCGAGCAGACCGGCGCGGAGCAGCAGCACGCCGGAACACGACACCGATGCGACCAGCACGTCGACGCATAGCGTCTCGACAAGGAGAACGCCGACGCAGGACAGCATGGCATCGGGCGCGCCGGAACAAGACGCCGCGACAGCGAGCAGGCCGACGGGCAGCGCCTCGACCGGCCGAAACCCGGCGCCGGACGCCACGGCAACAGGCGCGCCGGAGCAGAGTGCCGCAGGGTCGGGCACCTCGCCGACGAATACCGGGGCCGTGGAATCAACGGTTACGGGCACCGCGAGTACCGCCCGCTCGAGCAAGACCGAGTCACCCGCGAAGCCCGGCCGCCCCGGCGATGCGGCCGCCCGACCGAGCACCTCGGCCGGTCGCGGGCAGCGCTGACGGGACCACGCGGGCCCCACAGCAGAGGAGACGCGATGCACGAGCACCACGATCCACGCACGGACGGCCCGTCCGGCAGCATCCGGGTGCTGGTGGCCGACGACCAGGCACTGGTGCGCGGGGGTTTCGTCGCGTTGCTGGACGCCCAGGACGGCATCGAAGTGGTGGGCGAGGCGGACAACGGCGAGCGGGCCGTGCGCATGACCCGGAGCCTTCGCCCCGACGTGGTCCTTATGGACATCCGCATGCCCATTCTGGACGGGTTGGCCGCCACCCGCATGATCGCCGAGGATCCGCGACTGGCCGAAGTGCGCGTTGTCGTGCTGACCACCTTCGAACTCGACGAGTACGTCTTCGAGGCTCTGCGCTCCGGCGCGACCGGCTTCCTGGTCAAGCACACCGAACCGGCCGATCTGGTTCGTGCCGTCCGCGTGGTCGCCACGGGTGACGCACTGCTGTCCCCCGGCGTCACCCGCACACTGATCGCGGAATTCTCCGTGCGGGCCAAGACGCCGCCACCGGCGACCCTCGCCGAACTCACCGACCGGGAACGCGAAGTGATGACCTTGGTCGCCGAGGGCCTCACCAATGCCGAAATCGGTGAACGCCTCTACATGAGCCCCGCCACCGCCCGCACGCACGTCAGCCGCATCCTCGCCAAACTGCACGCCAGGGACCGCACCCAGCTGGTGGTCATGGCGTATGAATCCGGGCTCGTCCGCCCGGGCTGGCAGTGAGCGGCTCTCGGTCGACGGCACCGACCGCGGTCCCCCGGGTTGTTCGCCGTGCCTGGCTATCGCCGGGCATCGCAGCACCGCATCGGTCCGGCCCCGCATTCTTCGTACCGCAGCCGACGTAAGACCCCGGCCTTCTGTAGCCATAGCGAATAATTTATCGATTGCCGCGTCGCACCACGACGCCCTGACAGGACATCGAACACTGCCCGAAATTGATCTACGGCAATTTTTCAGCGAACCATATTTCCCGGACTGAATGACAGTCAGCAAATAACTAGTAAATTATTGCGTCGGCGTCACCGCGGCTTCGTGGGTACGTATCCGGGCGTATTCCGAGTGTCGACGCGCGACCGATGCCCCCGCCATACCCTTCGGCGCAGGCTTTCGGCATGAATATTTTCACTCACCCCGAGGCCGTGGGTTTCCTGGCCGACCACTACGACGGCGGATGGCACCCCTGGCCGCTCTTCTGGATCTTTCCGCTGCTGTTCTGGCTGACCGTTGTGGCGGTGCTGGTGTTCGCCCGGCGGCGGTTCATCGGCCGTGCGAGCGGGATCGGCGCGCTGCGCACCGCGTTCGCGCGCGGCCAGATCACCGAGGAGCAGTACCGCAGCAGGCTCGCCGTCCTGAGCGAACCGCGGCGCGCCAAGCGCTAGCGACCAGCCGTCCACCGCGCGAGCGGAAACTTCACGATCGGGAGATCCCCCATGAGCATGACCTTCGGAATCGTTCTCACCCCGCGTTCGGGAGCCGACTGGGCGCGCGAGGCAGCCGCCGCCGAACGGCAGGGCTACCGGACCCTCCTGCTGCCCGACACCCGGTTCACCCCCTCACCGTTCCCGGCCCTCGCCGCGGCGGCTGCCGTCACCACCACCATTCGGCTGCGTCCGAACGTCCTGGCCGCACCGCTGCGCTCCCCCGCAGCAACCGCGAGGGAGACCGCGGCCCTGCAACTGCTGTCGGACGGACGTTTCGAACTCGGGATCGGCTCGGGACGCCCGGCCGCCGCCGCCGAGGCCCAGTGGCTGGGGACATCCTGGGGCTCGGCCGCGCAACGCCGCGCCCACCTGGTCGCCACCATCGCCGCCGTACGCGCTCAGGTGGCCCCGGCCCCGCCGGTCGTGATCGCCGCCAACGGCCCCCGGATGCTGGCGACCGCGGCGGAATTGGCCGACCGCATTCTGCTCGCCGCGGGGCCCGCCGCCACCGAGGCGGAACTTGCCGAGCTGGTCGACACGGCGAGGGATGGCGCCGACCGCCCCCTGCGCTTCACCCATCAGCTGGTCGGCATCGGTCAGCGGCTGCCGAGCTGGACCTCGAAGAATCTCGGCCTCACCGCGGAGGCGCTCGCGGACGCGGATGCGGCGGGCATGATCCCGGCGGACTCGTCGGCCGCCGCCGAGATGCTCGAGCGCCGCAGGGAGAAGTACGGCATCGATGAGGTGATCGTGCCCGGCGAACTCGCCGACGACTTCGCCCCCGTCCTCGCCCATTTCGGCGGCCGGCGTTCCTGACCGCCGGAATACGAAAAGCCCGTGCCCACCGCCATACGGTGGGCACGGGCTTCTCGATTACGACTTACTCGCCCGAGGCAGCCTCGGTGGAGCCCTCGGTCGCGCCGGTCAGCACGACTTCCGGCTTCTCTTCGGTCTGCGCCTTGGTCAGCTTCGCCTTACCGGAGAAGGTGAACTTGGCGTCCTCGCCGGAGCCCTCGCCGTTCCAGCCCTCGACGTCGACCGAGATGGTCTGGCCGGGGCCGATCTCGCCGAAGAGGATCTTCTCCGACAGCTGGTCCTCGATCTCGCGCTGAATGGTGCGGCGCAGCGGCCGGGCACCGAGCACGGGGTCGAAGCCACGCTTGGCCAGCAGGTTCTTGGCGTTCTCGGTGAGCTCGATCGCCATGTCCTTGTTCTTCAGCTGCGTGGCGACGCGGTTGATCATCAGGTCCACCATCTCGACGATCTGCTCGGTGGTGAGCTGGTGGAAGACGATCACGTCGTCGATGCGGTTGAGGAACTCGGGGCGGAAGTGCTTCTTCAGCTCGTCGTTGACCTTGAGCTTCATCCGCTCGTAGTTCGAGCCCTCGGCATTGGACTGCGTGAAGCCCAGGCCGACCGCCTTCGAGATGTCGGACGTGCCGAGGTTCGAGGTGAAGATCAGCACCGTGTTCTTGAAGTCCACGGTCCGGCCCTGGCCGTCGGTGAGGCGACCGTCTTCCAGAACCTGCAACAGGGTGTTGTAGATCTCCTGGTGGGCCTTCTCGATCTCGTCGAACAGCACGACCGAGAACGGCTTGCGGCGCACCTTCTCGGTGAGCTGGCCGCCCTCCTCGTAGCCGACGTAGCCCGGAGGGGCACCGAACAGCCTCGAGGCGGTGAAGCGGTCGTGGAACTCGCCCATGTCGATCTGGATGAGCGCGTCGTCGTCGCCGAACAGGAAGTTCGCCAGCGCCTTGGACAGCTCGGTCTTACCGACACCGGACGGACCGGCGAAGATGAACGAGCCGGACGGACGCTTCGGGTCCTTCAGGCCGGCCCGAGTGCGGCGGATGGCCTTGGAGACCGCCTTGACCGCGTCCTCCTGGCCGATGATCCGCTTGTGCAGCTCGTCCTCCATGCGGAGCAGACGGGTGGTCTCCTCCTCGGTGAGCTTGAACACCGGGATACCGGTCCAGTTCGCCAGCACCTCGGCGATCTGCTCGTCGTCGACCTCGGCCACGACGTCCAGATCACCCGAGCGCCACTGCTTCTCCCGCTCGGCCCGCTTGGCGACGAGCTGCTTCTCCTTGTCGCGCAGCCGCGCGGCCTTCTCGAAGTCCTGCGCGTCGATCGCGGACTCCTTCTCCCGGCGCGCCTCGGCGATCTTGTCGTCGAATTCGCGCAGGTCCGGCGGAGCGGTCATGCGACGGATGCGCATCCGCGCGCCCGCCTCATCGATCAGGTCGATCGCCTTGTCCGGCAGGAACCGGTCGTTGATGTAGCGGTCGGCCAGGGTGGCCGCGGCCACCAGCGCGCCGTCGGTGATGGAGACGCGGTGGTGCGCCTCGTAGCGGTCGCGCAGACCCTTGAGGATGTTGATGGTGTGCTCGACCGTCGGCTCACCCACCTGCACCGGCTGGAACCGGCGCTCGAGGGCGGCGTCCTTCTCGATGTACTTGCGGTACTCGTCGAGGGTGGTCGCGCCGATGGTCTGGAGCTCGCCGCGGGCCAGCTTCGGCTTCAGGATCGAGGCCGCGTCGATGGCGCCCTCGGCGGCGCCCGCACCGACCAGCGTGTGCAGCTCGTCGATGAACAGGATGATGTCGCCGCGAGTGTTGATCTCCTTGAGCACCTTCTTCAGGCGCTCTTCGAAGTCACCGCGGTAGCGGCTGCCCGCGACCAAGGAGCCCAGGTCGAGGGTGTAGAGCTGCTTGTCCTTGAGCGTCTCGGGGACCTCGCCGTTGACGATGGCCTGCGCGAGCCCCTCGACGACTGCGGTCTTACCGACGCCCGGCTCGCCGATCAGCACCGGGTTGTTCTTGGTGCGGCGGCTGAGCACCTGCATGACGCGCTCGATCTCCTTCGAGCGGCCGATGACCGGGTCGAGCTTGCCTTCGAGCGCGGCCTGGGTCAGGTTGCGACCGAACTGGTCGAGCACCAGCGAGGTGGACGGGGTGCCCGCCTCACCGCGCGAACCGGACTCCACCGGCTCCTTGCCCTGATACCCGGACAGCAACTGGATGACCTGCTGGCGCACACGATTGAGATCGGCGCCCAGCTTCACCAGCACCTGGGCCGCCACGCCCTCGCCCTCACGGATGAGGCCGAGCAGGATGTGCTCGGTGCCGATGTAGTTGTGACCGAGCTGCAGCGCTTCCCGAAGGCTCAGCTCCAGCACCTTCTTGGCGCGCGGGGTGAACGGGATGTGACCGGACGGGGCCTGCTGGCCCTGGCCGATGATCTCCTCCACCTGGCTGCGCACGCCTTCCAGCGAAATGCCGAGCGACTCCAGCGACTTGGCCGCGACGCCCTCACCCTCGTGAATCAGCCCCAGCAGGATGTGCTCGGTGCCGATGTAGTTGTGGTTGAGCATCCGGGCCTCTTCCTGGGCCAGGACAACGACACGCCTCGCGCGGTCGGTGAACCTCTCGAACATCGCTCCCTCACTCTCCTGCTCCGACATTCTGGCAACAGACGCCGCAGTGTGCTGTGTACAACAACCGTGGGCGTCAGCCTGCCATGAAGCCCGGGGGTTGCGGCCCCCGCCTCCACTCTAGTTGGCGGGGGATGCCACCGCCGCCGGTCCACCCTATTGCCGACCGGCGACAGCACGGTCATTCACTCACAACGTGGGCGCCGCGGGATTCGTTCCGGCCAGGTTTTGCCCTCAGCGAACAAATCGTCCGCCGACCGGATCTCCGCCGCACACGTCGGACGTCGGCTGCCTACCCCGTGTACGGGTCGGCGACACCGCAGGGCACCGGGCGTTGATGCGCGGGATCGAGCGCGTTGAGTACGTAGGTCGCGGCCCTCCTGCTGCCCGCTATGCCCGTATGACCAGAGTAGTCCGTCGAGCACCCGTCCTGAACCACGATGTTGGTCACCCGGGGCCCGATGACCAATCCGGAGGTGTACGGCACCACCAGCTCGTCCAGCACGGTCGCGATGTTCGTGTAGGCCACGTCGGGGTGGTAGACGCCGTCCGCGTTGAGCGCGCGCACGAACTCCGACCCTTGCAGCACCTGGCGGCAGGCCATGCACGGCGAGCCCGCCACGGCGTCGAAGAGCGGGCCGAGGCCCAGCCGTGTGCCGAACTCGTTCAGGTCCGCCATGCCCCCCGCGTTCGAGCCGAGCCAGGGTGGGGCGAGCCCGACCATCTTGTCCACCTTGCTCGCGCCGCCGAGCCGCTTGACGTAGTAATTGCCGATGAAGTTGCCCTGGGAATGGCCGATCAGGTCGACCTTGCCCGCGCCGGTCGCGGTCCGTACCCGGTCCACGAAAGCGGCGAGCTGGGCCGAGCTCTGCTCGATCGGAAGCATGCCGCCGATGGCCGACGCGGGCCACGGCAGGTTGTAGGCGCCGAAGGTGGACGAGTACACGCAGTAACCCTCATTGGCCAGCAGCGGCGCATACACGCCCCAGTTCGTCTGTGCGCCACCACCCGTGCCGTGCACGAGAACCACGGGGTTCGGATGCTCGGAGCCGGGCCGGCAGGACCAGTCGTTGGTGCCGGGCAGCGAACCGCCCGGGTGGGACAGCTCGGCGGGGATGCCCGCGAAGAAGTTGTAGTCGACCGGATATCGCTCCTGCGCGTGTGCCGCGCCCGCGGTGGCGCACACCGCTGTGAGCAGAACGAAGAGCAACGAAAAGCCTGGGACACGCCGCACGATAGCCTCCCGGTCCGGTCTCGTCTTCCGGGGAAGCTACCGCACGAAGTGGCCCAGACGGAGGAGATTCCGGCGGGTCGTTGCGGAATCTAGCTCTGACCGAAGGCAGGCGCGACGTACTGGCCTGCCACCGCCCGGCCCGGGGCCGCCGCGGAGGCCTTGCCCTGCTGGATGCCCGCGACGAACAGCGCACCGCACAGCGCCAGGAAGGCCAGCGTGTGGAAGACGCCGCGCGCGATGTTCCACCGAACCCAGGCCGCTTCGAAATCGGCGCGCACCGCGGCGAGGTCGGCGATCGAGCCCGGGTCGCCCGCGGCGGCCAGCTGGTCGTTGAGCGGGACGTTCAACCCGGAGGTGACCCCGAAGGCGACAACGTTGAGCACCAGCGCGAGCACGATCCAGATCAGCGTGCTCCGGTGCTCCCGGCCCAGGTGCAGCGCCGCCGCCAGGACGGTGAACCCCACCGTGCCGAGGAACGCCATCATGAACCACGGGTTGATGATCACCACGTTGATCTTCTGCATCACGTCGATCATGGCGCGATCGTCGGTGCGGGCCAGCGCGGGCATCACCGAATTGGCGTACGCGAAGAAAAGGCCCGCGATCAGGCCCGTCGCCAGCGTGGCGAACACCAGTGCGGCGAGACGTGTGGCGGTCATGAGAGTTCCTCCTGCTCGAAAAACCCGCCGGAGTCGTCGCTCCGGCCCGGGTACCTCCAAGTCAAGCGGCTACCGCCCGGACTCTCCATGGCCGAGAAGCTCGATGCGCTAAGCGAGCGTCTACGGTGGAGGTCTCACAGGTCCCGATCGGAAATGAGCCCACTCTGCATGGCCAGCCCCGCCAATCGCACCCGCTTCTGGTTCTGCGGCAGATCCTCCACCCCGAACTTGGCGAACAGGGCGCGCAGGTGGGTCTTGATCGCGTCGACGCTGAGAAACAGCTCCTCGGCGATCTGCTGATTGGAGGCGGGCGTGGCGAAACCCGCGCCGTGCTTGTACGGCCTGCACAGTGCGACCAGCACCGAGCGCTGCGTATCGGTGAGCGACCGCGCCGTGGGTATCGAGCCGGTGGAGGTACGGGTGATGTCGTCGGAGACGGCGCCGAAGTCGTGAAACGACACCCGCGAGGTGCCGACCCGGATGACGTCGCCGGCCATCAGCCTGCGGCGGCCGACGAGCCGGTCCCCGTTGACGAAGGTGCCGTTGCGGGAGAGGCCGTCGTCCACGATGGTCCAGTGCGCACCCAGGTATTCGACCGCCGCGTGCAGCCGGGAGACCTCGGCGTCCCAGCTCAGGGCGAGATCGGCATGCGGGGAGCGGCCGATGGTGACGCGGCCGCGATCCGGCGTGAGCGTGAACTCCTGCTGCCGACCGGCATCATCGGTGAACCGCAAGAATGATCCGACGAATCCTGTCACTGCGCCGATACCTCACCTCTCCATACCGCCAGTGACCGTCGCACGCTTCCATGGTGCCGCGTCCCGGTACCACGAGCAAGATCGATTCATCCGCCGGGACGGGCCACCGTGTGATCCGGTCTCGTTGCCATATCGAAGCCCTATCACAAACAAGACCGCCGCCCCGACGTCGCACGATTCGCCGGGACGGCGGCCGAAAAATAACTATCCCTTCGCGGCCTTGTTGTACGCGTCGGTGATGTCGGCGGAGATGCGGCCCCGTGCGGACACCTTGTGTCCATTCCGGCGCGCCCACTCCCGAATTGCGGCGCTTTGTTCCCGATCGATCGAGACCCGGCTCTTCGGAGTGCCCGCGGCGGCCGCGGCGGCCTTGACCCGGCGCCGGCCGCTCACCCGGCGCGCATTCGAAACCCACTCCTCCAAACCGTCGCGCAGCTTCGCCGCATTTGCCGACGACAGGTCGATCTCGTACGACACACCGTCGATCGCAAACTCGATGGTCTCGTCCGCGATGGACTCACCGTCGACATCGTCGATCAGGCTAACGGTGACCTTCTTTGCCATGAGATGAACGTCCTCTCGAAATCGTGCGACCCGCATACTAGGCCGATTACCCGAGGCAAGAATACCCCGAATTCCGGAAATTCCAAGACGGAGTCGCTGCTTTGCAATCCAGTGGTCACCGGGTGACCGGACGCACAATTGGGAACAGTATCGTTTCTCGGATTCCCAATCCCGTGAGCGCCATCAACAACCGATCGATTCCCATACCCGTTCCGGTCGTCGGCGGCATGCCGTGCTCCATCGCCGCGAGGAAGTCCTCGTCCAGCACCATCGCCTCGTCGTCACCCTGTGCGGCGAGCCGCGCCTGATCGACGAACCGCTCTCGCTGGATCACCGGGTCGACCAACTCCGAATAGCCCGTGGCCAACTCGAAGCCGCGCACATAGAGATCCCACTTCTCCGTGACCCCTGCCGTACTACGATGCTGCCTGGTCAACGGGGATGTCTCCACCGGGAAGTCGCGCACGAAAGTCGGCGCGTACAGCTTGTCGCCATACTGGTGTTCCCAGAGTTCCTCGACGAGTTTCCCGTGGCCGTAGCCCTTGCCCTCCGGAATTTCCAGACCGACCCGATCCGCGAGTACGCGCAATTCGGCGACCGACGTTTCCGGAGTCACCGGCACACCCAGCGCATCCGACAGCGAAGGGTACATCTCGACGACGGCCCACTCGCCGCGGAGATCGTATTCGGTACCGTCGGCCAGGGTGACCACCTGCGTGCCGAACGCCTCCTGCGCCACTTCCTGCACCAATTCCCGGGTCATCACCGCCGAGTCGTCATAGGTGCCGTATGCCTGGTATGTCTCCAGCATGGCGAACTCGGGGGAATGCGTGGAGTCCGCGCCCTCGTTCCGGAAGTTCCGGTTGATCTCGAAGACCCGCTCCAAGCCGCCGACCACGCAGCGCTTCAGGAACAACTCCGGCGCGATGCGCAGGAACAAGTCCATGTCGAGGGCGTTGGAATGGGTGACGAACGGCCGGGCCGCCGCGCCGCCGTGCAGCGTCTGCAGCATCGGCGTCTCCACCTCCAGGAAGCCCCTGCGCTCCAGCGCGTTGCGCAGCGCGCGCACCACGGCGATGCGGGTACGGGCCATTTCCCTGGCCTCCGGACGCACGATCAGGTCGACATAACGCTGCCGTACCCGTGATTCCTCGTTCATCTCCTTGTGCGCCACCGGCAGCGGCCGCAGGGCCTTCGCCGCCATGAACCAGGAATCGGCCATGACGCTCAGTTCCCCGGTCCGCGACGAGATGACCTCACCGTGCACGAAAACGAAGTCACCCAGATCCACGTCGGCCTTCCAGGCGGCCAAGGCGTCCGTACCCACCCCGTTCAGGCTGATCATCGCCTGCAGCTTGGTGCCGTCACCCTCCTGCAGTGTCGCGAAACACAACTTGCCGGTATTACGCAGGAATATGACGCGCCCGGCGACGCCCACCTGTAGCCCGGTGGCCGTGTCCGCGGCGAGGTCCGGATATGCGGCCCGAATTTCGGCCAGGGTATGCGTGCGCGGCACGACGACGGGATAGGCCTCGCCACCGTCCGCGAGCAGCCGCTCCCGCTTCTCCCGGCGAATCCGTATCTGCTCCGGTGCATCGTCGGCGGCCGGCGACACGGCGGGCCGCGATTCCGATGTCGATGCGCTGGAAGATGCAGAGTTCGGGGTGCTCACATCGAACAACCCTAGCGTGCATCGGAAATCGTTATGCGGGCCGCCCGTACTCCGGCCCGGAGTAACGAAACGGTATCGATGCGACGCCCCGTCCGGGACGTCCGCACCGGCGTTCTACAGACGCGAAATAGCCGGTGCGCATCATGTGGTGTGCGAAACTACCTGAGCGCCCGGCTATTTCGAGATGGAAGTGTCGGCGGGAATTACAGCAAGGCGAGCGCTTCGGCCTCGCGCGCGAAGTGCGGCGCCCCGACGGCGACGTGCAACAGACCGGCCGCCTTCAACGCCTGATAGCCGCCCACCAGATCGGTCGCCCGGTGCAGCCCGAGTTGCTGCAGTGCGGCAGCGGCCAGACTGGAGGTATATCCCTCGGAGCAGACGACGATCCATTCCACGTCGTGATCGGCGGCCAGCGCCAGGCGGGCGGAACTGGTGGGGTCCAGCCGCCATTCCAGGACATTGCGCTCGATCACCAGCGCGCCGGGCAAGGTGCCCTCACGTCCGCGTTGCGCCTGCGGCCGGATATCCACCAGAATGGCGCCGCGCTCGACGGCTTCCGGCAATTCGAAGGCGTAGATCCGGTCGAGGCGGGCCCGTGCGTTCTCGAGCATCTGATCGATGGTCAAACGGGTCATCACATATCACCTTCGGGCTGGTCGGTGAGGACGGTTCGGGTGCGCCGCAGGGTGCCGTGCCCGGTCACCTCGTAATACGACATGGCGGTGAGCGGCGGGGAATAGGCGTGCACGCTCAGCGTGGGATCGAGCGGACCGGCGGAATCGACGGCGCCCGGCACGGCGGCCTGCGCCCGCATGACGTCGTGCACCCAGCCGATCGGGAACGAGGCCTGATCACCCGCCGCGAGTACGCGATGACGCAGTTCCGTTCCGTTCCAGCGATATTCGGTGAGCGCGCCGCTGAGCACGGTGAGCGCGCCGAGCGATCCGGCGTGGTCGTGCAGCTCGGTCGACTTGCCCGGCGTCCAGCTGATCAGCCAGACGTCGACCTCGTCGTCGGTGAGCAGCCTGGTCGCCCAGCGCTCGTTTTCCGGCCATTTCCCCCCGGCGGGAAGCAAATGGTCGTATCGCCCGGCCAGCACGTCTTCGGCGCCCTCGTCGGTCAGCCGCAGCAGATCGGCAGGGCGCAGCCGGGTGGGCAGGGCGGGTGCCACCGAGCGTTCCACCGGCGGGGTAGCCGACAGCGCGGTACGCGCGGAAGAAAGGGAAAGGACAGAAGAACGCATGAGCGAATCTCCAGGAGGAAGGTAACGGTCGAGGGCGGGAACTCAGCCTCGATCGGTCGAGGCACGTCAGCCTCGACAACACTCCTGGGTGCTCGCGTAGAAGGTCACGAGAGGGAGTTTAACAGCAGACGGCGCGGTGTCGACAAGTGCCCGGCCTGCGACGAATCCGACACCGCGCATATCAGACACTTCCCTTGCGCCGCTGATTGCGTTCGTATACGAGTCGCAGACCGGTCAGCGTCAGGTGCGGATCGTGGTCGTCGATCGTTTCGGATTCCGGGACGATCAGCGGTGCGGTCGCCCCGGTCGCCACCACGGCGACGTCATCACCCGCGAAGGCGTCGAACTCGTCGCGAATGCGATCGATCAGGCCGTCCACCAGCCCGGCGAAACCGAATACCGCGCCGGACTGCATGCATTCCATGCTGTTCTTCCCCAGCACCGAACGTGGCCTGGTCAACTCCGCCCGCCGCAGCGCACTGCGTTCCACCAGGGCCTCGGTGGAGATCTCCACACCCGGCGCGATGATCCCGCCCAGGAACTCGCCCTTCTTCGACACCAGGTCCACGCAGATCGCCGTGCCGAAATCGACGACGATCGCGGGCGCGGAATAGCGCTGGTAGGCGGCCAGGCAATTGACGATGCGGTCCGCGCCGACTTCTTTCGGATTGTCCACCAGCAGCGGAATCCCCGTGCGCACACCGGGTTCCACCAACACGTGCGGAACGTGGCCCCAGTATTGGCCGAGCATGCCGCGCAACTCGCGCAGCACGGGCGGCACCGTGGAAAGCGCTGAGACGCCGATCACCTCGTCCAGTTGCGCGCCGACCAGCCCGCGCACCTGCATGGCGAATTCGTCGGCGGTCAACAACGGATTGGTGTGCATTCGCCAGTGCCGCACCAGTTTCGAATGCTCCCCGGATCCGGAGAACAGGCCGAGTTCGATACTCGTGTTGCGGACATCGATGGTCAGCAGCATGTCCTGGTCGCCGCTCCTCAGACGAACGACAGCGAGCGGGGCGAGGTCAGGCCCGAACCCTCCGGCGCGTGCGCCGGGTCCGAGCCGAGTTCGACCGGGCGGTTGCGCTCGTCGACGAACACGACCTTGGGGTCGTACTCGGCGATCTCCTGCTCGTTCAGCTGGCCGTAGGCGATCAGGATGACGAGGTCGCCCGGGTGCACCAGGTGAGCCGCGGCGCCGTTGATCCCGATCACCCCGGAACCCCGCTCACCGGCGATGACATAGGTCTCCAGGCGGGCGCCGTTATCGATGTCCACGATGCAGACCTGTTCGCCTTCCAGCAGGTCGGCGGCGTCGAGCAGGTCCTGGTCCACGGTGACCGAGCCGACGTAGTGCAAGTCGGCGTGCGTCACGGTGGCACGGTGGATCTTCGACTTCATCATGGTGCGCAGCATTGCGTCGAACCTTTCTAGTTCGCGGAAGGAAAGACGGCGGGGTCGGACACCGCCGCGACAGGCTGGGAGGAGTTCGCGGCGGGCCGCGAACCGGCGACGGTCGGGTGGCCGTCGATCGGAGCGCCGAGCGTGACGGCGATGTTGTCGATCAGCCGGGTTGCGCCGACCCGGGCCGCGATCAGCAGCCTGGCGTTGCCGGTGGCCGGGGCGGGCCCCAGAGTGGCCGAACGCAGCTCCAGGTAGTCGACGTCCACGCCGGTCGCGGCGTCGAGCACCTGGCGGGCGGCCGCGAGAACCGCGTCGCCGCCGAGACCGCCCGCGTGTTTGCCCGCCGACAGAGCGGCCGACAGGGCCAGCGCCGCTTCGCGCTGCACGGGGTCGAGGTAGCGGTTGCGCGAGGACAGGGCCAGGCCGTCGGGCTCACGCACGGTGACCACCGGGGTGATCTTCACGTCGAAATTCAGGTCGCGGACCAGCTGCCGGATCAGGGTGAGCTGCTGATAGTCCTTCTCACCGAAGAACGCCTCGGTCGGCCGCGCGATCTGCAGCAGTTTGGCGACCACGGTGAGCATGCCCGCGAAATGGGTCGGGCGGCTGGCCCCCTCCAGCTCCGCGCCGAGCGGACCCGGGTGCACCGTGGTGCGCGGACCGTCCGGGTACATGTCGGACACGCTCGGCGCGAACACCAGCTCGACGCCCTCGGCGCGCAACAGCTCGACGTCGGCGTCCAGCGTGCGGGGGTATTTGTCCAGGTCTTCGTTCGCCCCGAACTGCAAGGGATTGACGAAGATCGACACGATGACGACCTGGTTGGTCCGCTTGGCCAGCCGCACGATCTCCAAGTGCCCCTCGTGCAGCGCGCCCATGGTCGGCACCAGCGCGACGGTGCGGCCGACGCCGCGCAGGGCGGCGGACACCGCCCCGAGTACCGCGGGATCGTGGTGCACGGTCAGCACGCCGGGCCGGTAGGCACCGCGCAATTTCGAGTCGAACATCAGCGTCCTTCCAGGAGCTGGATTACGGCGGGGGCGGTGCCTGCCCGCTCAGCGGTGCGCAGCGACAGCGCGCGATAGGCCTCGGCCAGCCGGGCATCGACAGCGGCCAGCGCCTCCAGGTGCGCGGCCACCGCGTCGGCGTCGCCGCGGGCGACCGGGCCGGTCAGCGCGGCCTGGCCGCGGCGCAACGCGTTGTCCAGCGCCGCCGACGCCAGCGGGGCGAGCAGACGCTCGGCCAAGCCGTTGGGCTGCTCGTCGACCAGTTGCTGCCCCATCAGGCCGGGGCCGGCCAGGGCGGCGCGCAACGCGGCCACCGCGTCCACGATCACCGTGACCAGGTGATTGCTGCCGTGCGCGAGCGCGGCGTGGTACAGCGGCCGGTGCTGCTCCGGTATGCGAACCGGCTCGCCGCCCATTTCGATCACCAGCGACTGCGCGATGGCATAGCCGACCTCGTCGGCCGCGGTGACACCGAAGCACGCGTTGCCCAGCCGGGCCACGTCCTCGTCGTGACCGGTGAAGGTCATCGCCGGGTGGATGGCCAGCGGAAGGGCGCCGACCTCGGCCAAGGGGGCGAGCACGCCGACGCCGTTCGCGCCGGAGGTGTGCGCCACGATGGTGCCCGGCCGGACCACTCCGGCGCCTGCCAGACCGCGGACCAGGCCGGGGAGCTCGGCGTCGGGCACGGCGAGCAGCAGCAGCTCACTGCGGGCGGCCACCTGCTCGACCGGCAGGATCTCCGAATCGGGCAGCCGGGTCCTGGCACGGCGCACCGAGGCGTCGGAGATCGCGCAGACGCCGAACACGACGTGTCCGGCCCGCTCGAGTGCGGCGCCCAATGCCGAGCCCACGCGTCCCGCCGAGACGATTCCCACCGTCAGGCGTGCGGGCGCGGGGTCGTAGCCCGAAGCAGCGTTGTCGGAATTCACGCTTCTCGAGGTCAACGTTGTCCTCTCGATGTCGTTCCAGTCCCGCCATGCGGGTACCGGACGGTACGCCAAGAGAATATCGGCAGGCGGTTCGCCGCCGCCACGGGGTGCCCGCGTGATCTAGGCCGCAGTGCCGAGTCACGGCCCGGCACGGGTCACCGGCGTTCGCGCTCCTCGGATTGCAGGTTGGCCATGATCTCCGCGACCGAGAGACGGCGCGAGGGCGTCTCGTCGTCGCTCTCGGCCCTGCGCCGCCTGCGCGCGCTCGGCGTGCCCATGGCGGGCGCGGACGCGGGCCGTGCGGGCGGTTCCTGGGTCGGCTGCGGGCGGGTAGCGGGGCGGGTGGGCGGCTCGTCGCGCGGCTCCTCCGCGGTCTCGGTGAAGGCATCCGCCCAGCCGCGCGGCCCGGCGTGGTGCGCCTGCTCCGCGTCGGCCTGCTCGGCGTCGTCGTCGACGGAGACGATCGCGGTCTCGGCGGTGACCGGATCGTCGAAGGGGCTGGCGAAGACCGGCGGCTCGGGATGATCGGGCTCGAAGATCGGCGTCATGCTGCTACGCGGTTGCTGGTCGGCGAAGACCGACCACATCCCGGCATTCGCGGAGCTATTGTTCCCGGATTCGGTCCCGGAGCTGGTCAGCTCCTGGATCCGGGTCGCGTCGGCGCGCAACGCCGGGCGATCCGTCGGCAGATCGCCGTCGAACAGCCGCTGCAAGCTCTGCCGCAGCACCGTGAGCTCCGCCCGTAATGCCGCGAGTTCGGCCGCGTCGGCACCCACTTCCTCGCGGACCCGCGCCTCGACGCCGAGTTCGTACTCGCGCCGCGCGGTGACCTCCCGCTCCAGCTGCAACTCGTAGACGGTCTGCAGATCGCGGACCTTCGCCTTGTCGATCGTCGCCTCTTTGCGGTACTTCGTCGCAGCCAGAGCGCCGATCGCCGCGGCCCACAGCGCCGCGACCAGACCTACCCGTACGAACTCGACACTGTTACTGAAGATCAGGAAAACGCTGGCAACCAGACCGAGCAAGATCAAGACACCGACGAATAATTTTCCCGCGTCCTCCCGCTGTCGACGGGAAGTGCTGCTACGGGAGGGTGAAACCATGCCAGCCAGGGTAGCCAATAGGTCGTGCAGAGCCCAGATTCCGTTTTGTGATTCGATCCGGGACACTAGCTACGTAGTTGCCGCATCGTCGGTTGGATCCTCCGGCGCCCGGCAGCAGTACTCCAGCCACAGGGCCGCAGCAACCAAAGCGACGCCCGCCAGCATCCCGACGATCGCACCGGGGCTGTCGGCGGCGGCCGCGCGCAGCGTGCCGCGCTGCGGGAGGACCCAGCACAGGAAACCGAGCCAGATTCCCGCGGCGATCGAACCCACCTGTGCCGACGCCTTGGCCAGCGCGACGGCGCGGGCCGCGGTGATCGGATGCAACTGGTGGCGGCCGTCGCCGATCTCGTGGTCGTTGACCCGCGCCCGGATGACGAAAGCGAGCACGGCTTCGATCGCGGCCACCGGGTACAGCGAGGCGCCCGCGAAGATCGAGATCGGCGGGAAGCTGTCGTAGGCCACGCGGGTGGCGATCCACGCGACGAGCGCGGCGATCAGCACGTTCGCCACGATGTCGAGGATGCGGGTCGGCTTCAGTTTCACGACGCCTCGCCCGTCAGCGAGAACTCGGTGCGACGCACCCCGGCGCGTTCGGCCTGATCGAGCCGCGCGAGCAGATCCGCCACCGGATGCGGCACGCCGTCGACCTCCAGCACCGCGTCCGGCGCCACGTCCAGCCACGGCACCAGCACGAAAGCACGCCGATGCGCCTGCGGATGCGGCAGCAACAGATCCGGGTCGGCGCTGCGGCACGCGACGGGCTGCCCGCCGCGCAGTTCGGCGCACCACACCACATCCACGTCGAGTGTGCGTGCGCCCCAGCGCACCTCGCGAATTCGGCCCGCTGCCTGCTCCAGCTCCTGGCCGCGACGCAGCCAGTCCGCACAGCTGAAGGCCGGATCCTCCACCAGCACAGCGGCATTGAGGTAATCCGCCTGCGGGACACCACCCCAGGGCGCCGTGGAGTACACGGCAGAGGCGGCCAGCACGCGATGGCCGAGCCCGTCGAGGACGCTGCGCAGATGCGCGAGCCGGTCGCCCAGATTCGAACCGATGGACAGCACGGCACGGGTCATCGGCGTGCCTCCCCGGCAACCGGCACGATGAAAGTGGCCGTGCCGCAAGGTAGCTCGCTCATTCGGCGGGCTCCCCCCGGTGCCGGGAGGTGACCACCCGCACATCGGCGAAGGTGTGCGGGATCGGCGCGGACGGTTTGTGCAGCACCACCTCGACCGACCTGATCCGAGGATCGGTCATCACGTCGTCGGCGATCTCCGACACCACCGTTTCGATGAGATCGCGCGGCTCGCCCTCGACGATGCGCACCGCACGCCCGGCCAGCGCGCCGTAGTCCACGGTGGCGGCCAGATCGTCGGACGCGGCGGCCACCGCGAAATCCACCCACACCGTCAGATCGACCAGGAATTCCTGACCGTCGCGGCGCTCGTGCTCGAACACGCCGTGATGCCCGTAGGCGCGCAGGCCGCGCAATTCGATGCGGTCGGCGCCGCGCCGGATCACCGGATCACGCGGCGGTGCCTCGTGTTCGGCGTGGACGGGGGACCGGCTCATCGTCGAGCTCCTTGCGCACTGGGTCGGGCGGTGTCGTGCTGTGCGGCGCGCTGCCGTGCGGCATTCTGCCACGCGTCGGTGACCGTGATGGCGTCCAGCGATGCGCGCACGTCGTGCACCCGCACGCCCCACGCGCCGTGCAGCGCGGCCAGCGCCGAGATGGTCGCGGTGGCCGTCTCCCGGCCGTCCGGCGGGCGCGGACCCGCCTCGTCGGCGAGCAGCGAACCGAGAAAACGCTTGCGCGACGCGCCGATCAGGACCGGCAGCCCGTGCGCGACCAATTCGGGCAGCGCGCCGAGCAGCGCCCAGTTGTGCTCGGCGTTCTTCGCGAAGCCCAGACCGGGGTCGAGGATCAGCCGGGAGGGGTCGACGCCCGCGGCCACGGCCAGGTCCACCTGCGCGGTGAGTTCGGCGAGCACCTCCGCGACCACGTCGCCGTAATGGTCCGCCGGTCCGGTGTGCCGGTAGTCGGCGCCGGCCCGCCAGTGCATGAGAATCCACGGGACCCGCGCGGACGCGACCACCCGCACCATGTCGGCGTCGGCGCGGCCGCCGGAGACATCGTTCACCACCGACACCCCGGCCTCGAGCGCCGCGGCGGCCACGGCGGCGCGCATGGTGTCCACGCTGGTCGGTACGCCCGCCGCGACCAGGCCGCGGATGACCGGGGCCACCCGCGCGGCCTCGGTCGCCGCATCGATGCGGACCGCGCCCGGCCTGGTCGACTCGCCGCCGACGTCGATGATGTCCGCGCCCGCGGCGTGCAGCCGCACACCGTGGGCGATGGCCAATTCGGGATCGAGGTATCGGCCTCCGTCGGAGAACGAATCACTGGTGACGTTCACCACGCCCATCACGACGCAGGAGCGTCCGGCGCGGGCGAACCCGCGCACCGGCGCGGTCGATCCCGCTTCCGGCCGCGCCGCGGCGGTGTCCTGCCTGGTCGCACCAGTCGCCGCGCGCTGCGCGCCGCTCGGTTCGGACACCGCGGGACCACTCACTTCCGGAGGATCAGATCGAGCGCCTCGGCGCGCGAGGCGGCGTTCGACTGCAGCAGTCCGCGCACGGCGGAGGTGGTCGTACTCGCGCCCGGCTTGCGGATGCCGCGCATCGCCATGCACAGGTGCTCGGCCTCGATCACCACGATCGCACCGCGCGGGTCCAGCTTGCGCATCACCGCGTCGGCGATCTGGCTGGTCAACCGCTCCTGCACTTGCGGGCGCTTGGCGTACAGGTCGACCAGCCGGGCGAGTTTGGACAAGCCGGTCACCCGGCCGTGTGGGCCGGGGATGTAGCCGACGTGGGCGACGCCGTGGAAGGACACGAGGTGGTGCTCGCAGGTCGAGTACATCGGGATGTCCCTGACCAGCACGAGTTCCTGATGACCCTCGTCGAACGTGGTGTTGAGCACCGAATCCGGTTCCACGTAGAGCCCGGCGAAGGTCTCCCGGTACGCGCGCGCGACCCGGGCGGGCGTCTCGAGCAGGCCGGGCCGATCCGGGTCCTCGCCGACGGCGAGCAGCAATTCCCGTACCGCGGCTTCGGCCCGCGCCTGATCGAATGATCTGCCCGTTTCCAATGCGACGGGGCCGGGCTCCGTCACGCCGATGTCGACACCGTTGTGTTCAGCACTGTCCGGTTCGGCGAGGATGTAACCACCGCCATGCTCGTTCGCCGACAATCGAGGACACCTCCAAACTCCCGGGGCGCCGGCAATTTCTCGGCACCCCCACGATGGACGAGCCTAATCGTCACCGCTCAGTGACGACCGTTCGGTCCATCCCAATCGCCGTTGTCGCCCTCACCGTTCGGATTGGTTCGGCGCGGCTCGTCGTAGCCGCCGCGATCGCCGTACCCGTCCCGGTCGTAGCCACCTTCGGGCCCACCCTGCGGACCCCATTGCTGGTAGCCGTGCCGCGGCTGCTGTGGCTCGCCCCAGCCCGGCTGACCCGGCTGCGGCTCGTCCCGCGGCGGCCAGCCGGGAGCCGACCATCCCGCCGGAGCGCCGTAGTCCGGCCGCGAACCGTGCGTCCCCTGGCGCGGATACGCCGGAGCGGGCGCCTGGGGCAGCGGGTAACCACCCGACGCGGGCGGGCGGCCGTATTGCGGCGCAGCGCCGTAACCGCTCTCGTGCGGCGGGTATCCGTTGGCGGGCTGCGGCTCGCGCTGCGCGGACGCGGCCACCGGCTCCGCGACCGGCTCCGGCGGCCAGGACTCGCCGCGCTCGGCGGCCAGCTCGCCCGGGGTCTTCACCGGCGGCTTGTCCGAAGGGACGCGGTCGCCGAAGTCGTTGAACGCGGTGATGCGCGGGCGCTTCTGCACCGAGGTGAGGATCTGCTCGAGATCCTTGCGGTGCAGGGTCTCCCGTTCCAGCAGCGCGGTGGCCAAGTCGTCGAGCACGTCGCGGTACTCGTTCAGGATCGCCCACGCCTCGGTGTGCGCGGCCTCGATCAGGTTGCGCACCTCCTCGTCGATCGCGCCCGCCACCTCGTGCGAGTAGTCCGAACCCATGCCCATCGAGCGGCCGAGGAACGGATCGCCCTGCTCTTGGCCGTAACGGACGGCGCCGAGCCGGGCGCTCATGCCGTACTCGGTGACCATCGCACGGGCGATCTTGGTGGCCTGGTCGATATCGGAGGACGCGCCGGTGGTCGGCTCGTGGAACACCAGTTCCTCGGCCGCGCGGCCGCCCATCGCCATCACCAGACGGGCGATCATCTCCGAGCGGGTCATCAGGCCCTTGTCGTCCTCGGGCACCGTCATGGCGTGGCCGCCGGTGCGGCCGCGGGCCAGGATGGTGACCTTGTAGACCGGCTCGATGTCCGGCATCGCCCAGGCGGCCAGGGTGTGGCCGCCCTCGTGGTAGGCGGTGATCTTCTTCTCGTGCTCGCTGATGATCCGGCTCTTGCGCCGCGGACCGCCGATCACGCGATCGACCGACTCCTCCAGCGATTCGCCGGTGATCATCGCACCGTTCTCGCGGGCGGTGAGCAGGGCGGCCTCGTTGATCACGTTGGCCAGGTCGGCGCCGGACATGCCGACGGTGCGCTTGGCCAGGCCGTCCAGGTCGGCGTCCGGGGAGATCGGCTTGCCCTGCGAGTGCACCCGCAGGATCGCGCGGCGACCGGCGAGGTCGGGGTTGCCCACCGGGATCTGCCGGTCGAACCGGCCGGGACGCAGCAGCGCCGGGTCGAGGATGTCGGGCCGGTTGGTCGCGGCGATCAGGATGATGCCGGTGCGGTCGCCGAAGCCGTCCATCTCGACCAGCAGCTGGTTGAGGGTCTGCTCGCGTTCGTCGTGACCGCCGCCGAGGCCGGCGCCGCGCTGGCGGCCGACCGCGTCGATCTCGTCGACGAAGATGATGCAGGGGCTGTTCTGCTTGGCCTGCTCGAACAGGTCGCGCACCCGGGAGGCGCCGACGCCGACGAACATCTCCACGAAGTCCGAACCGGAAATGGTGAAGAACGGCACACCGGCCTCGCCCGCGACGGCGCGCGCCAGCAGGGTCTTACCGGTGCCGGGCGGGCCGTAGAGCAGGACGCCCTTGGGGATCTTGGCGCCGAGGGCCTGGTAGCGGACGGGATTCTGCAGGAAGTCCTTGATCTCGTAGAGTTCCTCGACCGCCTCGTCGGCTCCGGCCACGTCGGCGAACGTGGTCTTGGGCATGTCCTTGGACAGCTGTTTGGCCTTCGACTTGCCGAAGCCCATCATGCCGCCGCGCCCGCCGCCCTGCATGCGGGCCATCACGAAGATGAACAGGCCGAGCAGGATGACCATCGGCAGCACGAACAGCAGGATCTGGGTGAACCAGCTCTCCTGCTTGACCACCGTGTTGTACGGGGCGCCGGAGTTCTTCACGGCAGAGAAGACCTGGGCGGAGGTCTCGCTGCCGCCCGGATACTTCGCGATGATCTTGTTCTGCCCGCCGGTGGCGTCGTTGCCGTCCTTCAACTCGATGCGCAGCTGCTGCTCGCGATCATCGATCTGAATGTTCTGGACGTTGCTCTTGTTCTCGAGCTGGCTGAGGGCAACCGAGGTATCGACGCTCTTCCAGCCCCGCGTGTCGTTGCCGAAATAGCTGAACGCATAGATCACGAGCAGAATGCCCGAGACTATGGCCAGGGTGCGAAACACTGTCTTGCGGTTCATAGAGCGTCGGCCGGGGCGGCCAGTCCTTTCCGGTGTCTCCGGTTCTTGCCTAGCGATGCATCTGGCGCGTCCGGTTCCGCGGGGTTCGGATGCGGACAAGCCACGTTACCGCGTACGGTCTACTCGATACATCGCACAGTTCGGCTGCAGGTGCAGTTAACGAGGTAAACGGCCGGGGAACGACGGTGGTTCCCGATGTCTCCGGTCCGGCTTCCTCCAAGTGGCAACAATCATGGCATGTTCGGCCTATCGTGAGCGACGACACAACATCGCGGCGCGAGCGACGGGCACGTAGGCGGTAGCTCGCAAACCACGAAGGCCCCGGGAGCGCCGCAGACCAGATACGAGCGCAGGGGGTATGGACATAGTCGAGTTACGGACACCCACAGCGATACTGCGTCACGGCGGTGGCAGGCTGATCGTCCTGCGGCCCGGGTCCGACGGCGAGCGCGTGCTCGATGTCCCGGTCTCCGACCTGCTGAAGGTCCGGCTGAACCGGCGCGCGGACGACGCGGTCGTCATCGAGATCTATCTGCGCTACCCGACGCCCGTGCTCACCGGCGTGCCCGCGGACCGCACCCCGCTGCCGGTCCTGATCGCCGAACACGACGTTCCGGCGGCCACCGAGATCGTCGACCGGCTCAATACGCAGATCATGGCCACCCAGCGCATCGACGTCGCGGCGCCGGATCTGTGCCCACCCGCGCCCACCTGGAGCCGCGGCGGTCCCATTCGCGCCGACGTGGAGCGGGCCACTCGCAGGATGTCTCCCCGCCGCGACGCGAAGCAGGCGATAGCGGCTCTGCATCGTTACGTGACGCCGGACGAGTACGTCCTGGAGACCGCGATCGCGGTCGCGCACCCGCCTGCGGGCAGCGGTCCCGGCCTGCTCGCCGCGACCACGGCGCGGCTGCTGTTCATCGCCATCGGCGACGGCCGTTACGCGCACGAACTCCCGATTCCGGTGGTCGTGTGGGCACGGGTCACCGACACCCCGGCCGCGGGCCGCGGCGAGATCGGCCCCGGACGCGGCGCGACCGGCATCGAGGTGCACGACGGCAGCCGGACGCTGCATTTCTCGGGCGCCGACCGCGCCGACACCGATCGGGTCACCTGCGCGGTGAACTTCGCGGTGCGCCGGGAGTCCGCCGACGGCGCCGCGGGCTCCGCCGATCCCGGTGTGGCCCAGTTGTACTCGGAGTGGGAACTGCTGGTCGAGCGGCACTCCCTCGGCATGGTCGACGACGCCCAGTTCCAGCGCTACGGCCGCGGGATCCTGCGCTCACTCCCCGACGGGAACTGAGTTCAGCGCGATCCGCCGCCACGGGCTGGTCGGGCGCAGCCACAGACGCAGCAACTCCTTGCGGCGGTCGACGCCGCCGTTCTTCAGCTCCGCCAGGTCCTCACAGGCCTGCCAATAGGTCCAGCCGGTGAGATAGGCGTCGCCGAACTGGCGCCAGTTGCGGTACTTGCTCTGCGCCAGCGGCAGTGCGCGGGCCAGATAACCCCAGGCCACGTCGGCATCGAGGTACCCGGCCGTGTAGGCCATCCTGGCCACCGCGACGACCCGGGCCAGATCCCAGGCGTGGATGTCGCTGGGCAGCGGCCGCGCCAGATGGTCGGTGAATCCGATCTTGATCGCCTGCGACCAGATGTCGTAGTCGCGGACCAGCGCCTCCGGATTGTCCATCCCCCGAAACGCGCCGACCTGCCGCAGGAACGCCCGGTGCCGGTCGGCGCGCTCACCGAACCGATCGCGCTCGCTGGCGTTGATCGAGGCCGTCACCAGGGGGTGCACCAGCGCGTAGAGCGGGGCGTGCATGCCGTCGAGCAACTGCTCCATCGACGCCTGCGCCTCGGTGCCGTCGGTGATGCCCCACGCACCGGTGAGCGTATCGATGGCCAGTTCGCGCCGATCGCCGAGCGGATGCGCCCGTTCCGGGCCGAGCAGCAGCGCGTCGTGGAACGCGTCCCAGCGCGCCGAGTAGAAGGCGCCGAGGGCCAACGCCCGCAATTCGTCGTCGGATACCGCGGCGCCGGACCAATGGTCTTCCTCACGCTCGTCCAGCTCCGCGTACGGAAAGGTCGTCAAGGTGGGTACACCGCGCGAAGACATGCCCCGATTGTTCCCCATCCCGCGCGGCCGACGCGCGGTATTCGCGGATGGCGCCGATGTCGGTGGCGCGGACCCTGGGGCCTCCAGCGGTCGAGGCTATTTCGGCCTCGGTGACTTCTTGTCCTGACGCATGTCGTGATCTGGGGCTAGTGTGCTCGCATGTGTAGAAACATCACCGTCCTGCGTGGTCTGGAACCTGCCGCAACCGAGCAGGAAATCTATGCCGCCGCACTGCAGTACGTGCGCAAGGTCGGTGGCGTGTCCGGCCTGAGCTCGACCACCAAAGCGGCCGTCGACAAGGCCGTCGCGGCCATCGCAGAGGCGACCACCACCTTGCTCGCCGAGTTACCCGACCGGAGGGTGGCGCCGACCACCGAGCCACCGCTGCGCCGCATCGCCGCCCGCGAAGCCGTGGGCGACTAGCCGGCGGTTCAGGGCAGGGCGTCCGTGCCGTAGACGGCGACGCACACCAGCGCGATCTCCAGCGGCAGGCCACGCTCCTCGATCGGATATCCCAGTAGTTGTTCGATCCGCTGCACGCGGTAGCGGACCGTGTTCTTGTGCACACCGAGTACTTTCGCGGTGGCCTCCGGGCTGCGTTGGCTGCGCAGATAGGCGTGCAGCGTCTCGCGCAGCCGCGCGGCGTGCGCGTCACGCCCGGCCAGCGCGCCGAGTTCCCGCTCGACCAGCCCGCGCATGGCCGCTTCGTCCGCGCCGGCGAGATAGGCGATCTCCACCGTTCGATAGCCCGTGACCCGAGGGCCGCCCGCAGGGGCGCGCTCGGCGACCTGCCGCGCGGCGACCGCCTCACGATGACTGCGGCGGAAGCCCGCGATCCCCCCGGCGGGCACGCCGAACGCCACCCGCACCGGCGCCTCGACCTGCACCGCGGCCAGCCGCTCCACTTCGCCCGGCGCCGCGAGTTCGGCACCGTGTTCTCCGTCGTCCGTACCCGCCCACGCCCACATCGCGCTGGCGCCGGACGCGACGGTGAGCACCCGCGCGCTGCCCAGTGCCGCGGCAAGCCGCGCCGCGACCCGATCCAGCAGCCCGGTCGCCTCCGCGTCCGCACCGGTGGCCTCGCCGGTCGGCTCGTCGGTCCACAACACGAAGGCCAGGTGCCGCTGCGACAGGCGGTATCCCAGCCGCACCGACGCCTGCTCTACGTCCACGTCGTCGCCGTCCAGCAGGGCGCGCACCGTCTCGGCGCGCCGGTTGAGCGCGGCGCGCAAGACCTGCTCGCGCTCCTCCATGTAGGTGTCGGTGAGCAACTCGACCGAGGTGCTGATCCACTTCGTGGCCCGCTCGAACAGCCTCAGCAGCACCACGCGCTCGAGTTCCGGCGTGGCCTGCCGCTGCTCGACGACCTCGGTCATGTAGTCCAGCACCGCCTCCATGCCCACGTGATAGACCCGCAGCAGCAGCCGCAGCTCGAAGCCGCGCCGGGCTACGCTGCGCGCGAACGCGTGCGCCTCCTCCGGCAGCGAGAACTCGAAGGCGTCGCTGGCCAGGCGGCTGAGCACGATCCTGGCGTGCGCCCGGGTGCTGGCCGCGAGGTCGCGGCGCATATCGCGATCGGCGAGTTCGGGGATGCGCGCGATGATCACGTCGTCGAGCCGGGTGACGATCCGCTCCAGCGCTTCCGCGCGTGTCGTCTCGTAGACGTATTCGGCCAGCCAGTCGCGCACTTCGTCGGGAGCGGGGCTCGGCCGGACCGCGCCGCCCCGCGGCGGACCACTGGTCATCGCGCTCTCCTCGGGCTCGGCGGATACTTCGGGCTCGGCGGATACTCCGGACTCGACGAATAATTCGCCATTCTTTGTACCAAGAAAACAAATTTGCCTGGTTTCCTTGACAATACGGGCCAAGAAACTTGGTTCGGATTGTGTCACGATCATAGTTCAGTGGCCTGCCTCACAGCAGTCAGCAGACCGCGGTTCAACACAACGTCAGTGGGAGAACAGCAGTGACCAACACCGAACCAGCGCCCGCGACCGAGGCGCAGGCACGCGAAACGACCGCGAAGAAGGACGGTCCCGCCGTCATCGAGGTGCGCAATCCCGGCACGGGCGAGGTCGTCGACACGGTGCCGGACGAGACCGCGGACGCGGTCGCGGCCAAGGTCCGCGAACTGCGGCTGTATCAGCCCGAATGGGAGGCGATCGGCCCGGAAGGACGCAAGGTCTGGCTGCTGAAGTTCCAGGACTGGTTGATCGACAACACCGACCGGCTGGCCACCGTATTGCAGTCGGAAACCGCGAAGCCCCGGGTGGACGCCCTGATCGACCCCGGTTTCGCGACCGATCTGATCGGCTACTACGCCCGTCGCGCGGCGAAGTTCCTGGCCGACGATCACCCCGCGCCGCACAGCCCGCTGGCCCGCGTCAAGCGGCTGACCACGGTCTACCGGCCCTATCCGGTGGTCGGCGTCATCACACCGTGGAATTTCCCGTTGGCCATGCCGGTGATGGACGTCTTCCCCGCGCTCGCCGCCGGGGCGGCCGTCATCCTCAAGCCCTCCGAGGTGACCCCGCTCTCGGCGCTCGAACTGGCCAGGGGCTGGGCCGAGATCGGCGCGCCGCCGGTCTTCGCGGTGGTCACCGGCGCGGGCGCGACCGGAGCGGCCGTGGTCGGCAACGCCGACTACATCCAGTTCACCGGCTCCACCGCGACCGGCCGCAAGATCGCCGCCGCCTGCGTGGAACGGATGGTGCCCTACAGCCTGGAGCTGGGCGGCAAGGACCCGGCCATCGTCTTGGCCGACGCCGACCTCGAGCGCGCCGCGCACGGCATCGCGTTCGGCGGCATGTTCAACTCCGGCCAGGTCTGCATCTCCGTGGAGCGGGTGTACGTCGAGGCGCCGGTGTACGACGAGTTCGTCGCCAAGCTCACCGCCAACGTCAAGGCGCTGCGCCAGGGCCTGGACGGACGCGACTCCAAATACGACGTGGGAGCGCTGGCCAACGAGAACCAGGTGGCGATCGTGCAACGCCACGTCGAGGAGGCCGTCGCGGCGGGCGCCAAGGTCCTCACCGGCGGCAAGCGGGCCGGATTCGGCACCGCCTTCGAGCCGACCGTGCTGGTGGACGTCGATCACTCCATGTCCTGCGTCACCGAGGAGACCTTCGGCCCGACGCTGCCGGTGATGAAGGTGGCCGACGAGTCCGAGGCGGTACGGCTGGCCAACGATTCCGTCTACGGCCTCTCGGCGTCGGTGTGGACCGGCGACAAGGAGCGGGGCGAGCGGATCGCCCGGCAACTCGACGCCGGTGCGGTCAACATCAACGACGTCTTCGCCAACCTGTTCAGCTATGCCCTGCCGATGGGCGGCTGGGGCCTGTCCGGTGTCGGCGCCCGGTGGGGCGGTGCGAACGGCGTGCGCAAGTACTGCCGTCAGCAGGCGATCACCACGCCGATCCTGCCGACCCAGCAGAAGGAACTGTTCTGGTACCCGTACTCGATGCCCAAGTTGCTGTTCGCGCTCGGCGCGATGCGCGCGGCGGGGGCGCGCGGCCTGCGCCGCCTCGACCTTCCGGCCCTGCTGAAGCTGAAGGGAAGCGACAAGTGACCGAAGCGAAGCAGATCCGCGGCAAGGTCGTCGTCATCACCGGTGGCGCGCGCGGCATCGGGCTCGCCACCGCGACCGCCCTGCAAGCGCTCGGCGCGCAGATCGCGATCGGCGACATCGACGAGACCACGGTCAAGGAGTCGGGCACGGCACGCGGCTTCGAGCTCTACGGCAGGCTCGACGTGACCGATCAGGATTCGTTCGACGGGTTCCTGGACGAGGTGGAGCGCACCCTCGGCCCGATCGACGTGCTGATCAACAACGCGGGCATCATGCCGACCGGCAAGCTTGTGGACGAGCCGGATCCGCTGACCAGGCGCATCCTGGACATCAACGTCTATGGCGTGATCCTGGGCTCCAAACTGGCGCTGCGCCGGATGCTGCCGCGCGGCAGCGGGCACATCATCAACATCGCCTCGCTGGCCGGTGAAACCCACATCCCGGGTCTGGCCACCTACAACGCCAGCAAGCACGCGGTGCTGGGATTCACCGACACGCTGCGGGAGGAGTACCGCGGCACCGGCGTGCGCTTCTCCTCGGTGTTGCCCACGCTGACCAACACCGAATTGGGCTCCGGCGTCACCGCGCCCAAGCTGATGCGCGCGGCCGAACCGGAGGAGATCGCCGACGCCGTGGCGAAACTGATCGTCGCACCCAAGTCGAAGGTCAGGGTGACCGCGGTGGCCGGGTTCATCTCCCAGTTCGTCGGGCTGCTGCCGGAAGCGGTCGGGGACGGCATCGGCCGGGCGCTCGGGTCCGGCCGCGCCTTCCTCGCGGACGTCGACGCGGACAAGCGCAAGGCCTACGAGGAGCGCGCCCGCGGGGTGTGAACCACAGCGCTGAGCCGAGGCGCCGCGGCCGGGATTCGTCTCGGTCGCGGCGCCTCGCTTTGTACCGCGAGCACACTTCGAGCGCCGTTCACCCCAGTTATGTGAGGAAAATCACGCGAGGTCTCGATTACATCGACCATCCGGTCAGCGGCAAATTCCCAGCCGGTGATCGACACCCCCAGGGATGGCCACAATCCGCCATGGCCCCTCCAGGGAAACCTCATTCATGCTGGTCAACTGCCCAACTATGACGGCAGGAGGGCAACAGCTGCACGCATGCCGAGAATTCGCCAACCGGTTGATGCGCAACACCATCGCAGGCAATATGCTGTCCCTAACAAACCTGCCGACTGTTTCGGCACCCGTATCCGAACTTTTCGGCCTGATAAGCCTGGAAATTCCGGACTGATTCTGATAGCAAGGGGCTATGGACCCGCATTTGCGCGACCTGCGGTATTTCGTCGCCGTCGCTGAGGAACTGCACTTCACCAACGCCGCTCAGCGGCTGCACATCGCTCAACCCACCCTGTCGCGTCAGATCCGTCAGCTGGAACGTCAGCTCGACGTGGTCCTGTTCGACCGCAACCAGCGCAGCGTCGCACTGACCGTCGCGGGCAAGGAACTGCTCGAAGGCGCCCGCAAGATCCTGGAGCTGTGGGAGGTCACCAACGTCTCGCTCCAAGAGGCGGGCGAGGTGTTGCGCGTCGGCATTCAATCCGCGCTGGGTCGCGGTCTGCTCAGCGATCTGGAGAGCGCGAGCGGGCATCGCCTCGCACTGCACGCCGCTTCGTGGACCGATCCCTCCAGCGGGCTCGCCGGGCGCCAGGCCGACCTCGCTCTGGTCTGGCTACCGCTGCCGGACCAGAGCCGCTATCGCTGGCAGGTGCTGCGCACCGAACCACGGTGGGTCCTGCTGCCGGAGAACCACCCGCTGGCCGTCTCGGAGACCATCGAGTTCGCCGATCTGCTCGACGAACCGTTCGTCGCGCTGCCCACCGAAGCCGGTGCGGTGCGCGATTTCTGGCTCGGCAACGACGGACGCGCAGGTCGTCCGCCGAAGATCGGCGCCGAGGCCGCGACCGCCGAGGACAAGCTGGAGGCCGTGAGCCTCGGCCTCGGCGTGTGCCTGCTCGCCGAGAACAACGTGCCGATGTACCGCTGGCCGGGGCTGACCGCGCGTCCCGTGTCGGGGCTCGCACCGTGCGAGCTGGCCGTGGCGTGGCGGGCCGACGACAACCGGCCGACCATCCTCGAGTTCGCGGGCCGGGCCGTCGACGGCGGATTCGCCGCGCAGCAATCGCCGGTCAGCGTCTGAATCGGCCCGCCGTGGTCGCGGGCGCCGTGCGCTGCCAGGGATAGTTGGCCTCCAATTGCGCGGCCAGCCGTAGCAGGGTGGATTCGCTGCCCGGCGGCCCGGCGAGCTGGGCCGCCACCGGCGTACCCGACCGGGGATGCTCGCCCATGGGAACGGATGCGGCCGGCCAGCCGACCAGATTCCACAGCGGAGTGAAGGGGGCGAACCGCGCGCCCGCCAGCAGCGTGGCCGGCCGATTGCGGAAGTGCCAGGCCCGCACCGGGGGCGGCGGGGCGGCGAGCGTGGGAGTGATCACCACGTCGTAATGCTCGAAGAACTCCAGTAGTCGCGCCTCGACCCGGTCGATCTGGGCGGGCCGTGCGAGCCGTAAGCGATGCACCGTCCGGCCCAGAGCCAGTCGATGCCGGGCTCTCCGGGATAGCTGGTCGGGCTCGGGTAGCGCGGGAGCGTCGCGTGCACCGAGGGCCAGCCAGCGTAGGGATGCCGCGAACAGCGCGTTTCCGTACGGTAGCGCGGTCGGTTCGACGAGATGGCCCGCCGCCGCGGCCAACGAGGCCGCTCTGCGGGCCGCGGCCGTCCAGTGCCGGTCGACGCGCGTCAGCCGAGAAGGTGGATCCACGGCCAGTCCGATCCGTAGTCGGGCGGGTGGATCCACCTCGGCTAGGTCCGGCCGCGCCGCCAGCACCGACAGCGCCAGCGCGGCGTCGTCCACGCTCGTCGCGAGGACACCGCTTTCGACCAATCCGGACCAGGCGCCCGCACCGGGGACGGTGTACTGCCCGGGCTTGATCCCGAAGACGCCGCAGCACGCGGCGGCGACCCGCACCGCACCCAAGCCGTCGCAGCCGTGCGCCACCGGGACCAGCCCGGCCGCGACGGCGGCGCCCGCCGCGCTTCCCGCGTTGCGTGCGGGGTTCCACGGATTGCGGACGACCGGTTCCGTACCCGCGCTGGTCACCCATCGGCTCAGCTCGGGCGCCGTCACGAGGCCGACGACCACCGCGCCCGCGGCACGCAGCCTGGCCACCACCGGATGATCCGCGGCGGCCGCCGGGCCCCACGGCACCGGCTCGCCCGCGATCGGGACGCCGTGTTCGACCGCGACCGGGACACCGGCCAGCGGTAGGACATCGAGGTCGTCGCGCTCCATCAGACCGACCGACTCGGCCATCGCCTGTTCGGCCCGGACAACGCTGAACGCGGTGTGTTCGCGGTCCGCCGCCGAGATCCGCGTCCCGGCATCCGCGGCCACCTGGCCGGGGTGCAGCAGGCCGTCTCGCACGCACGCCGCGATCGTCGCGGCCGGACCGCGTTCGAGACCGGCCTCCGCTTCCCGAGCGCTCTGCGGCCGTACGCCCGCGGCGGCCCCGAGCGGTCGGATAAGGACCGGTTCGCTGGTCTTCGCATTCGGAATGGTTGTTCGCGGCGCGGCGCGTCCCGCCGATATCGAGCCGTCCGCCACGATTGCGGCCTCGTCAGACATGTGCTGGTCATCCCCCGTCGCGTCGTTGTCGAAATCGGGTGATCCACTGTCGTGCCGCAAGTTATCATTTCGAATACGGCACGGGGGATGATGGTGTGGGGTGTGGCGGAAATTTCCGGCCATCCGACAACGACCGATGCGGATTCCGCGGCGTCCGCCGAGCCACAAGGTCCGAGCATGAGTGCGAACTCTGGAAGAAGTTCCGATCCCGACACAGGTGTTTCCACCCATCCGAGGGGTGGCGAGCTGTCGCATGCCGAATCCGACGCGGTAGCGGCGTTCTCGGCGGCTTGGAAATCGACCCGGCGCCCACCGACGATCGCCGATTACCTGCCCGACGCCACCACGTTGCGTCGCGAGGCATTGCTCGAGCTGATCCGCGTCGACTTGCGCCACCGCTGGTTGCGTCGCCCGGTGACGGCCACGAGCACCGTGCCGGAACCGGCCACACGGTTGCGTTTGGCCGATTACTGCGCCGAATTCCCCGAACTCGCGTCCGGCGATATTCCGGCCGACCTGGTGTACGAGGAGTTCGTCATCCGCCGCCAGAGCGGCGAGCGAGTGGATCCGCGCGAATGCCTGCGCGAATATCCGCGGCAGGCCGAGCAACTGCGCGAGTTGTTGAACACCGACGACATCGATCAGAGCACCCGCCGCGCGACCGCCGAGGATTCTTCCCGGACCGTGTTGGCGCATACCGAATCGGTCCTCGCCGACACCGCATTGAACCGAACCGCCGAGTCTGTTCGTGATTCCGAGGTGACCAGAACGACCGCTGCCGATCTGACGGGTACGGCCACCGCCGCGCCCACGACGATCGGGACCGGGCCGGGCCGCTCCGACCCGCTCGACCGCATCGAGATCGGTCAGCGCATCGATGACTTCGATCTGCTGACCGGTCTGGGCAGCGGCGCGTTCGCCCGGGTCTTCCTGGCCCGGCAGCGCTCGCTGCAACGGCTGGTCGCGGTCAAGATCTCGTTGGACCACGGCACCGAGCCGCAGACGCTGGCCCAACTCGACCACGACTACATCGTGCGGGTCTTCGACCAGCGGCTGCTCGACGACGCCGAGGGCGCAGCACGCAGGCTGCGATTGCTCTACATGCAATTCCTTCCGGGTGGCACGCTGCTGGGCGTGTTGCGCTGGGTGCGCGCCACCCCGCCCGCCGAGCGCAGCGGCCGGCTGCTGCTGGACGCCGTGGACGCGGCCATGGAGGAGAAGGGCGAGATCCGGCCGACCGACTCCAGTGTGCGCGCCGAGATCGCGAAGCTGAGCTGGCCGGAGACGGTGGCCTGGCTGGGTCGCAGGCTCGCCGAGGCACTCGACTACGCCTCCACGCACGGCGTGCTGCACCGCGACGTGAAACCGGCCAACGTCCTGCTCACCGCCGAGGGCGTGCCGAAACTGGCCGACTTCAACATCAGCTTCAGCCGCAACGTGGAGGGCACCAGCCCGGTGGCCTACTTCGGCGGCTCACTGGCCTACATGTCGCCGGAACAGCTGGAGGCTTGCCACCCCAGCTTCGGCCGCAGCGCCGCCGACCTGGACACCCGAGCCGACATCTACTCGCTGGGTGTGGTGCTCTGGGAGTTGCTCACCGGCGCGAAGCCGTTCGACGACCGTACGGCGGGCGCGGGCAACCAAGGCGACGACACCACGCTGGAGGCCATGCTGGAGCGGCGCAGCGCCGGCGTGAACGATGCCGCGCTGGAGCGAATCCCCGCCGACTGTCCCGCCGCCCTGTGCCGCGTACTGCGGACCTGTCTCGCCCCGGACCGGGCCGACCGCTGGTCCAGTGGCACCATCCTGGCCAGGCAGCTCGAGATGTGCCAGGACGCGCGCGCCCGCGAACTGGTCGACCCGGCGCCGAACAGCTGGCGGCGCCGGCTGCGCCCGCACATCGTCCCGGTGGCGCTGGCGGCTATGGCGCTGCCCAACGTGCTCGCCTCGCTGTACAACATCCAGCACAATCAACACCTGATCATCAGCCGGATGACCGAGGAAGCCCAGCAGACCTTCCTCATCATCACCGGCCTGGTGAACGCCATCTTCTTCCCCACCGGCATCGCACTCGTGCTGTACATGGCGAGATACGTCCTGACGGTGCCGCGCGGCCTGCGCAAGGGGCGACGATACGACCCCGGGACCCTGCGGCGTGCCAGACGCGACGCGCTGCTCATGGGCGACCGAGCCGTGGCCGTGGCCTTTTCGCTGTGGGTGCTGGCCGGGCCGGTCTTCCTGGTCGCGCTACAGGTGTCGACCGGAGAGATATCGGCACGCTATGTGGTGCACTTCTTGTCGTCGCTGGTGGTGTGCGGTGCGATGGCCGTCGCGTATCCCTTCTTCCTGCTGACCTTCTACATGGTGCGGTGCGTCTACCCGCTGTTCCTCCGGCACGGGGACATCAGCCCGGAGGACGCGGTGTGGCTGCGCGGCCTGGACCGGCGCTGCAACGGCTACCTCGCGGTGGCCGCCTCGGTGCCGCTGCTCGCGGTCGCCGGGGTGACCTTCCTGCCCCCGTCCGACATCCCGTCGGTCATCTTCGCGGTCCGGCTGCTGTGCGTGGGCGGCATAATCGCGTTCGTGGGGACCTATCTGATCTTCCGTGCGCTGGAGGCGGATCTGCGGGCGCTGGAGCGGGTGGTCGATCCCGAATCCGCCGTAACGGGGTCCTCGGAGGGCAGGTCCGCCCGAGCGAACGAGACCGCCGCGGAGACCGCCGCGTGAGCTTGCCCCGCACCCATGCCGTCGCACGGTTCTCCGCCGACTGGCAACGCAGCGTCCACGGCGATCGGTTGCCACCGCAGATCCGCGACTACGTACCCGACGGCACGCAGGTTCGCTTGGCGGTGCTCGTCGACCTGATCCGGGTGGATCTGCGGCGGCGCTGGGAACTCGCGGGGCTCGGCAAACGGATCGCGGAGTATCGCGAGGAATTCCCCGAGATGGCGGACAGTCCGGAACTTGTCAATCTGCTGTGCGAAGAATTCCTGGCGCGCCGTGAACTCGGATCGCTGCCGCTGGAAGACTTCCTCGCCGAATATCCGGAGTTCGCCGGCGCGATCCGCGAACGTCTCGCCGACTTCGCCGACGACGCGGGGCCGAACGCCGAATCGAACGAAGCCGTCGCCGCGCTGGCCGACTTGGCGCCCGGTCTGCGAATCGACGACTTCGACCTGATCACCGATCTGGGCGCCGGGCTGCTCGGCCGCGTCTTCCTGGCCAGGCAGCGTTCCATGCAGCGGCTGGTCGCCGTCCGGTTCTCGGCGGGCCGGGCGGCCGCTCCGCGCACCATGGCCCAACTCGACCACGCACACATCGTGCGCGTCTTCGACCAGCGGGTGCTCAGCGCGGACGCCGCACGCACCCTGACGGTCGCCGGTGCGCCCGCGAACGGCGGCCACGCCATCGCAGGCACAGCCGACGCGGATGCGACTCTCGCCGCGCCACGGCCCGCCCGCCCACTTCCGCTCGCCGATTCGGAGGCCACGGTCGCAGCCCCGTCGGGTCACCCCCGGGACGACGCGACGGTCGCGCAGCCCGGCGCCCGGCGAGCCGATGCAGCTCATATCCGGCAGTCCCCCACGGACGACGCGACAATCGCCCAGCCCAGCGCTCCGCATGCCCGCCGTTCCGATGCGGCGCTCACCCAACTGCCCACCACCGACGACGCCACAATCGCCCAACCACGCACCCGACCAGCCGACACGACACCCAGCCGACGACCCACCACCGACGACGCCACAATCGCCGAGCCCCACACCCAACCAGGCGACGCGACGCCCAGCCGACGATCCGGCACAGACGACGCGACAATCGGCGAGCCCCATACCCAACCATCCGACGCGACGCCCAGTCGGCGATCCGGCACGATCGCCGCGGCGGCCGATGCGTTCACCGCGCGAGAAGACAGTGACGACACCGCAGTCGCCGGTACCGGCCGCCCACGCCGCCACGGTGTGCCGATCTCCGAGCACGCTGCCGGGACGCCCCCCGGGTCCGGTGAGGGCACCGCGGTTCTCGCCGCGCCGGACGCGACGGTGGTCGACCGATCGATCGATCCCGACGCGACCGTCGCGGGCCCGCCTGCCCACACCGGCTCCGCGCCCGCCCGACCGACGTTCGTGCCGGACTCCCCCGCGACCGTCCCCCCGCGCCTGGTCTACATGCAGTACCTCCCGGGCGGCACGGCGGTCGGACTCCTCGAGCAACGTCGTCGCGGCTCGGTGACCGAGGGTGGCGCACTGCTGCTGCGCGCGCTGGACACCGCCATGGAGGCCAAGGGCGAGATCCGGCCGTCGGATTCCAGCGTTCGTGCCGAGATCGCCCGCTTGACCTGGCCGGAGACCGTGGCGTGGGTGGGCAGGCGGTTGGCCGATGCCCTGGACTACGCCGAGCACCACGGCGTGCTGCACCACGACATCAAACCGGCGAACGTGCTGTTCACCGCGGAGGGCATCCCGAAGCTGGCCGACTTCGCTCTCGGCGAGGCGGCCCGCGCTTCGGCGCCGCACGGTCCCGGCGCGACCAGCGCCCTGGCCTACCGCTCGCCGGAGCAGCTGGCTGCCTACCTCGATCCCGCCGCGCCCGCCCCCGGTAACGGCAGCGACGTGTACTCCCTCGGCGTGCTGCTGTGGGAGATGCTCACGGGCGCTGTTCCGTTCGACGATCCGCCGCTCACCGAGGACGGCCCCGCCACCGAGACGTACGCGGCGATGCTCGCGGTGCGCCGCCGCGGCGTGTCTGCGGAGGCGCTCGCGCGCCTGCCGGAAGACACCCCGGCCGCGCTGCGCCGCGTGCTGTTGGATTGCCTGCACGCCGAGCCGGAACGCCGCTGGCGCGGTGGCGCGGAACTCGCGGGCCAGCTCGACCTGTGCCTGGACGCCCGCGCTCGCGACCTGGTCGATCCCCCGTCCGACAGCCTCGCCCACCGAGCCCGCGCATGGCTGCTCCCGGTCGCGGCGCTGTGCGTCGGCGTGCCGAACGTGCTGGCCAGCTTCTACAACATCCGGCTGAACCAGAGCCTGATCATCGACCGGATGTCGGCCGCGGACCAGGAGAAGTTCGCGGCGGTGGGATTGATCAACAATCTCGTCGCGTTCCCGGTCGCCGCACTGCTGCTGCTGTTCATGACCCGGCGGCCGCTCACCATCGCGTACCGCCTCGGCCGCGGCTCCGGGTATTCCGCGCGCACGCTCGCGAAAGCGCGCCGCGACACATTGCTGATGGGCGACTGGGCGGTGTGGATACCCTTCGGCTTCTGGCTGGTCGCGGGCATCATCTGGCCGCTGGGACTGGCCTCCTCCGGCGTCGCGCTGCCGCGCGGCACCTTCTTGCATTTCTTCGCGGCGCAAGTGGTGTGCGCGGCGATCGCGCTGGCCTATCCGTTCTTTCCGATCATGGTCTACGCGGTGCGCTCGATCTATCCACAACTTCTGGTGCGCGGCGGTATCGGTCGCGACGACGAACGTCAGCTGCGCGCGCTGGCCAGGCGCGGCAGTCTCTATCTCGGTGTGGCGGCGTCGGTTCCGCTGCTGGGCGTGGCGAGCGCGACCTTCGTCGAGGCGACCGACCTGGAGCTGGTGATCGTTCCGGTGCGCGTGCTGAGCGTGGGTGGCATCCTGGCTTTCGTGCTGACCTATCGACTCTTCCGGCTCCTCGAAGCGGATCTGCTCGCGCTGGCCAGGGCGATCCCGCAGCGTCCGCGATGACCACACCGCGCCCGCTCGGGCGACTGGTGAGCCTTTCGCACGTCCACGATCCGGTCACCACCCCGCTGTACCCGGGCGATCCGGAATTCCGCGCCGACGTGGTGGCCACGATCGCGGACGACGGCTACCAGCTGCGCTATATCCAGCAGGGCGAACACACCGGAACCCATTGGGGCGCACCGGTTCATTTCCGTGCCGACGGGCTGGCCGCGCACGAACTGGAACTGGACGATCTGCTGTTGCCCGCGGTGCGGATCGATGTCCGGCAACGCTGCGCGAACGATCGCGACTACGCGATCACGGTCGACGACCTGACGCGGTGGGAGGCCGAACACGGCCGGATTCCGGACGGCGCGGCGATAATCGCCTGGACCGGCTGGGACGCCAAGTGGGGTACGCCGGAATTCGTCGGCACGGGTGAATCCGCCGGTCGGCAACCGGGTTTCGCGGCGGAGACGGTGGAATGGCTGCTGCGCGGCGGCAGGCTCGGCCGACGCGGCGCGCTCGGCATCGACACGTTCGGCCCCGACGTGGGCGCCGACGAGACGTACGCGGTGTCCAAGCTGCTCTACGGCGAGCACCGGATCAGCTTGGAATGCTTGGCGAACCTGGCCGCGCTGCCCGCGACCGGGGCGTGGGTGCTGGTCGGCGGACCGCTTTACCGCGGCGGTTCCGGTTCTCCGGCAACGATCTTCGGCATCCTGCCCGGCTGAGTCTCAGCCGCCGTAGACCTTCGGGTCCAAGGTGCCGATGTAGGGCAGGTCGCGGTAGCGCTCCGCGTAGTCGAGGCCGTAGCCGACGACGAACTCGTTCGGGATGTCGAAGCCGACGTGCGCGACCTCCACGGGCGTGCGTAGCGCGTCGGGCTTGCGTAGCAGGGTGACCACCTCGAGCGACGCCGGGTTGCGGGTGGACAGGTTGCGCTTGAGCCAGGACAGCGTGAGCCCGGAGTCGATGATGTCCTCGACGATCAGGACGTTGCGGCCCGCGATGTCCTTGTCCAGGTCCTTCATGATGCGCACCACGCCGGAGGACGAGGTCGACGACCCGTAGGACGAGACGGCCATGAACTCCATCTGGGTCGGGATCGGCAGGGCCTTGGCCAGGTCGGTCATGAAGAAGATGGCGCCCTTGAGCACACCCACCAGCAGTAGATCGCCCTCGGGAGCATCGGGCGGATACCGCTTGGCGATGAGTTCGGCCAGCTCCTGGGTCTTGGCGGCGATCTGTTCCTCGGTGATCAGCACCGACGCGATGTCGTCCCCGTACACGTCAGCCGGATTCCCTTCCGTGGTGGTGAGCCCGTTGGGCCGGTTGGGTCTGCTTCATCGGTCCGATGCCATCCTCGCCCAGCCGCAGTGTCAGCCTGCCATGTTCACGCCCGGCGACCAACCTGCAATCCGGCCGTCCTCCGCCCACCGCCACGCCGCCCTGCCCGCGCCAAGCCGTAACCAGTTCGTCGACTGCCTGTAAATGCTTGGTGGTCAGGGCTTTCGCTCCGTTGTCGAGCAGCCATGCCCGAATTGCCCGTTTACGGAGGGCCGCGGGCGCAGTGGCGAGGGTCTCGATCACCAGCGCCCGCCCATCACTCGCGGTGTGCCGCAGCTCGGCGGCGAGCGCGTCCAGGACGGCGCCGTCCTCCCGCAACTGCTCGGCCGTGCGTGCCAGCGCGGGGGCCACCCCGCCGCCGAGAATCCGCTCCAGCAGCGGCAACGCCTCGGTGCGCAGTCGCACCCTGGTGAACTCCGGCGCCGCGTTGTGCGGATCGTCGTGCGGCGTCACGCCCAGGTCGGCGCACATCTGCCGGGTGGCTTCCCGGCGCACGCTCAGCAATGGCCGCCCCCACGGCTCGGCGCAGGCGGCCATCCCTTGGATCGAGCGGCCACCCGAGCCTCGCGCGAGCCCGAGCAGCACCGTTTCGGCCTGGTCGTCGAGGGTGTGCCCGAGCAGCACCGGCAGGCCCGCGCGCGCCGAGTCCAGCGCGGCGTAGCGGGCCCTTCGGGCGGCGGCTTCCACACCGCCCTCGGTGCCGACCTCGACCGTGAGCACGCGGGCGGACCGGCAGCCCATGGCCAGGGCTCGGGCGGCCGCTGTGGCGGCGACGGTCCCGGAGCCGGGTTGTAAGCGATGATCGACCACCAGGGCGTCGACCGCGTTCGTCTCGACCACCGCCGCCGCGGTGAGTGCCAGCGAATCCGCGCCACCGGACAAAGCCACCGCGACTGCCTGTTCTTCGGTCTCGCGCGGCCCGTAAACGCTCAGCCAGTCGCGGACCGCCCGGCGGACGGCGAGCACGGCCGCGGTCTCGGGCAGCCGCCGGGGGGAGCCCGCAGCGGCCGCTCGCGCCGGACCGGATGCCCCGGTCTCCGACCCGAAGCGCCCGGGTGTCGTTCCTGGCGCACGCCCCATGGGCGCAGCCTACCGGCCGACCGCGACCGGCGATCCATCGCAGTGGCGCTGCTCGCTCAGGCCAGCACGCGCTCGATCCAGCGCTGCGGATGCTCGATCTCGTCGGTGCGCGGCAGCGTGTCGGCATCGGTCCACACCGTGTTGAACCGAGTCATCCCGACGGTGCCGACCACCTCGTCGACGAACTTCTTGCCGCGCACGTATTGGGCGACCTTCGCGTCCACGCCGAGCAGGGCGCGCAGGAGGCGTTGCACCGGGTTGGTCGGACGCCTGCGCCGCTGGTCGAACGCGGTGCGGATCTGCTCGACCGACGGGACCACCGCCGGGCCGACCGCGTCCATGACGTGGTCGGCGTGCCCTTCCAGCAGGGTGCCGAGCATGAGCAGCCGGTCCAGCGCCGCGCGCTGCGGCGGCGCCTGGGTGGCGCGCAGCAGGCCGACCACACCGCGCGCGGCCGGGTCGTCGGAGGCGGCCCCGCGACGACGGTCGCGCACCTCGTCGACCAGCCGCGACAGCATCTCGCTCACCGGCTCCTCGGCGACCTCGCCGAGAACGTCGACGTTGGCGCGCATGTAGTCCCCGAGCCAGGGCGCGGAGGAGAATTGCACCCGGTGGGTCACCTCGTGCAGGCAGACCCAGAGCCGGAAGTCGCTCGGCGACACACCGAGGGCCCGCTCGACGGCCACGATGTTCGGCGCGACCAGCAGCAAGGTGCCGTCGGACCCGGTGAACGGGTCGTATTGACCGAGAATCGCCGTGGACAGGAAGGCGAGCATCGCGCCCGCCTGCACACCGGCGGGTTTGCCCGCGAGAAGTTTGCGGTCCGGCCCCGCCGCACCGGTCCCGGTGAGCTGGGCCATCGAGTCGGCGGCCGCCGTGATCCACCCCGGCCGGTCGACGATCCTGGCCGACGGGACCGGCCGGTCGTCCAGCAGTCCGCTGACCTCACGTACCGGCGCCTCCGCCCGCACCGAGGAATCGGCGAGTTCGGCGACCACCTGTTCGGCGGAGTAGCGCGACGTGCGCGGACCCGCCGGAACCAGAGCGGAGCCGGTTTTCGCGGCCAAGCGCCAATCGACCACGCCGGACAGACCCGAGCGGCCCTTTCGCCGCTCGACCCCATCGGCGGAGCCGAATTCAGCTGCCTCGGAACCTTGCTGGGTCATGATCAACCACCCGTCAGGAGCATCCACAATTTCGCAGCGTGCCTGCGATCGCGTCCAACGCGGGCCTACTCACCTCCGGCGGTCGATCGTTCGACATCAAAGCGAAGGTCAGCACCCGCCCATCGGCGTCCAGCACATACCCGACCAACGCGCTGGACACCGACAGAGTTCCGGTCTTGGCCCGCACCCAGCCCGCGCCCTGACGGTCCCGGGCGACGTAACGGCTGGTCAGTGAGCCCGTCGCACCCGCGACCGGCAGATCGTCGAGCATCGGCGCCAAGGTGGCCGCGACCCGGTCGTTCTCCGGCTGGGCCTTGGTACCGGCCGGTTTCACCGCCGTGGCTCCGGTGGGCTCGGCCGCGCTCGCCACGACCCGGTCGAGCAACCGCGCGGGAATCCGGTCGTCCACCGAAAGCCCGCTGCTGTCGTGCATATCCAGGCCGGACAGATCGAAACCGGCCTTGCTCAGCGCCGCGCGCACCGCGGTGGCCCCGCCGGTGAACGACGCCTCGCCGCCGGTGGCCGTGGAGATCTCCCGTCCGATCGCCTCGGCGAGCACGTTGTCGGAGTGGACCATCATGTCGCGCAACCGGTCGCGCAGCGGCGCCGAGCGCACGGAGGCGATCTCGGCCGCACCGGCAGGCGCGGTGCCCACGCGTACCTTGGCCGGGTCCGACCCCAGATCGGCGGCCAAGCGCCGCCCGGCGTCGAGAGCGGGCGTCGCGGTGCGCGGCGAGTACTCGACGAGCGGTTGCAGGCGGCCGCCGTCGATCATCACCGGCTCGATCGGGGCGATGGAGCCCTCGGGGATGTCCACCGGGTCCCAGCCCTGCGCCATGGTGGGGCCGGTGTAGGCGGAGATGTCGACGACGATCGTGTCCACCGCGCGCCCGGCCGACTTGATCTGGGTGACCAGGTCGGACAGCCGCGGCCCGTTCGGGTAGTACCCCTTGCCGTCCGGTTGCGCGGTGAGCGTCGGGTCGCCGCCGCCGACCAGTACCAGTTCGTTCGGCGCGGCGCCCGCGACGACCTTCGTGATCACCCGGTGCTCGCCGGGCAGCGTGAGCAGGGCCGCCGCGCTGGTGAGGATCTTCGCGGTGGACGACGGGATCATCGGCCGGTTCGCGTCGCCGCTCCACAGCACCATCCCGCTGTCGGCGTCGGTCACCTGACCCGCGAACGCGCCGAGGTCCGGATTGGCGATCACCGGGGCGAGCGCGGCGGCGATCCCCGCCGGGCTCGGAGCGGAATCGGTGGATCGGGCGGGACCGACCTGTGGAGACGGCTCGACCGGAGCGGGCGGGTCGGCGATGGTGAGGCCACCGTGCCGGAACTCGTCGGTCCACGGCCGCACCGCGAGCAGTGCCACGGCGGCGGCGACGACCAGGACGACCACCGTGCTCGAGATCCAGATCCACCTGTTGCGGCGCCGCCGGGCGGCCAGCCCACCGATGTTCTCGTTGCCACCAAACACGTCGCCGCCGCTCTCCTGACCGATTCCCGCAGCAGCCGCCTGCCGCACCCATATCCGCGACGCCCACACTATCCTCGTTGCGCAACCGTTCCCCTGAACAACCTGGCGAGTCGGCGCACTCCGCAGCGGCCGAGTCGGCAGTCGCCGAAAAGCAGCCGAGTCGCCGAGCTCGGCACCGATGCACGAAGGAGATGGCGTGGAGTTCGACGTCACTATCGAGATCCCCAAGGGTTCCCGGAACAAGTACGAAGTCGATCACGAGACCGGCCGGGTCCGGCTCGACCGGTTCCTGTACACGTCCATGGTCTATCCCGCCGACTACGGCTACATCGAGAACACCCTCGGCGAGGACGGTGACCCGCTGGACGCGCTGGTCCTGCTGCCCGATTCGGTGTTCCCCGGCGTGATCGTGGAAGCCCGTCCGGTCGCTATGTACAAGATGACCGACGAGGCGGGCGGCGACGACAAGATCCTGTGCGTGCCCGCGGGCGACCCGCGCTGGGACCACATCCAGGATCTGAAGGATGTGCCGGAGTTCGAGCTGGCCGCGATCAAGCACTTCTTCGAGCGCTACAAGGACCTGGAGCCCGGCAAGTTCGTCAAGGGCTCGGAGTGGGTCGGACGCGCCGAGGCCGAGGCCGAGGTGGAGGCGTCCATCCAGCGCCTGAAGGACCAGGGCGGGCACTGAAAGCCCTCGGGCACAACGAAAGCGGGGAGTCCGGTAGGCACGGACTCCCCGCTTTCGTTTTCCGGGCGCGAAAGATGAGAAGGGGCACCCGGAAACCGGATGCCCCTTCTCGGCGTCAGGTGGCTCAGTAGTAGATGTACAGGTCGTAGCCGTCCCAGGACTCGATGCACTCCCAGTAGTAGCCGCCGGTGCTGGGCGACTCGCCGTCGGCCCGGCAGGCGTTCAGCGTGGCGTAGGTACCGACGTAGGTGCCGCCGTAGGCGACCTCCTGGTAAACCGGCGCGGCCGAGGCCGAAGCAGCCGTCGACACCCCGGCGACGGCGGCGGTGGCCAGCAGACCAGCGGCGAGGAAGGACTTGATACGCATTGTTCTTGCTCCTGAATGCGAGGCGAAATTTCCGACGTCCCAAACGATATGGACGATCGGCGCCTCGCACAGCCACCCCTAGGGTGAGGGCAAGGCAACCCTGAGGCGAATCACCTTGCCACCCTCGATACCCACCCTTGGTGGCTCGGCACAGCGCACTCGCGGAGTACGGGCGCGCCGCGGGTGTCACTGGCCGCGGAATTCGGGCGCGCGTTTTTCGAAGACGGCCTTGATCGCCTCGGTGAGGTCCTCCGAGGGCAGGAACGCGGCGTTCCACGCGGAGACGTAGCGCAGGCCCGCCGCGACCTCGTCCTTGCGCCGCTGATCGAGCACGTCCTTGACGCCCTGCACCACCAGCGGCGGGTTCGCGGCGATCTCGCGCGCGGTGGCGTGCGCCGCGTCCAGCACCGCATCCTGGTCCGCGAAGACCTCGTTGACCAGACCGATCTTCTCCGCGCGCGCGGCGTCGATGTCCTTGGCGGTGTAGGCCAGCTCCCGCAGGTGCCCCTCGCCGATGATGCCGGGCAGCCGGTGCAGCGAGCCGATGTCGGCGACGATCGCGACCTTCGCCTCACGCAAGCTGAACTTGGCGTCGGCGCTGGCATAGCGGATGTCCACGGCCGCGATCAGGTCGAGCCCGCCGCCGATGCACCAGCCGGACACCGCGGCGATCACCGGCTTGCGGCAGTCCGCCACCGCCGTGACCGAGGCCTGCATCTTGCGCAGCTCGGTGAGGAAGTCGGTGCGCGGCGCGGCCAGGGCGCGATCTGCCATGAGCGGACCGAACGTGCCGCTCATCGCGGGCAGGTCCAGACCATAGGAGAAGTGCTTGCCCGAGCCGGTCAGCACGATCGCGCGCACCTCGGGGTCGGCGTCGAGCGCCTGGAAGACCTCCGGCAGCTCGCGCCAGAAGTCGGGGCCCATCGCGTTGCCCTTGCCGGGCCCGATCAACGTCACCTGCGCGACGTGATCCTTGGTTTCGACGGTGAAAGCCTGCCAATCAGTCATTTGTACAGCGTATCGAGACCACGCCGGGCGGGTATCCCGGCCCGCGCGAGCTCGGTGTGCGAGGATTCGCCGCGAAACCTCGCAGCGTGTAAATCCTGCGCAAATTGCGCGGCGGCGCACTGGTTCCCGGTTCGGGATTCAGCGGATCATGGTCGAGTCAGCAAACCTCATTCGCCGGTTTTCGGAGGACACCATGCTGATGCATCGGGGAATCGGCCTCGACCGGTTCAACGGCCTGCCGCGCGGTCGCGCGATTCATGCCCTCTACGAGTGCTGCTGCAACGTGACGTGGGCCGCGACGCTGGCCGACGCTCGCCCCTATCCGGATCGGGACGCGCTGCTGAGCAAGGCCGATGTCGAACTGCTCGCGCTGTCCCAGCGGGACGTCGATCGCGCCTTCGAAGGGGTTGCGCACGAACCGGTCTCGTCACACTGCCTCGCCGAACTGGCACGGGTCACCCGCGAGCGAATCGCCGGGATGCTCGGGCCGGCCGAGGGCTACCCGGAATACTGAACCGGCGGCGCGACTTGCCCGGCGTACCGACGGCAATCGCTCTACCCTGGTGAGATGCGCAGGTCGTCATTGCCACCGGTCGCCTGCCGGGTCGCGGACACCCTCATCTCCCGGGGCCATCACGGTCTCATCGTCGCCCAGCCGGAGCCGACCCACACCGCCGCCGACGCCGCACGGGCCCTCGGTGTGGACGTGGGGGCGATCACGAAATCACTGGTGTTCCTGCTCGACGACGACCCGGTGCTGCTGCTGGTCTCGGGAGCGCACCAAGTCGATCTGGCGAAGACCGGCGCGCGCCTGGGCGGGACGCTGAGCCGCGCCCCCGCGGAGATGGTGCGGGAGGTGACCGGTCAGCCCATCGGCGGCGTCGCACCGGTCGGTCACCCGACCAACCTGCCCACCTGGGTGGACAGCGCGCTGGGGCGCCATCGGGAGCTGTGGGCAGCGGGCGGGCATCCGAACACCATCTTCCGCACGTCGTTCCCGGAATTGCTGCGGATCACCGCGGGTCTTCCGATCGATGTCGACTGACTCGACGGCCGCGCGGCGAGTCCGGTGCCCGCACGAGTGCGATCAATGCCACCCGCACCTGCGGGGCGTCCGGGCGTAGTTTCGTGAGGTGACCGACGCACCACGGCCCGAGACGGAACTACAGATCCCCGACGATCTGAGCGGCATCACCGCGGAGCAGTATCGCGCCTCCATGCGCCACTATCCGGCCGGCGTCACCGTCGTCACCCTGACTTCGCCGCAGGGGCCGGTCGGCTTCACCGCGACCTCCTTCGCCTCGCTGTCACTGGACCCGCCGCTGGTGTCGTTCAATATCGCGCACACCTCCTCCAGCCTGTCCGCCATGCTGGACGCCGAGTCCGTCGTCATCCACTTCCTCGGCGAACACCAGCAACACCTGGCCCACCGGTTCTCCAGGACCGCGGAGGAGCGCTTCACCGACCGCGCCCTGTGGACCACCTTGGACACCGGCGAACCGGTCCTGCACGGCACCCCCATCTGGTTGCGCGCCACGGTGCACCAACTGATCCCCATCGGCGACCACACCTTCGTCGTCGGCTTGGTCACCCGGGTCCACGACAACACCGACGAGAAACCCGCCGCCGCGCCATTGCTGTACTACAACGGGCGCTACTACCGACCGATCGCCCTGAGCGACTGACCCGCGTCGCCTACGCCGCGTAGACACCGCCCGCAGCTCACGAGGCGCGACTGCGCGGATCGGGAAGAGCGCGGTTTCAGCCGACGAGGCAGGGGGCCGCGCCGGTGGGGGCGGTGGAGGTGAAGGGGCGCGTTTCGGGGGTGGGGTTCCAGACGCCGTTCTCGGCGGCGTAGTTCCAGGTGGGGCCCGTTCGCGCGAGGATGGCGATCGCCTCGATCAGGCGGTCCACGTCGGCGGAGGTGGTGCCGAGGCCGATGCTGGCGCGCAGTGCGCCGCTCGAGCCGAGCCGGGCGAGCAAGGGGTGGGCGCAGAAACGTCCGTCGCGCACACCGATGCCGTGTTCGGCGGAGAGATAGGCGGCAACGTGGCCGGGGGCGAAATCGTCCAGGGTGAAGGCGACGATGCCGACGGAATCGGGGCTGTCGATCCAGATCCGCAGCAGGTGGACGCCGGGGATCGTGGCCAAGCCGTCGCGCAGGCGGTCGGCGAGCCGGTGTTCGTGCGCGGCAAGGGTTTCGGCGTCGATCCCGCTGAGCGCGTCACAAGCCGCGGCCAGCGCGGCGGCGCCGAGCACGTTCGGCGAGCCTGCTTCGTGCCGCTGCGGAGCGGACGCCCATTCGGCCGCGTCGCTGCGCACCTCACGCACCGCGCCGCCGCCCGCGAGGTAGGGCTGCGCCGCGTCGAGCCAATCCCGCTTGCCCACCAGCACACCGGCGCCGAACGGCGCGTAGAGCTTATGCCCGGAGAACGCCAGGTAGTCGATCGCGGTGTCCCGCAGGCTGATCCGCCGATGCGGCGCCAACTGGGCGGCGTCCACCAGGATCCGGGCGCCGCACTGATGCGCGATGGTGGCCAGCCGTTCCAGCGGAAGCACCTCGCCGGTCACGTTCGACGCGCCGGTCACCGCGAGCAATGCGGCCGGCTTGCTGCACAGTTCGGCGACCAGCCTGCCGATGGTCTCCTCGACCGTGTCGGCGGCCCGCACGACGCGCCTGCCCCGCTTGGTCCACGGCAGGAAGTTGGCGTGGTGCTCGATGTCGAGCACCACGGTGTCCCCGGGGACGCAGGAGGCCAGCAGGTTCAGCGAGTCGGTGGTGTTGCGGGTGAAGACCACCACCTGATCGTCGGCGGCGTCGAGGAACCGGGACACCGATCCGCGAGCGGCTTCGTAGCACTCGGTGGAGATCCGCGAGGCGTAGCCGGCGCCGCGGTGCACGCTCGCGTAGTACGGCAGCAACTGCTGCACCCGGTCGGTGACCTGGGCCAACGCGGGCGCACTCGCGGCGTAGTCGAAGTTGGCGTAGGTCGCCGATCCGCCGTGCACCAGCGGCACGCGCAGTTCGTCGCCGGACACCCGGGCGAGTGCGGCACAGGAGTTGTCGACAGCAGTAGTCATCACGTGAATCCCGTCGGCTCAGGGACTCGCGACCGAACGATTCGGCGAGTCCGCGCTTGCCGCGCCCGGTTGGGCGGCGGCCGGGTCGTCACCCGGAGCACCCCACCGCGGAGGAGGGTTGCCGGCCAGCAAGCCGGGGCTTTGCGCTGGCACTCATGACCAGACCCGAGAGTGGCAGAAGCGCCCCGGCACTGTCAACCACGTTCCACCCGAGTCCCCACGAGCACCGCGTGGACATAACCACCACGCGTCGGCCATTACAAGCACCCCCACGACGACGCGCGAGCCGCGCCCGACGCGGGCTTTCGCGTCTCGGCACCGGCCTGTCCACGGGTGAACGCGCCTCGGTTCGCTCGGCGGTTACCACCGACCCGATCCGATGCCGATGCGACTCGGTCCCCGCTCGTTTCCCGCATCGGCGCAGCTTCTCGAGCGCCTCCGTATCTCGAACCGCTGAACCCGATCGCGGCGCGCCCCGCTGCGACTCCCCCGATGACCGGCCGGAACGAACCGGCGTCCCGGCCCTCGCGAGGACCAGATCCGGACCGCTCGATGAGCCGAATCACACCTTCGGATCAGCGATCTCCCGGCGAACGCGGCGGGCGAGCCGCCCACCAGCGTTTTGCCCCGCCGGAACGGCGAATATCGATCCCACCTGCAACAACTCGCATCGCGCCCACCGATCCGGCATCCGGTTCGGTGAACAACAAGCGACGACAACCCCGGGTACCGTGGACAGCTGGCCACAGCGCTGTTTGCCCTTTGGTAACCCAGCTATGACACAACAACGGGAAAGTGTGAGGCAAGTCGATGGGAGGTGCGCACAGCACCATGCTCGAGACAGACGTCGACGCGCCGGCGGGCCCGTTGTCACGCGGCGATCGCGCACCGGAGGCCAGGACGCTCGTCGACATCCTGACCGCGACGGCACTCGCCCATCCCGACGCCCCCGCCATCGACGACGGCCACGTGGTGCTGTCCTATCTGGAATTGGTCGTCGAGATCGAGAACACCATGGCCCGGCTCGCCACCGCGGGCGTGCGGCCCGGCGATCGGGTCGGCGTGCGCATGCCGTCGGGCACCCGCGGGCTCTATGTGACCATCCTCGCCGTCCTCTACTCCGGCGCCGCTTACGTGCCGGTCGACGCCGACGACCCGGACGAGCGCGCCCAGCTGGTCTTCGGGGAAGCGCAGGTCACCGCGATCGTGACCGCCGAAGGCATCGAGACCACGGCCGCGGGCATCCGCGCAGCGGAGCAGCAGCGCGAACAGACCTGGTCGACGCTGCCCACTCCCGGCGACGACGCCTGGATCATCTTCACCTCCGGTTCCACCGGCACTCCGAAAGGCGTTGCCGTCACTCATCGCAACGCGGCCGCCTTCGTCGACGCCGAGGCCGATCTTTTCCTGCGCGACGCCCCGATCGGTCCGGGTGACCGGGTGCTGGCGGGTCTGTCGGTCGCCTTCGACGCGTCCTGCGAGGAGATGTGGCTGGCCTGGCGCAACGGCGCCTGCCTGGTGCCCGCCCCGCGTGAGCTGGTGCGCACCGGCGCCGACCTCGGCCCGTGGCTGGTGCGGCGGGAGATCAGCGTGGTCTCGACCGTCCCGACCCTGGCGGCGACCTGGCCGGTGGAGGCATTGGAGGCGGTGCGCCTGCTCATCTTCGGTGGCGAGGCCGTCCCGCCGGAGCTCGCCGAGCGCCTCGCGGGGAACGGCGATTCGGCTCGCGAGGTGTGGAACACCTACGGCCCCACCGAGGCCACGGTCGTCGCCTGCGCCGCGCGCTTGGACGGCCGGTGGCCGATCCGAATCGGCCTGCCGCTCAACGGCTGGGACCTCGTCGTGGTGGACCAGGCGGGTAACCCGGTGGCCGAGGGGGAATCCGGCGAACTGGTGATCGGCGGCGTCGGACTGGCTCGCTATCTCGACCCGGTCAAGGACGCCGAGAAGTACGCGCCGCTGCCTTCTGTCGGCTGGGAGCGCGCCTACCGCAGCGGTGACCTGGTCCGCAACGACAGCGCCGGACTGGTCTTCCTCGGCCGCGCCGACGATCAGATCAAATTGGGCGGGCGGCGCATCGAACTCGGCGAGATCGACAACGCTCTGCAACACCTGCCCGGCGTCACGGGCGCCGCGGCGGCCATCCGGACCACCAAGGCGGGCAACAAGCTTCTGGTCGGCTATCTGACCGGCCCCGGCCCGGACTTCGATATCAAGGCCGCGCGCGCCGTCCTCGGTGGACAACTTCCGGCACCGCTGGTGCCCAGGCTGGCGGTGGTCGACGAGCTGCCCACCCGTACCTCCGGGAAGGTGGACCGCGACGCGCTGCCCTGGCCGCTGCCCAATGCCGCCGAGGACGACGACGACAACGACCTGACCGGCACCGCCCAATGGGTCGCCGGATTATGGGATGCCATTCTCGGCGCTGAGGTCGGCGATCTCGACGCGGACTTCTTCGACCTGGGCGGCGGCTCGCTCGCGGCGGCGCAGCTGGTCACCGCCCTGCGCGAACGGTATCCGCAGATCGCCGTCGCGGACGTCTACGACCATCCCCGCCTCGGCGCGCTGACCGACCTGCTGGAACAGACCACGCCCGCGGTGGCCGTCGCCGAGCGGACGGTCCGGCCGACGCCGCTGCCCGCGCAGGCGGCGCAGGTGCTGGCCACCATCCCGCTGACCACCCTCACCGGATTGCAGTGGCTCACCTGGCTGGCGATCGTCGGCAATATCGCGGCCTGGTCCGGCTCACTGCCCTGGCTACCCCAGCTGTCCTGGTGGTGGACGCTGGCCGCGTTCCTGCTGTTCATCTCGCCGCCCGGCCGTATGGCGATCTGCGTGGCGGGCGCGCGGCTGCTGCTGCGCGGCATCCGGCGCGGCAGCTATCCGCGCGGTGGCTCGGTACATCTGCGGCTGTGGGCGGCCGTCCGTCTCTCCGAGGCCAGCGGCGCCGAGAACCTGTCCGGAGCGCCGTGGATGGTGCCGTTCGCCCGCGCGCTCGGCGCGAAGATCGGCAAGGGCGTCGACCTGCACAGCCTCCCGCCGGTGACGGGCATGCTCGAACTCGGTGACGGGTGCAGTGTGGAGCCCGAGGTCGACCTGTCCGGCTACTGGATCGACGGCGACGTGGTGCATCTGGGCCCGATCACGATCGGCCCCGGCGCGGTGGTCGGCTCACGCTCGATCTTGTTGCCGGGCACCAAGATCGGCAAGAACGCCGAGGTGGCCCCCGGCTCCGCGGTATCGGGCAAGGTGAAGGCGGACCAGGACTGGGCCGGTTCGCCCGCGGTGAAGGTCGGTAAAGCACAGCACCGCTGGCCCGCGCACACGCCCGATCGTGCCCGGCACTGGGTGGGCATCTTCGGAATCACGTCGATGGCACTGGCCGCCATGCCGATTCTCGGTATCGGCGCCGGTGGGGCGTTCCTGGCCTGGTTCGTTCGCGACACCCGCACGCTCGCCGCCGGCGCCGCGCGCGCGTTCGCCGTGCTTCCCCTCGCGACCTTGCTCAGCCTGGGCGTCTACGCCGCGGCGACCATCGTCGCGGTCCGGCTGCTGAGCATCGGCCTCACCGAGGGCTACCACCCGGTGCGCAGCCGGGTCGGCTGGCAGGCCTGGGCCACCGAGCGGCTACTGGATTCCGCGCGCACCTTCCTGTTCCCGCTGTACGCCAGCCTGCTCACTCCTCTGTGGCTGCGCTTGCTCGGCGCGAAGATAGGCAAGAGCGTCGAGGCGTCGACCGTGCTGCTGCTGCCGAAGTTCACCACCGTCGCCGACGGGGCGTTCCTAGCCGACGACACGATGATCGCCGGTTACGAACTCGGCGGCGGCTGGCTGCACATCGGGGAGGCGAAGGTCGGCAAGCGCGCTTTCCTCGGCAACTCCGGAATGACCGCGCCCGGCCGCCGTGTCCCGAAGAACGGCCTGGTCGCGGTGCTGTCGGCGGCGCCGTCCAAGGCGAAACCCGGCTCGTCATGGCTGGGCAGCCCGCCGGTCCGGCTGCGCCGCGCCGCGGAGAACGCCGATACCGCGCGCACCTTCGACCCGCCCCCGCGCTTGCGGGTAGCCCGCGGCATCGTCGAAACCTGCCGCTTGGTCCCGGTGCTGGTGACCTTCGCGATCGGGCTCGGCGTGCTTTTCACCCTCGCTTGGCTCGCGCAGACGTTCGGCCATCTGACCGCCGGACTGCTCAGCGGGTTGGTGCTGCTGGCGGCAGGCGCTGTCGCGGGGGCGAGCGCGGTGGCCGCCAAATGGTTGCTGGTGGGGCGGATACGCACCGGGGAACATCCGCTGTGGAGCTCGTTCGTCTGGCGTAACGAGGTCTCCGACACCTTCGTGGAAACGGTTGCCGCGCCGTGGTTCGCGCGCGCGGCGACCGGGACGCCCGTACTGAACCTGTGGCTTCGCGGTCTCGGCGCGCACATCGGGCGCGGGGTATGGTGCGAGTCCTACTGGCTACCGGAGGCGGACCTGGTGACTCTCGGCGACGGCGCGACCGTGGAACGCGGCTGTGTGGTGCAGACCCATCTGTTCCACGACCGAATCATGGCCATGGACACCGTCACTCTCGGCGCGGGCGCCACCCTCGGTCCGCACTGCGTGGCGCTGCCCGCCTCGGCGCTCGGCGACGGCGCGACCATCGGCCCGGCTTCGCTGGTCATGCGCGGTGACACGGTGCCCGCCTCGACGCGCTGGTGGGGCAACCCGATCGCGCCCTGGTTCACGGGCGACCCCGGGGCGCGCTGATGACGGGCAAGTTCTACGAAGCCCCCATCGACGAGTACCTCCCGCAGAACGGCAACCGGGGGTATCGGGTCACCCGGTACGAACTGGAGCTGGCCTACCGGGTCGCCGCCAACCGCCTCACCGGGCGCGCGGCGATCACCGCGGTGACCACCGAGGTGCGCACCCGGTTCGCACTCGATCTCGCCCAGGCGCTGAGCGTGTCGAAGGTGTCCGTCAACGGGATCAAGGCCGCGAAATTCGCCCATCAGCACGGCAAGTTGATCGTCACGCCGCAGCAGCGGATTCCGGCGGGCGGTGTGCTGGCGCTGGTGGTGCAGTACGGCGGTACCCCGAAACCGGTGCGCGGGCCGTGGGGCGAGGTCGGCTGGGAGGAACTCACCGAGGGCGCGCTCGTGGCCAGCCAGCCCAACGGCGCGGCGTCCTGGTTCCCCTGTGACGACCACCCGAGTTCCAAAGCGAGCTATCGGATCTCGATCACCACCGATTCGCCGTACTACGCGGTGGCGAACGGAACCCTGCTGCGCAAGCAGACCAAGGCCAGTCAGACCACGTGGGTGTACGAGCAGCCCGAACCGATGTCCAGCTACCTGGCGACCATCCAGATCGGTCACTATCGCAAGCACCGCATCGGCCCCTCGCACTCCGCGGTGCCGATGCACGCCGTCCTACCGCCGCGGTTGCGCGCCAACTTCGACCACGACTTCGCTCGCCAGCCACGGATGCTCGAGGTCTTCAGCGAGAAGTTCGGCCCCTATCCGTTCGAGGACTACACCGTGGTCGTCACCGACGACGAACTGGAGATCCCGATCGAGGCGCAGGGCATCTCCATCTTCGGCGCCAACCATTGCGATGGCCGGCGCGGCGCCGAACGGCTGGTCGCGCACGAGCTGGCCCATCAATGGTTCGGCAACAGCCTGACCATCCGGCAGTGGCGCGATATCTGGCTACACGAAGGCTTCGCCTGCTACGCGGAATGGATCTGGTCGGAGGCCGCGGGCGGACCCACCGCCGACCAGCTGGCCCGCGCCGCGCGGCACAACCTCTCCCGCGAGCCCCAGGACATCGTCATCGGCGATCCGGGACCGCAGCGCATGTTCGACGATCGCGTCTACAAGCGGGGTGCGCTCACCCTGCACGCCCTGCGCCTGGAACTCGGCGATTCGGGTTTCTTCGACCTGCTGCGCGAGTGGACCATCCGCTACCGCCACACATCGGTGACCACCGAGGAGTTCACCGACCTGGCGGGACACTACAGCCTGGTCTCGCTGCGCCCGCTGTGGGACAGCTGGCTGCTCGCCGAGCGGCTACCGCAGCTGCCGCCCTACGGCGGCGCGTCGACGGCCTGATCAGAACACCAGATAGCGGGCGGCGAGTTCCTCGACGAGCGGATCGTCCTCCGGGACGTTCGCCAGAGCGTCCAGATCGGTTTCCACGGCGATCTGCCGGGGGTCGTCGTGCTCGGTATCCCGCGGATCCTCGATGAGCTGGCGCAGCAACTTCTCCCGCACCCGGGTCTTCAGCGAATCGTTCATACCTGAGGGTGCCCCCACATCGGAGTGTTACACGGGTGTGAACAGGGTTCCCCACGGCGTATTGCGCACCACGGTGTAGATCGCCAGCAAGGCGAAGAATGTCCACATGGTGGTCCGGCTGATCGACGGAAGCCGCATCTTCTGCCCGCGCCAGGCCTGGACGGTCCAGTCCGTCACCCACACCACGAACGCGACGACCAGCGGGATCGCGAGCAAGTTGCTGTGCAGGGCATCGAGCACGTGCCCGTCGGTGAGATTGTGCACGGCGCGCATCCCACCGCAGCCTGGGCAGTACCAACCGGTCAGCGCGTAGACCGGGCAGGTGCCATAGGAGCCTTCGACGTGCGGATCGCGCAAATGCAGCAGCACCCCGACGCCCACTCCGATACCAGCGACGAGCAGGGGAAGTCCGACGCCGCGCCAACCGGTCCTCGGCTCGGATCCCAGCTCCGTAGCGGGGCCGGAGGAAGGTTGCGCGATGTCCACGAAGTCAACCGTAACCGGGCGACGATCGAGGGCGCCACAGCAGCGCCGCCTATTTCGGCTGCGCGAACCGCAGCACGTTGCCGGACGGGTCGGCATTGCGGGAACGCTCGGCGCTCAGCTCGGCATGCCAGGCGAAGACGTCACCGACCGCGATCACACGACGCTGCCCGGCGTGCCGTCTCCGTGGTGCTCGCTGAGGTGAAGGTCGCCTCGGCCCGGGCACCTGGGCGTAGAGCGGGAACTCCGCGCCGAACCGGTGCTCCCAGTCGACCGTGAAGCCCAGATGATCCCGGTAGAACTCGTACGTCCGCGCCACGTCGAACATGCGCAGCACGGGTACCGGCGGGGCGCAGTGAACGGCCGTCACGTCGTGATTTTGCCATCGCACCGCGATACGCCCGAAACCTCACAGCCCGGTTCATTCCGAAATGATCTTTTGCGGTAGCGATTCCGGGGGTACTCCCCGATATACACCAGGAATGCCGTCGTGCAGCGCTAGCACTAGCAAGCACCTTGCTTGCACTGTACGGTGACGGTGGACACAAAGGAGTGCTCATGCTGGCGAAGTCGATGAGGACGCTGGCGGACGCGCACAACGGTGCGCTCACCGCCGATTACCGTGCCGGACTGCGGTCCCGCACCTTCCGGACCGCGTCGTTGAACGCGCCCACCGCCCGTCACGCGGTCATCCCCGTCACCACCAAGGACGGCGCTCGCCTGCGAGTACACGCGTACGGTCCCGCCGAGGGCGATGTCATCGTCCTGATCCACGGCTGGAGCTGCAGCATCGAGTACTGGAACCCGCAGATCAACGCCTTCGCCGACCGGTATCGCGTGGTCTGCTACGACCAGCGCGGCCACGGCGCCAGCGAACTCGGCAAGTCGGCCCCCACCAAAGAGTCACTGGCCGACGACCTTTCGGTAGTCCTGAATGCGACGCTGCGCCCCGGGCAACGAGCCGTTCTGGTCGGTCACAGCATGGGCGGGATCACGGTGCAGGCGTGGGCCGCTCGCTATCCGGAGCAGGTGCGCACGCAGGCCGCCGCCGCCGTGCTGCTGAACAGTTCCTCGGGCAACATCCGCTACGACACCGACCTGCTTCCGCTGCTGAACAAGCCGCTGACGCTGGCGGACCGGCCGATCACCGTGCTCGGCGCCACCGTGCGGATGCCCATGATCGTCGCGGAGACGCTGCTCACCGCGCCGGTCCCGCTGCCGGGCGGCTGGCCGGCCAGCGCGCTGCTCAAGGCCCGTGTGATGACTCCGCACGCGACCGCCGACCAGGTGGAGTTCGCGCTGGGCATCGTGCGGTCGTGCCGGCCGCTGACGCGCGGCAGGCACGCCGCCGCGCTGGCCGACATGGATCTCGCCGAAGCCGCCGCCTCCCTCACGGTGCCGACCACCGTGATCGCGGGCGCGCACGACCGCCTGCTGCCCGAACGCATGTCGCGCCGCATCGCCGACGCGCTCGCCGATACGGGCCATCTGGCCGCGTACCACGTGTGGCCCACCGGCCACCTCGGCAATATCGAAGCCGCCGACCGCTTCAACGCGGAGTTGGCCGCTATCGCCGAGACCGCCCATTTGCGCCCTGCGGCCGCGGGCTGACCCGAGACCGCTTCCCTGGGCCGGTCGATGACGCCCGGTCCAGGGGCGAGGGTGAGCCGACCGCCGACCCGCCCCGGTTCGCTATCGCACTCCCGCAGGTTTGCCAACCAGATACTGCATAGACGGCTCTTCGGACGCAGCCCGGCGCTCACCACGAAAATCCGGCGTTTCTACGCCGGATTTCCTTTGTCCAACTCGACCTCCGCACGCTCTCGTTAACATTCGGCGAACTCAAGTCGACTCAGTGGACAGACAGGTTCGGGTTCCGACGAAGGGAGCAGCGGTGAGTGTCTGGCGTGGCGTGGCGGTCCTGACTCTGGCAATCGGTGCACTCGGTGTGACCGCCCCCGCGGCCTCCGCGCTACCCCTAGGCGTCCCCCCTGCGCGAACGCTATGTGGCGGCGATGGCGCCGGCATCGGCATGATCGCCGCCTTCTACGACCCGGACCGCAATTATTCCGGTGTTCCGACGCTCTGGATCCACCCGGAGTTCGTCTTCGCACCCGATCGACCCGGCGGCTCCTGCGGCGTAACGGTCACCGTTTCGTGGCGGAACTCCGATACCGGCGTCTTCGGAACCCTTCCCCCCATACGGCTCGACGACCGGACCCCGGCCGAGGAGAACGTCGCCGGCTCGTGGACACCGGTCGGCATTCCCGCAGGCCTCGGCCGAGTGGAAGTCCTGATCGCGACCGACTCTCCGCACGTCCCGGGCAAGGGAGTCTTCGTAGCTACGTAGTCCGCTCAGCCCGCCCCGGCACGACCGGCGCGGGCTCTCGATCAGTGGCCGATCCATCGATTCGCTTGCTCCAAGCGCGATCTCGTCGGCGCCGGGGCGGGAATGAAAACGTCGGCTGAGCGGTAGAACAACACATGACACTCGACGACGACGCCCGTGCACTCATCGGCCCCGGTGCCGACGCGACGCTGGTCACGATCAACCCGGACGGCAGCCCACAGGTCTCGGTCGTCTGGGTGGCTCTGCAGTCGACACCGGACGGCGACGAACTCGTCACCGCCCACCTCGGCGTCTACCAGAAGATCCGCAACGTCCGCCGCGACCCCCGCGTCGCGGTGACCATCCTGTCCCCGGAACGGGGTGAGGTGATGCGCCCGTATCTCTCGATCACCGGCACCGCCCGCGTGGTGGAGGGCGGCGCACCGGAGCTGCTCCGAGAACTTGCCGAGACTCTGGCAAGTCCGAATGCCGAGTTTCCTCCCGCGGACGCCCCGCCCGGTTACCTCACCCGGATCCGCATCGAGAAGGTCGGCGGCATCGGCCCTTGGGCCTCCTGACACCGATGAGAGTCCCGCGCACCGGCCGAGCCCGGGACTCAGTCGGAGCGACTGCGTGCCTTCATTCTCCGCACCCATTGCGCGATGGCCACCACGGCCGAGAACATCGCCGTCGCGCCGGCCAGCAACGCTGTGCCGGTGAGTTTCGCGGTGGAGAACTCCACCTTTCGTAGTCCCGGCAGGGGGTACTGCCCATTGCCCGAGGCCCATCGAACCACGTAGCCGACCTGAGTCCCGAGGTCGGTGGGTGGGCCGGACCCGATCATCGAGCGCAGCTCCGGTCCCTTTCCGTTCAGATAGACGAGCGTGAAGGCGACGAAGAGCGCCACCGCCACCGCGGAAACGGTCGTCAAGCGAGCGAGCGCTTCGGTGCGGGCCCAGAGATTGATCACCGCGGCGATGACGGTGAGGAAGATCGCGATGGTGGCCAGAATGGCCCACTTACCGCTGAGGTTGGAGTGGTTGGGCGGACTCTTCGACCATAGGCCGACGAGCGTGGTGGTGATGTGGGTTTGACCGAACGCATTGCTCCAGATCGTGCCATCGGGCCCTCCGGTGGCGAGCCACGGCTTGAACAACAGATTGAAGGTGATCAAGCTCCCCACCGCGGCACACAGGAAGCCCGCGTTGTCCCGGAGCAAGATCACGAGTGGTCTGACCCGCGCTCGTAATTTCTCGCCGTCGACTCGGCGTTTTCGGACCCTGCCTGCTGGCCGGCGCGGTGCGGCTGCTTGTTGATCCTTGCTCGCACGCCACGGAGTCGGCTGCACCATCTCGCTAATCCCCGTTCGTCGCATCGATACCTGACGCGCCGTCAGACACCGGCTCGCTACTTATGGCAACTCGCGCTCGTCCGGTCGGAGCGGGAACCTGTTCGGCATCCGCTTCCAAGGCGCTTCCCGAGACGCCGATGACCGCCTCGGGAGTCGTCTCGGAGGGCTTCGCCACGGACAGCGGATCCGCGATGTCCTCCAGGGACTGCCCTTCGGCGTTCACTCCGAAGAACCAGGCGACCAAACCGCCGACGATCATGAACCCGGCGCCGATGAGGTACCCCACCGTGAGCGGGAACCGGTCGGGGCTCGGGTTGTCGGCGCCGCCTACCAAGTGCCCGAACAGGAACGGTGCGACAACCCCGCCGGCGCCCTGCGCGATGGCGAAGAAGAACGAGATGGCTTGACCACGCAGTTCCAGCGGAAAGATCTCGCTGACCGTGAGATAGGCGGAGGAAGCGCCCGCCGAGGCGAAGAAGAAGATGACGCACCAGAAAATCGTCTGCGTGGTGGCGTCGAGCATGCCCGCGTTGAATGCCCAGGCGGAGATGAAAAGCAGGAAACCGGATATCGAGTACGTCGCGCAGATCATCTTCCGGCGACCGATACTGTCGAACAGCGGGCCGAGCACCAATGGGCCGATCAGGTTACCGATCGTGAAGGGGAAGAAATAATATCCCGTGTGATGCGCGGGCACATCGTAGAAATTGATCAGAACCAAGCCGACGGTGAAGAATATCGCGTTGTACAGAAATGCTTGGGTGGCCATCATCGTGAATCCGAGGAAGGAACGGGAAGGATACCTTCCGAAGAAGATCCGCCCCATCTGCAGATAGGACAGCCGCTCCGTGTCCACGATATCCAAGGCTTTGCTCTCGTCGACCGGGGGGAGTTCGACTCCCCTGCTCCGAACCTGCGCTTCGATATCGTCGACGGTCCGCTCGGCTTCCTCGGCCCGCCCGTGGGTGAGCAGCCAGCGGGGGCTCTCGGGGATGTGCCTGCGCAGGAAGATGATGACGAGCCCGAGGACGGGTCCGATGAAGAATCCGAGCCGCCATCCCCAATCGGTGGGAATGAAGCGTTCGTTGAACAGGACCAGACTGGCGGCCGCTCCCAAAGCCGCACCGCCCCAATAGGTGCCGTTGATCGCGATGTCCACCCGGCCCCGATACTTCGACGGCATGATCTCATCGATCGCCGAATTGATCGCCGTGTACTCTCCACCGATTCCGGTGCCAGCGATGAACCGGAAGAAATACAGCGACCACGCATTCCAGGAGAAACCGGCCAATCCGCTGCCGATCAGATAGATCGCCAGGGTCAGGATGAAAAGTTTCTTGCGACCGAGCCGGTCGGTGAGCCGGCCGAAGACGAGTGCGCCGACGACTTGGCCGGCGAGATACCACGAAGCCATCGCACCGACCTGACCGGACGTGAGATGCAGTGCGTCGGCGTCCTGTAGCGGGCCGCCCATGCTGCTGACGATCTGGATCTCGATTCCGTCCAGGATCCAGGAGACGCCGAGCCCCACCACGATGAGCCAATGGAACCCGGTCCACGGAAGCCGGTCCATCCGGGCGGGAACCAGACTTCGGATTACCTTGGTTCGGTTTTCCAACACTTGATGATCACCTCGATTGCAGAAGAAGCCGGTTCGCCCTCGGGGCCGTGTGAGGGTCGGCGGGATAGGACCGCATCGATGCCGGGCAACGATGGTTCCCCGAGGGACGTAAGCCTCGATCTGGTCCTCGGCAGCTGCACCGGCGTCGCTCCTCATCGCCCCGAACGGAACCTGGTTACGCCAGGGTTACATGAATATTGGTTCGTTGTGAATTGTGCCACTATTCGACGGCTCATTAAAGTTGTGAGATATTCCCCGCTCAGCGAAGCGGCGTTTCAGCAGGTAGCGGTTCGGGACGCGGTCGAACGGATCCGCTCACAGTGGGGCACAGCTCTCGAAACCCGGTGTCCCCGGCCGGAATCAGGACGTGGCGTCCCGCGACGGAGGTAGCGCGTGGATCGCGAGGACGGCGGTATCGTCCTCCACTCCGGATCCGAAGGAGGCGAGCAGTTCTCGGATGGCCTCGACGCCGCCGGAGGCCGTGACCGGCGCCAGCGCGCGAGCGAATTCGATGAGCGCGCCGTCGCCGTAGCGACCGCCGTTCGCCGTCGTGCGGGCTTCGGTGAGCCCGTCGGTGTAGAGAATCAGGGTGTCGCCGACCTCGAGCCGGAACTTCCTGGTGACGATCTGGGCGTTTCGGATCGCCCCGATGAGCTGACCGCCCCAGGTATGCATTTCCTCCACGTCCCCGTCGGAGCGTAAGAGCAGGGCCGGCGGGTGCCCGCCCCCGGCCAGGGTGATCTCGCAACCCCCACGCTGGGGAGTGGGTTCGATCAGGCCGAAGATGATCGTGCAGAACCGTGGGTTGTGGCCGTGGGACCGCTCGGTGAGGGTGGTATTGAGCATGTCGAGCACGGCGGCCGGATCGCGGGTGTAGGCGGTGGCGGTGCGCAGTGTGTAGCGGGCCTGGGACGTGAGGGCCGCGGCAGGAGCGCCTTTGCCGCAGACATCGCCCAGGAACATTCCCCAGCTGCCGCCGGTGATCGGGAACAGATCGTAGAAGTCGCCGCCGACCTCATCGGCGGAGGCGATGTGGTAGTACGCGGCGACCTCGAGGCCGGGAACATCGGGTAGTTCGGGTGGTAGCAGTGTGGTCTGCAAAGTGGCGTTCAGACGCTGGAGGCGTTCGCGCTCCTGCTCGGCTTCGCGTCGTGCCCGTAGCAGCTCGGTCTCGTAGGCGCGGCGCTCGCGGGCATCGAAGACGGTGGTGCGAATCAGCAGCGGTTGTCCCTGGCTGCCGGTTTTGACCTGCGAGCTGACCAGCACGGGTAGTCGGCGGCCGTCGGTGGTCTTCATCTCCAGGGCGATTCCGCGAATCTTCCCCTGCATGCGTAGCAGGGGAGCGAAATGGGTCTCGTGATAGAGGCGGCCACCCACGGTGAGCAGGTCGGAGAAGTGCTTCCGGCCGACCAGTTCGTCGCGCCGCCAGCCCAGCCAGTCGAGCAGCGTGGCATTCACCTTGGCGATGCGACCGTCCAGCGAGGTGGAGAGGTATCCGCAGGGCGCGTTCTCGTACAGGTCCTCGGGGCTGTCCTCGAGCAACGCGGCGAACGCCGCCTCGTCATCCATCCCCGCTCCGAGAGCACTGCCACAGTCTCGGTCGCCCGCGGCGCTCGTCATCCGGTCTCGGCGGCGAAGGCGGCTATGGCGTCGGCGGTCTCCGCCGGAGCACTGAGCTGGGGGCAGTGGCCGGTTGCCGTCAGCGTGACCAGTCTGCTGCCCCGGATCCGCTCGTGGACGAAGGCCCCGACCTCGAGTGGGGCGATAGCGTCATCGGAGCATTGCAGGATCAGAGTGGGTACCTGCACCGCGTCGAGATCGGCCCGGTTGTCGGCGAGGAACGTGACGCGGGCGAAGACACGGGCGATTTCCGGGTCGGTGCGGCAGAAACTGTTGGTGAGTTCCTCGGCGAGCTCCGGCCGATCCGGGTTGCCCATGATGACCGGCGCCATCGCGCCCGACCAACCCAGATAGTTCGCATCGAGCGCCTCCAGGAGTTCCTCGATGTCGGCGGCATCGAAGCCGCCCCGATATCCGGTGGCCGGATCATCGATGAAGCACGGCGAAGGAGCCACCAGCACCAGTCCGGCGAACGCCGCGGGCTCACGGGCGGCGGCGAGCACTCCCATCGTCGCACTCACCGAGTGCCCGACGAAGATCACCGGCCCCAGCGCGAGTTCGCGAAGCAGCGCGAGCACATCCTCGACGTACCCGTCCATGCTGGAATAACGCTGCGGACTCCAGGCCGAGAGATCCGAGCGGCCCGCACCCACGTGATCGAACAGCACGACGGTGAAATCCCGCTCCAGAACCGGGACGACCAGCCGCCACATGTGCTGGTCGCAACCGAAGCCGTGGGCGAGCACGACCACCGGCGCGCCGGTCTTGCCGCTGACGGTCACATGGTTCCTGCTCAGCACCTTCACATAGCCACCTTCGCAGAAAACTCGTGCGAACGCCCGCCGCCGGTCGTTCTGCCTGGCAGGGGGAAGACGGCTTTCGGTAGAGGTCGGGTCTGGGATAGCCAGCGCCCGCGGCCACCCCAGACCCAACACCTCTCAGTGTGCGAAGAACGCATCCTCGGACGGCTTCGATTTGCAGGGGTTTGCGCGTCGAAAAAGCCGCGCCGATTCAGCCGGGATGAACTGCGTTCTCACCGCGCGGAAGTTTCCGGCGGCAGCCCGGACGGTCGCTGCGTTCGAGTCGCGTTCGCGGCAGGCGCCTCTCCGGTGAGGCGGCTGGTCCGGCTCATCCCGAGGAACATCGAGCCAAGGCCGAGCAGCACAGCGATTGCGCCGGTGACCACGTTGTTCCAGATCGTCGACGTGGTGTCGACGTTGCCGTTGACCACCCAGGGAGCCAGGATCGTCCAGAGGCCGAGCAGTGGCGCGGCCCAGACGATGCCATGGGTCCGGCCGTAAACCGAGGCGAATCCGAAGGCCAGCATCGCGAGGGCGATGCCGATGACGAGGTTGTTGACGGTCAACGTCGAGAACCCGTTGAACCCCACGACCCACGGGGAGATCGCGATGTAGAGCCCGGTCAGGAACATCAGGCCGGTGACCGCTTGGGCGTCGGGCGCCTCGGAGGCGCGCTCGTACTTCTCCCGCAACTCCACGATGTCGGGATGCCGACTCATCATGGTTTCACTACTCATACTCTCCACCACCCTTCAGACGTAGTGGCGAATCGAAGCTCTCCCGAGCCGGGCGGCCGCGACCGATCCAGGAACGCGGCCCGTCCTGATCGCCGCTCACTCATATATCATTCTGTGATAATATCACTCCATGATGGATGAGTCGATGCCATCGCCGGTCCCGCCCGAGTCTCAGCACCTCAGCGATCAGGAATACTCGCGGCTGCTGGCGTTCCGGGCCGGGCTTCGCCGGCTCCTGCGGTGGAGTGAGCGCCGCGCGGCCGAAGTAGGGCTCACCGATACGCAGCACCAACTGCTGCTGGCGATCCGGGGGCATTCGGCCCCGGGCGGGCCGACCATCGGAGAGATCGCAGGCTACTTGTCCACCCGCCACCACAGCGTGGTGCAACTGATCGACCGCACCGAGCAACTCGGCCTCGTCGCCCGCAAGCGAGGGCAAGGCAGCGACCGCCGCGTCGTCCACCTCACCCTCACCGAGGCGGGCAAGGAAATCCTGGCCCTGCTCAGCGCCACACATCTGGAAGAACTCCAGCGACTGACTCCACTCCTCGGCACCCTCGACGACCTGCCCGCCGTGCCGCAGGCAGGATGAGCCTGCCGGACCCACTCCCCAACCGAGACGCGGTAGGCGAGGCGGCCACCGCCCCAGTCGGTGCGCGGACGGGCCGTAACCGGTCTTCAGCGCAGAGTGAGTGGGATCTCGGAATCGACGCGGGTCAGTTTCTGCGGGTTGCGGACGTAATAGAGGCCTGCGATACGGGTGTCCTCGACGCGCATCGCGATGACGCCGTCGAGTTCTCCGTCCACGTACAGGGCCAATGCGGGACTGCCGTTGACCGTGGTCGCCTCGACGGTGAGCGCGACGTCGTTCCTGGTGAGCCCGCCGACGATGAACCGGGCCACCTTGCCCGCACCGATGACCGGACGCGGTGTGGCCTGCTTGATGCCGCCTCCGTCGCTGATCGCCACGACGTCGGGGGCCAGTACGTCCAGCAGGCCGCGCAGGTCTCTGGTCTCGAGCGCGCGCCGGAACGCGGCGGCAGCCGCTTCGGCCTCCCGCGCGGTGACCGAGCGGCGCGGACGGCGGGCTTCGACGTGGCGGCGGGCGCGGTGGGCGAGCTGGTGGACGGCGGCGGGAGTCTTGTCGACCGCGGCCGCGATTTCGTCGTAGCCCATCCCGAATGCTTCGCGCAGCACGAACACCGCGCGTTCGGTCGGGGTCAACGTCTCCAGCACGAGCATCAGCGCCATCGAGACGCTTTCGGCGAGTTCGACATCGGCGGCCACATCCGGCGTGGTGAGCAGTGGCTCGGGCAACCAGGAACCCACGTAAGCCTCCCTGCGGCGTTTCATCGACCGCAGCCGGTTGAGCGCCTGACGGGTGGTGATCCGGACCAGATAGGCACGGGCGTCGTCGACGTGCGCCGCGTCGACCGCCACCCAACGCAACCACGTCTCCTGGAGGACGTCGTCGGCATCGGCCGCCGATCCGAGCATCTCGTAGGCGACGGTGAAGAGCAGGTTGCGGTGGGCGACGAACGTTTCCGTCGCCTCGACCATGGCGTGGTCGCGACCCGCTCCCGCACCGTCGTCCCGCCGCGATTCGCCGGGCTCACTTGTCGTGTTCATCAAGTCCTCTTCTTCCGTCCGTCGGGGGCCGTGCGACGCCGGTAGTCGCTGCCACGTGCGGCAGCGCCCGCGATCAGGGATGCTGCCGCACATCGTGCAGTCGAAGTCACCGGCGGGATCGGCTAGGCGACCGGTGACGCGGTGACGCTGCGCCGGGCCTCCAGCAGAGCCGGCCTGTGCTTGCCGTCCTTGAACCAGGAGTGCGACCCCGGCTTACGCGCCTCGTTCACCAGGTGTTCGACGCTGGAGGCGCAGGAGAACTCCTTGAGCTTCTTACCCACCGGGCCGCTGAAATAGAGCCGCAGCGCGGTGTCGTCCTTGTGGGCGAGCTGGAAGATCCCGGCGCCGCGGCCGAAGCTGACGCACATGGCGGGGAACGACAGGTCGATCGGCGCAGGCCGGTCACCCGCGATGCGGTGCAGCACGGTGTCCGCGGCATGAGCACCGAGGCAACCCGCGGCGTAGGCGCTCATCCGGAACGGCAGGTCCGACGGTGCCGCCGAATCGCCCGCCGCGACGATGCGCTCGTCGTCGACGCTGGTCAGGGTCTCGTCGGTGAGCAGACGCCCGGCGCTATCGGTGCTCAGCCCGCTGCGGGCGGCCAGATCCGGAACACCGAAGCCCGCGGTCCAGATGGTGACCCGGCTCGCCAACGTGCGGCCGTCGGCGAGTTCCACGGCCTCCCGCGTCACCGCGGCGACTGCCGAGTCCGGGCCTTCCAGCACGCTGACCCCCAGCTTGGCGAGATACTTACGGGCTGTGCGCCGAGCCTTCGGATGCAGATACGGGCCGAGGATCCCGCCGCTGACCAACGTGACGGCGCGCCCCCGCTCTGCCAGCTCGGCGGCGGTCTCGATGCCGGTCGGACCGCCCCCCACGACCGTCACCGCAGCCGCCATGGGCGTGTCGAAGAGCACCGACCGCAACCTCTGCGCCGCCTCCAGAGTCGCGACCGGGTAGGCGAACTCGGCCGCGCCCGGCACCCGTGGGCCCGCACTGCCGCTGCCCACCGCGTAGATCAGGTAGTCGTAGCGGATCTCGTCGCCCTCCGCCATCGTCACCCGCCGCCCGGCCGCGTCGATTCCGGTCACGCTGTCGACGATCAGCCGAACGCCCTCGGCGAGGACTTCGGCATAGTCGACGACCGCATCGTGGGTTCCGCCCACCAGTTGGTGCAGACGCAGCCGCGGGACGAAGAGCGGGCGGGGATTGATCACGGTCACCGCGATGTCGTCACGCTGCGTGAGACGGTTCGCCGCCATCACACCGGCATATCCGCCGCCGATCACGACCACATGGATGTTGTTGCTCATGGTGTCTCCTTCGCTCCGAGAGGCTCGGGAACAAGACACCGCCGGGACGCACATCCTGACATATTGTGATGCAGGTCATATAGCTGGTCGAGGACCCGGGATTGGGCAGGCCGCTCCGAACCAAGCGTGGCAACGTTCTCGCCACCGCCGCTCAGCTGTCGAGGACAGCTGCGGCCGGCGTGGCGAAGTCGGCGTTTCGCGAGGACACTGAGGTCGTAGAGCCCACCTCGTCTCCAGGAGCACATGATGCCAACCAACGGACCTTTCGGCATCGATCCGGAAGATTTCGAACGCGCACTGCGTGGGGCGGGAACCGAACTGCGCGACCTGCTCGGGAAAGCAGGCGTATACCTCGACCGCGTCGACCACGCGAGCCTCGGTTCGCTGGCGTCGCTGTTCGGTCAGTTCGTCCAGCCGGAACGGCCACGTCCACCGGAGCGCGAGGGTGAGATCACCGGCGAGACCGGCAGCGGGGTATGGGCGATCTACAGCATCGACGACACCGGCGAGGCCAGGATCGACCAGGTCTTCCCTAGCGAACTCGAGGCCTTACGCGCACACCGCGACAACACCGACAATCGCCGTCGAGTGCGGTTTCTCCCCTACGGGGTTCCGGCAAGCGTGTTGGACGCACCCTGACCCGCGGACTCGCTCCATGAGTCGGGATCGGCCGGTATCGCTTCCAATTACACGGAGGCGTGCAACGACCCCGGGCTTGCCGTAGAAGCAGTCGCAGACCGGCATACATCGCTACAGGGGCACCCGCGCGAGGTGTGGACGCATGGAGAAGCGGCTGACAACAACCAGTCGTCCCAGCGCGGAAACAACCGTTGACCTGGCTTTCTTTGAGCCGCCTGGGGGAATCGAACCCCCGACCTTTTCATTACGAGTGAAGCGCTCTACCGACTGAGCTAAGGCGGCGTGCCTTTCGGCCAAGCGAGTCTATCCTCTCGCGGCCCGATCGCGAAAACAGGTGGTCACGGTCACTGTGCGCGGGCCGCGATGAGGGCGGCGGCCATGGCGGCGAGGGCGAAACGGGGTTTGACGTTCAGGTCGAGCGCGGTACGGCAGGCGAGCACGGCCTCGATGGACTTCAGCAGGCCTTCGGGGCGCACACGCGCGGCCAAGTCGTGGATCTCGTCGGACAGGTCCGGGTGGGTGAGCGCGACGCCGGAGCCGAGTCGGGTGGCGCCGAATCGGACGGCCAGCGCGTCCCGGTAGACGCCCGCCACGTCGATCAGAGCGCGATCGAGTGCGTCGCGGCCGGTGCGGGTCGCGCGGGACTTCTGCCGCCGCTCCAAGTCCTTCAGCACGCCTGCGGAGCCGCGAGTCGCGCTCGCCGCGCCCTTGCCGGTGCCGCCCGCGCCCATCGCGGTCGCTAGTTCCTCGCGCTCACGTTCGTCACGGGTTGCGCTCATCTGTTTGGCCTCGTCGTCGGCCGCGCGCACCAGCTCGTCGGCGGCGGCATAGGCCGCGCCGGGCTTCCCGGATGCGGTGACCAAGGCCAGAGCGCGCCGGCGGCGGGCTCGCGCCTCCTCGTCGGTGGCGAGCCTACGAGCACGGCCGACATGGCCGCCGCTGATGGAGGCGGCCCAGTTCGCGGTCTTCTCGTCGAGGTTGTCGCGTTCCCGCAGCACCCGCGCGATGGCGGGCACCGATGGCGTCACCAGGTGCACGTGCCGGCAGCGGGAGCGCAGTGTGATCGAGATGTCCTCGGGGTCGACCGAGGGGGCGCAGAGCAGGAACACCGTCCGTTCCGGCGGCTCCTCGACGACCTTGAGCAGCACATTTCCGGCCGCCTCGGTCAATCGGTCGGCGTCCTCGATGACCACCACCTGCCAGCGCCCGGTACTCGGCCTGCGCGAGGCCACCTGCACGATCTCGCGCATCTCCTTGGTGCTGATGCTCAGGCCCTCGGGCACCACCCGGCGCACATCGCCGTGCGTGCCCGCCATGGTCGTGGTGCAGGCGTGACACCTGCCGCACCCGGGTGTCCCCGAGTCGGTGCACTGCAACGCCGCCGCGAAGCACAGCGCCGCGACGGATCTGCCCGAACCGGGCGGGCCGGTGAACAGCCACGAATGCGTCATCGCGCCTTCGACCGCTCCCCCGCGCGCGGCTACGGCGGCAGCCGTCAACTCGGACTCGACCGCCTCCTGGCCGACCAATCGATCGAAGACTCCCGCCACGCCGTACACCCTATCGGCCCCTCCCGACAGTTTCGGGCCGATACCGCAGCACTCTCACCACCGGCCACGACGCGCACTCCACCGCACGCCCGGCACCTCCCAACAGTTTCAGGCCGACACCGCTGCACCCTCACCACCGACCACGACGCGCACCCCACCGCACGCCCCGCCCCTCCCAACAGCTTCAGGCCGATGCCGCAGCACCGCAACGGCGACGCCCGCACTCTCCGCACGGCCGACTCGGCCCGCAACAGCCGTGCTGATCCGCCGCCGTCCCCGGATCGCGTCCACATACGCACCCATCGTGTGAGGGATCGGAACGTCGCGCCGCCCGACCGACTGGGGGAGGCACTCGTATCGCACGAAGAGCTTCTGCGCGCCGGGGTGATGCGCGGGAGGACACCTTCGGGACCCAGCATCACCCGGATTTCACGGCGACCACGGCAAGTCGGCCGCACTCGACAGCCCCGTCCGAGCCTAGGAGGCGCGCTGGTGTGTGCTGTTCGCCCCGTCCAGCGCCTCACGGATGATGTCGGCGTGGCCCGAGTGATGCGCGATCTCTCGCAGGATGTGCAGCACCGTGTAGCGCACCGACCACCAGATGCGCTCCGGAGTCCACGGTGTCGTCGGAGTGGGGATCGAGGTGTCGAGGCTGTCCACCGAGCGGAGCAGTTCGGCCGTCGCCGCGGCAACCTCCTCCCAGGTGGCAAGCAGGCCTGCCACGGTCTCGTCCGGGGCCATCACGTACTCGGCGCCGAACTGCGAGACATCCAGTTCCGCGTTCTCGTCCCGCCGCACGATCACCGACGTCCAGTGCCGTTCGCAGCTGACCAGGTGGTGCAGCAGCCCGCCCAGGGTCAGCTCGCTCACCGTGGTTCGCTTCCGCGCCTGCTCGTCGTCGATGCCACGCAGGGTGATGCGGAAAAGCTCGCGCTGGTCGGCGAGCATCGCGATCAGATCCTCGCGCTCCTGTTCGGTACTCATGGCGCTCAGGCTACGGCTATCGCCATGCGCCGAGAACTCACGACTTCCCGACGCCGGTCTTCTTCGCCGCCGTCTTCTGCGCCGCAGTCTTCTTGGCCACCGTCTTCGTAGTGGTCGCCTTCTTGGCGGCGGTCTTCTTGGCCGCGGTCTTCTTGGCGGGAGCCTTCTTCGCGGCGGCCTTCTTGGCGGTCTTCTTCACCGGCCCGCGAGCCCGCCGGTCGGCGAGCAGTTCCATGGCCCGCTCCGCGGTGATCGACTCGATCTCGTCGCCCTTGCGCAGCGTCGCGTTGGTCTCGCCGTCGGTGACGTACGGACCGAAGCGGCCGTCCTTGATCACCATCGGCTTGCCGCTGGCCGAATCGTTGCCGAGTTCACGCAGCGGGGCGGCGCTGGACGCCTGCCGCCCACGGCGTTTCGGCTCCGCGTAGATTTTCAGCGCCTCCTCCAGCGTGACGGTGAAGATCTGATCCTCGGTGTTCAGCGAACGCGAGTCGGTGCCCTTCTTCAGGTACGGCCCGTAGCGCCCGTTCTGCGCGGTGATCTCCTCACCGCTCGCCGGGTCGGTACCGACCACACGCGGCAGCGACAGCAGCTTCAGCGCGTCGTCGAGCGTGATGGTGGCCAGGTCCATGGACTTGAAGAGCGAGCCCGTGCGCGGCTTCAGCGCAGCGGCCTTCTTCGCGGTCTTCTTGGCGGGTTCCTGCCCCGGCTCGACCTGCGGTTCGGGCAGCACCTCGGTGACATACGGGCCGAAACGTCCCTCCTTGGCGACGATTTCGTGCCCCGACTCGGGATCGACGCCGAGCGAACGACCCTCCTGCGGCGTCGAGAACAGCTTCTCGGCGACTTCGGGGGTCAACTCGTCCGGCGGGAGATCGTCGGGCAGGTTGGCCCGCTGCGACACCGGATTACCCTCGGGGTCATCGGGATCGGCGACCATCCGCTCCAGGTACGGCCCGTACTTGCCGACCCGGACCACGACATCGCGTCCGTCGGCATCGCTGAACAGCTTGATGGAGTTGATCTCGCGCGCGTCGATATCGTCGAGCCGCTCCCCCACCATCTTCTTCAGGCCGCCGGACCGCGCGACCGACCCTTCCACACCGTGATCGCCGCCGAAGTAGAAGCTGGACAACCAGTTTCCGCGCTGCTCGCGTCCACCGGCGATGGCGTCGAGATCGTCCTCCATGGCAGCGGTGAAGTCGAAATCGACCAGTCGGCCGAAATGCTCCTCCAGCAAGCCGATCACGGCGAAAGCCACCCACGACGGCACCAGCGCGCTGCCGCGCTTGTAGACGTAGCCGCGGTCGAGAATCGTCTTGATGATCGACGAATACGTCGAAGGGCGGCCGATGCCGAGCTCTTCGAGCGTCTTGATCAGCGACGCCTCGGTGTAGCGCGCGGGCGGGTTGGTGCTGTGCCCATCGGGATTCAGCTCGACCGCCGTCACCGCCTGGCCTTCATCCAGCGCGGGCAGCCTGGACTCGGCGTCGTCGGACTGGCCGCCCGCCTCCTCGTCGACGCTCTCCACATAGGCCTTCAGGAAGCCGGGGAAGGTGATGGTGCGGCCCGAAGCGGAGAACACGCACTCCTCGCCGGTACCCGCGACGCCGGTGATGCGCAGCGTTAGCGTGGTGCCCCTGGCGTCGGCCATCTGGGAGGCGACCGTGCGCTGCCAGATGAGTTCGTAGAGCCGGAACTCGTCGTTGTCCAACCGCGCGTGCAACTGACCTGGTGTGGCGAACGTGTCGCCCGCCGGACGGATCGCCTCGTGCGCCTCCTGCGCGTTCTTCACCTTGCGGGTGTACTGCCGTGCGGTCGGGTGCACGAACTCCGAGCCGTAGAGCTGGGTGGCCTGCGCACGGGCCGCGGCGATGGCCGACTCCGACAGCGTCGTGGAGTCGGTACGCATGTAGGTGATGTAGCCGTTCTCGTACAACCGCTGCGCCACCCGCATGGTCCGCTCGGAGGTGAAACGAAGTTTGCGTCCCGCCTCCTGTTGCAGCGTCGAGGTCATGAACGGCGGATAGGGCTTGCGCGTGTACGGCTTGGCCTCCGCCGAGGAGACCACCAGGTCGGCGCCGTCCAGCGCCTCGGCCAGCCGCCGCGCGTAGCCTTCGTCCAACACGACGACGCCGCTCGCGGCCTTGAGTTGCCCGTCCGATCCGAAATCGCGCCCCGTGGCGACCCGCGCGCCGTCGACGGTGACCAGACGTGCGCCGAAGGTCCTCGGATTGGTGGCGTCGCCCTCCTCGCCGTTGCCCGCGTCCAGCTTGGCGGCGATGTCCCAGTACTCGGCGGAACGGAACGACATCCGCTCACGTTCGCGCTGCACGATCACCCGGGTGGCCACCGACTGCACGCGGCCCGCCGACAGCCGCGGCATGACCTTCTTCCACAGCACGGGGCTGACCTCGTAGCCGTAGAGCCGGTCCAGGATGCGACGGGTCTCCTGCGCGTCCACCAGATCGTTGTCGAGGTCACGGGTGTCCGCGGCGGCGGCCTGGATGGCGGGTTCGGTGATCTCGTGGAACACCATCCGCCGGACCGGCACCTTGGGTTTGAGCGTTTCCAGCAGGTGCCAGGCGATCGCCTCGCCCTCGCGGTCGGGGTCGGTGGCCAGGTAGAGCTCGTCCGCGTCCTTCAGCAGGCTCTTGAGCTCGGTGACCTTGGCCTTCTTATCCGGGCTGACGACGTAGATGGGTTCGAAGTCGTTGTCCACATCCACGCCGAGGCGCGCCCATGACTGGCCCTTGTACTTGGCCGGGACATCCGCCGCACCGCGCGGCAGATCCCGGATATGACCGACCGACGCCTCGACCGTGTAGTTACGACCCAGGTACGGCGCGATCTTGCGGGCCTTGGTCGGGGACTCGACGATCACGAGACGACGCAGGGCACGGCCCTGGTCGGCTGCACCGCGGTCTCGTGTTGCCACCGGCGAATACACCTTTCCTGATCGACCCGCGCTGCGTAGTTTCCGCTGTGCGCGGCTTGGGGTGAGCGGCTGCGACGGCTGAACGTCGCACCAGACACGTTTATACCGTGACGCCGCGTGTGGTCGAGTGCTTCCGACTCGAACCACTGAGCGTACGCCCGCCAGTTCGAATCAGTATGCCTGCCGTTTCGCCACACCTGCGCCGCGGCATGCTCGGCGGACCGATCCGCCGGCGCACACGGGCCGTGACTACCCCAGATATAGCTCGTCCCTCACCCCGTTGCCGGTGGTGAGGGACGAGCTGTGAATCCTCGCGCCGCTCAGCTGAGCGCACGCACTCCGGTGGCCTGCGGGCCCTTGGTGCCCTGGCCGACCTCGAACTCGACCTTCTGGTTCTCCTCGAGGGTGCGGAAACCCGAACCCTGGATCTCGGAGTAGTGGACGAAGACGTCAGCGGAGCCGTCCTCCGGCGCGATGAAGCCGAACCCCTTCTCCGCGTTGAACCACTTCACAGTTCCCTGTGCCATTCTGTTCCTTCTCTTTTCTTACCGGAACGGCGGACAACTGGGTTCGTCCACCGGGTCCGTTCCGACCGCTGTACTGTTGGTTCCCCCTGCAGGAAAGCACCAAGCACACCGTTCGCAACATCGATCCTGCTGACGGTTTGGACTTTGGATCCGTCCCTCGAACACAGAAGCTTGCGACCAGGAACCAGTGAACCATGTCTTCGGGCAATTCAACAGTCGAGTTACCGACAATTTGCAAAAAAGTTGATCTTGCGAATGCGCAGGTGAGGGACACAATGGTGGAATCCAGACTTGGGGTTCGTTTGCTTGGTGATAACCGAGTCGACGTTCAGCAAAGAAGCTGTGACCCAGGTCGCTATTTGGTATCGAAATGGCAGGTAGGGGTTGCCGGACGCACACGTTTCACACTTCCGGAGCGTGTGGCGGGGTTCGCATCGTGAATCAGCCGTACTCAGCGCTGCCTGCACGGCCTCCCTCAGGGCTCAGCTACGGGGCATCGTTGCTGAATCGTGTCCTAACGGGGGTGCCGGACAACGATCCTCGGCTGACGCATGTGGTCGAGTTGCCCGCGCGGGCCGCGGCACACTCCGCCTGGCCCGCCTGGGCATCACCGGATGTGGTTGCGGCATTACGCGACACGGGCCTCGACGCGCCGTGGCGCCATCAGGTCGAGACGGCGGATGCGGCGTTCCACGGACAGCACGTGGTGGTGAGTACCGGGACCGCCTCGGGCAAATCGCTCGGTTACCAGCTTCCGGTGCTCACGGCGCTGCAAGCCGATCCCAAGGCCACCGCGCTGTATCTCTCGCCGACGAAGGCGCTCGGCGCCGATCAACTGCGCGCGATCGGCGCGCTCACGCACGAAGGTCCGTTGCGCGATATCCATCCGGCCACCTACGACGGCGACACACCCGCCGAGATCCGCCAGTGGGTACGCGCCAACGCGCGGTGGATCTTCACCAATCCGGACATGCTCCACCTGGGCATACTGCGGTCCCACCAGCGCTGGGCGCGCGTACTGCGCAGGCTGCGTTATGTAGTGGTCGACGAATGCCACGCCTATCGAGGTGTTTTCGGCTCGCATGTCGCGCTGGTGCTGCGCAGGCTGCGGCGGATCGCCGCACGATACGGCGCGGACCCCGTGTTCGTGCTCTGCTCGGCGACCTCGGCCGAACCTGCGGCGGCCGCGTCGCGCCTGATCGGCGCGCCGTGCATCGCGGTCACCGCGGACGGATCACCGCAGGGGCCACGGACCGTCGCGCTCTGGGAACCGCCCTTGCTCACCGCGTTCACCGGCGAGAACGGTGCGCCGGTGCGCAGGCCCGCCACCGCGGAAGCGGCGCGGATCATGGCTGATCTGGTGGCCGAAGGCGCTCGGACCTTGACCTTCGTCCGCTCGCGCCGAGCCGCCGAACTCACCGCGATGGAGGCCAGAAGACTGCTGGCCGAGATCGATCCGGACTCGGCCGCGCGTGTGGCGTCCTACCGCGCGGGATATCTCGCGGAGGACCGCCGTGATCTGGAAGCTGCCTTGTCGGACGGATCGCTACTGGCCGCCGCGACGACCAACGCCTTGGAACTCGGCGTCGATATCGCGGGGTTGGACGCCGTGGTCATCGCCGGTTTTCCCGGAACGGTCGCGTCGTTCTGGCAGCAGGCCGGACGGGCCGGGCGGCGCGCTCAGGGATCGCTCGTGCTGCTCGTGGCGCGGGACGACCCGTTGGACACCTACCTGGTCCACCACCCGGAAGCACTGTTGGACAAGCCGGTCGAAGCCACCATCACCGATCCGCGCAATCCCTACGTCCTGGGACCGCAGCTGCTGTGCGCCGCGCTGGAGTTGCCGCTCACCGACGCCGAAGTGGACGAACTCGGCGCAGGTGAGGTCCTTGCCGGGTTGGCGGCGAAAGGGTTGATCAGGCGGCGCGGAACGGAGGATCGCGCGCGCTGGTACGTGACCGCGGAGACGCAACCGCACGACGCGGTGGATGTCCGGGGCGGCATCGGCGCTCCGGTAGCCATCGTGGACGGCGAAACCGGCAGGCTGCTCGGCACCGCGGACGCGGGACGGGCGCGGGCCACGTTGCATCCCGGCGCCGTTCACCTGCACCAGGGCGAGACCTACGTGGCCGACGAGCTGGATCTCGACGACGGCGTGGCCTTCGTGCACGCCGCCGAGCCCGGCTGGACCACCAGCGCGCGTCAGGTGACCTCGATCGCCATCGATGCGGTGACCGATCGCCGCTCTCACGGTCACGTGACGGCCGGGCTCGCGCGGGTGCGGGTTACCAGTCAGGTGATCGGCTACCTGCGCACGCTGGTCACCGGCGAAGTGCTCGACCTGGTCGAACTCGATCTACCGCCACAGACGCTGCCCACCAGGGCGGTCATGTACACGGTGACACCGGAGCTGCTGGCGCTGGCCGGAATCGAACCCCAGGACGTGCCCGGAGCGCTGCACGCGGCCGAGCACGCGGCAATCGGGCTGTTGCCCCTGGTGGCGACCTGCGACCGGTGGGACATCGGCGGCGTCTCCACCGCCGAGCATCCGGACACCGGGCTGCCGACCGTCTTCGTCTACGACGGCCAGGCCGGCGGAGCCGGGTTCGCCGAGCGCGGCTTCGCCCAGCTGCGGCAGTGGCTTTCGGCCACCCTGGCGGCCATCGAGTCGTGCGGCTGCGCGGCCGGCTGTCCGTCCTGCGTCCAATCACCCAAGTGCGGCAACGGGAACCACCCGCTGAACAAGGCGGCAGCGGCACGCCTGCTCACTGCCGTGCTCACCGAACTGTCCGCCGGCGCGGAGGCGTCGCACGATTCGTGACGGCGCAGAGTCGGACGCGTGACCAATTGTCGACCTTGCCAGCGCGCACGCTGGGAAGACTGGGAGACCTCCTAGTGGAATGACACCGCTTCACCCTCCGCGAATAAAAAGGATTAGTTTCATGTTAACTAGAGTATTGCCACTGGGTCCATTGCCGACATGCGCATTCATCGCTATTTGATATCCGGACCCGCGCGGGGAATTCCACGGGCCCGCTTTTAACCGGCTAGTAGAATTACCGATTTCCGCTACCGGACGCGACGCAAGGGCGACCGTGTATCGAACTCGTCAGCCTTCAACCGGGCAGGCCCGCGCACTCGCTCGAACGACGCGATCGCCATACAGACCTATTGGTACATTCCTTTCCACAACGACCGTGAGGTCCCACTCCGCAACCTCACAGACGCGGATTCGTGTCCCCATCCGCCGCGCCGCCTCGCCCGCCTCCGCGCATGCGCCTTCGACGCCGGCCACCAACGCACCCGCACCGGCGAGCGCCGCCGAATCCGCGGCTGCCTGCGCCCGATGCCGCGCCACCACCACGGTGCCCACCTGGGCGATCAAGAGCGTCACACCGATCAGCCCAACGAGCACCAAGCAGGTGAAAACTGTGGCCAACCCGTCCTCGTTCGACGCGCGCCGTGGACTCCGCGCCACGGATGCCTCCCGCCAGGCCGGCCGGGCCACGCCACCGTCGAGCAGGTGGGCGTGCAGCCATGCCGCCCCTTTCACTTCGCGACCCCGGGTTCGAGCGTCACGACCGCTTCCGCGCGGAGGGTGAGCAGCGGTAACAATGGAGTTCCTGCGGAGACCACGGCTATGGCACGAGTGCCCTCGATGCGGAGTGCGATGTCGGCCGAGGGCGGGGCGATGCGCTCGGCCGCCGGGCGAGCGTTGGCATGATCGCCGCGAGCGGCGAGGCGGGCCGCCTCGCCGGCGGCGTCGACACAGCGGACCTGAGTCGACGCCGCCAGTAATGCTCCGAGGCAGAGCACGACGGCCGCCAAGAGCGCGGTCAATGCGAGCGCGGCCTCGACCGTCACCGCTCCCCGATCGTCGCGCGGGCCCGGCGCGGCACGGCATCGTTCGGCCGCTGCGACGCCTACACCGACGTGTTGAGCGCCCGGTCGATGATCTTCGTCAGCGCGTTCACGATGCTGTCGCCGGTCACCACGCCGTAGAGCACGGCACCGAATGCCGCCGCCGCGATCGTGCCGATCGCGTACTCCGCCGTGCTCATGCCGTCCTCCGCGACCACCGCCCGAAGCACTCGCACACGCAAGGCCATATATACAGCCCTCATCCTCCGGCCCACGGACATCGCGACCCCCTGGATACGCACCCGATTCCTCCTTTCCGGCCCGTGCGGCCGCTCCGCACGGGCACCCTTGTTCCGAAGCAGTCCGCGGCGCGTGCCGCCGTCTCGGAACCACCTCGCCGCCGCCGATCCGCACACCCGGACCAGGCGAACACTCACTTCGCGAAATGCCCGACGGCGCGACCTCGCCCCGCCGAACCGCCGACCACGCACCACCGCACGGTGCTCCCCCGAACCCGTCACGCTTCCGAGCCGACACTGTCGGGTCACGAGGCCACGGCACGTCGCGGAATGACAGCAATCCGCTCACACCCCGTCTCCTGTCACACCCACGTACCGCCGCGCCCTGAACCGCCGAACCCGTCCGAAAGCACCGCGTGCTTCGAGCCGATCTCGTGGAAGGCACAGCCGCGGGATGCCGCAGGATTACAGCAGTCCGCCGTCGAGCACTCGTCCTGCCAAGCCGATGACCACCGGCACTATGCCGAGGCAAACGAAGGCCGGGAGGAAGCACAGACCCAACGGCCCGCCGATCAGGACACCCGCGCGCTCCGCCTTCGCGGCCGCCCTGTCTTCGACCGCGGACCTCTGCTGCTCGGCCAGTTCCAGCACCGCGGCCGCCAGAGATGACCCGGAGCGTGCCGAGCGGCGTGCCATCCGGGCCAGTGACTCGATCTCCTCGGCCCCGGGACGCCCATTCGCGTCGCGCGCCACCTGTTCCCAGACCGTGGCCGCGTCGGCCCCCAATGCGAGCAGGTCCGCAGCGCGCCGCAATGCTTCGCCGAGTGCTTCGGGCGCCTCCGGCGCCACCGCCCGCGCCGCGCCTGCCATGGGCAGCCCGGCCCGCAGGCAGGCGGCCAGCAGATCGAGAACCGAGGCGACGGCCAACGGATCCATCCCCTTGTTCGCCCGGCGCGACGACTCGGTCGGCCCGTGGTGGGCTCGGCCGAGGACGGGTAGCCGCCGGCTTACGGCGACCCGCCCCGGGAGCAGGGCGAGCGCCGCCGCTACCAGCAATAACGGCAGCGCCGCATTCGGGATGAATGCCATCATCAGCCTCCTTCACCTGCCCTGTGGGGCGAGAACCGCAGATATGACCTGCCGTCAGGCCACATGGCGACATGCCGAAGGTCACAGGCGTGCCACCGCGCCCACCACGCTTCGAGCGGAAACCACGCACACGACGCGTCATCAGGCCATACGGCGGCACACCGAACGCCACAGACCTCCCAGCGCACCCACAACCGCAGAGCGAAAACCACGGACACGACGCGTCATCAGGCCATACGACGACATACCGAACGCCACAGACCTTCCAGCGCACCCCACAACCCTCGAGCGAAAACCACGGACACAACCCCTCACCAGGCCATACGGCAGCACACCGAACCCCACAGGTCTCACAGCGCACCCACAACCCTGGAGCGAAACCAGGGACGCCACCCGTCGCGTGGCTGCCCGGCGGCTTAGCACGCGTCACCGGCGTACGGGAACCCCCGGAACGCTGGGTGCGAGGATCACGGGTACGACCTGATGGCAGGACATACGGTGACATGCGGCGCTCAGCCGACCTGCCGACGCCGCCGACACATTCGCCGATGAGATCGGCCGGCGGTCGCGGCGATGGGCGGGTGCTGCGGACCGGGCGGCGGCTTCGTGCGGCCGTACCGCTCGCGGTTATGGCAGAAACCACCGCTGCAATCGGCGGGCCTACGAACCTCCACGTCTCGCCGACGGATTTCCACGCGTCGGGTATCGACGCCGACATCGAAAGCGATGAGCCGGCCTGGATATTCGGCCGCTCACAGCCGGCCGTCGTAAGCGTCGTCATATCAGCACCTTTCGCGTGATCACATCGGTCCACAGCAGGCCCGCGCAGGCCAGGCCCGCACCGAGCGGAAGCAGCACCGTCCCTGCGGACGAGGCGAAGAGGACGTGCAGCGGCGCTGCGCCCATCATTTGGCCGAGGGCGATGCCGAGAAGCGGCAGGCAGGCGAGGACCGCGGCGGTGGCGCGCGCACCGGCCAGCGCGGCTGTGGTGCGGCCGTGGAATCGAAGGCGGCCCGCGAGATCCGTTCGGGCCGCCGACAGCAACTCGGCCAGCGCCAAGCCATGCCGCTCGGCCACCTGCCAAGCGCCCGCGACCCGGGAAAGTTCTTCGGTGATCAAGGAATCCGGTCTGCGCAGGCCCTCCGCCGCCGAGCCACCGAGCCGGCTGCGCGCGGCACCGATGGCGAACGCGCGTGCCGATTCGCCCCGCACCTCACGCGCGGCGGTCTCGGCGGCGGCACTCGGGTGCGCCCCTACCCGCAGTTCGGCGATCACGGCCTCCAAAGCGTCGAGCAGATGTCCTTGCTCGGCACTCCTGCGCCGGTCTCGCGCCGCCCGGCGGGCACGCAACCCGACCGTTCCGCTGACCAGGCCGGCCGCGAGGAAAGGACCAGGGCCGAAGACGAGGAGCACAACCACCACGCCTGCGCTCGCAACGGCACGAAACAGCTTTGCGCGCTCCGGCATCCGATACTCGGCTCGCGCGGTCGACAACCGCTCGAACCGGCGGCGCGACCGCGGCGCCGGGGCCACGATCAACGCCAGCGCGAGGCACAACATCGCGCCGCTCATCGGTCGAGCCGTTCGGCGAGCAGGCTGGACAGGTCCGCGGCGGCGGGAGCCGCACCCGTGTCGTGCCAGGCGGGCGTGATCCGCACGTGTCCCGCGCCGCTACGGTGCACGAGGCCGATCTCCCGTAAGCCGCGCGAGCCGTCGGATCGACGGTGCACGTGCAGGACGACCTGCACCGCGGCGGCGAGCTGACTGTGCAAGGCCGCTCGATCCATTCCGCCCAAGGCGGCGAGGGCTTCCAAGCGGGCCGGGACTTCTCGCGGTGAGTTGGCGTGCACGGTGCCCGCTCCGCCGTCGTGACCGGTGTTCAACGCAGTCAGCAGGTCGACCACCTCGGCTCCCCTGACCTCGCCGACCACCATCCGGTCCGGCCGCATGCGCAGCGCTTGGCGGACCAGGTCGCGGACGGTGATCTCACCGACGCCCTCTACGTTCGCGGTCCTGGCGACCAGCCGGACCACGTGCGGATGCGGTGGCGCGAGTTCCGCCGCATCCTCGACGCAGACGATCCGCTCGGAGGGGTCCACCGTGGCGAGCAGGCCGGACAGCAGCGTCGTCTTGCCTGCGCCGGTGCCACCGACCACGAGGAATGCCAGCCGCGCCCGGACGATTCGTTTCAGCAGGACCTTCGCGTCGGCGGGCACCGCGCCCGCCGACGCGAGCGCGTCGAGTCCCTGAGTAGCGGGACGAAGTACGCGCAGCGACAGACAGGTGCCCCCGTGCGCGACCGGCGCGAGGACCGCGTGCAAGCGCACACCGAAGGAATCCCCCAGTGCCGCGCCGGTTCCCGTCAGCCGGCCGTCCACCCATGGTTGTGCGTCGTCGAGCCGTCGCCCGGCCGACAATGCCAGGCGCTGGGCAAGCCGCCGTACCGCGGCCTCGTCGGAGAACGTGATCGAAGTCCGCTCCAGACCGTGCCCGCGATCGATCCACACCGCGTCGGGCCCTGTCACCAAGACGTCCGCGACGTGCGGATCGTGCAGCAGCGGTTCGAGTACGCCCGCGCCGGTCAGCTCCGTCTGCAACAACCGCAGGGCGCGCAGCAGATCGGTGTCCCCCAGCACCCCGCCCGCTTCGGCGCGGATCGCGGCGGCGACCTGCGCCGGATCCGGATCGCCGGTCTCGGTGGCCAGTCGCTCCCGCACCCGATCCAGCAGCTCGGTGGTCAGTATCGCGCTCATCTTCCCCACCTCACCTCCGCTGTCCGGGTGGTGCGCCGAGCACGCCGAGCACGGCGTCGGCGGCATCGCGCAACGGTCCGCGCCTGCGGACCGAGATCCCGCCGCGCTCCAGCCGGTGCGCCAGACCGCTCTGGGCACGGACGGCGGCGAGCAGCGGAAGATCGAGCACCTCGGCGACCTCGGGCGCGCGCAGGCCACCGGGCGCCGGGCCGCGAACGATCAGGCCCTGGTTCGGGTTTCGGCGCGCGATGTGCGCGGACACCGCCTCGGCGGCGGCGACCGCCCGCAGGCGCGCCGGGACCACCAGCACCACGAGATCCGCCGAGTCGAGCATCTGGTCGGCATGCGGTCCGCGCTCACCGGAAATGTCGCAAACTACGAAATCGCCTGCGACACGGCCCGCTTCGATCACAGCGCGGACTCCGGCCGCACCGAGCTCGCGTGGCAATCGTCCCGCACCGCAGCGCCCGCAGGACAGTACCGCCAGTCCGGGCGCCGCGATGGGCAGGGCGCCGTGCAACGCGGTGGCGGAGACCCGCCCGTCCTCGATCACCAGATCGGGCCAGCGCAATCCAGCCGTGTTCTCGATACCGAGCAGCAGGTCGAGGCCACCCGCGAAGGGCGCGCCGTCCACCAGCAAGGTCTCGCGCCGGAACCCTTCCGCGGCGGCGCGCAGCGCGACCGCGACGGCCAAGGTGGATGCCCCTGCCCCACCGCCCGCCCCCGCGACGGCGACCACCACGCCATCGCCCGCACGTTGCTCGCCGTACTCGGCAAACATCTCGATAAGCCCCACCGCCGCGCCGGGCAGGGCGATAGCCCGCTCCGCCCCGACCGAGGCGGCGGCCTGCCAGTCGAGCAAGCCTGGCTCACCATCGGTTACCAACACCACGCCGGTCCGGCGCAGGTATCCCGCCACGGCCGCCTCCCGCGCCGCATCGGTGTCGAGTATCACCAGCGGCGCGCCCGTCCAGGCATGCCTGCCGACCGGCTGGGTCCGCTCGTCGAGAGACCGTTCGGCGGCTGCCGCGATGCGCCGGACCTCCTCGCGCAGGCGGTCGTCATCGATGAGCACGAGAGCGGGCGGCGGCCCGGTCGGCTCCGATGCTTCGAGGTTCATGCAGGTCAGCGTTGCTGAACACGCACGGGCAGAGAAGGGCCGATGTGCCGAATGTGGATAGCTTCCGGGTTGTGGACAACTTCCGAGCGGGGCGTCCTACCGCACTGTCCCTGAAATAGAGGACGGCCCCAGCCGGGGGGGGAGGAGGCTGGGGCCGTCGGGGTTCAGCCCCGGGGGGTCGGGCTGAACGCGCCTGGACCATGTCCAGGTGCCAGCAATACTACACCCAAGCCCCGCCCACAACGCAAGTCTGCCGACGGACATCTTTGCGGCCCTCGTGGCTTCGGCGTCTACGGGGCAAACTCCACCGACGCACCGTCCGCACGCCCGCCGCCGTCGGAACACACGTGCCGCTCGGGCGCGACCGTCGTCCATCCGCCGCCCACCTGCGGCGGATCGAAGGCAGGCAAGCCACACGACAAGCGCGACGGACCCGATCCGCCGGTCCGCCGGGCCACCGCACCGGGCTGCCGAGATGATGCCGCCACGCGGCAGAAGCACCGCAGTGAGCCGCCCCGCAGCTCAGCGCCCCTCCGGAGGGCGGCGACTCCGCCGCCTATCCTGGTCAGGTGGACAACTCAGCCCCTACGGGTGGACGCGTCGCGGCCTTCTTCGATCTGGACAAGACCGTGATCGCGAAGTCGAGCACGTTCGTGTTCAGCAAGCCCTTCTTCGCGCAGGGGCTGTTGAACCGCCGCGCCGTCTTGGAGAGCAGCTACGCGCATTTCCTGTTCCTGCTGTCCGGCGCCGACCACGATCAGATGGAACGCATGCGCGCCCACCTGACCAGCATGTGCGCGGGCTGGGACGTCGAACAGGTGAAATCCATTGTGGGCGAGACGCTGCACGAGCTGGTCGATCCGCTGATCTACGCGGAGGCCGCCGACTTGATCGCCGACCACAAGATCCGGGGCCACGACGTGGTGATCGTCTCGGCCTCCGGCGAGGAGATCGTGGGTCCGATCGCCGAAGCGCTCGGCGCTTCGCACACCGCGGCTACCCGGATGGTCGTGGCGGACGGGAAGTACACCGGCGAGGTCGAGTTCTACTGCTACGGCGAGGGCAAGGTCGCCGCTGTCGAAAAACTCGCCGCCGGGGAGGGTTACGACCTGTCGCGCTGCTACGCCTACTCCGATTCGATCACCGATCTGCCCCTGCTCGGCGCGGTGGGGCACCCAACCGCGGTGAACCCGGATCGCAATCTGCGTCGCGAGGCCACCGCGCGCGGCTGGCCGATCCTGACCTTCTCCAACCCGGTATCGCTGTGGGCGCGCTTCCAGTCGCCGTCCTCGACGACGGTCGCGGCCACGGCCGCGGTCGGCTTGAGCGCGGTGCTGGCGGGCGCGATCAGTTACCGGATGCTGCGCCGCCGACGCTGATATCCGGGTGCTCCGGCACCTCGTGATGCCTGGTCGCCGGATGCTTGCCCAGGCATTTGCCGACTTAGCACACGCCGCAGCGGACCAGGCATTTAACCACGAAACGCCGGGAAACACGCCGATTATTCAATGTCTGACAATCCCTTGATGTGAGTGCAGTCACAGTGTAGAAAGGTAACTACGGAAGGGCGGAAGGCCAAGGCAGTACCGGAAGAGAAGGCACTGTCTCCCGACCATCCTTCCCAGCACGGACACCAGGCACCCACGCGGAGCGCGCCGCGACAAGGGCAGAAGCGTTGTGGGCCTGCGAAATACGGATAGTCGACGGCGAAGGCCTCGCACAGGTTGCGGGGATGAACCGGCCGGTGTCCGGATTGTCGCCGAGGCCGCAGAACACAACCCACCTAGCACGCTTGGTAACCGGGTAGTCCGTGCTAGCGGGCGGTGAGGTCGACAGACAACGCCGCCCGCTTTGATGTGTCCGGGGGGTTATCCCGCCGCCGAGTCGGCGATCGATGTGGCTTCGCGCGCACCGTCTTCGAAGGCCGCGCAGCAGAAGATCACCCATCCGCCCACGGCCTCCGCATCCCCGGACTCGAACCCGGCGGCGGCGTCCAGGTACGCCTGACGCCTGCGCAACAAGAACACCTCCGGCACGCCGAGGCTGTGCGGGTCCAGCCCACTGGACACCGCGACCAGCCGGGACGCCGCCCGCGCGACCACGCCGTCGGCCGTGCCGAACGGCTTCAGCGCCAGTAGCTCACCGTGTACTACGGCGGCGAGCACCGGTGCGGGCGCTCGGGAGCCGACCACCGTCTGCGCCAGCAGGTCCAGCCGCTGCGCTACCCCGGAGTCGAAGCGCGGCCTGCCGAGCGACTCCTCCTGAGGTACCAGGTCGGCCGCGGCGAGCAGATGCAGCCGCGCCAACGCCTGCAGCGGAGCGCGCTGCCAGGTGCCCACCAGATTCCGCAGCGCGTCCCCGTCCAGCGCCTGACCGACGCGCAGCGACCCTGCCAGTATCGGGTCCGCCACCCGCCCGTCGGCGGGGATGTCCGTGCTGCCGCCGTCGATGGCCGCCGAGGACCGCGCCGCGCGCACCGCGGCCTCGGCCGCCGTGGTCGGCCACCCACGCCGGTTCGCTTTGTGCCGGTGCACCGCGGCGAGCGCGTCGCGGGCGCGGTCGGCCGCGTCCCGGACACCGGGAAGATCGACGAGGGGCTGCAGCGGATCGGTCACGGCATACGAGGCTACTTGCGGCCGCGCGGACCGATCCGCGCGCCCGGCTCGCCTACCCGGCCAGCAGATCGCGTCCCGGGATCGCGTCGAGCAGCTTGCGCGTGTACTCCTGCCGGGGGTGGTCGAACACCTCGTCGGTCGTCGCCGCTTCGACCACCTTGCCGCGCTGCATGACGAGCACGTCGTCGGCGATCTGCCGGACGACGGCCAGATCGTGGGTGATGAACAGGTACGCCAGACCCAGATCGGCCTGCAGCTCGTTGAGCAGCCGGAGGATCTGAGCCTGCACCAGCACGTCGAGTGCGGACACCGCCTCGTCGCACACCACCACCTCCGGCCGGAGTGCGAGCGCACGCGCGACGGCCACTCGCTGACGCTGCCCCCCGGACAGTTCGTTGGGGTAGCGCCGCAGCACATCGGCCGGCAGCGCGACCTTGTCGAGCAGCTCCCGCACGGTCGCCTCCCGTTCTTCGGGAGTGCCGATCCGATGGGTGCGCAACGGCTCCTCGATGGTGCGGTAGATGGTGTACATCGGGTCGAGCGACCCGTAGGGGTCCTGGAAGATCGGTTGCACCCTGCGGCGGAAGGCGAACGCGCCCTTGCGGTCCAGGGCGGTCACGTCCTTGCCGTCGAACGTGACCGTGCCGGAGGTGGGGGCGAGCAGGCCGAGCACCATCTGCGCCACCGTCGTCTTGCCCGAGCCGGATTCGCCGACGATCGCCGTGGTCGACCCGCGCCGCAGCCGGAACGACACGTCGTCCACGGCGACGAATTCGGTCGATTTCCACGGCATGCGCTCGCGGATGCGGAACGTCTTCGTCAGGTGCTCGGCGACCAGCACCTCGTCCGGAACCACCGTGAGTTCCGTGTCGGCCGCCGCCGCTTGCTCGGCCACTTGGACGGCCTGCGCGCGGATCTGCGCCCGGCGCCGCACCGCCGAGCGCCGCGCGGCCAGCGACGGCGCCGAACTCACCAGCCGCTTGGTGTACAGGTGTTGCGGATCGCGCAGAATCCGCAGGGCCGGGCCGGATTCCACGACGCGGCCGCGATACATCACCACCAGGTGTTCGGCCCGCTCCGCCGCCAGGCCCAGGTCGTGGGTGATCAGCAGCACGGCGGTGCCGAGTTCGGCGGTGAGCCGGTCGAGATGGTCGAGGATCTGCCGCTGCACGGTCACGTCGAGCGCCGAGGTCGGTTCGTCGGCGATGAGCAGCTTGGGCCGGCAGGACAGGCCGATCGCGATCAGCGCGCGCTGGCGCATGCCGCCGGAGAACTCGTGCGGATACTGGTTCACCCGGCGTTCGGCGTCGGGCATCCCTGCTTCCTCGAGCAGCTCCACGGCCCGTTTCCTGGCGGCCTTGCCCTTCGCGATGCCGTTGGCCTCCAACGTCTCGCGGATCTGGAATCCGACCTTCCACACCGGATTCAGATTCGACATCGGGTCCTGCGGGACGAGCCCGATGCCGCTGCCGCGGACCGCGACGATTTGTCGTGCGGAGGCCGCCGTGAGGTCCGTGCCGTCGAATCTGATCGTGCCGGACGTGATCCGGCCCGTGCCGGGCAGCAGGTCGATGATCGCGTGCGCGGTGGTCGACTTCCCCGAACCGGATTCGCCGACGATGGCCACGGTCTGCCCGGCGTAGACCGACAGACTTACATCGCGGACCGCGGGCACCCCCTTGCCCTCGGCGGTGAAACTCACGTTCAGATCGGTGATCTCCAGCAGCGGGCGCTCGGTCTCGCTCATCGCTTCCTCGCCTTCGGATCGAGGGCGTCCCGCACGGCGTCGCCCAGCATGATGAAGCTCAGCACGGTCAGCGCCAACGCCGTCGCCGGATAGAACAGGATGGCCGAGGTACGAATCTCCTTCTGCCCGGTGGCGATATCCGCACCCCAGGACACCACCGTGCGCGGCAGGCCGACACCGAGATAGGACAGCGTCGCCTCGGTGACGATGAAGACGCCCAGCCACAGCGTGGTCACCACGATCAGCGGTCCCGCCGCGTTCGGCAGCACGTGACGCAGCAACGTCCGGATGCGGGAGACGCCCAATGCTTTCGCCGCCGTGACGTAGTCGCTGTTCCTCGCTTGGATGACGGCGCTGCGCGCGATCCGCGCCGCCTGCGGCCAGGTGAACGAGGCGAGGATGACGATCACCGTCCAGATCGTGCGCGCGTCCAGCAGCTGCATGATCACGATGGCGGCCAGCATCAGCGGGATCGCGTAGAAGATCTCGGCGACCCGGGAGACGATCGAGTCCAGCGGCCCGCCGTAGAAGCCCGACAGCGCCCCGAGCGTCCCTCCGATCAGTACGAACAGCAGTGTCGCGCCGACACCGGCGAGTACGGAGGCCCGCGCGCCGTAGACCGTCCGGGCGTAGATGTCGCAGCCCTGCTTGTCGAAGCCGAACGGGTGGCCCGCGCCGCGCGGATCCATGCTGAAATCGCCGTTGCAATATCGCGGGTCCTGATCGGTGAACAACCCCGGCCAGATCACCACGATCAGCACGAACAGGATCAGCACCGCCGCCACGACGAAGATGGGGTTGCGCCGCAGCTGCCGCCACGCGTCGCGCCAGATGCTGGTCGGCGCGCCCGCGGCAGGCACTGCGTCGGTGGCGAGTACCTCGACCTCGTCGGGCGGGGCGACGAAGTGCTCCTGGCCGCGGCGCGGCGGCCCCTCGGTCAGGTCAGGCATAGCGGATCCTCGGGTCGAGTGCGGCGTAGAGCAGGTCGACGACCAGGTTGGTGACCAGGAAGATGACGATCAGCACCGTGACGAAGGAGACCACGGTCGGCGGTTCGCCCCTGGTGATGGCCTGGTAGAGCGTGCCGCCGACGCCCGGGATGTTGAAGATGCCCTCGGTGACGATCGCGCCGCCCATCAGGGCGCCCAGATCGGCGCCGAGAAACGTGACCACCGGGATCATCGAGTTGCGCAGGATGTGCACGGTCACCACACGCGGCCTGCCGAGTCCCTTGGCGGTCGCGGTGCGCACGTAGTCGGCGGACATGTTCTCCGCCACCGAGTTCCGGGTCAGTCGCAGAACGTAGGCGAACGACAGCGAGCCGAGCACGAACGCGGGCACCAGCAGTTCACCGACCGTCGCCTTGCCGGACACGGTCACCGGAACGATCCCCCACTTCACCCCGAGCAGATATTGCGCCAGAAAGCCCACCACGAAGACCGGCACGGCGATGACGATCAGGCTGACCACGAGCATCGTCGAATCGAACAGTTTGCCTTTGCGCAGCCCGGCGATCAGGCCGAACAGCACGCCGAAGACCGACTCGATCAGCACGGCCATGAGCGCCAGCTCGAGGGTGATCGGGAACGCGCGCGCGAGTTCGTCCCGCACCGGCCTGCCGGAGAAGGCGGTGCCGAAGTCCAGCGTGACGATGCCCTTCAGGTACAGCAGGTACTGCACGAGGAAGGGCTCGTCGAGGTGGTAGCGCGCCCGCAGCTGTGCCTCGACCGCGGGCGTCATCGGTTTGTCACCGGCCAGCGCGTGGATCGGATCACCCGGGACGAGGAACACCAGGGCGTAGATGAGCAGCGTCGCCCCGAGGAACACGGGGATCATCTGAAGCAGACGCCGCACGACATACCAGGCCATTTCGCCTCCTGGGTAGCGCCGCCGAGCGTCGTGCGGACGCCGGGCGGCTGGCGGCTACTTCTCGATATTCTCGAAGGCGAACAGACCGTTCCAAGCGAGTTCGGCATTCCGCACCCGGTCGGAGCGGCCCGCCGCGGCCACGTAGTCGAACACGGGAATGTCGGCCAGGTCCTTGATCAGCAGCGCCTGCGCCTGCGCGACGAGCTTGTAGGACTCCTCCTGGGTCGACGCGGCCAAGGCGGCATTGAGCAAGCGGTCGAACTCGGGACTGTTGTAGTCGACGTTGTTGGTGTCGGAGTAGCTGTAGTACTGCGAGGTGAGGAACTGCAGCATGGTCGGGTAGTCGCCCTGCCAGCCGTAGCGGAACGCCTTGTTGATCGTGTGCGCGTTCACCTCGTCGCGGATGTTCTTGAACGTCGGGTACGGCACGCCGATGGCGTCGATGCCGAGGGTGTTCTTGACGCTGTTGGCCACGGCCTCCACCCAGGCCTGATGGCCGCCGTCGGAGTTGTAGGCGATCTCGTAGCGGCCCGACCACGGCGATATCGCGTCGGCCTGTGCCCACACCTTCCTGGCCTCGTCGGGGTTGTACTTCAGCACCTCCGTGCCGGGCAGGTTCGCGTCGAAGCCGGGCAGCGTGCTGGCGGTGAAGTCGCGCGCCGGGATCCGGGTGCCGTGGAAGATGTTCTGCGCGATCTGTTCCCGGTTGATCGCCATCGAGATCGCGCGGCGCCGCAACAGCCCCTCCTGCCCGGCGAAGTGCGCGACATTCGCCTGGATGCCGATGTGCTGATTCTGGGCGGTCGGCTTGGTGATCGCGCGGTCGCCGAGATCCTGCTGATAGGAGGTGAGCGCGCTGTCGGGCACGGTGTCGAGCGCGTCGAGGTTGCCCGCCTGCAGGTCCGCGTACGCGGTATCGAAGGACTGGTACATCACGAACCGCAGGCCTTTGTTCTTGGCCGGGCGGCCGCCGGGGTAGTCCGGGTTGGGCACCAGGTCGATCTTGACGTTGTGCTCCCACGCCCCGGTCCGGGCGAACTTGTACGGGCCGTTGCCGATCGGGTTCTCCCCGAACGCCTTCATGTCCTTGAACGCGGCTTCGGACAGCGGATAGAACGGCGCGTACCCGAGTTCGGTCTCGAAGTCGATCGACGGAGCTTTCAGCTCGATGGTGAAGGTGCGGTCGTCGATCACCTTCAGGCCCGACATCGTCTGTGCCGTCGGCTTTTCCGCGGACACCTCGTCGAAACCGACGATGGGGCCGAACACGTAGCTCTGCAACTGCGCGTTGCTGCCGAGGGCCCCGTAGTTCCATGCGTCGACGAACGACTTCGCCGTCACGGGGGTGCCGTCGGTGAACTTCCAGCCGGGCTTGATGGTTACCCGGTAGTTCTTCCGATCCGTGGTCTGGATCGACTCCGCCATCTCGTCGTGCGCCTTGCCGTCGGCGTCGTAGTACTTCAAGCCCGCGAACAGCCGGTCGACCACGCGCCCGCCCATGTTCTCGTTGGTGTTGGTGGGCACCAGGGGATTCTGCGGCTCGCCGCCGTTGACGGTGACGATGTCGGCGTCGGCGCCGTCGCCCGAGGAACATGCGGACAGTCCGAGCGTCGTGGCCAGTACGACTGCCGCGGTCAGCGCCATCGCTCTGTGGAATTTCAACGCGTCCTCCCGGTGCGAGAAGGGGGGAGCCGATCGGGCACCCGCGCGAGGTCCATCAGCGCATGCCGACACGATCCCCCTGTGTGTTGGCAGAGTAACGACCGGCGCGGGCACTGTCACCTGATTGCGCCGAGTTCGGCGCACTTGTTACCGATCCGGCAACATCGCCGAAACACCCCGAGTTTCGTGCGGAAACGGCCGCGCGGCCGGAACATCGCGTTCGCCGAGACGACCGCCGCGGGAGCGGGCGCGGCGGCGTGACGCGGGCGCAGCCCGATCGACACACCGCACGCGGCATGGGTCACAGTTGATTACTGTCGAATTCGGCTACGTCGAATCGTGCGCTCAGGCTACGTGGAAAGAAGAGATGAGATGACCGAAACCAGCGCCGAACACAGGGACTCGTATCCGCCGAACGCGGAGTTCGCCGCCCAGGCGAACGCCGACGCCGGACTCTACGAGCGGGCGGCGGCCGATCGCGACGCGTTCTGGGCCGAACAGGCCGGGCGACTGCACTGGCACGAGCCGTTCACCCAGGTGCTGGACTGGAGCGAGGCTCCGGTGGCGAAATGGTTCGTCGGCGGCAAGCTCAACGTCGCCTACAACTGCGTGGACCGCCACGTCCTGGGCGGACACGGCGACCAGGTCGCCATCCACTGGGAAGGCGAACCCGGCGACTCGCGCGCCATCACCTACCGCGAACTGCTCGACGAGGTCTCCCGCGCCGCGAACTACCTCACCGAACTCGGCCTGGAGACCGGTGACCGGGTGGCCATCTACATGCCGATGGTGCCCGAGGCCATCGTCGCCATGCTCGCCTGCGCCCGCCTCGGCCTGACCCACTCCGTCGTCTTCGCCGGATTCTCTCCCACCGCCCTGCGCCAGCGCGTGGACGACGCCCGAGCCCGCCTGGTCATCACCACCGACGGACAGTGGCGCCGCGGCAAAGCCGCCCCGCTGAAGGAAGCCGTCGACGAGGCCCTCTACGCCCACGGCGACACCCCATCCAGCGTCGAGCATGTGCTGGTGGTGCGCCGCACCGGCATCGAGGTCCCCTGGACCGAAGGCCGCGACCTGTGGTGGCACGACACCGTCACCACCGCCTCCCCCCACCACGAACCCCAACCCTTCGACGCCGAACACCCCCTGTTCATCCTCTACACCTCCGGCACCACCGGAAAACCCAAAGGCATCCTGCACACCACCGGCGGATACCTCACCCAAACCGCCTACACCCACCACACTGTCTTCGACCACAAACCCGGACAAGACATCTACTGGTGCACCGCCGACATCGGCTGGGTCACCGGCCACAGCTACATCGTCTACGGCCCGCTGGCCAACCGCACCACCCAAGTCGTCTACGAAGGCACACCCAATTTCCCCGATGAGCACCGCCACTGGCAGATCATCGAAAAATACGGCGTCACCATCTACTACACCGCCCCCACCCTGGTGCGCACCTTCATGAAGTGGGGCAGGGAAATACCCGCCGCCCACGACCTGTCCAGCATCCGCGTGCTCGGCTCGGTCGGCGAACCCATCAACCCCGAAGCCTGGCGCTGGTACCGCGAGGTCATCGGCGGCAATCGCACCCCCATCGTCGACACCTGGTGGCAGACCGAGACCGGCGCCATCATGATCTCCCCGCTGCCCGGCGTCACCGCCGCCAAACCCGGCGCCGCCATGACCGCGCTGCCCGGCATTTCCGCTCGAGTCGTCGACGAAGAAGGCAAACCGGTCCAACACGGGGAAACCGAAGCCAACGGCTACCTCGTGCTCGACGAGCCGTGGCCGTCGATGCTGCGCGGCATCTGGGGCGACACCGAACGCTACAAAGCCACCTACTGGGAACGCTTCGCCGACCGAGGCTGGTACTTCGCTGGCGACGGCGCCAAACTCGACACCGACGGCGACCTGTGGGTCCTCGGCCGGGTCGACGACGTCATGAACGTCTCCGGCCACCGAATCTCCACCGCCGAAGTCGAATCCGCCCTCGTCGGACACCACACCGTCGCCGAAGCCGCCGTCGTGGGCGCCACCGACCCCACCACCGGCCAAGGCATCGTCGCCTTCGTCATCCTCACCGCCGAAGCCCAACCCACCCCCACCCTCGTCGACGACCTCAAAACCGAAGTCGCCCGCGAGATCAGCCCCATCGCCAAACCCCGCGAAATCCACATCGTCCCCGAACTCCCCAAAACCCGCAGCGGCAAAATCATGCGCCGCCTCCTGCGCGACATCGCCGAAGGACGCCAACTCGGCGACACCTCCACCCTCGTCGACCCGAGCGTGTTCGAGGCGATCCGGGCGGGCAAGGACTGACCGGGCAGCGCTGAGTGCGGCCGGTGGCGGACCTGTCACCGGCCGCACCCGTTAAGATTGCGTGAGGTGTGCCGGGAAGTCTGGTCGGCGAGCGGTCGCGCACCCGTTGAGCCGGTTCCGGTGGGTGCCGCCGCAGTGCTGCCCGATCGCCGCCCGAAAGGTTTCCCGTGATCACGCGAGTGCACTCGGAATTGTCCCGCTACCTCCGCACGGAAACCTTCGGCGGCGCACTGCTTCTGATCGCGGCCGCGATCGCATTGCTGTGGGTGAACTCGCCCTGGGCGGCGAGTTATGTGTCGATGACCGAGACGGTCGTCGCGATCCCGCCGCTGCACCTGGACCTGACCTTGGCCGACTGGGCCGAGGACGGTCTGCTGGCGGTGTTCTTCTTCGTCGCCGGACTGGAACTCAAACGCGAACTGGTCGTCGGCGAACTCGCCGACCGCAGACGCGCCACCCTGCCGGTCATCGCGGCGATCGGCGGCGTGATCACCCCCGCGCTGATCGCGGCGGTGGTCGGGTTCGGCATCCCAGGCATGGAGCGCGGCTGGGCCATCCCGGTCGCCACCGACATCGCGTTCGCGCTCGCCGTGCTGGCGCTGACCGGTTCGCGCATCCCGGCGGGCGCGCGGGTGTTCCTGCTCAGTCTCGCGGTGGTCGACGACCTGATGGCTATCGTCGTGATCGCGGTGCTGTTCACCACCGCGGTGTCGCTGCTGTGGTTGCTCGTCGCGGCCGGATGCTTCGCCGGGTGGTCGATGGGGCAGCGCGCTCGGATCGGCACGCCCTGGCTCTATGTCCCACTGGCGTTGGTGTCCTGGTACGCGCTGCACGAGGCGGGCATCCATCCCACGCTGGCGGGCGTCGCGCTCGGCCTGCTCACCCGGGTGCGCCCGGATCCCGGAGAACGCCGAGCGCCCGCCACCCGGCTCGAGCACCTCTTCCAGCCGGTCTCCGCCGGGTTGTGCGTTCCGCTGTTCGCCCTGTTCGCCGCCGGGGTTCCGTTGAATCCCACGGTGTTCGGCGAGTTGTACACCAATCGGCTCGCGCTCGCCGTGATTCTCGGGCTCCTCGTGGGCAAGCCCCTCGGGATCTTCGGGATGAGCTGGGTGGCAATCCGGTTGGGCGTCGCGAAGCGCCCCAGCGGGCTCGGCTGGCGGGACATGTTCGCCCTGTCGGTGCTCGGCGCGATCGGCTTCACGGTTAGCCTTCTCGTGGCGGAACTCGCGCTCGCCGATGTCGCGGACGTCGAGTTGGCGAAAGCCGCTGTGTTGGTCACATCAATGGCGGCGTCGCTCGCCGGTTCGGCGCTACTGTTGCGGCGTGGGCGTGTCCACCAGGCTCGGCGGGACGCCCGTGCGCTAGAACGTGAACAGGACGGCGGCACGAACGATCCGCCCGGAGGCGGTAGCCTGCGTGACCACGGAGGGCACCGGGAGCGCCGCCGATCGAACGGGAGTTGAAGCAGTGCCGGGACAGGGAGAAGGGTCGACCAAGTGAGTTTCAACCACGGCGGTAACGGGAGCGGCGCGGAGCGCGGTCGTACGGTCACCTCCATTCCCCTCTCGGACGCCGATCCGCTCGGCTCCGCGAGCTTCGGGAGCCTGGTCCGCGACGCCGCCGAGCAGATGTCGACCCTGGTCCGCGCCGAGGTCGAACTGGCCAAGGCCGAGGTCACCGGTGAGATCAAGAAGGGCCTGCAGGGCAGCGTCTATTTCATCCTCGCGCTCACCGTGCTGCTGTTCAGCACCTTCTTCTTTTTCTTCTTCCTCGGCGAACTGCTCGACGTGTGGCTGGCGCGCTGGGCGGCCTTCCTGATCGTCTTCCTGCTGATGGTCGTGGCCACCGCGGCACTGGCGTTCCTCGGATACCGGCGGGTGAAGAAACTGCGCGCGCCGGAGAAGACGATCGATTCGCTCAAGCAGGCGCGCACGGTGCTGCCGCACAGCTTGGGCGCGTCCGCGCACGACGACCGTCTCGCCCTGGAGAAGCCCGCTTCCTAGGCGCGCGTGCGCGGGCCGGTACGACGGCTACTAGGCTCGGTCGCCGTGTCGGCGAACTTGCTTCCGGATCCGTCCAGCGTCCGTTACGACGGACCGTGGACGCATCGGGACGTGCACGCCAACGGCATTCGATTCCACGTCGTGGACGCGGCGCCCGAGCGGGCCGACGCTCCGCTGGTCGTGCTGCTGCACGGCTTCGCGGACTTCTGGTGGTCCTGGCGTCACCAATTGACCGGCCTGGCCGAGCTCGGTTACCGCGTCGTCGCCGTTGACCTGCGCGGCTACGGCGACAGCGACAAGCCGCCGCGCGGCTACGACGGCTGGACGCTCGCCGGTGATGTCGCCGGCCTCATCCGGGCGCTCGGCTACACCGAGGCGACGCTGGTCGGGCACGCCGACGGTGGACTGGTCTGCTGGACCACCGCCGTGCTGCATCCGCGACTGGTTCGCTCGATCGCGCTGGTCGGCTCGCCGCATCCGTCGGCGCTGAAGAGTTCCGTGCTGCGCAACCGCCGCCAGCGCGCGGCCTGGCTGCCGAACTTCCTTCGCTACCAGTTGCCCCGGTACGGCGAGCACTTGCTGACCACCGCCGACGGCTTCGAGGTCGAGCGACTGCTGCGTCAGCGGGTGAGCGCGGGATGGACCGGCACCGCCGAATTCGTCGACACCGCCCAGCGGATGCGTTCGGCGATCCGGATTCCCGGTGCCGCGCATTGTGCGCTGGAGTACCAGCGCTGGGCCTTCCGCAGTCAGTGGCGTCCGGACGGCCGCCGGTTCATGGCGACCATGCGCGAACCCATCCACATACCGGTCCTGGCCATGCGCGGCGATCTGGACCCGTACGTGCTGGCGGGAACCTTCCGCCGCGATCCTCATCTGTCACCGGAGCGGCGACTGGTCACCATCCCGGCGGCGGGGCATTTCGCCCACCAGGAGAACCCGGACGCCGTGACGACGGAACTGGCCAAACTTCTGGCCTGAGCCGCGGGGAATGCCTCCCCGGCCACGGATTGCCCGTGGCCCGGGGAGGCCGATTCAGCTGAGCACGCAGGCGCCGGTGTCCACCGCGGTGCCGACCCGTTCGGCCGCGTCGAGCTGCGCGCGGACCTCCGCGAGCGTGAGCACGTAACCGGTGTCGTCGTCGGTGACGGCGGCGCCGAAGACCACGCCGAGCACCTGCCCGTCGGTATCCACCAGCGGCCCACCGGAATTGCCCGCCCTGACCTGGCCGCGGACGGTGTAGACCTCGCGTTCGACGGTGCCGTTGCGGTAGATGGTCGGACCGGTCAGATCCAGGGTCTCGCGCACCCGGGCGGCGCTCGCGGTGTACGGGCCGCCGCCGGGGTAGCCGAGCACGATCGCGCTGTCGCCCGACCGCGCGGGCGCGGGCGCGCGCGGGACCACCGGGGCGGTGAGACCGGGCACGGCGAGCACCGCGACGTCCTTGGACGGGTCGAACAGGACCACGTTCGCGTCCAGCGGGCCGCGCGGGGTGTCTACCGCGACGCTCGTGGTGCCCGCGACGACGTGGGCGTTGGTCATCACGCGCTCGGGCGCGATGACGAAGCCCGAGCCCTCCAGCGCCCGCTGGCAACTCGGCGCGACCCCGCGGATGCGCAGCACGCTCTGCTGGAGCGAGGCGGCGACCGGGCTGGCCAGCACGCTCGGATCGGGAGGTTCCACGGCCGCGATCGGCGCCCGCCCGAACGGTCCGATCACGTCCGGCAGGCCGGAGGTGTTGAGCAGCTTGGAGAACTCGTTGGGCAGCCTGCGCAGCCAGTTCGGCGCGACATCGTTGACGTCGGCGAGTACCCGCGAGCCGTTGATCGCCGTCGCGATGGCCGGCTGCGACGACGTGGCCAGCGGCAGTGCCAGCAGCCACGCGGTGACCAGCACGGCGACCGCCTGCAACACCGCGCCGACCGCGCTGTCCACGCTGCGCGTGAACGGATGACGCATGCCGCTGCGCGCGGCGCGCCCCAGCACCATGCCCGCGACCTCACCGACGATCACCAGCACCACGATCAGCAGCACACCGGTGAGCACTCTGGTGCGGCCCTCGTCGACGTGCACCAGGATGTGCGGCGCGATCAGGATGCCCGCGACCGCGCCGAGCACCACACCGAGGAAGGCGAGCGCGGAGGCCACCGCGCCCTGGCGCCATCCCGAGGAGGCGGCCAGCAGCGCCAACAGCACGACGGCGATGTCGAGCCAGGCCGACGAACTCATAACGTCATCCCCACGGCGGCGAGTGCGGTCTCCAGATCACGAACGTCCCCGTGGTCCCACGCTCGGTCCCAGCCGCAGGCCTTGCTGATCCCGGCGAGGATGCCGCCGGTCAGACCCCAGACCAGAAGCCCGTCGACCTGGAACGCCGGGCTCTGATAGCCCATGGGGCTGCGGACCAGGAAGCGGTTGGCCGGATCCAGCAGCTGCGCGAGCGGGACGCGCACGACCCGCTCGGTCTCGCTCTGGTCGACCACCCCCACCGCGCCCGGCGTGCGCCAGTACGCGACCACCGGTGTGACGTCGAAGCGCGACGGCGGCACGAACAGCTTCGGCAGCACCGCGAACGGCTCGACACCGGAACGGTCGAGACCGGTCTCCTCGCAGGCTTCGCGCAACGCGGTATCGATCGGCCCCGCGTCGCCCGGGTCGACCGCACCGCCGGGAAAGGCCACTTGGCCTCGGTGCTGGCGCATGGTGGAGGCGCGCTGGGTGAGCAGCACCTCCGCGTCGGCGGGCAGTCCGCCGGGCGCGGCCGGGTCCGGCTCGGGCGAGCCGCCGAACAGCACGAGCACCGCCGCTTGCCGCGGCTTCGAAGTCAGGGTCAGGGCGCGGCGCAGCACACGCTCCTTGGTCAGAGTGTCGGCGTCCTCCGTAGCCGGTTCGGCCGAGCGGGTCAGCCATTCCGGGATGCCGGGCGGCATTTCGATGCTCAACACACACCTCCCCCGCGCATTCGCTCACCGGCCCGCGTGCACGCCCGCACCGTCACCTCCACCATTGATTCGTCCACCCGCATTGTCACGCGGCCACTCCGAGCTTGCCCGCGACCGTATTCGCGATGTCATCCACCCCGCCGAAAGCCCGCACCACGACGTCGGCGATCGAGCCGTCGGCACGCACCAGCACCGAGATCGGCAATACCGCGGGGGCCCCGACGGCCGTACGCACTCGCGCGTCGGCGTCCGAAACGCCGGGCAACCGCACCTCCAGCCCACGCAGCCGGGACAGTGCCTTGGCCTCATCAGGGTCGCTGTGCACGGTCAGCACGGTAATCGCGTTCCCGGCGCGTTGGGCGTATTGCTGCAAATACGGCAACTCCTGGGCGCACGGTGCGCACCAGTAGGCCCACAGGTTCAGCAGAGCGGGCTTGCCCGCCAGCGCGGCGGCCAGGTCCACCGGCCTGCCGTTCGCCAGGCAATCCAGCGTTATCCCGGCCAGCGGCCCGCTGCCGGTGGCGGCGCCGCCGGGGCAGTCGGGCAAATGGGCGGCGGCGCGCAGGTCATCGGAGACGCCGGAGGCGGCGGGGGGCGACTGCGGCTCCTCCGTCGCGTCGTCGCCGCGCGGCCACACCGCGACCGCCAGCGCCACCACCACGATCAGACCTGCCAGTGCCCAGCGCCACGCATGCCCCCTCCTCCATCGGCCCGAGGGCTCCGAGCTCACCGGCCCACCAGCTCCAGCAGATGCTCGCGCTCCGGCCCTTTCACCAGCTTGGCCGCGGCCTCCGGATCGGTCGGCCCGATACCGAACGACGGGCAGTCCTTGACCAGGACGCAAGCGCCGCACGCCGGCTTGCGGGAATGGCAGACCCGCCGTCCGTGGAAGATCACCCGGTGCGAGAGCATCGTCCATTCCTTGCGCTCGATCAGCGCGCCGACGATGTGCTCGACCTTGACCGGGTCCTCCTCGTCGGTCCATCCCCAGCGGCGCACCAGACGGCCGAAATGGGTGTCGACCGTGATACCCGGCACCCCGAACGCGTTGCCGAGGATGACGTTGGCGGTTTTGCGCCCGATGCCGGGCAGCTGGACGAGTTCGGTCAGGGTGTGAGGCAACTCACCGTCGTATCGTTCCAGCAGCGCCTGGCCGAGTCCGATCAGCGAGGCGGCCTTGTTCCGGAAGAAGCCGGTCGGCCGGATGTATTCCTCCAGCTCCGCGCGGTTTGCCTCGGCGTAGGCGCGGGCGTCGGGGTACCTGGCGAACAGCGCGGGCGTGGTGAGATTCACCCGCTCGTCGGTGCACTGTGCCGAAAGTATTGTCGCGACCGCCAATTCGAGCGGTGTGGTGAAATCAAGCTCACAATGCGCGTCGGGGAAAGCGGTCGCCAGTTCGCGGTTCATCCGGCGCGCGCGGCGGACCAGCCCGAGCCGGGTTTCCGCCTGTCGCGCCCTGGTTTTCCGTTGTGGAGCCGCGGCGGCGACCGGCGGCGTTCCGTTGGGATCCGAGCCGGGGGCAAGCCCGTTCCCGGCGGCGGTGGAGGGGGAGACGCGCACGCGTCCACCATACGGAATCGGCAGACAACGTTGCCCTTCCAGTTCAGTTGCCGTGTTCCATCTGAGACCTCGACGGTGTTTACTGCTCGTCATGCAAGGACTCGCTGTGGTGCTCTTCCCAGTGGTGCTGATGCTGTTCGCACTGGGTATGGAGCGGGTCGAGAACCGGCTCCGCAAGCTTCTCGAACCCGACGAAGAGGTTCAGCAGTACCTGGACAAGGCCAGTAACGCCGAGGTGAAAGAGCTGACGAAGCTCGGTCTGCCCGCCGCCGTGGCCCGGATGCGCAGGCGTCGCTCCCGCGGTGACGAGATGGACGTGGCCCGCGCGAGCTGACCCGGCGTGCGCGCCGCGCAATCCACTCGTTACGTGGTGTCCGTCACTACGCTGTAGTGACGCCGCGTAGACTGCGCTGTTGGCCGAGTCGCTTCGGTCCAGTACAGAGCCATTTCCCTAAGGAGCACATTCGTGGACGAGGCCCTCGCCAGAGCAGGCATCTTCCAGGGCGTCGAGCCCACTGCGGTGGCCGCCCTCGCCAAGCAACTTCAGCCGGTGGATTTCCCGCGCGGTCATGTCATCTTCAACGAGGGTGAGCCGGGCGACCGGCTGTACATCATCACGTCCGGCAAGGTGAAGATCGGACGCCGCTCGCCCGACGGCCGCGAGAACCTGTTGACCATCATGGGCCCGTCCGACATGTTCGGCGAGCTGTCGATCTTCGATCCGGGCCCGCGCACCTCCACCGCCACCACGGTGACCGAGGTGCGTGCGGTGACGATGGACCGTGACGCCCTCAAGACCTGGATCGACCAGCGGCCCGAGATCGCCGAGCAGTTGCTGCGCGTTCTCGCCCGCCGCCTGCGCCGGACCAACAACAACCTGGCCGACCTGATCTTCACCGACGTCCCCGGCCGGGTCGCGAAGGCGCTGCTGCAGCTCGCACAGCGCTTCGGCACTCAGGAGGCGGGTGCGCTGCGGGTCACCCACGACCTGACCCAGGAGGAGATCGCCCAGCTGGTCGGCGCCTCCCGCGAGACCGTGAACAAGGCGCTCGCCGACTTCGCGCATCGCGGCTGGCTGCGTCTGGAGGGCAAGAGCGTGCTCATCTCCGATTCCGAGCGCCTGGCCCGTCGCGCCAGGTAACGCACGGACTCCACGCCGAACGCCGGGTTCAGCGCTCCACTGAACCCGGCGTTCTGTCGTTCCGGCTAGCCGTGCACGCGCAGGTATTCCAGCTGCGCCTGCACCGAACTGCGCGCCGCGGGCCACAGCCGCTTGTCCACGTCGGCGTACACGCGCCGCACGACCGCCATCGCGCCCGCGTCGGCGCCGAGAACCCGCAGTGCCTCCCGCACCTGACCGAGGCGCTCGTGCCGATGTGCGATGTAATACCGGGCGACCGGCTCCAGATCCGGGTGGTCCGGGCCGTGCGCGGGCAACAACGCCTTGCCCCGGCCCGCCTCCACCAACCGGTCCAGCGAGGACAGATAGTCGGCCAGCGTGCCGTCGCCGGAGTCCAGCACGGTGGTGCCCGCGCCGAGGATGGTGTCGCCGGTCAGCACCGCGTCGTCGAGGACGAAGCTCACCGAGTCACCGGTGTGACCCGGCGTGGCCAGCACGGTGATGCGCAGGCCCGCCGCCTCGATCACCTCGCGGTCGACGAGGGGAGCGGACGAGCCGCGCAGGAAGCCGGAGTCCTTGGCGCGCACCGGCGTCCCGGTCAGCTCGACCAGCCGATCGATGCCGCCGGTGTGGTCGTGATGGCGGTGGGTGATCAGCGTGAGCGCGATCCGGCCACCGGTGGCCTCGGCGATCGCGGCGGTGTGCGACTTGTCCTTCGGTCCCGGGTCCACCACCACACAGTCCGACCGTCCCGGCGCACGCAGGACCCAGGTGTTGGTTCCGTCCAAGGTCATCTGCCCCTGATTGTCGGCGAGCAGCACCGCCGCCGTCTCGGTGACCTGCCGGAGCTGCCCGTAGGCGGGGTGAGTCAACGTCATCGCAAAACCTCGGATAGAAACGGGGCCGACAGTTCCGGTCTAGCGCACCTCGGCGATCAGTTCGACTTCGACCGGAGTGTTGCGGGGAAGTTCGGAGACGCCCACGGCCGAGCGGGCGTGCTTGCCCGCGTCACCGAAGACCTGGCCGAGGAACTCCGACGCCCCGTTGATCACCACCGGCTGATCGCCGAATCCAGGTGCCGAGGCGACGAATCCGACCACCTTCACGATCCGCACCACCGCGTCCAGGCCTACCAGGTCGTGCACCGCCGCCAGCGCGTTCAGCGCGCACAGCCGGGCAGCCTCCTTGGCCTCCTCGATCGAGACCTCGGCGCCGACCTTGCCGACCGCGGACAACTGGCCGTTCACGAACGGCAACTGACCGGAGGTGTAGACCAGCGACCCGGTACGGATCGCGGGAATGTAGGCCGCGACAGGGGCCGCGACCGGAGGAAGGGTGATTCCGAGCTCGGCGAGGTTCTTCTCCCACTGGGTCATCGCGTCACCGTCCTTCGCTACTTGGGCCGCTTGAGGTAGGCGACGTGCTGCTCACCGGTCGGACCGGGCAGCACGGTGACCAGCTCCCAGCCGTCGGCTCCCCACTGATCGAGAATCTGCTTGGTCGCATGCGTCAGCAGCGGCACGGTCGCGTACTCCCACAGGGTCGTATCACTCATGAGCGAGAAGCGTAGCTCTGTCTGATTGCCGCGACTGCGTCGCGGCGTGTTCGCGGCCCCTTTGTGGCTCGCGTGCCGCGAACGGCGCATGCTCGGTCTCGCTTCGCTCGAAACCGGGAGTTGAGGTGCGCTGGGCGCGTCGGTATTCGGGCGCCGGACACGGGGCGTGCGGCTGGAGCGAGTTGATCATCACCTCGGCCGGTGCGGGATGGTTGTTCTGGAAGTGCGGCCGATCTCGCATGCGAGGAGATCTTGTGGGTGGGTATACGTCGGAGCGCGTCACTCCGCGCACGAGGTCGTGGCTTCGCGGCACTACCCCGTACGGCCGCCGCCAAGTTCGCTGCAGACGCGCGAAGACGACTCGGGACCGCTAACGGCGAATAGGCGTTGTTGTACGCGTCACCCGAGACCGGCGGGCGAGCCGCGTGGGGGCGGGCGGCGGTCGGCCGGGCCGTTCGTCATTCGTCGCAGGCGTGGCAGCTCGGCACCCGGCCCGCGAACGAACGATGCTCGGTGTGGCCTAGCTGGGAAGACTGGGACGGTGGAGTGGGAAACGGGTCCGGATCATCCCCGGTGGCTTCGCATAGCGCGACGGCGATTCATGAGGGAAACCCGGGTGTGCCGGGACTAGAGCGGGGGCGGGGTTAAGAGCTGAGACCGGCCCGCGCGACCCACCCGTCTGGTACGGCCGGTGCCCCGCTGTGGCGGACCAGTTATAGGCTCGCGATCGTGGGAGTACCAACTGCAGGGCCGCTTTCGGCGGAGCCGGGACTGGACACAAGGTGGCCGAAGCGCGCTGAGCAGGCCCGCTTGCACTACGTCTCCGGCAAGGGAGGCACGGGCAAGTCGACGGTCGCCGCAGCGCTGGCCCTGGCGCTCGCCGCGGGCGGGCGCCGGGTGCTGTTGGTCGAGGTGGAGAGCAGACAATCGATCGCGCAGCTGTTCGACCTGCCGCCGCTGCCGCCGACCGAGACACGGATCGCCACCGCCGACGGCGGCGGCGAAGTGGTCGCGCTGGCGCTGGACATCGAGCACGCCTTCCTCGAATACCTCGACATGTTCTACAACCTCGGCTTCGCGGGTCGCGCGATGCGCCGGATGGGGGCCATCGAGTTCGTCACCACGATCGCGCCCGGTCTGCGCGACGTCATCCTGACCGGCAAGATCAAGGAATGCGCGGTTCGCGTGGACAAGTCCGGTAAGCGGGTCTACGACGAAATCGTGGTCGACGCACCGCCCACCGGCCGGATCGCCGGCTTCCTCGACGTCACCAAGGCCATGGCCGAGGTGGCCAAGGGCGGGCCGATCGCTTCGCAGGCCGAGGGCGTTTCGCAGCTGCTGCACTCCGATCAGACGATGATTCACCTGGTCACGCTGCTGGAGGCGCTGCCGGTGCAGGAGACCGCCGACGCGGTCGCCGAGCTCACCGCCGCCGACCTGCGCATCGGCACCGTCATCGTGAACCGCGCGACCGAAGGCCAGCTGCCACCCGAGCTGGGCCCCCGGGCCGCTCGCGGCGAACTGGACGCCGAGGTCATCCGCGCCGGCCTCACCTCCGCGGGCATCACCCTTACCGACGGCGACTTCCAGGGACTGCTCACCGAAACGATCGAGCACGCCGCCACGCTGCAAGCACAGGACGACAGCGCCGAGGAACTGGCCAAGGTCGACATCTCCCGGCTCTACCTGCCCGCCCTCCCGGACGGGATGGACCTGGGCGGACTGTACGAACTAGCCGAACACCTCACCGCACAGGGAGTCCGATGAGCACGCCGACCCATCCCACGGCTGCCCCGCTGGATATTTCGCGGATCATCGCCGACCCGTCCGCCCGGGTAGTGGTCTGCTGCGGCTCCGGTGGCGTCGGCAAGACCACCACCGCCGCCGCCCTCGCGCTGCGCGCCGCCGAGGAAGGCCGCAAGGTCGTGGTGCTCACCATCGACCCCGCGCGCAGGCTGGCCCAGTCACTGGGCGTCGCCGACCTCGGCAACAACCCGCAGCGGGTGGCGCTGGGCCCCGAGGCCAAGGGCGAACTGCACGCGATGATGCTCAACATGCGCCGCACCTTCGACGACATGGTGCTCGAGCACACCAGCGGGGAGAAAGCGGAGCAGATCTTCGCCAACCCCTTCTATCAGACGGTCGCCTCCTCCTTCGGCGGCACACAGGAATATATGGCGATGGAGAAGCTGGGGCAGTTGGCCCACCGGGGCGAGTGGGACCTGATCGTGGTCGACACCCCGCCTTCGCGCAACGCCCTCGACTTCCTGGATGCTCCCAAGCGGCTGGGCAACTTCCTCAACGGCCGCATGATCCGGGTGATCATGGCGCCCGGCCGGGGCGTGACCCGTCTCGTGACCGGCGCGATGAGCCTGGCGGTGCGGGGTGTGTCCACCGTCGTCGGTGGACAGATGCTCAAGGACGCGTCGAACTTCCTGCAATCCCTGGAATCGCTGTTCGGCGGCTTTCAGGAGCGGGCCGAGCGGACCTTCGCCATGCTGTCGAAGCCGGGTACGCACTTCCTCGTGGTGGCGGCGCCGGAACCGGACGCGCTGCGGGAGGCCTCGTTCTTCGTCGACCGCCTCTCCACCGAGCGGATGCCGCTGGCGGGGCTGGTGCTCAACCGCACCCATCCGGTGCTGAGTTCGCTGCCCGCCGATCACGCGCTCACCGCCGCCGACCAGGTGGCGGATTCCGATCCGCTCACCGCGGCGGTGTTGCGGGTGCACGCCCGCCGGGTCGTCACCGATAAGCGCGAGCAGCATCTGCTGCACCGCTTCACCGGCGCGCACCCGCGGGTGCCGATCGTCTCGGTCACCGCGCTCCCGTTCGAGGTGTCCGATCTCGACGCGCTGCGCGTCGTGGGCGATCAGCTCACCGGCACGGCGCGCGCGACCGCTTGATACTTAGGCGTATCCGCTATTGCTCCGAACGGAAATATTGCTCCTGAAACGAAACTGAGCCCGCTCGCGCGGGCTCCGTTTCGATGTGGCCGGATTACATCGCCACTTGATGCTGCCGCTGGGCCTGGAAGAAGTCGGCCCACGAGGTCACTTCCGGATGCTGCTTCAACAGGGCGCGACGCTGCCGTTCCGTCATGCCGCCCCACACACCGAACTCGACGCGGTTGTCCAGCGCGTCGGCACCACACTGCATGAGCACGGGACAGTGCCTGCAGATCGTCGCCGCTTTGCGCTGCGCCGCGCCGCGGACGAACAACTGATCGGGATCCACTTCCTTGCATCGGGCCTGGGCTACCCAGGCGATCCTTGCTTCGGCCTGCTCCACGTCCAATCGAGCGATGGGGGTTGTCATGTGCATTTGGTGTGCCCCTTTGCAGTCCGAACACCGGGTCAACGGCGCTCCAGAATCGCGTTGTCACCGCGCAGCACCCAAACCCCGCTGCGAAGTGCACCACATTCCACTTTGAGTGTTAGCTCTATCACACTGGGTTCTCAATCTAGGTAAAGGTATGGCGCTTGCGCAAGACCACCTCGAGATTTTTTGGTACGTCCGTCCCTGCAAAGCGGGGCGCGCACTGGACGGGCAGGCAGATTGCGTACGCGCCCTCGTGCGACACGCCGCCCCCGATCGCGCGACACGCCCATTCCGGTTCGCGAACAACCAGTTACGGCCTCCGGACAAATGCCGCCAAGAAGGCTCGAATGGCAACCCGTAGTCTTGTTTCGTGCCGATCACACATACGCTCGCGCGGCTGGCCGGCAGTTGCGTGCTGGCCTCCGTGCTCGTCGCCGGGTTGTTGTTCCCGCTCGCCGGCGGCTTCGGGTTCGTCTCCAACCGTGCCGCCGACGCCGTCGACAACGTCTCCTCGGAGCTGGTCGAGGGCACGGCGCCCGCGGTCTCGACCATGGTCGACGCGGCGGGCAATCCGATCGCCTGGCTGTACGAGCAGCGCAGATTCGAGGTCCCCAGCGACCGGATCTCCAACGACATGAAACTCGCGATCGTGTCCATCGAGGACCGTCGCTTCGCCGACCACGAGGGCGTCGACTGGCAGGGCACGCTGCGCGCGTTCCTCACCAACAGCGCCAGCGGCGAGGTCCAGCAGGGCGCCTCGACGCTGGATCAGCAGTACGTGAAGAACTTCCAGCTACTGGTGGTGGCCAAGACCGACGCCGAGCGCCGCGCCGCCATCGAGACCACTCCGGCCCGCAAGATCCGGGAGATCCGGATGGCGCTCACGCTGGACCGGGAGCTGACCAAGGACGAGATCCTCACCAGGTACCTCAACCTCGTCCCGTTCGGTAACTCCTCCTACGGCATCCAGGACGCCGCGAAGACCTACTTCGGCGTCGACGCGGCCGATCTGAACGTCTCACAGGCCGCGATGCTGGCGGGCATGGTGCAGAGCTCGTCCAAGCTGAACCCCTACACCAACCCGGATGGCGTGCTGGCCAGGCGCAACACGGTGCTGGACACGATGATCCAGAACATTCCCAGCCGTGCCGAGGAGTTCCGCGAGGCGAAGACCAAGCCGCTGGGCGTGCTGCCGGAGCCCAAGGGCCTGCCGCGCGGCTGTATCGCGGCCAACGACCGCGGCTTCTTCTGCGACTACGCGCTGCAGTACCTGGCCAACGCAGGCATCAGCCGCGAACAGATCGAGAAGGGTGGCTACCTGATCAGGACCACCCTCGATCCCGCCGTGCAGGACTCGGTGAAACGCGCGGTGACCGACGCGGCGAACCCGAACCTGGACAACATCGCGGAGGTCATGTCCGTGGTCGCGCCGGGGCAGGACACGCATCCGGTGCTCGCGATGGCCAGCAGCCGCACCTACGGCCTCAACCGGGACGCCAGCGAGACCGTGCAGCCGCAGCCGTACTCCATGGTCGGCGACGGCGCCGGCTCCATCTTCAAGATCTTCACCACCGCCGCGGCCATGGAGAAGGGCCTCGGCATCGATGCCCAGCTCGAGGTGCCGGGGCGGTTCGAGGCCAAGGGCATGGGTAACGGTGGCGCCCGCGGGTGCCCGGCCGCCACCTACTGCGTGGAGAACGCGGGCCGGTACAAGTCGCCCATGTCGGTGACCGAGGCGCTGGCCACCTCGCCGAACACCGCGTTCGTGAAGTTGATCCAGGCCGTCGGGGTCACCCCCACCGTCGACATGGCCGTCCGGCTCGGCATGCGCTCGTTCACCGAAGCGGGCACCTCGGGCCACGGCAACCAGAGCCTGGCGGACATGATCAAGGACCAGAACCTCGGCTCGTTCACCCTCGGCCCGGTCGCGATCAACCCGCTGGAGCTGTCCAACGTGGCCGCGACGCTCGGATCCGGCGGCCGGTGGTGCCCGCCGAACCCGATCAAGGAGGTCATCGACCGCGAGGGCAAGCAGGTCCCGCTGACCCAGCAGGCCTGCGAGCAGGTGGTCGAGCCCGGCCTGGCCAATACTCTGGCCAACGCGATGAGCAAAGACGACACTTCGGGCACGGCGGCGGCCGCGGCCCAGTCGGTGGGTTGGAATTTGCCGATGTCGGGCAAGACCGGTACGACCGAGAGTCACCGCTCCTCGGCCTTCCTCGGCTTCACGAACGCGCTGGCCGCAGCGGTCTACGCGTACGGCGACAGCCCCACCCCCGGCGAGATCTGCTCGTTCCCGCTGCGCAACTGCGGCGACGGCAACCTGTTCGGCGGTAACGAGCCCGCCCGCACCTGGTTCAACGCGATCAAACCGGTGATACCGCTGTTCCCGCCGCCCGGGTTGCCCCCGCTGGACGACAAATACGTGCGCGGCGCGAACAACGCGCAGGTGCCCGATGTCGTCGGCAAGTCCCAGGGCGAGGCCACCGCGGCGCTGGTGGCCGCCGGCTTCCAGGTGTCGCCGGTGACCGGGGCGGGCGATCGCCCCAAAGGCACCGTGATGGGCACCGCGCCGAACGGGTCGGCGATCCCCGGCTCGGTGATCACGCTGTATATCAGCGACGGCACCGTCCGGGCCGCGCCGCCGCCCGGGCCGCCCGCCCCGCCGCCGGGCATCCCGGGGCTGCCACTACCGCCGCAGCTGCCACCGATCCCGATTCCGATCCCGATCCCGCGCTGACAGGAGAAAAGGGGCCGCGAACCACACGGTTCGCGGCCCCTTTTCTCGTCGCTGTCCTACAGCCGCGCCTTCACCGCGGCCGAAATGCGCGAGCCGTCGGCCTTGCCCGCGGCGAGCCCGGTGGCGATCTTCATGACCTGCCCCATCTGGCGCATGCCGGGACGCTCGCCGATCTCCTCGGCGACCTGCGCGATGGCGGTGTCGGCGAGGTCGGCGACTTCGGCGTCGGTCAACTGGGTCGGCAGATACTCGTCGATGATGCGCGCCTCGGCGTGCTCGTTCGCCGCCAATTCGCCGCGCCCGGCCTGCGTGTATACCTCGGCGGATTCGCTGCGCTTCTTCGACTCCTTCTGCAACACGGAGACGACCTCGGCGTCGGTGAGCTCACGCGCCTGGGTGCCGGCGACCTCGGCGGTCTGGATCGCCGACAGCAACATCCGCAACGTGGAAAGGCGCAGCGTGTCCTTGGCTTTCATCGCGGCGGTGAGATCCGCTCGCAGCTGCGATTTGAGTTCCGACATGCCGCTCACGGTAGCGGCTCCGGGGCGGTGGTCCCACTACATTTGGCGCGCGGCCCGATTTCCCGCCGAGAAAAGGGGCGCTTGTGCGGAAACACACTCGGCGCTCCTGAGCGAGGTCACCTATGCTGGGCAAATGCCCGTGATCTCGACCTCTGCTGTCCGCACGACCGCGCTGGGAGCCGCCGGGGCCGCGGTGGCCGGAATCGGCTACGCCTCGCTGGTCGAACGCAACGCCTTCGTCCTACGGGAGGCGACCATGCCTGTGCTGGCGCCGGGGTCGTCGTCGCTGCGCGTGCTCCACCTCAGTGACCTGCACATGATGCCCGGGCAGAAGCTCAAGCAGCAGTGGCTGCGGGAACTGGACCGGCTGGAGCCGGACCTGGTGATCAACACCGGCGACAATCTCTCGCACCAGAAGTCGGTGCCCGCGGTGGTCCAGGCCCTCGGCGGATTACTCTCCCGCCCGGGGCTTTTCGTTTTCGGCAGCAACGACTATTTCGCGCCGGTGGCGAAGAACCCGCTGAAGTACTTCAAGAAGGACCACCGCCGCACCTACGGCGCTCCGCTGCCGTGGAAAGACCTGCGCGCGGCCTTCACCGAGCGCGGCTGGCTCGACCTGACGCACGTGCGCCGCGACCTCGAGGTGGCCGGTATCCGCATCGCCACCGCCGGCGTCGACGATCCGCACCTGCAGCGCGACCGGTACGACACCGTCGCAGGTGCTCCGAACCCGCTGGCCGATCTGCGGCTCGGCCTCACCCACTCCCCCGAGCCCCGAGTGCTGGACCGCTTCGCCGAGGACGGGTACGACTTGGTGCTGGCCGGGCACACCCATGGCGGCCAGTTGTGCCTGCCCGGCTACGGCGCCCTGGTCACCAACTGCGGGATCGACCGGTCCCGGGTGAAGGGTTCCTCGAAGTGGGGCGAGCACACCCGGTTGCACGTCTCCGCGGGTGTCGGCACCTCCCCGTGGGCGCCGTACCGCTTCTGCTGCCGTCCGGAGGCGACCTTGTTGACGCTGGTCGCCGCACCGCCGAAGCGACCGGGAGCCGACACGGGCCACGGAGTGTCGGCATCGGAGGCCGTCGCCCGCTAAGGTCCCCTGCCGAGACGTGTGGCAGGTAGGGGACAACTGTGAGTGGATTCGACGACCGGCGCGACGACCCGACGATCATGGGACGGCCCGCCGGGCCGCCGGATCCTCGGCAACAGCCCTTCCGCGCACCGCATTCCGCGTTTCCTCCGGCGGGAGACGACGCAGGCGTCCGGCCACCAGAGACAGGAGCGGGTAGCCCCCAAGAGTGGTCCCCGTGGCAGCCGGGAGGGTACGACGAACCGGCACGCCCCCCTGTCACGCCTTGGCAGCGCGGCGCACCGGAGCAGCCGGCCTCGAACGGGCCTGCCCCGATGTCCCCGTGGCAACCGGGAGCCGCGACAGGTGAGGGCGGCGAGCCGCTGTATCCGGGACAGGCCGACCCAGCCACGCAGTGGCAGCCGAACCGAGAGCCCGACCCGACACTCCAGTGGCAACCCGGCGTCCAGAGCGACCCACCGACATCTCGACTGTCGGACAGCGACTCGGGCTCGCACCCGCCCACACCGGCCGAGCCGACCGTGCTCGCCGAGTGGGTCAGCCGACGGCCAGGGACCCCGGGCCGCGACGATCCCACCAGGTCGGCCCGATCCCTCGGGCAGCCACCCTCCGACCGGTGGCCCCCGCAGACCCCGCCGGATCTCGGCCACGGGCGCAACGATCCGACGATGCTCGGACAGCCCCTCGGCGCACTCGACCAACCCGCGCCCTTCGGCAACCGGACGCCGGGCCCCGGTGGCCAGGCGCCGCCCCAGCTCGGCTATCCGGGCGCCGATCCGTTCGGTCAGCCGGTCCAGGCTTCGCAGTGGCAACCCGCAGGCGGCCCGGTGCAGTACGGCACCCCGCCGGATGGCCGGTATCAGCCCGGCTACGGCCCGCAGGGCGGATTCGGGGGACCACCACCGAACCAGCCGAACGGGAGCGGCAGAGGAAAGCTCGTGCTGTCGGCCGGCCTGGGGGTGCTGCTGGTCGCCGGTCTCGTGGCCGGGGTAGTAGCCCTGAGCACGATGAAGAAGGACGATGACTCCGCTCGGGACACCGCTCCGTCGATGGTGAACGCCCTCACCACCACGACGGTGGACGCGCCCACCCGGACCACGACCAAAGCGGCACCCACGACGACCGCGCGGGGCTCCGGTGACAAGACACCGGTGATCCCCGGATACCAGGTCGTCAGAGCGCCCGACAGCGGCGCAGCCTACGACGTGCCCGGCGACTGGACGATCGCGCCGCAAGGCACCATCGGCGGCTTCGGCGAGCCCCCGAACGCCGTCGCGGGTAAAGGCCTGGCCAGCGAGGGCAAGGGCTACTGCCCCGGATCGACCCGCACCGTCGCTTTCCTCACCGGCTCGGGGACCTCCGACCCGGGGAAGGCGGCCACCGAACTCGGCGTCAAGACCGCCACGCTCGCCTATAAGGCGACGCCCGGCGGCACACCCGCTCTGCCCATGCCGCTGGCTTCGCTGGACGGCTCCCAGCACGGCATGTTCGTGGAGACCAAGGGCACCGTCCCCGACGCCAAGCCCGGCTGCGCGAAGGCGTACTCCGTGTACACCGCGGCGTTCCCCAACGACAACGGGAACTTCGTCATGGTGATCGCCGCCGACACCGGCGTCCCGCACGCCCTCGACGCCGATACCGCCAAGCGCATCTTCACCAGCATCCGCCCCCTCGCAGGCTGACTGACCTGCCGGTTTAACGTCTCGGGCCGCCCTGTTGTAAGCTACTCCAGGTCCACTTCACGGGGTGTGGCGCAGCTTGGTAGCGCGCTTCGTTCGGGACGAAGAGGTCGCAGGTTCAAATCCTGTCACCCCGACTCGTGGTTGAGACGACGGGAAGGCCCCCGACCGGGTTCACGGTCGGGGGCCTTCCTCGTTATCGAGGACGGCCGTGGCGACGCCGATGCCGGAGGGCAGCGAAAAGCGGGTTCGAACGCCGGCCGCGACCGAATGGGGTTCGCCGTGACGGCCCTCCTGCCTGTGCCGACACCGCGTCGATCCGACGTCCGTAATGGCCGACGACCCGTTCACCGCCGCATAGCTACCCGCATTGTCCCGAATCCTTCTGTGCATCAGCAGCTTTGGTAGATTGATCAATCCGGATGCGTAGACTCGGCACCATGCACGCCTGCGCGCGCCCGGACTTGGGCGCTGCCCGTCCCGCGGGCATTGCGGCCGCTCGCCATGCCGACGAACCCGACACGATGACGATCGGCGGTCCGTCGTAGGTTGGACCGCTGGTATGCGGGAATATCATCGCTGAAGCCCTATTTCCGCAATCGACGAAAGGTCGGCAGATGAGCAAGCCCGCCGATAGCGTGCCCGCGGACAAACCGCTGTCCGGGAAGACCGCCCTGGTCACGGCGGCCTACACCGGAATCGGCCGGTCGATCGCGAAAACGCTTGCCGCGCAGGGTGCACAGGTCGTGGTGCACCATCCGCACTTTCCCGAGCCCGCCGCGGACGTGGTGAAGGAGATCACCGAGGCAGGCGGCTCGGCGCTGGCACTGGCGGCGGACGTCGCCGATCGCGGTGAGTACGAGGAACTGGTGCAGGCACTGCTCGACGAATGCGGCGGCTGGCACCTGCTGGTGAACACCGCGGCGGTACCGGAGTCCGAGCCGTTCCCGAAGCTCAGCTCGGAGGCGTTCGACAGCGCTTTCGCGGCGACGGTGAAGGGCGTGTTCCACGGCCTGCAGCTGGCCTTGCAGCATTTGGCCGACGCTGGCCGGATCATCACCGTCTGCGATCCCGCCGACCCGGGCAGCGCGGTGCACGACGCGACGCGCGGCGCGGTCGAACAGCTCGGCCAGGCCGTGGCCCCGGACTTCGTGCCGCGGCGAATCACCGTCAACACGGTCAGTTACGGCGTCGGCACGACCGACAACGCGGAACTCGAGACCGCCCTCGCCGCGCTCGAGCCTGCCGAGCCGGGCGCGGTGGTCGCCTATCTGGCCGGTGACGCGGCGAGCACGGTGAACGCGCAGGTGATCCGGCTCAACGGCACCGGCGGCCGGTAGCCCGGCGGCGCGCCCGCCGACCGTGGGCGCGCCGCCGCGCGGATCACGCGACGACCGTACCGCCGTAGGAAGTGAAGCCCCGGCCCAGCGCCTGGCAGGTGAAGCTGCCGTGGAAGCCGACCTGGCACGACGCCCCCGCGTGCTCGATGATCGGACCCCATTGCCCCGAACCGGTCTTCACGTCGTAGATGCTGGGATTGCCGCCCGCCAGGGTGTACGACGCGGCTGGGTCGAACGTGGGATGCCCGGGCAGCCAAGGCTGATCGATCGCGATCTCGTTCACCGTCACCGGCACCGGGATGTAGGTGTCGCCGACGTAGTAGCTCAAACGCATAGGCGAGGCGAAATCACATCCGAGCGCGCCGTCCGCGAAAATCGCACAGTTCATGCTGCCCACCGAAAAGTAGACCGTGCCCGCGTCCGCTTGGGCGTTACCGGCCGCGAGGATCGGCGCCGCCGCTACCGCGGCGAGTGCTCCGGCGAACTTCGTGCTGCGCTTCATATCGTCTCCCTGTTGCTTCGCTGATGGACAACCGGCCCGATGACTCTGCTGAGTCTGTCGAACCGGGACGGGATTCCGTTTCGCCGGGCCGCCACCGACCGGCCATCCGAGCACCGCGCCGAGCACGGCGCGGTGAGCAGACGCTAACGCGGCGATAACTTACGGACACCCCATCGACATGCGAGGTCAATAGCGTATACAGCCATGTCGACACGGATAGCGACTCTGGCGGACGCGGCGGGCAAATCCCTACGCGACGTGGTGTACGCGGCACTGCGCAGCGAGCTCATGAACGGGGACATCAAGTTCGGCGAACGACTGACCGAGCCGAAACTCTCCGCGCGATTCGGCATTTCGCGCACACCGATCCGCGAAGCGCTGACCGTCCTGTGCTCGGACGGACTGCTGCAACGCGAAGAATACGGCTTCAGTCCGGTCCGGCCGAGCATCCCGCTGATCCGGGACCTGTACGAGTTGCGAATCACCCTGGAACTGGGCGGTCTTCAGCGCGCGATGACCAATCCCGCGGTCACGCACGACCGGGAGCTGCTGGAATCCGAGCGCGCCGCCTGGCTGGAACTGCGCGCCGACCCACCGGAACAGGAGCCCGGTTTCGTGGTGCGCGACGAGGAATTCCACGTCACGCTGCTCACCGCGGCGGGCAACACCGAGATGGTGCGTGCACTCAAAGCGGTGAATTCCCGTATCCGCCATGTGCGCATGTACGACTTCATGGTCAACAACCGGATCGAGACCACCATCGCCGAGCATCTGGGCATCCTCGACGCCGTGCTGGCGGACGATCTCCCGCTCGCGTACCGGCTGTTGCACACGCACATCGGTGAATCGCTGGATGTGGTGCTCGAACGGGTGACCCGCGCGATCGCGGCGATGTCGCTGGCCACGGATTAACGGGGAGCGGTAGTGGGGCTGGAATTCGATGCGGTGCTCGTCGCGAACCGCGGCGAGATCGCGTGCCGCATCATGCGTAGCGCCCGGGCACTCGGGCTGAAGACGGTCGCGGTGTACTCCGACGCGGATGTCGGCGCGGCGCACGTCGAGATGGCCGACGTCGCCGTGCGTCTGGGTCCGGGCCCGGCCGCGGAGTCCTACTTGCGCGCCGACTTGGTGGTCGACGCGGCGCTGGCGACCGGGGCCGGGGCGATTCATCCCGGCTACGGATTCCTCTCGGAGAACGCGGAGTTCGCCACCGTGGTGGAGGAGGCGGGCATCGCGTTCGTCGGACCCACTGCCGAGCAGCTGCGCGTCTTCGGCGACAAGCACACCGCCCGTACGGCGGCGCGTGCGGTCGGCGTACCGCTCATTCCGGGCAGTGACCTGCTCGAAGCGGCCGATCACGCGGTGGCGGAGGCGGAGCGGATCGGCTTTCCCGTGATGCTCAAGGCGGTCGGCGGCGGTGGCGGCATCGGCATGCAGGCTTGCTTCGGCCCGGACGAGGTGCGCGCGGCCTACGAGCGCGTGCAGCGCATCGCGGCGGCGAACTTCGGTTCGGCGGGCGTCTTCCTGGAACGTTTCGTCGCGCGGGCCAGGCACGTCGAAGTGCAGTTGTTCGGTGACGGCCACGGCCGCGTCGTCAGCCTCGGGACCAGGGACTGCTCGCTGCAACGCCGCAACCAGAAGGTGATCGAGGAGGCGCCCGCGCCGGGACTCACCGCGCAACTGTCGGAGCGCCTGCTCGCCGCGTCCCGGGAGCTCGCCCGCTCGGTCGGGTACCGCTCGGCCGGGACGGTGGAATTCGTCTACGACGCCGATAGCGGGGCCGCGTCGTTCCTGGAGATGAACACCCGCTTGCAGGTGGAACATCCGGTCACCGAGGCGGTCACCGGCGTCGATCTGGTGGAGTGGATGCTGCGCCTGGCCGGCGGGGACACCTCGATGGTGGACGAACTGCCCGAGAGCGGTCCTGCGATCACCGGTCACGCGGTGGAAGCCCGCGTCTACGCGGAAGATCCCGGCCACGATTACCGCCCCAGCGCGGGCCTGATCACGGCCGCGTGCTTCCCCGACGACGTACGGGTGGACACGTGGGTCGACACCGGTTCGGAGGTCAGCCCGTATTACGACCCGTTGCTGGCGAAGGTGATCAGCGCGGGCGAGACCCGAGCGGACGCCTTCGCCGCACTGCGCACCGCGCTCGCCGCCACGCGGATCTACGGCGTGCAGACGAACCTGCCGCAGTTGCGCCAGGCCACGGCCGAAGGCCGGGTCCTACGCACGGAGCACACCACCACAACGCTGGCCGAGATCCGCCCGGCAGGCCGACGCATCGACGTACTGCGCGGCGGGACCATGACCACGGTGCAGGACCACCCCGGTCGGATCGGCCTGTGGAACGTCGGCATTCCGCCGTCCGGCCCGATGGACGACCTCTCCTTCACCCTCGCCAACACCGCGGTCGGCAACCCGGCCGGGGCGCCCGCGCTCGAATGCACCCTGGAGGGCCCGCGATTGCGCTTCTCCGATAGCACCGTCGTGTGCGTGACCGGTGCGCCTGCTCCGGTGACGGTGGACGGCCGCTCGGTGTCCATGTGGGAGCCCGTCACGGTGGCCGCGGGAGCGGTGCTGGACATCGGCGCACCCACCGACACCGGCCTGCGCACCTATCTGGCGGTGCGCGGCGGCATCGACGCGCCGCTCTATCACGGCAGCGCGGCCACCTTCACCCTCGGCGGATTCGGCGGGGTGACCGGTAGCGCCGTAACCACCGGCGACGTGCTCGGCATCGCCCCGGTCGACGCGAGCGCACTCGGCCCACCCGCCGCGGTGCCGCCGGATGAGCGGCCCGGTTTCACCCACGAGTGGCAGCTCGCGGTCGGCGTCGGCCCGCAGACCTCCGCGTACTTCACCGACGCCGACATGATCCAGTTCTGCACGCACCCGTGGCGGGTCGGCAGCCACGCCAATCGCACCGGCATTCGTTTGGAGGGCCCGAAACCGGCCTGGTCGCGCACCGACGGCGGCGAGGCCGGGCTGCACCCGTCCAACCTGCACGACAACCCCTACAGCGTGGGCGCGCTGAACGTCTCCGGTGACACGCCCATCCTGCTCGGGCCCGACGGCCCGAGCCTCGGCGGATTCGCCTGTCCGCTGACGGTGGTGTCCGCGCATCGCTGGCGGATGGGCCAGTTGCGTCCCGGCGACTCGGTGCGGTTCGTGCCGGTCGACGACGACAAGGCGGCCGCGTTGCGTTCGTCCGGTGGCGGTCGCGTGCCGGAGCTGGTCACCGATGCCGCGGCGGCCCTGCGCGATCGCGGTGTTCTCGGCGGCCTCGAGGCGTCGCGGGACCGTCCGCGGGTGCGGTACCTGCGCGGCGGGGACGACAACGTCCTGGTCGAATACGGCGAGATGGTGCTCGATCTCGGGCTGCGCATGCGGGTGCACGCGCTGGCCGAAAGCCTTGCCGGCGTCCGGCTGCCCGGCATTCTCGACGTGACCCCTGGCGTCCGGTCCCTGCACATCCACTTCGACCCCGCGGTGCTGCCGCTGTATCGGCTGCTCGGCACGTTGACCGAACTCGAACTCGAGCTGCCCGCCACGACGGACCTGGTGGTGCCGAGCCGCACCATCCGGCTACCGCTGTCGTTCGACGACCCGTCCATCGCCGAAGCCATCGACCGTTACCGCAGCGGTGTGCGCGACACCGCGCCATGGCTGCCGTCGAACATCGAGTTCATCCGCCGTATCAACGGGCTCGCCGATGTGGACGATGTGCGCACCACCGTCTTCGACGCCGAGTATCTGGTGCTCGGACTCGGGGACGTATACCTCGGTGCGCCGCTGGCGGTTCCGCTGGATCCGCGGCACCGCCTGGTCACCACCAAATACAACCCGGCCCGCACCTGGACCCCGTCGGATGCCGTCGGCATCGGCGGCAAGTACCTGTGCGTCTACGGGATGGCCTCCCCGGGCGGCTATCAACTGATCGGCCGCACGGTGCCGATCTGGTCCAGCTACCGGCAGGCCGCGCCGTTCGAATCCGGCACGCCCTGGCTGTTCCGGTTCTTCGATCGCATCGTGTGGGAACCGGTCGGCGCGCAACAGTTGCTCGAGTACCGCCGCGCGGCCGAGGCGGGCAGATTCGACGCCGAGGTGAGTGAGGGCAGTTTCGCGCTCGCCGACCACCTGCGCCTGTTGCGCACCGAGGCCGACGCCATCGCCGAGTTCGAGGCCGGGCAGGCCGCCGCGTTCGAGGCGGAGAAGGACGCGTGGCGGGCGGCGGGCGAATTCGAGCGCAGCACCGTCGCGCCCGTCGCCACGCCGATCGATGACCCGCTCGCCGGGCTGCCCGCCGACGCGACCGTGGTGTCGGCGCCGATGATCGGCAATGTCTGGCGGGTGGAAGTCGAACCGGGCCAGCAGGTCGAGGCCGGTGCGCCGGTGGCCGTCCTGGAGGCGATGAAACTCGAATTACCCGTGCACAGCCCGAGCGCGGGCACCGTGCTGAAGGTACTGACCACCCCCGGCGCCAAGGTGGAGCCGGGCACGCCACTAATCGTGATCGGAGTCGACTGAATGCCCGCAGGCGTCCTAGGCAATACGGCGGCCGACCCCGTCGAACGCGTCGCGGCCGCCTATCGGCGGATCGCCGAGGTCGATCGGCCGGAGGTGTGGATCACCCTGCGACCGGAATCCGAGGTCGCCGCCGAAGCGGCCACCCTCGCGCGGCGGCTCGCCGCCGGAGAGTCCCTGCCGCTGGCCGGGGTTCTGGTGGCGGTGAAGGACAACATCGATGTGGCGGGCCTGCCGACCACCGCGGCCTGCCCGGAGTTCGCCTACCTGCCCGAGGTGACCGCGGCGGCGATCGAGCGATTGCTCGCGGCCGGGGCGCTGGTGCTGGGAAAGACGAACCTGGATCAGTTCGCCACCGGGCTGGTCGGGACGCGCAGCCCGTACGGCGCGGTGCGCAACGCCCGCTATCCGGAGCTGGTGGCGGGCGGCTCCAGTTCCGGTTCCGCCGCCGCGGTGGCGCTCGGCATCGCGGACATCGGCATCGGTACCGACACAGCCGGATCCGGCCGCGTGCCCGCGGCACTGCACGGGATCGTCGGCATCAAGCCCACCTTGGGAGTGATCCCGGCGCATGGGACCGTGCCCGCCTGCGCCGATTACGACGCCGTCACGGTCTTCGCCGCCGACCTCGACTCGGCGGTGACCGCGGCCGCGGTGATGGCGGGCCCCGAGCCGCGCGACCCGCGCAGCCGTACCTGGCCCGCCGACGTCCGGCTGGCCGCCCCGCTCGCGCCGCGCATCGCCGTGCCGCGCCCGGAGGACCTGACCGCGCTCGGCGAGCCGTATCGGGAAGCGTTCGCCCGCACCGTCGCCGGTGTCGCCGATATCGGCGCGAAGACCGAGGAAATCGACATCTCCGTCCTCATCGACGCCGCGCTCTTGCTCTACGACGGTGCGCTCGTCGCCGAACGTTATGCCGCGGTGGGCGCGTTCCTGGACACCGCTCCCGCGGGCGCCGACCCCACGGTCACCGCGATCATCGGCGCGGCGCGGGAGAAGACCGGCACGGCGTTCGCCGCCGATCTCGAGCGGCTGGCCCGCGCGAAGGCGGCGGCCGCCGGACTGCTGCACGGCTTCGACGCACTGCTGCTGCCGACGACCACCGAACACCCCAGCATCGCAGCGGTGCGAGCCGATCCGATCGGAATCAACCGGCGGATGGGCACATACACCAATTTCTGCAATCTGCTGGACATGGCCGCCGTCGCCGTCCCCGGCGCGTCCACCGCCGACGGCGCGCCGTTCGGAGTCATGCTGGTCACCCCCGCCTTCGCCGATCAGGTGGCCGTCGACATCGCCGCCCGCCTGCTCGGTTCGGAGAGCTCGCCGCTGCTCGTCGAGCGCGGCGTCGACCTCGCCGTCTTCGGGGCACACCTGCGTGGGCAGCCGCTGCACTTCCAGCTCGAGCAACTCGGCGCGCGCTTTCTCGGCGAGATCCGGACCACCGACGCCTACCGGCTGACCGCTCTCGACACCACGCCGCCCAAGCCGGGACTGGTGCGGCACGGACCGGGCCGCGGCGCCCCGATCGAGGGAGAGCTGTTCCGCGTCTCCGCCGCCGGATTGGGTGCGTTCCTCGCCGAGCTTCCCGCTCCCATGGCCCTGACCAGGATCGAACTCGCCGACGACCGCGAGGTCGTCGGTTTCACCTGCACCTACGATGCCGCGAGCGCCGCTACCGACATCACCCATCTCGCGAGCTGGCGCACCTACCTCCAGCGTCGTTCCTAGGTCGCGCTTTTCACCGATGGCCCATGGCCGCGAGGGTTCCTCGTCGCCATGGGCCATTGCTCTGCCCACCTGGTTAGACATTTGTGCTAGACAGTTGTGCCAGCTTGTGTTAGACATATGTCTAAGACATTTGGTCAATCCAGTGGGAGTCGAGGAAAGTCATGAACGCCAAATCCGTAAGCCAGCTCCGCGTGCTCGTCGCCGGCGGCGGCATCGGCGGCAATGCCGTCGCGCTGCAACTGCTCCGGGCCGGCATCCGGGCCACCGTCGTGGAGCGCGCCGCGGCGCCGCGGCCCGGCGGCCAGGCAGTCGACCTGCGCGGGCCCAGTCGCGAGGTGGCCGAGCGGATGGGCATGATGCCGGGCATCCGCGACTACCAGCTCGACGAGCGGGGCATGAAGTACGTCGACGACGCGGGCCGCGAGATTCTCCGCATGTCCGCCGAACTCTTCGACGGCAAGGGCGCGGTCGCCGAAATCGAGATCACCCGAGGGGATCTCAACCAGGTGCTGCTCGACCTGCTCGTCGCGGAGGGCGGCGTCGACTACCGGTACGGCGAGTGGATCACCGAGATCCGGCAGGACGACGCGGGCGTCGACGTCACGTTCGCCTCCGGCGCGACCGAGCGGTTCGACATCGTGATCGGCGCGGACGGACTGCACTCCGCCACCCGCCGGATGGTCTTCGGCCCCGAGGAACAGTTCGCGACCTACCTGGGCGGATACATGTCGTTCTTCACGCTGCCGCGCCCGGAAGACCTGGAGCCGCACTGGTTCACGATGCATTCGCTGGTGGGGGCCACCGGGCTGGGCATGCGTCCCGACTCCGACCCGGCCACCTGCAAGGCGCTCGTCGTGATCCGCGCGGCAGCCGATCCCGCGCTGCGCCGGGATGTCGCCGCACAGCAGCAGTTCATCCGCGACCGCCTGGCCGGCGGCGGCTGGGAATCGGCTCGCATCGCGGCGGCCGTGTCCGAGGCGCCGGACTTCTACTTCGACGAGCTGGCCCGGATCGACATGCCGAGCTGGGTCGAGGGCCGAGTGGTCCTGCTCGGCGACGCGGGCTACTGCGGTTCACCGCTCACCGGCCAGGGAACCGCGATGGCGCTGGTGGGCGCGTACGTCCTCGCCGGTGAGCTGGCCGCGCACGCCGACAACCCCGGCCGGGGCCTGGCCCGTTACCAGGAAGTGCTGCGCCCCTTCGTGAAGACGGCCCAGCAGTTGCAGCCGGGCGGCCTGAACGCCATGACGCCCAAGTCTCGCTTCGGCATTCGCGCGGGCCACGCCCTCAGCAAGCTGATGATGTCGAAGGCGATGCGCCCGGTGATGATGCGGATGTTGAGCAAGACCGAGAGCTACGACCTGCCCGACTACTCGGCCGCGACGGTCTGAACCCACGCGCGGCGGTGTCGCGCTTCGGCCGGAGTCCCGCGCGGCTCCGGTCGACGACGTGCCGGATCAGGCGATCACCGTCCGGTCGTCGAGCAGGAACGGCAGCACGAAGTCGCGCAGCATCGCCCGTTCCTCGTCCTCACCCGCACCGGGCAGCGTCAGCAACGACACCATCGCACGCACCACCCACCGACCGACGCGCTCGGCGGCGACGGCGGGCAGCCCTGGGCGGAATCCGGCGACGAAGTCCGTGGCCAGCGCGTCCACCACACCCGCCGAATTCGCCAGCTGGGCAACGATGCCCGCGTTGGACGGTTCGAACCAGACCGCCAGATGCGGCGTTTTCCGTACCTCGGCGAGCAGGGCGGTCAACGTGTCGAGCAATTGCTCCCCCGGTTCCGCGCTCGCGGGCACCGCGCGGTCGCGCCAGACTCGCTCGATCAACTGCCGCGCCTCCCGCCCCGCGAAGGCCACATACAGCGCCTGCCGATTCTCGAAGTAGCGATACAGCGTCGCCCTGGAACAGCCTGCGGCGTCGGCGACTTCGGCCATGCCGACTCCGCTGACGCCCTTGTCGATGAACAGCGCGCGCACCGCGTCGAGAATGCGCTCACCGGCCAGCTCGGTGCGGCCGTCGGCCAGCCAATCGCCACTCATTGCCGTGTCCTCTCCTACTTCACCGCACCGAGCTGCCACTCCGACAGCGGTACGGACCGCCGAGCCGAGTTCTCCGGCCCGCCGACGCCGGCTTCACCGGCTGCGCCGCGGGCGGACGTGCGCCGTCCGGGTCGCGCCACCTCGCCGCTCAGCCCCTGCACCGGAACGGCACACTGGTCGGCCTGCGAACGTAGGGACCGCTCGCGTACTCGACCGTGTCGCTGTCGACTACGTAATCGGGGAACCGATCGAGCAGCTCCTCGAGCGCGACCCTGGCCTGCATCCGCGCCGCCGCCGCACCGAGACAGTGGTGCGGCCCGTGCCCGAAGGTGAGGATGCGCTGCGGGTTCCGGTCGATGTCCAGTTCGGCGGCGTCCGCGCCGAACGCCCGCTCGTCGCGGTTGGCCGACCCGAACACCAGCAGCACTTTCCGCCCCGCTCGCACCGTCTTCCCGGCCAGTTCGACATCGCGCGTCGCGGTTCGCGCCAACCCTTGCACCGGTGAGGTGAGCCGGGCGAACTCCTCGATCGCGACGCGTATCCGGTCCGGCTCCGCGGCGAGCGCGGCGCGCTGGTCCGGGTGCTGTTGCAGCAGTTGCACGGCGCCGCCGAGCAGGCCCGTGGTGGTGTCGTTGCCGCCCGCGACCATGGTCCAGGCGTAGGCGAGGATTTGGATCAGCCCGCGCACGTCCGTGTCGTCGGCCGCCATTCCCGCCTGGACCAGCAGTGACACCGTGTCGTCACCCGGATCGGAGCGCCTGCGTTCGATCAGCCCCGCGAAGTAACCCATCATCTCCGCCGACGCCGCCTGCGCCTTGGTGTTCGTCCGGTCGATGCTGCCCGCGACGACGGCGTCGGTCCACCCGTCGAACCTCGCGCGGTCCTGTTCGGGCACCCCGAGGTAGTACGCCACCACCATGCTCGGCAGCGGCTTGAACAGCTGCTCGACGATGTCACCGCCGCCCTGCGCCCCGAGGTGGTCGAGCCGGTCGCGTACGAACCGGCGGACCACCGGCTCGACTTCCTCGACCTGACGCGGGGTGAACCCGCGAGCGACCAGTTTGCGGAAGTCGGTGTGCTGCGGCGGGTCCTGCATCACCAGCGGGGGGTTGTCGGTCAGGCCGAGTTCGTCGAGTTCGCCGTATTCCACCGTCAGCCCGTCGCGAGAGGAATACGTTTCGCTGTCGCGTGCCGCCGCGTACACGTGCTCGTGCCGGGTGAGCACCCAGTAGTCGTTCTCCGGGCGCGCCGCCGGTACGACGTGCTGCACCGGATCGTGCTCACGCAGCGCCCCGTACATCTCCCAAGGCGACGCCCAAGTGGGGCCGGAACGGAGTTCGAACACCGGAGCCGACCGATACGCAACGTTCACCATGTATCGACCGTAAGACAGAATCGCTCATCTGTCTAGAACTGGTTCCAGGAAGGCGGGCCGATCACCCTCGCGACCAGCCCAGCCGCACCTTCCCGCCGCGGACCCGGGTGCCGCGCACTCATCGGTTACCTTCGGCAGCGGCAACCACCGTGTCGTTGCCGGTCAGCTCCAGGAAGAGCCGGTGCGAGCGTCCGCTCCGCATCCGCGTCCGCCGGGCCGGCCACCCCTCGTAGACCGGCCCGGCGGACACCACCCCCGAGGTCCGGCCTGTCACCCCTCGAGACAGGTCGTTCCCCGGTTCGCACCTTCGGTGCTGGGCTTGTTCCTCCCGCGAGACAAACAATGCAGGCCGGCGCTTGGCACGCACTTAAGAACACCTTGCAAGATCGAAACCGCAGGTGAGCACACCTTTATCAAGCGGTGCCCGGCAAGCTCCTACCGCGCGGAGCCGGATCGCGGGATGATGGTGACGAGTGCGCCGAACGATTGGGAGCGACGATGGAAACCGTGGTGGTCTGGATTCTGGCCAGCCTGCTGTACTGGTGGGGCCTGCTGTAGATGTACGAACCTGGCCGCCCGAACCCGGCCAGGTCCACTACAGTCCCCGCGAAGTCCGGCGCACCGCGGCGACAGAAGCGCGCAGCCTGCGATGCCGATCGGTTCGATGGCGCGGGCGCCGTGGGTCACCGTAGACGTTCTACGGCTACCTTTGTCACTTCCACCAGCAAGTCGTTGTTCGCCTCGGCGTCCGCGTCGGACTTGCGGCTCATGATCGCGAGCACGATCGGCGCCCGGCCACCCTCCGGCCAGACGATCGCGACGTCGTTGGCCGAGCCGTAGGAGCCGGTGCCCGTCTTGTCGCCGGTCACCCAGTTCGCGGGCAACCCCGCGCGGATGCGTGCGCCGCCGGTGGTGTTCGCCTTCAGCCAGGTCACCAGCTGATCGCGTTCGGGCGCGCCGAGCGCGTCGCCCAGCGCCGAAGCGCGGTAGTCCGCCGCCAGCGCGGCGGGCGTGGTGGTGTCCCGCTCGTCACCGGGGATCGCGGTGTTGAGTTCCGTTTCCCAGCGGTCGAGCCTGCTCGCCGGATCGCCGAGCGTGCGAAGGAACGCCGTGAGCCCCTCCGGTCCGCCGATCTCGCGCAGCAACAGGTTGCCCGCGGTGTTGTCGCTGCGGGTGATCGCGGCCTCGGCCACTCGCGCCAGGGTCATCCCCTCGACCACTCCCGCACTGGTCACCGGCGAGTGCTCGACCAGATCCGCTTCGTTGAACCGGATCACTCGATCGAAATATCCCGTGTCGAGCGGATGCGAGCGCAGCAGGGCGGCCGCCGCGAGCGCCTTGAAGGTGGACAGGAACGGGAAACGCTCGTCGGCGCGGTGGGTCACCGTCCTGCCGGTGCCGGTGTCCACCGCGAACAGCCCGATCTGCGCGCCGTAGCGAGCCTCCAGGTCCGCCACGCTCGTGTTCGCGGCGGGACTTACCTGGACGCTGGATGTGATCGAACTCGGCTGCGCCGCATCCGTTCCCGTACCGCAACCGGCCAGCAGAGCCAATGCGGCGGCGAGCGCCATCCGGTGGTCGCGTGTCAGCCGAGACATGCCATCACTCTGACACCCGGGCACCTACCGGGCAAACAGGATCGGCCGGACACGCCGAAGGCAGGCGCGCGCCGATGACGCACACCTGCCTTCGATGCGGGCGCTCAGCCCTGCGAGCTGTCGTCGAGCCCGGCGCGCACGCCCTCCTCGACCCGCTTGCCGAGGTCGGCGTCCACGTTCTTCCAGTACTCGAAAACCCGGCCGAGCACCGGTTCCCGCACACCGCCGAGCACGTGGCCGACGATGTTGCGCACCAGCCGCTCGCGTTGCGCGTCGTCGAGCACCTCGCGGACCAGGGTGCCCGCCTGGGTGAAGTCACCGTCCTCGGCGTGCCGGAGGTAGCTTGCCCGCACGATGGCCGGGTCGAAGTCCCAGATGCCGCCGTCGGGCGCCCGCTCCGGTGCGGCGTGCGGCCCACCGAACGAATTCGGCGCGTACACCGGCACATTCGGATCGTTGTAGTGATACCGCATGGCGCCCTCCTTGGAGTAGGAGTTCACCTCCGCCGCCCTGGCCTGGTTCGGCGGCAACTGCGCGTAGTTCGTGCCGATGCGGTAGCGGTGCGCGTCCGCGTAGGCGAAGACGCGGCCGAGCAGCATCTTGTCCGGCGAGAAACCGATGCCGGGAACCACATTCGACGGCTCGAACGCGGCCTGCTCGATATCGACGAAGTAGTTGCGCGGGTTGCGGTTCAGCGTCCACTTGCCGACCTCGAGCAAGGGGTAGTCCTTGTGCGACCACACCTTGGTCAGGTCGAACGGGTTGAACCGGTAGCCTTCCGCCTCCGCGACCGGCATGACCTGCACGTACACCGTCCAGCTCGGGAAGTCGCCGCGCTCGATCGCCTCCCACAGATCCTTGCGGTGGTAATCGGCGTCCTCGCCCGCGATCCGGTCGGCGTCGGCCTGGGTCAGGTATTCGATGCCCTGGTCGGTTTTGAAGTGGTACTTGACCCAGAAGCGCTCGCCCGCGGCATTGATCCACTGATAGGTGTGCGATCCGTAGCCGTTCATGTGCCGGTAGGTCTTCGGGATGCCGCGATCGCCCATCAGCCAGGTCACCTGGTGCGCGCTCTCCGGGCGCAGGGTCCAGAAATCCCACTGCATGTTGTGATCGCGAAGACCGTTGCCGGGCAGGCGCTTCTGCGACCGGATGAAGTCGGGGAACTTGATCGGGTCCTTGATGAAGAAGATGGGCGTGTTGTTGCCGACGAGGTCGTAGTTGCCGTCCTCGGTGTAGAACTTCACCGCGAATCCGCGCGGGTCACGCCAGGTGTCCGGGCTGCCCTGCTCACCGGCCACGGTGGAGAACCGCGCCAGCGACTCCGTGCGCGCGCCGGGCTGGAACAGTTTCGCCTTGGTGTACCTGCTGACGTCGCTGGTCACGACCAGTTCACCGTAAGCGCCCGCGCCTTTGGCGTGCACGATGCGTTCCGGCACCCGTTCCCGGTTGAACTGGGCGAGCTTCTCGATGAGGTAGTGGTCGTGCAGCAGGATCGGGCCTTGCGCGCCCGCGGTGAGCGATTCGTCGTCGCTCTCTACCGGGATGCCGGTGTTCGTGGTGGTCGGCTTGGTCATCGGACTCCTCGGCTGGTGAACATCGCCCCGGGAGTGCTACCCGGGGTGGCAAGGTGCGGACCGCTACTCGGAACGGCAGGTCGGGCACAGCCCCCAGAAGACGACCTCGGCTTCATCGACCACGAATCCGTGAGCGTCCGAAGGGTCCAGACATGGGGCTTCGCCCACGGCGCAGTCGACATCCGCGACCGCACCGCAGCTTCGGCACACCAGATGGTGGTGGTTGTCACCGATCCGGGTCTCGTATCGCGCGGACGAGCCCGCGGGTTCGATCCGCCGCAGGATCCCGGCGCGCACGCAAGCGTGCAAGACGTCGTAGACAGCCTGCGTGGACACCGAGCCCAGCGCGTCCCGCACGGTGGCGGCCACCGTGTCGGCATCCGAATGCGGCCGCGCGGCAACCGCGTCCAGCACCGCGATCCGCGGGGCGGTTACCCGCAAACCCGCTGCTCGCAACCACTCGCGTGGATCGGCGCCGTTGGCGTGCATGCTTCGATTCTGGCTCTTTTCTGGAATAAGTCAAGAAAATTATCTGGAATCATTCAAGAAAAGTTGCAGGCCGAGACCTCGTCCACCGGCCTCGACTCGACGAGAACACGCCCCAACCGAAGTGGCGGGCGTCACAGATCTGCCCCGGAATAGCTTGCGGGAGCCGGTGGTTGAACCCCCTGTCGGCGTCCGGACAGCCCCGGGCCGCACCCTTCGTCGCTTCGAGCGACCACCCGCCGAGAGGCGCTTGTGGGACGTCGACACCCACCGCCGGCGTCCGGACAGCCCCGGGCCGCACCCCTTTGTCGCTTCGAGCGACCATCCGCCGAGAGGCGCTTGTGGGACGCCGACGGTTGTGACACCGATATGGTGTCCGAGCTCGCAGCGCCGCCGGATTCCTCGCGAATCCGGCGGCGTTGTCATTTCCGACCACATCGGTCGAGTGGCACCGCAGCGTGCGGCTTCTCGCGTTCCGCCGCAGCCATGTGCCACCAACGGAGTCCTTCGCCGAGTCGAACTCGCTCTGCGGCGGCGGGGGCGATGCGGGAGGATGCACTTCATGGCGTCGCAGGACGGGACCTTGCACCGCAGGCTCGGGCTCACCGATTCGGTTGTCATCGGGTTGGGGGCGATGGTGGGGGCGGGGATATTCGCGGCGCTGGCGCCCGCGGCGGCTTCGGCCGGGAGTTGGTTGCCGGTGGCGCTCGCGGTGGCGGCGGTGCTGGCGTACTGCAATGCGACGTCGTCGGCACGGCTGGCGGCGCGGTACCCCGTGTCCGGTGGAACGTACGTCTACGGGCGGGAACGGCTCGGGCCGTTCTGGGGATATCTCGCGGGGTGGGGATTCGTCGCGGGCAAGTCCGCCTCGTGTGCGGCGATGGCGCTGACCGTCGGTAGCTACGCCTGGCCCGAGCAGGCGCATGCCGTGGCGGTGGCGGCGGTGGTGGCGATCACCGCCGTCAACTACACCGGGGTGCAGAAGTCGGCGTTCGTGACCCGGGTGCTCGTCGCGGTGGTGCTCGCGGTGCTGGCCATCGTCATCGTGATCGGGCTGGCGGGAACGCACTCGGCGGCAACGGCCTTGCCCGACCGGATCGGCCCGCGCGAGGTGCTCACGGCGGCGGGGTTGCTGTTCTTCGCGTTCGCGGGGTACGCCCGCATCGCCACGCTCGGCGAGGAGGTACGCGACCCGCGACGCACCATTCCCCGTGCCGTCATGATCGCGCTCGGACTCGCCCTCGTGGTCTACGCGCTGGTGGCGGTCGCGGCGCTGAGCGTGCTCGGCTCCGCCGGACTGGCCCGGGCCACCGATCCACTGGCGCGAGTGGTCGCTGCGGCAGGCGTCCCCGCGGCCGCTCCGGTGGTGCGGATCGGCGCGGTACTCGCGGCGACCGGATCGCTGCTCGCGTTGATCCTCGGCGTGTCACGCACGGTGCTCGCCATGGCGCGGGACCGTTATCTGCCGGGCGCGCTCGCCGCAGTGCATCCGCGCTTCGGGGTGCCGCACCGCGCGGAACTGGTGGTCGGCGCGCTGGTCGCCGTGGTGGCCGCGCTGTTCGATCTGCGCGCGGCCATCGGATTCTCCTCGTTCACCGTGCTCTTCTACTACTTGATCGCCAACATCTCCGCCGCCACCCTGACCATCGAGGAGAACCGCCCGCCCCGGTGGGTCCCCGTGGTCGGCGCGGTGGGCTGCGTCGTCGTCGGGTTCTCCCTGCCCCTCGGCTCCGTGCTCGCCGGGCTCGGTGCGCTGGCACTCGGCACCGCGTTATATGGCCTGGCCAGGCGCTCCCACCGATGACGCCCGCCGGTCGCGGCGGGGCCCCAGGCCCGGCACCGCACGTGCTCGGCAGGCCGATAACGGCGGAAGCCACTCCGCCCGCTACGCGGCCGACGGCGAAGTCATCCACGCATCGACGTCCGGCATCGGGGTGACCACTTCCCCGCTCTCCTCGATACCGGCGACCGGCGCCCGCCGATTCCGACTGCCGCGCGTCCCCGATCGCTCGGCACGCTCGCCCCTTTGCGCGGCGGTATGCGATAAGGGTGTCCGCCGATCGAGTTTCAACGACGAGCCGCCCGAGTCCGGCCCGACCCGCGCGGATATCGGACGTCCAGTTCCCCGCCTGTTGCCCGTGTGATCAGGCGAAAGGGCGCTAGCCTCTTGCGTATGGGGCGTTTCGGTGGATTCCTGGCGGGAATCGCGGCAGTTTCGCTGGTGGCGGGCAATGTGTTCGCCGGAAGCGCGGTGGCCGCGCCCGGTGAGCAGGTGCGGTGCGCGGTCAGCTCGGGACGCGATCTGGAGCGGGCGGCGCCGGAACAGGTCGGTCTGGATTCCGTGAAACTTCAGGACGCTCTGACCTTCGCGTCCGGTCGAAACCGGTTCAATGTGCAGGTGTTCCGGCACAACTGCCTCATCGGCGAGGGACCGACGAACGCCCAGACCGGCAACGTGGCCTGGAACATCTGGAGTTCGACGAAGAGCGTCGTCTCCTTGCTCGCCGGAATCGCCTGGGACCAAGGAAAACTCGATCTCCGAGCACCGATCGACCGCTATCTGCCCGCCGGGCTCGGCGATGCGGCGCACCGGTCGATCACCGTCGAGAACCTGCTCACCGAGACCTCGGGCATGCGGGTCGGCGTGCTGACCGAGGGCGTCACCGGTGTGATCCCGGTCGACCCGGACAGCGCGGTGCAGGCGCTCGGCGTGCCGCTGGACAATCCGCCGGGCACCGTCTTCACCTACAGCCAGCGCAATGTCGACCTGCTGGCCTACGTGCTGGAACTGGCCGTCGGCGAGCCTCTGCAACGGTTCGCGCAGCGCGAGTTGTTCGATCCGCTCGGCATTCTCCGCAGCGACTACTACTGGGCGCGCGACCGCTCCGGGCACACCTACGGCTACGCGCACCTGATGATCCCGCCGAACGACTTCGCGAAACTCGGCCTGCTGGTCGGCAACGACGGGCGCTGGGGCGCGCGGCAAATCGTCTCCACCGACTACTTGACCATGGCACGCACGCCGTCACCCACGAACGCGTGCTACGGCTACCTGTTCTGGCTCGGCAGCGGTTGCGCCGAGATCGCCGACTTCCTGCCCCGTGACGTATACGCGATGGCCGGGCTCGGGTTGCAGAACGTCTTCGTCATTCCGAGCCTCGATCTCACGGTGGTGTGGACCGGCGTCTTCGGAAACGTCAGCAGCCAGGGCGTGTCGGGCGTCGTACAGAACACCCAGGAACTGCCCTACGAGTTCTTCCGCAAGGTGTTCGACGCGTTCTACGACCGGCCGGTGCCCGACCCGGGGCCGTACGTCGAGCCGCCGCTGCGGCTGGACCCCCGCCGCTTCGTCGACACCGACATCCTGATCGCGGTGTTCGGGCTCGGTCCCGCCGCCTATCCGGGCTGCAATGTCTTCGCTTGCCTGAATCACCCGCTGGACCCGCCGTTCGCGGACACCCCGCCGGGGTGCGCCATCCTGGTCTGCCTCGGACCCGACCCACGCACCCCGGGCATCCGCTGAGCGGCGCGGTGGACTACCGGGCCGCGGACAAATCCGTGACCCAGCCGTGCACGTTGTCGGTACGCAGTGCCGCGTAGTGGCGTTTGCGCAGCCCCTGGGAGATCGGACCGGGCACGCCGTTCGCCACGACGCGACCGTCCACCTCGACGACCGGCGCCGCGCCCGCCGACGTTCCGGTCACGAAAACCTCGTCGGCGATGTACAACTCGGTGAGATCGACGGTGCGTTCGACCACCGGAATGCCGTCCTCGGCCGCCAAGGTGAGTACGGTCCTGCGGTTGATGCCGTCGAGGATGTCGCAGGAGACATCGGGGGTGATCAGCGTGCCGTTGCGGACCAGGAAGATATTGGCCGCGCTGAGTTCGCAGACGTGCCCGTTGCCATCGAGGAAGACGCAGTCGTCGTAGCCGCTGTCGATCGCGTCCTGTTTGGCCAGCACGGAATTCACATACGCCCCGTTGACTTTCGCGCGGGACGGAATCGCGTTGTCCGGAATGCGCCGCCACGGACTCGACTTCAGGCGCATGCCGTCCTGCGGGACGATGGGCACCGCGTCGTAGACGAACATGCTGACCTGGATCGCGCAGCCCCGTACCCGGGTGCCCGGAATGGACTCGACCACATGCACCGTCGCCCGGACGAAAACGTCCTCGCGCGGAGCGTTCACCGCGATCAGTTCCACGACGGTCGCACGGAACCGTTCGAAATCCCACTCCGCCGCGAACCGATCGATTCCGATGATCTTGCAGGACTCCTCGAGCCGGCGGAAATGGTCGTCCAGGCGGAATGCCGTACGCGCTGCTCCATCCACATGCACCGGGAAAACGGTGTAGACGCTGAGTCCGTACAACACCGCCGACGATGCGACGCCCACCGTGGCGGCATCGGCCGCAACGATCCGGTCGCCGAGATACACATGAGGATGAGGATTGGCCATCGGCGCAGGCTAACAGCCGCGCCGAGCGCCGGGCGAGGCCTTTTCGGCGGGCAGACCGAGGTCAGTCGTAGTGTTTGCCCACCTTGGCGATCCAGATCGCATGGTCGACGACGCGGTAGACGATGCGATGCTCCTGCGTGATCCGCCGTGACCAGTACCCCGCCAAGTCGTGCTTCAGAGGCTCGGGCTTACCGATGCCTTCGAAGGGCTCCGCCATGATCGCCTTGATCAGTACATTGACCTTCTTCAGCACGAGACGGTCGCGCTGCAGCCACGCCGAATACTCTTCCCACGCGGATTCGGAGAAAACGACCTTCATTCGATGAGGTCGCGTTCGGCGCCGCCACCATTCTCGAGTTCCTGAATCGATCGGCGTAGGCGCGCCCCATCGCGCCCGCTGAGCAACTCCACGGTCGTCATCAGGGAGTCGTAGTCTTCCTTGGACATGAGCACAGCGTTCCCCCCTTTCGACACGATCTCGATCGTGTCGTGATCCTCATTGACCTTCCTGACCAGGGGAAACAGGTTCTTGCGCGCCTCACTGACGGTAATCGCGGCAGCCATGAGTCCCTCCAGCCAGTAGTACGATATATGGTACCACTCCCCCTGTCGTAGTCATCGGGCAGCTTCAGGGCCCGACAGAGGGCGACGTCGGCGCGAACGCGTCATTCACCGCTCGCCGAGCGGGCGAAGCGGGCGGTGTCCATGTAGTCGCGAAACAGCACGACCTCGCCGTCGCGGACATGGACGACGTTGACGGACGTGCGAACTCGAGCGCGGCCGGTTCCCGGGACGGTCATGTCGACCTCGTTCTCCACGAGCAACACCTCAGGGTCGGTGGTCTCGTAGACCCGGGGGTGGATGGCGTGCACTTCGATTCCGGAAAGTCCCGACCAGCGCTGCGCCAAGTGCTCGCGAATCGCCTCGCGGCCTTCCAAGCGGGCCGGGAGCCCGGGGACGGTGAACGGAATCTCGAAGATGGCATCGGGCGCGAACCGCGCGACGAACGCCTTCGCGTCGCGGGAGCGTAGCTCACCGAACAGCCGCTCGACCACCTCACGCGGGCTTTCGACGGGCGAGTCGAGAGTCATCACACACCTCCGAATAAGCGGAACGAACAACCCGCTTATCATTCGGAACGAGCGCCCCGTTTGTCAACAGTAAACTCGTCCCCCATGACCGAGCCCGAGCGCCGACCGCTGCGCGCCGACGCCCGCCGCAACCGTGAGCGGGTGCTGGCAGCCGCGCAAGAAGCGTTCGCGGCGGAGGGGCTCGCGGTGCCGCTGGACGAGATCGCGCGGCGGGCCGGTGTCGGCGCGGGCACCGTCTACCGGCACTTTCCGACCAAGGAGGCGCTGTTCGAGGCGGCGATCGTGGATCGAGTCGACCGGATCATCGCCTCGGCCAGGGAACTGGCCGACGCCGCCGACCCGGTGCCCGCGTTCTTCGACTTCCTCGCCAGGCTCGTGGCGGAAGGCAGCGTCAAACGCGATCTCGCCGATGCGGTGGGCGGCGCGGATGCCCCGGCGTACCTGCGGCCGGTGCACGAACTGAACACGGTGATCGGCACGCTGCTCACCCGCGCCCAGGAGGCGGGCGGCGTACGCACCGACATCGATGTCGATGACCTGATGCGCCTCGTCAAGGGCGCGTTCCTCGCCACCCACGGCAGCACGGCCACTCCCGCGCAGCGCGACCGCACCTTCGCCGTCGTCTTCGACGGACTGCGCGCCCGCTGATCGGGTCCGGAAACGACGAACGGGCCGCGGAAAGCCCGCGGCCCGTTCGATCGGTCCGTCTCAGCGGTCGCCGATCAGCACCTCGGCGATCTGAATGGTGTTGAGAGCAGCGCCTTTACGCAGGTTGTCACCGGAGATGAACAGCGCGAGCCCGCGGCCGTCCGGCACGCCCTGGTCCTGGCGGATGCGACCGACGAGCGACTCGTCGATGCCCGCCGCGGCCAGCGGGGTCGGCACGTCGACCAGCTTCACGCCGGGCGCCTTGGCCAGGATCTCCTTCGCCTGCTCGACCGAGAGCGGCTCGGCGAATTCGGCGTTCACCGAGAGCGAGTGGCCGGTGAAGACCGGCACGCGCACGCAGGTGCCGCTCACGGCCAGATCCGGGAGGCCGAGGATCTTGCGGCTCTCGTTGCGCAGCTTCTGATCCTCGTCCGTCTCGCCGGAGCCGTCGTCGACCAGCGAACCCGCCAGCGGGAGCACGTTGAACGCGATCGGGGCGACGTACTTGTTCGGGGCGGGGAAGTCCACGGCGCGGCCGTCGTGGGTCAGCTTCTCGGCGTCGCCGATCACCGCGCGGGCCTGGCTCGCCAGCTCTTCGACACCGGCCAGGCCGCTGCCGGAGACGGCCTGGTAGCTGGACACTATCAGGCGGCGCAGACCGGCGATGTCGTGCAGCGGCTTGAGCACGGGCATGGCCGCCATCGTGGTGCAGTTCGGGTTGGCGATGATGCCCTTGACCAGGTTGCGCGTCTGCTCCGGGTTGACCTCGCTGACCACCAGCGGGACCTCGGGGTCCTTGCGCCACGCCGAGGAATTGTCGATCACCGTGACGCCCGCCGCGGCGAAACGCGGCGCCTGCACGCGGGACATGGTGGCACCCGCCGAGAACAACGCGATGTCCAAACCGGACGGATCCGCGGTCTCGGTGTCCTCGACGACGATCTCGCGGCCGCGCCAGGGCAGCGTCTTGCCCGCCGAACGGGCGGAGGCGAAGAACCGCAGCTCGTCGGCCGGGAAGTCACGCTCGTCCAGCAGTTTCCGCATGACGGCGCCGACCTGCCCGGTCGCGCCGACGACTCCTACGCGAACTCCCATGACCTATCGCCCCGTTCCCGCGTGGACCACCGCGACCTCGTCGCCGCCCAGATCGAAGGCCTTGTGCAGCACCTGCACGGCCTCGTCCAGTTCGGTGTCCTTGACCAGCACGGAGATCCGGATCTCCGAGGTGGAGATCAGGTCGATGTTCACACCCGCCTCGGCGAGCGCCTCGCAGAAGGTGGCGGTGACGCCCGGGTGGCTCTTCATGCCCGCGCCGACCAGCGACACCTTGCCGATGTGATCGTCGTAGAGCACCTGGGAGAAGCCGATCTCGGCCTGGCGCTTGGTCAGCATCTCGACCGCGCGGGCGCCCTCGGACTTCGGCAGCGTGAAGGTGATGTCGGTCTTGCCGGTCTCGATCTTCGAGATGTTCTGCAGGACCATGTCGATGTTGATCTCCGAGTCGGCGACGGCGCGGAACACCTTGGCGGCGTAGCCCGGTTCGTCCGGCAGCCCGACCACGGTCACCTTGGCCTCGCTGCGGTCGTGCGCGACGCCGGTGAGGATTGCTTGCTCCAAGGGGATGTCCTCCATCGATCCGTAAACGTAGGTGCCCTGCTTGTCGGTGTAGGACGAGCGCACATGCACGGGCACGTTGTAGCGGCGGGCGTATTCGACGCAGCGCAGCATCAGCACCTTGGCGCCGCAGGCCGCCAGTTCCAGCATCTCCTCGTAGGAGACCTGCTCGAGCCGCTGCGCGTCGGGCACGATCCGCGGATCGGCGGTGAAGACGCCGTCCACGTCGGTGTAGATCTCGCACACATCGGCCTGCAGCGCGGCCGCCAGCGCGACGGCCGTGGTGTCGGAGCCGCCGCGACCCAGCGTGGTGACGTCCCTGCTGTCCTGGCTCACGCCCTGGAAGCCCGCGACCAGGACGACGAGACCCTCGTCCAGCGCGGCGCGGACGCGACCCGGGGTCACATCGATGATCTTCGCGTTGCCGTGCGCGCCGGTGGTGATCACACCCGCCTGCGAACCGGTGAACGAGCGGGCCTCGGCGCCGAGGGAGTGGATGGCCATGGCGACCAGCGCGTTGGAGATGCGCTCACCGGAAGTGAGCAGCATGTCCATCTCGCGGGCGGGCGGCGACGGCGCCACCTGCTGGGCGAGATCGAGCAGCTCGTCGGTGGTGTCACCCATGGCGGAGCAGACGACCACCACATCGTGGCCCTGCTTCTTGGTCTCCACGATCCGTTCAGCGACGCGCCGGATACGCTCGGCGGTCGCCACCGAGGATCCTCCGTACTTCTGAACCACGAGAGCCACGACAGGGTCCTCCAAGATCGACAACAAACTGGTAACAGTCATTCAGGGTACCGGCCGGGGCCAGCGGTTTTGCCGCTACCTACCCGGCTTGTGGAAAAGCCCACAGCCGCATCCCCTCCCGGTCGCGCCGTGCGGGCCGCGGCGGATGAGGGACGATGTGCCCATGAAGAGCACACTGCTCGAGGTGCGAACAGGCCACAAGGAAGTGGTACAGGACATCACGCCGCAGTGCGCGACTTTCGCGCACGAAGCGGGCGGCGACGGGCTGCTGCACGTCTTCGTGCCGCACGCCACCGCGGGAATCGCGGTCATGGAGCTCGGCGCGCGCAGCGACGACGATCTGCTGGCCGCACTGCGCGATCTGCTGCCCGCCGACGACCGGTGGCGGCACGCGCACGGCTCGCGCGGACACGGACGCTCCCACGTCATGCCCGCCCTGATCGCGCCGTACGCGACCGTGCCGGTGATCGGCGGGAAGCTCGCCCTCGGCACCTGGCAGTCGATCGCGCTGGTCGATCTCAATGTCGACAACCCGGACCGGCAGGTGCGACTGTCGTTCCTCACCGACGCCACCTGACCCGGATTTCTCCGGGCGGAGCGATAACGGAAAGATCGCTGCCGCACCGACCACCGCACCCGGCCGGTGCGGGCGGCCGGATTCGCCGGGTCAGGTTCGGGTGAACCAGCTGACCTGGACGCCGTCGCCGATGGCCTTGCGCTCGGCCGGCCGGAACAGCGTCGGACGGAACTCGCCCGCGAAGGCGGGTACCCCGGTGCCCGCGACGACCGGATAGCTCTTGATCACCAATTCATCGATCTCCTCCAGCAGCGCGGCGGCGAGCAAGCCGCCACCGGCCAGCCAGATGTCCTTACCGTCCTGCCGCTTCAGTTCACGGACCAGCCCCACCGGGTCGCGCTCGACCAGTTCGACCGCCGGGTCATCGATACGGCCGAGCGTGCTGGACACCACGTACTGCTTCATGTGGGCGTACGGGCTGGTCACGCCGATGGCCAGGGCGGGGTCGTAGGTGCCGCGACCCATGACGAGAGTGTCGAACTTCTGATTGGGCGCGTCCGCGGCGAGGCCGATGTGTGGCCGCACGTGGGTGGGTAGCGTCTCGGGATACTCCGCGCGCAGCCAGTCCCACATGTCATCGCCCACCGGAATGAAGTCGATCTCACCATTCGGCCCCGCGATATAGCCGTCGAGGGAAAGACCGACGAAATAGACGAGTTTTCGCATGAAATACCTTTCGGATGGAAGTCGGGGCTCAGGCCCGCGTGAACCAGGTGACCTGCGCGCCGTTGCCGAACTCCTTGCGCTGTACCGGCGCGAACAAAGTGGGACCGAACACGCCGGAGAACGCGGATATCCCGCTGCCCGCGACCACCGGATAGCTCTTGATGATCATCTCGTCGATCTCGCTCAGCAATTGGGCGGCGAGTTCGCCACCGCCGACCAGCCAGATGTCCCCGCCGTCGGCTTGCTTCAGCTCCCGCACCAGGCCGAGCGGGTCGCGTTCGACCAGCTCCACGGCCGGATCGTCGATGCGCCCGAGCGTGCTGGACACCACGTACTGCTTCAGGTGCGCATATGGGCTGGTCACGCCTTCGGACAGGGCCGGTTCGTAGCTGCGGCGGCCCATCACCGCCGTGTCGCACCGCTTGTTCGGTTCGTCCACCGCCATCCCCACGAGCGGACGCAAGTGACTCGGCACGAATTCCGGATACCGGCCGTTGAGCCACGCGCCCATTTCGGCGTCGGACGGATAGAAGTCGAACTCCCCCGCCGGGCCCGCGATGTAGCCGTCCAGCGATACCGCCACGTAGTAGACAAGCTTTCGCATACCAGCACCTCACTTGTAGTACTCTGTTCGTAGTGGTTGAAAGATAGTACTACGAATGGAGTGGTGTCAAGTGCGGACCAATCCGGAGCGACGACAGACGCTGGTCGACGCCGCGATCGAGGTCCTGGCGCGCGATGGGGCGCGCGGGCTGACCTTTCGCGCGGTGGACAAGGAGGCCGGGGTGCCCGCGGGCACGGCGTCGAACTACTTCGCCAACCGCGACGACCTGCTCACTCAGGCGGGCCGGCGGTTCTACGAGCGGCTACAGCCGAGCGAAGCCACGATGACCCAGCTGACCGAAGGGCCGAAGACCCGCGCCAATATCGTCGAGCTGATGACGGAGACGGTCGGACGCATCGAGGCTTTCCGCACCGGCTACCTCGCGCTGCTCGAATTGCGCCTGGAGGCGACCCGGCGGCCGGAATTGCGCGCGGTGCTGACCGAGCGGGTGCGCGAGGACATCGACTACAACGTGCGCAACCATCTGGCGGCGGGCCTGCCCGGTGACGAGAAGTCGGTGCTGTTGCTCTACCTCGCGCTGAACTGGCTGATCGTCGATCGGATGACGCTGCCCGACGTGTTCACCGAGGAGCAGAGCCAGGCATTGATCGAAGCCGCGGTCGAGCGTGTGATCAGCGCGGACGACTGAATCGGATCCGGCGCCTTCGCCCGAGCGGTTGTGACGCGCACCACTGGCGTTCGATAATGGGGCGATGATCGCACATGTAGGAGATCGACTCTGCGTGCATGGACACGTGGTGGGAGAAGTGGATCACCTGGCCGAGATCATCGAGGTCCGCGGGCCGGAGGGGACGCCGCCCTATGTGGTGCGCTTCTCCGACGGTCACGAGTCGCTGGTGTATCCAGGGCCCGACGCGATCGTCGAGCCCGCCACATCGGAATGAACGCCGCGCCGGATCGCGCGCCGGGCGGCCTCGCCCGCGCTCGGTCCGGCGCTCGCCGACGGGAGACGCCGTTCGCCGCGCCGGTCAGGCGCGGCGTTTGGCGTAGCGAGTCAGCGCGAAGGCCAGCACTCCCGCGATCAGCACCTTGCCCGCCGTCTCGATGATCGCGTTGACATCCACGGCCGGATGCCAGGTCAATCGCCCGTCGCGGAGCACATAGGCGCCGACGGGCTTGGCGCCTACTCCGAACGCCACGCCTTCCCCGGCGCCCTCCCCGTCCGGACCGTTCCCGGTACCGCCGCCTCCCCCACCGCCGCCACCGACCGAGGCGGCGGGAATGACTATCGCCCCATCGGATTCGTAGGGCTCGCCGTAGACCCGGCGCACCGTGATCGCGTCCCGCGCCTGCGCCAGCAGTTCGGCGTATTTCATGACATCCTCCCGCCCGACCGACGGCGCCGCAGACCGGCGCCCATTCGGATCCGATGGTAGGCGCGCGAACCTCCGGCCGGCCCCATCCTTCCGTCCGGAAGTTGTTCCGGCGGTAGCCGATCGCCGATCTCGACCTGATAACGGCACGTTATCCGGTTAGCCGAGATGTGGTCTCGCACAGTCAGGTTGACGAACCGGACAAATCGCGGAGACAATCGGCCGACTTGTCCAACCGGGGGTCGGAGGTATGCCATGCGCACCAAAACGGATATCCGATTCTTCGTCGATACCGATCCCGAACAGGTCATGGATGCCCTGACAGCCGTCGAATCGCTGCCGGAATGGTCGTCCTCCTACAGTGACGTCCGGGTCGCCACCCGCGACGCCCGGCGCAGGCCGCGGCGCGTTTTCCTCAAGGCGGAACTGCTCGGCAGCTCGGATCTGCAAGTGCTCGAATATGATTGGACCGACGACCGGTCCTCCTGGGTTGTCGCCGACAGCACCCGGGGCGTCCGGGGCGGCGGCTTTTTCGAAGTGTCCGACAGCGTCGACGGCACGCACGTCTGGTACCACGTCGAGCTCTATCTGCCCCTCCCGGTTCCCGGATTTCTGCTGAAACGCACTTTCCGCAAGGCCAATGAAGTGGTCGCGGAGTGTTTCATCGATTTCGCCGAGCGGTTCCCCGAAACGGAGACCTATCAACCCGTGTAGCCGCGCTGTGCTCTGCGCGAAATCGGCGGGCGGGCGCGGCAGCGAACCGGCGCCGAACCGGTCGGGGTGCGACGATGATCGGCATGATCGGTTCCAAACGAGTGCGCTTCCAGCCGATGGCCGAAGACGCCTCGGTGACGCAGCTCGAGCTGTTCTTCGACCTGGTGCTCGTCTTCGCGCTGACCATGGTCACCGGCTTGATCGCGGACGACACCAGCGCGAAGAACGCGCTGCGCGCGGGGCTCGTGCTCGCGGTGATGTGGTGGCTGTGGATCGCCTACTCCTGGCTCGGCAATGTGGTCCGCGCCGACGAGGGCATCGCACGGGTGGCGATGTTCGCGGCCATGGGCGGCGCGTTCCTCGCCGCGCTCACCATCCCGGAGGCGTTCGACGACAAACCCGGCGGGTGGTTCGGGCCGCTGGTCTTCGCCGTCGCCTACCTGGTGGTGCGGTTGGTGCACCTGGGGATGTTCTGGCTGGCCAGTGCCGATGATCCGCAATTGCGCGGCCAGCTGCTGCGCTGGGCGCTCGGTTCGATCACCCTCGGCACCACGCTGCTGGTCGTCGCCGCGCTGACCACCGGCAGGGTGCAGATCGCCCTGTGGATCGCCGCGATCGCGGGCGACTACCTGTGGACGTTGTTCGCAGGCACCGATTGGCGGTTGAACTCGGCCAGGCATTTCGTCGAGCGATACGGGCTGATCGTCATCGTGGCGCTCGGTGAATCGATCGTCTCCATCGGCATCGGGGTGGCAGGCCTGCCGATCTCTTGGCCGATCGCTCTCGGCTCGCTACTCGGCCTCGCCATTTCCGGTCTGCTGTGGTGGGCGTACTTCGACGTCGCCGCTCTGGCGGTGGAGCACGAACTCGTCCACGCCGAGGGCAAGCGGCAGATCAAGATCGCGCAAGGTTCCTACACCTTCTGGCATTTCCCGATGATCGTCGGGATCATCGCGCTGTCACTGGGGCTGAAGAAAGTCCTCTACTACGTCGGGGATTCCTCGCACCACACTCTGAAGGACGCGCTGTACGGTATCCCGCTCTACGCCCTCTACGGCGGCGTCGTGCTGTATCTGATCGGTCTGGTGGGGTTCAAGCACTTCGCCACCGGCACCGTCTCGATGCCCCGCGTGGTCGCCGTGGCGGTGCTGCTGGCGCTCGTCCCGCTGGCCTGCGCCCTGCCCGCGCTGGCGTCGCTGGCCCTGCTGTGCGTCGTCCTGATCGCGCTGATCGCTTGGGAGACCGTGCGTTTGGCGCAGCCGCGGGACGCGATCAGGCACGCGGCGCCCGAGTGACGCGATGCCGCACGCAGTCCTCGTCGGGTGTCGGCCCGTACGCGGACGGCGGCACCCGCACCCCGTCGCGGACCGCGTCGCGGATCTGATCGATGTTCTCCCGCAGCACGTCCGCGACGAGTTCGTCGGTGCGCGGATCCTCCAGCACCTGGAACACGATGCGGAAGGTGGTGTCGGCGATCAGCCGGATGATCTCGTCGTGGAACGGGATGTAGCGCACCCGGCCCGCCTGCGGGTCCTTCTTGATCAGCTCGAGGATCATCTCGTCCAGCTCGGCGCGGTTCTCCTCCAGGGCGGCCGCGATGTTGCGGGTGTAGTGGCCGGTGCGCAGCACCTGCGCCACCTCGTCCATCACCGCGATCGTCATCGGACGGCGGATGGTGTCGACGATGGTCGCGACGAACCGGTTCACCACCGCGGCCGTCACCCGGTCGCCGAACAGGCGATCGGCCACCCTGGCGAGCCGGACGACGATCACCACGATCCGCAACAGCCGGAAGCCGCGGAAGAACAGGCTGGTCACCGGGATCATGCCGAGGACCTCGTACCAGTACACGAGCGGGAAGGTCCACGGCCAGCCCGCGCGGCGCCAGCGCCACAGGAACTCGATCGCGAACACCGCGCACAACGACCAGTCGGCGACCACGACCGCGTGGTAGGTGTGCCCGGAGACCGGGAAGAAGGTGATCCAGGCGACCAGCGCCACGGAGATGACGGCCAGCGCGAGCATCACGAAATCGGTCCACAGCATCGGCGGCTTGCGCGGATAGTCCTGCGGCTGCGGCGATTCCCGCAGCCCGTATCGATCGGCGGAGGAACTCTCGATGCCCGAGCTGGAAGCGGGAGCGGACACTGCGAATCCCTTCGACGCCGAACGGTGCCGCCGACATTAGTACGCCGAAAGCATGCTCGGCACGGTTGGCGATACTCCCGGACGCACCGCCCGGAGACCTACGTGCTCAGCGACCGGCGCGAACGATCGCCTCGATATTGCGTTCGGCCAGCGCGGCGATGGTGAGCGACGGATTGACCGTCCCCGTGCTGCCCGGTATCGCCGCGCCGTCCATCACGTAGAGGCCGGGATGACCGTGCACGCGGCCGTAGCCGTCGGTGGCCCGCCCCAGTACCGCTCCGCCGAGCGGATGCGCGGTGAACAGCGCGTTCGCGTCGTAGCCGAGTGCGCTGTACTCGACGAGGGCGTCCGCTCGTTCGGCGATCCGGTGGTCGACCGCCCTGGCCGCCGCCACGGTGTCCGCCCGGTTCTCGGCCGACCAGCTCAGCCCGACCCGGTTCGCGGCCCGGTCGTAGCCGAACCGGGTACGGGTGGGGTCGAGCACCATGCCGAGCGAGGCAAGCGCGCCGGTCTCGAACGGGATCCCCGGGATGTACCAGCTCTCCAGGGTCAGCGGTACGCCGGATTCGTCGAAGATACGGCTCGCGCTCGGCACGCCTTGGCCGTGACCGGCGAGCGCGCTGGCGCCGCGGGCGAGCACCACATCACCGTTGGTGCCCCAGCCGTCGCCGACGTGTTCGTTCAGGTTCGGCAGCGCACCGGTGGCCTGGGCGCGGACCAGCAGTTCGGAGGTGCCGATCGATCCCGCGCCGAGGAAGAGCCGGTCGCAGGTGAGGATGCGGGTGGACAGCACATCGCCGGTCGGCGACAGCTTCGTCACGGTCACCGCGTAGCGGCCGCCGGATTCCTGCGCGATGGCGTCCACCCGGTGGCCCGGGAAGACCCCGCACCGTCCGGTGCCCTGCGCGTAGGCCAAGTAGTTCTGGTTCAGGTCGAACTTGGCGCCGTTGGAGTTGCCCAGGTTGCTCCTGGCCGCCGTGGCCGAAGGCTTCGCGCCGCCCGCGAGTTCGGCGCGCAGGATGTCCCAGTTGAAGATCGAGTCGTTCGCCTGCGGCTGGTAGCCGGCTTTGCGCACTTGGTCGTCCCAGGCGCGGGAATGCGTGAACGGCGAGGAGTTGTAGATGTCCGCGGGCATCGGGCTCAGCCGCAGCATGTCCCGCACGCGCGGGTAGTAGACGCGCTCCATCTCGCCGTAATCGACGGTGCCACCGAAGACGTGGTCGAAGAAGCGGCGCTGCGGGGCGATCATGGCCCCGCTGAAGATCACCGAGCCGCCGCCGACCGCCGCCGCGCGCCAGACGTCGATGCCCGGATACTCGGTGCAGTCCAGCACGCCGCCGAAACTGGCGAAATGCATCGGCACCTTGGTGACGCCGGTGAACTGGGTGCGGTGCCAGAAGCCGCGGCCGTCGGGCAGGTCGTCGCCGGTGAAGATCTCCCGCCACGGATCGTTCGGCCAGCGCGAACCGCGTTCCAGCACGGTGGTGACGATCCCGGCCTCGGCCAGGCGCAACGCGGTCACGGCGGCACCGAAGCCCGAGCCGATGACGATCGCGGGCGAGTGCTCCGCCGGGTCGGGAATCGGGGCGAAGATCTCCGGCACCCAGGCGCGGAACAAGGCCTCCCACATCGGGTCGGCGGACGCCGTGCTCGTCCCCGTCATCGTCCCCACAGCACCGAGCAGGGCTGCGGTGCCCGCCGCCTTGAACAAGGCACGTCTACGCACCGGTCACCTTCCATCATCAGGCTTAGCGTGCGCAGATTACCGGTATTCCCGTTTTGTGAACAGATATCCGTTTTTGCTATCGGTCGAACGGCAGCTCATCGGGGCGACAGGTCGCTCCGGGGGCGGGTAGCTGTAGGTCGATGAGATAGCGCTCGCGCAGCTTCCTGGTGCATTCGTTCAGCGGGGTGTGCCCGTACCCGTCCTCGACGACGACCAACCGGGCGTTCACCAATTCCTGCTGCGCGCGCCGCGCGCCGCTGAGCGGAGTGACCGGGTCGAATCGGTTGTCGACCAACACTGCCGGGGTGTCCGATCGCAGGATCCACGGCCCGGTATACCGCTGGGCATACCCCTCGGGCGGGGACGGCCAGAAGGCGCAGGCGTGGAGCAACGACAACCAGAACGCGCCGTAGGTCGGACTGACGCCCGCCAGATCTCTTGCCATGCCCGGCCATTGGCCGGGATCACGCGGAAAGGTGTTGTCCGCGCAGGAAATCGCGGTGAACGAGTCGAGGAATCCGTCCGATTGCCCGGTCGCCGAGAGGATCTCGCCCACCGCGTCGGGATTGCCCGCCGGCCCGCGTTCCAGTTCGGCTAGCAGTTGGGCCAGGGCGGGCCAGCCCAGCTCCGGGTCGTACAGCAACAGCGCGTGCGACGACAGCACCTCGGCATAGGTGACCGTCCGCGCCCGCTCTCCGGCCCCCACCACGAGCGGACCCTCGCGAAGACGTTGCAGCACAGCGTCATTGCGGGTGCGCAGGTCGGCGGGGCGGACGGGAGCGCCCGCACCTCCGCTCACAACGGCATCGCCCTGGCCGCCCGGCGCGGCGAAGGCGCAGCGCTCCCGTCCCGCGTCCGCGCACAGCCGCAGGAATTCACCGAGCACTTCTTCGGTTCCGGCCGCGCGGTTCTCGACGGCGCTGCGCGTGTCGTTGGTGTATGTGTCCGGGTCGATCACCGACGCCAGGTGCAGCGCGCGCACCCGATCGCCGAACAGCGCGCCGTATACCTGGCCCAGGTAGCTCGCGTAGGAACCGCCCTCATAGGTCAGCTGCGGATCGCCGACGGCTCGGCGCAGCAGGTCCAGGTCGCGTGCCGCGTCGACGGTGGTCAGGTGCCCGAGCAGCGCGCCGCCGTGGGCCGCGCAGCCGGCGGCCAGCTCGCGGCTCGCGGCGTCGGCCGCCCGCTCCTGCTCGGGGTTCGCCGGCGGCAGCAACGCGCCGGACCAGAACCGCCGCTGCTGCTCGGTGTCCGCGAAACACCGCACCTGCCCGCTCCGGCCGATACCGCGCTGGTCGAAGGTGATCACGTCGAAGCGGCGCGCGAGCTCGCCGCCGAGCAGCTCCCCTTGCTCCGCCCAGCGCAGCCCCGACCCACCGGGGCCGCCGACGGCGGAGAACAGCGTGCCGATCCGCCGCTGCGGGTCGGTGGCCTGCTGACGCACCACCGCCAGCCCGAGGGTCGGCCCGTCCGGGTGCGCGTAGTCCACCGGCACCTGCGCGGTCGCGCATTGGAACCTGTTCAGCTTCGGCTCCGCGCACGGAGCCCACTCGAGCAGCGGCGTCGGCGCCGCGTCGGCCTGCGCGGCCAGTTCGGCGACCGCCGACTCGTGTCGGCTCGGCGGACCGCCGCAGCCGCTCACCGCGGGAAGGGCGGCGGCGAGGGCGGCGGCGATGACGATCTTCCAGCTAGGCACGGCACTCATCCTGTGCCCCGTGCGGGCGGGCGTCGTCCCCCTGAGGATTGACATCCCACCCTGAGATCTTCGCGACACGACCTCGGCACCCGACGCGACCCTTCCTAGGACGCCATCAGGCGGATCACCGCGATGAGGCCGACGACGACGATGACCGCGCGCAGCACGACCGGCGGCATCCGCCTGCCCAGCCGTGCGCCGAGCTGCCCGCCGATGATCGAGCCCAGCGCGATCAGCACCGCCGCACGCCAGTCGACGTCCGCCACGACGATGAAGATCAGCGCCGACACCGCGTTCACGATCAGGGCGAGCGCGTTCTTCACTCCGTTGAGGCGCTGGATGTCGTCGTGGACGAAAACGCCCAGCAAACCGATCAGCAGCACGCCTTGAGCGGCTCCGAAGTACCCGCCGTAGACACCTGTGGCGAAGATCGCGGCGAACAGGACGGGGCCGCCGTGCGCGGGCGCCGGGGCGCCGTCGTTCTCCCTGCGGCGTTTGACCCAGTCCGCCAATCGCGGCTGCACGACCACCAGCACCAGTGCCAGGATGATCAATATGGGCACGATCGCCTTGAACGCGCCGGCCGGTAAGACCAGCAGCAGGACCGCGCCGGTGATGCCGCCGAGCAACGACGCGGTGCCCAGCCGCACCAGCCGGTCGCGCTGGCCTGCGAGTTCCCTGCGATATCCGTGCACGCCGCTGATCGAGCCGGGGACCAGACCGATGGTGTTGGAGACGTTCGCGGTCACCGGGGGAAGGCCGAACGCCAGCAGAACGGGAAACGTGAGCAGCGTGCCGGAGCCGACGATGGTGTTGATGCCGCCCGCCGCGATGCCCGCACCGAAGACGGCCAGTTGCTCCAGCCAGGTCATAGCCAATCCTTCGACGTCCCGTCGGACCACGGGCCCGTACAAGCGTTGTCCACTGCCGGACCGAACGGTAGCCGGGTCGTCGGATCACCCGATGATGGACCTCCCTTCCCGCGCGAACAGCGGCACGGTAAACTCGCGGACATCATGCAGCGGGCACTTCTTCTCGACCGCCGCGACGGGGTCTGATCGGACCGGCTCCCGTCGCGGGGTTTTGCCGCGCCGGTCGACCCAGCCCATTGGGAAAAACGACATCCTCGGGAGAAACCCCCATGTCCCCTGCTGACGCATTCGTATCCGCCGCGCGCACCATCACCGCGCCGAGCAAGCCCGCCCCAGCCGACCAGCCCGGGTGGAACACACAGAAGAACTCCTCGATGCCCACGTTCCGGTACCGGCCGTTCGCCGAGGAGGTCGAGCCGGTCACGCTGCCCGACCGCACCTGGCCGGACCGGGTCATCGACCGGGCGCCGGGCTGGTGCGCGGTCGACCTGCGTGACGGCAACCAAGCGTTGATCGATCCGATGAGCCCCGCCCGCAAGCGCCGCATGTTCGACCTGCTGGTGCGGATGGGCTACAAGGAGATCGAGGTCGGGTTCCCTTCGGCGAGCCAGACCGATTTCGACTTCGTCCGCGAGATCATCGAGGACGGCGCGATCCCCGACGACGTGACCATCCAGGTGCTGACCCAGTGCCGCCCGGAGCTGATCGAACGCACGTTCGAAGCATGCGCGGGCGCGCAGAGCGTCATCGTGCACTTCTACAACTCCACCTCGATCCTGCAGCGGAAGGTGGTGTTCCGCGCCGACCGCGAGGCGGTGAAGAAGATCGCCACCGACGCCGCCGCGCTGTGCCTGGAGATCGAGCAGCGCTACCCGGACACCTCGTGGCGCTACGAGTACAGCCCGGAGTCCTACACCGGCACCGAACTGGAGTACGCCAAGGACGTCTGCGACGCGGTCTCGGCGATCATCGCCCCGACGCCGGACAAGCCGCTGATCATCAACCTGCCCGCCACCGTGGAGATGGCCACGCCGAACGTCTACGCCGACTCGATCGAGTGGATGAGCCGCAACCTGGCCCGCCGCGACTCGATCGTGCTGTCGCTGCACCCGCACAACGACCGCGGCACCGCGGTGGCCGCCGCCGAGCTGGGCTACCAGGCGGGCGCCGACCGGATCGAGGGCTGCCTGTTCGGCAACGGCGAGCGCACCGGCAACGTCTGCTTGGTCACGCTGGGGATGAACATGTTCTCCCGCGGCATCGACCCGCAGATCAACTTCTCCGACATCGATGAGATCCGCCGGACCGTCGAATACTGCAACCAGCTGCCGGTGCACGAGCGCCACCCGTACGGCGGCGACCTGGTCTACACCGCGTTCTCCGGCAGCCACCAGGACGCCATCAACAAGGGCCTGGACGCGATGAAGGCCACGGCCGACGCCGCAGGGGCGGATGTCGACGACATCGTCTGGGAGGTGCCCTACCTGCCGATCGACCCGAAGGACGTCGGCCGCACCTACGAGGCGGTGATCCGGGTCAACTCGCAGTCCGGCAAGGGCGGCGTCGCCTACATCATGAAGACCGACCACGGGCTGGCGCTGCCCCGGCGGTTGCAGATCGAGTTCTCCCAGGCGATCCAGAAGATCACCGACGGCGAGGGCGGCGAGGTGACGCCCAAGGAGATGTGGGACGTCTTCCATGAGGAGTACCTGAGCCCGATCCGCCCGCTGGAGCGGATGCGCCAGAAGGTCACCGCGTCGGAGACCGACGGCGGGGTCGACTCCATCGTGGCCGTGGTGAAGGTCGACGGCGTCGAGCAGGAGATCACCGGCAAGGGCAACGGACCGCTGGCGGCGTTCGTCGACGCGATCGCCGCGGTCGGCTTCGACGTCGAGGTGCTGGACTACTCCGAGCACGCGATGTCCGCGGGCGACGACGCGCAGGCCGCCGCCTACGTGGAGTGCGCGATCGGCGACCGGGTGGTGTGGGGCGTCGGCATCGCCACCTCGATCACGACCGCGTCGCTGCGCGCGGTGGTGTCGGCGGTGAACCGGGCGCACTGACAGCGCATTCCGGAAGGACTCGGACGGGCGTCGCGACGGTTCCACCGCGCGGCGCCCGATCCCGCTGGCGCAGACCGGTTGTGGGCCGCGCCGCTCCCCACGTCCGGCACGCCTTCCGCGACACGGCGTAGCGAACCCCGTGCTAGCGTGGGATTCGCACTCCAAGCGCCGAGCTCTCTGCTCGAATTCCCGAGCAGATGGGGGAACCGTGACAACTAACGACCACAATCCGACCTCACCGCCCTGGCTGCAGAGTCATTCCGTGGAGACGGCCGAAGTCAGCGACGCGGAGTCAGCGGCCACCGATCCGTCGGCCGAACCGATCGGCGGCGAGGAAGCGAAGGAATCCGACGTGGCGGATGGGCCTGCCCAGCCGGACGCACAGCCCGAACAGCCGGAGCCGCAAGGCTCGACGGAGCAGACCACGGTCTACCCGCAAGCAGGCGCACCGGCGCAGGCTTGGGCTCCCCCGCAGGCCGGACCGGCCGAGCCCTACGGTTCGTACGCCCCGCCGAGCCCGGGCTCATATCCCCCTCCGTCGCCGTTTCCGGGGGAGCCGTTCCCTACCGGCGCATTTCAGCCGCAGCCCACTCACAGCGGTAGCCACCCGATAGCTCCACCTCCCGACGGACCCCATCCCGGTTACGGGGAGTACCGCCAGGAGATCGGCGGCGACGGCTTGGTCCGGCGGGTTCCGGTGGATTCCGCGCAGCCCGAATCCGGTGCGCCGCAGCAGGATCAACCCAGCGGCCCGATCTACAGCTGGGCGCCGCCGCCCCCGCCGGTGACCCATCAGCCTCCGCCGCCCCCATACCAACCGCCGCCTCCGCCGCCGCTCGGGCAACCGCAGATGCCGAGCTGGCAGGGCGGTCCGCCGCATCTGTCCGCACCGCCGTTCCAACCGCAGCATGTGCCGCAGCCCGGCCAGCCGGGACATTCGGTGAACGACCTCAACCTGCTCAGGCGGGCCCGCAGGGCGCCGCGCAGCGGTTGGCGCCGTGCCGTGCACAAGGCGTCCGGCGGCATGATCAACCCGGGCGAGTCGGCGGCCGACATCGTCTACCAGGACCTCGTCGACCGGGTGAATCAGCCGGTACGCGGGGACTACCGGATCGCGATCCTCTCGCTCAAGGGCGGCGTCGGGAAGACCACCACCACGGTCGGTCTCGGCTCCACCTTCGCCTCACAGCGCGGCGACCGGGTCATCGCGATCGACGCCAATCCCGACCTGGGCACGCTCGCGCACCGGGTGCCGCGGCAGACCCGCTCCACCGTGCGCAACCTCCTCGAAGACCAGCACATCACCAGGTACTCCGACGTGCGGGCACACACCTCGCAGGCGCCCAGCCGCTTGGAAGTGCTTGCCAGTGAACAGGATCCGGCGGTCTCCGAGGCGTTCAGCGAAGCGGACTACCGCAAGGCGATCGGCATTCTGCAGTCGTTCTACAACATCATCCTGACCGACTGCGGCACCGGCTTGATGCACTCCGCGATGGCGGGCGTGCTGGATATGGCGAGTTCCCTGGTGCTGGTCACCTCGCCCGCCATCGACGGCGCGCGCAGCGCGTCGGCCACGCTGGACTGGCTCGACCACCACGGCTACGGCAAGCTGGTGGAGCGAACGGTCGTGGTGGTGAACGCTTCCCGGCGCGGCGCGTCCACCGTCGATCTCGACCAGCTGCGCAAGCTGTTCCTCGACCGCACCCGCGCGGTGCAGGTGGTGCCGTTCGACGACCACCTCGCCGAGGGCGCGGAGATCGATCTGGAACTGGTGAGCAAGCCGACGCGGCGAGCGCTGCTGGAGCTGGCGGCGATGGTCGCCGACGACTTCGGCTACGTCAGCTCGCAGTCCCAGCATCCCTACCGGCACCAGCCGCCGCCGGGATTCTGACCGGTTCATCGGCCGACTCGGCGCCGCCGCCCGGAGCTACGCCCGGGCGGCGGCGCCTTTTCCGTGCGGCGTCCCGGAATCGGCCGTCGCCGACGCGGCGGCCGATTCGAACGCCGCGAGCACGGCCGCGATCGCCGGACGGGCTTCGGCCCGGGGCCGGGTGGCCAGTTCGTACATCCGGGCGGCACGCACACCGGACAGCCGCAGCACCGCCAGGTCGGGATGGCCCACGGCGTAGCGCGGCATGAGCGCGACACCGTAGCCGACGGCGACCAAGGTCTCGATGACGCGAAAATCGTTGAGGCGCTGCGCTATGCGCGGCTGCACGCCGGTCACGGTGGCGATCGAGCGCAGCACGTCGTCGACGGGGAATCCGCCCCGCACGCTCAGCCAGGTCTCGTCGGCCAACTCCTCCGGCGTCACGGCCGAGCGACCCGCGAGCCGATGCGTCGGCGCCGCGACGACATCGATCGGCTCGCGCATGAGCACCCGGGTCGCGACGCGCGGATCGGCGATGGGCGCGGCGCGTTCGTCGCGGTGGGTCAGGACCACGTCGTAGTCGGCCAGCAGTCGCGCCACCTCCGACGGTGGCACGTCCTCGTCCCGCGCGATCACCTCGACACCGCTGTCCACCATGCCGGGCAGCACATGCGGCAGCAGCAGGGCGCCGCCGGAGGGGAACACCGCGACGCGGACCCGGCCGCGCGGTGAGCCGCGATAGTGCGCCATCTCCGCGACCGCGCGATCCATCGCCGCGAGTACTTCGTCGGCGCGCACCACCAAGGCGCGGCCCGCATCGGTGAGCCGGACCCGTCTGCCGTCGGGTTCGAGCAGGGCCACGCCCGCTTCCCTGGCCAGCACCTTGAGCTGCTGGGAGACGGCGGAAGGCGTCATCGACAGCGCCGCCGCGACGGCGGCCACGGTGCCTCGATCGGCCAGTTCGCGCAGCACCCGCAGCCGCTCCAGGGCCATGGGCGGACCGGATGTGCCCGGGTAATCCATTAAGCAAAACTACATTATTCATCCAGTATTATTCGATTGTCCTGATGATTAGCGAGTCGCACGATGTAGTGCGTGACCAACCGCGACCGCCTGCTCGGCTTGACCGTCGTCCTGCTCTGGGGATTGAACTTCCTCGCCATCCGGGTGGGGCTCGACCACTTCCCCCCGTTCTTCTTCGCGGCACTGCGCTTCGCGGTGCTCGCGGTGCCCGCACTGCTGTTCGTTCCGCGCCCTCCGGTGCGGATGCGCTGGATCCTGCTGTACGGCACCGGGTTCGGCATCCTGCAGTTCGCGTTCCTGTTCACGGCGATGCGGGTGGGCATGCCGACCGGGCTGGCCTCGCTGGTCCTGCAGTCCTCGGCGCCTTTCACCGTGCTGCTCGGCACGCTGCTGCTGGGTGAGCGGCTTCGCCCGGCGCAGGTCGCCGGGATCGCCGTGGCGGTGGCGGGCATGGCGGTGATCGGCTGGGACCGGCTGGAACACGCGACCCTGCTCCCGGTGCTGCTCACCTTGGCGGGCGGGCTCGGCTGGGCCTTCGGCAACATCGGCGCGCGCCTGGCGGGTACCGAGACTCCGGGCGCCAACCCGCTGCATCTGATGCTGTGGACCACCGCCGTGCCGCCGGTGCCGCTGTTCGCGCTGTCCATGGTCGCCGAAGGGCCGACCACGGGCGCTCGCGCCTTCGCCGAGTCGTGCACAGCCGAGGGTTTGCCCGCGCTGCTGGCTCTCGCCTATATCGCCGTTCTGGCGACCGTCGCGGGCACGGGACTGTGGACCTACTTGCTCGGGCGCTACCCCGCCGGGCTGGTCGCCCCGTTCTCGCTGCTCGTTCCGGTCGTGGGGATCGCCGCCGCCTGGCTGGCACTCGGCGAGACACCGACCCCGTTGTCGCTGGTCGGAGGCCTGGTGGTGCTGGCAGGCGCGTTCGCCGCCACGTCGAGCAGGCCGCGGGCCGTGACGGCCGACGTCCGCACCATGGCACCGAGCGCCCCCGTGCCGGCCGGCTCCGGCCACCCGGCCTGACGAGGTCACGCCCCGATCCGGCACCGCCGACGGCAGAAGCCGCGGGCGGACGAACGCGCGCGACCTGATCGGCGCCGCCCGGACGCCGAAGCGCTCACGCCCGCAGTGGCACGAGTTCCGTACCTCGCACCGATCGCTTCGCGGGGTCGGTGCGAGATCCTCGAATTGCCGCCTTACAGTAGTGCCCGGCGTGGAAGTTGGTCCCGGTTCTAGCAACAGAGCGGCGCATGGCAGAAAATCGATGGACCGTATCGCGAAGAACACTGCTTCGTAACACGGTCGTGGCGGGAGTGGCAGCGGGTGCGCTGGCGGCGGGTGCGGTGCGACCGACGCCGGGCGCGGCGAATCCCGGCGGAAGACGGGTCGCGGTGCTGGGCGGCGGTGTCGCCGGTCTCACCGCCGCGCACGAGCTGGCCGAACGCGGATTCCAGGTCACCGTCTACGAAAAGCGCGCGTGGGGCGGCAAAGCCCGCAGCGTCGGCGTACCGGGCACCGGAGTCGAAGGACGACCGGACCTGCCCGGTGAACACGGCTTCCGCTTCTTTCCTGGCTTCTATCAGCACGTGCCCGACACCATGCGCCGAATCCCGTTCCCTGGCAACGCGAACGGCGTATGGGACAACCTCGTCGCGGTACCGGAAGCGCGATTCGCCCGCCGCGGCGGCGACGACTTCCGCGTCCCGCTCGGTCCGCGTTCCCGCGCCGAATTCGCACCGGACAGTTTCCGCGAAACGCTCGGCGCGGCGCTGTCGACCGCGCTGAAGATGCCCCCCGACGAGGGCATCTACTTCGCCCAACGCCTGCTGGTCTTCAACACCAGCTGCGATGCCCGCCGCGTCGGCCAGTGGGAGCGCACCTCCTGGCACGATTTCGTCGGCGGCCACGCCCGCTCGCACGAGTTCCGCGCGCTGCTCTCGCGCACGCTGACCAGCATCATGGTCGCCGCGAAGGAGAACGTGGCGAGCGTGCGCACCATCGGCACGATGGGCGAGCAGTTCCTCGGCAATCCGCTGGGGATCGGCAACGACGGCAGCTTGGACCGCGTGCTCAACGGCCCGACCACCGCGGTCTGGATCGAGCCGTGGATGCGGCGGATCCGCGAACTCGGGGCCGAGTTCGCGCTCGGCACCGAGGTGCGCGAGCTGGAGGTGCGCGACCGCAGGATCGTCGCGGCCCGCGTCGTCGACGAAACCGGCGCGCAGCGCACGATCGAGGCGGACTATTTCGTCGTCGCGCTGCCCGCCGAACGAGCGCGCACCCTGTGGTCGCCGCAGGTGCTCGCCGTCCAGCCGGAATTGGGGGGGATGGACAACCTCGTCACCGACTGGATGAACGGCATCCAGTTCTATCTGCGCAGGTCGGCCGACATCTCGCGCGGCCACACCGCCTATATCGACGCGCCGTGGTCGCTCACCTCGATCAGCCAGAACCAGCTGTGGCGCCGCAAGCTGACCGAGTTCGGCGACGGCGCTGTGCGGGACTGCCTGTCGGTGGACATCTCCGACTGGAACACCCCCGGCATCCTGTTCGGCAAACCGGCCAAGGAGTGCACGCACGAGGAGATCGCGCGCGAGGCGTGGGCGCAGATCCGGGCGCACCTGGACGACCGCGGCGAGGTGCTGGGCGACGCCGACCTGCACTCCTGGTTCCTCGACCCGGGCATCACCTGGCAGGAGGGGCAGCGGCGCAATGCCAACGCCGACCCGCTGCTGATCAACACCGCCGGGTCGTGGGAGTACCGTCCGCAGGCGCACGGCGCCCTGGAAAACCTCTTCCTGGCAGGCGACTACGTGCGCACGAATGTCGACCTCGCGACCATGGAGGGCGCCAACGAGTCCGCGCGCGCCGCGGTGAACGCGCTGCTGGACGTGGCCGGTTCCAACGCGGAGCGCTGCCGGACGTACACCCTCTTCCGCGCGCCCGAACTGGAACCGCTGCGCCGGATCGACGCCGACCGCTACGCGGCCGGGCAGCCGAACCTGTTCGACGTGCCGGTCTGAACGGATGTGACCGATCCCCCTTCGCCGGAACCGCATTCGATCGCCATCGCCGCGGGGGCGGTGCTTGAATCGAATCATGAGCGAGATCACCGACCCGGCGGATCTACGGGCGTTGCTCGGCGAAGTCGCGCCGCGCACCGCCACCAAGGAGCGGCCCGCGCTGCACGCCAGGGACCGGGAGTGGATCGCCGCCTCCCCGTTCCTGGTGATGAGCACCAGCGATGCGAACGGCAACTGCGACGCCTCCCCGAAAGGTGATCCGGCCGGGTTCGTGCGGGTGCTCGACGACACCACCCTCGCCGTGCCGGAGCGCCCCGGTAACCGGCGCGCCGACGGCTACCTCAACATTCTGGCCAACCCGCATGTCGGGCTGCTGTTCGTGATCCCGGGCCGCCGCGAGACGCTGCGGATCAACGGCCGCGCCCGGCTGGTGCGCGACGCGCCCTACTTCGACGACATGGTGGTGCGCGGGCACCGCCCGATCCTCGCCGTCGAGGTGGATATCGACCAGATCTTCTTCCATTGCGCCAAAGCGTTCATGCGCAGCCACCTGTGGGAGCCCGAGCAGTGGCCGGAGGACACCTTGCCGAGCGCTGCGTGCCTGGTCAAAGAGGTGCAGACGAACGTAACCGAGACGGTGGAGGAACTGGAGCGCTACTACTCGCCGGAGAACTACGCGGCCAAGCTCTACCGGGACTGAGCCGCGTGGCCCACGCCACCCGACCGCGGCGCGCCCGGAGCGCGGCGCGAACATAGACTCGCGACGTGGCAGAGATATCGGTGCGCGGACGGCTCGCGCTGGCGGCGGCGGGAGCGGCGTCCTGGGCCTCGCAGAAGGCGGGTCGCGGCAAGGGCTCGATGATCGGCGGCCTGATCGCGTTGAAGATCGATCCGACCGTCATGGACCAGTTGGGGCGGCAGCGGCGCACCGTGCTGGTGACCGGCACGAACGGCAAGTCCACCACCACGCGGATGACCACCGCCGCGCTCAGCACCCTCGGCGCGGTCGCGACCCAGGCCGACGGCGCGAACATGGACGCGGGCATCGTCGCCGCGCTCAACGCCCACCGGCGCGCGCCGCTGGCCGCGATCGAGGTGGACGAACTGCACCTGCCGCACGTCACCGATGCGCTGAACCCCTCGGCGGTGGTGCTGCTCAATCTCAGCCGCGACCAGCTCGACCGGGTCGGCGAGATCAACATGATCGAGCGCAAGCTGCGCGCCGGGCTGGCCCGGCACCCCGCCACCGTCGTGGTCGCCAACTGCGACGACGTCCTGGTCACCTCCATCGCCTACGACCACCCCAACGTGGTGTGGGTGTCGGCGGGCAGCGGCTGGGCGATGGACGCGACCAGCTGCCCGCGCAGCGGTGAGCCGATCGTCTGGGAGGGCACGCACTGGCGCAGTACCGGTGCGGATTTCCAACGCCCCGAACCGGATTGGTGGCTCGACGGGGAAGACCTGGTCGGGCCGGAGGACGCGCGGTTCCCGCTGCGGCTCGCGCTGCCGGGCCGGGCCAATCGCGGCAACGCGGCCCAGGCGGTGGCCGCCGCCGTCGCACTCGGCGCAGACGCGGAGCAGGCCGTCGCGGCCGCGGGCACGGTCCGCGAGATCGCGGGCCGCTACCGCACCGTGCAGGTCGGTGAGCACGACGCGCGTCTGCTGCTGGCGAAGAATCCGGCAGGCTGGCAGGAGGCGCTGTCGATGATCGAGCCGACCTCCGCGGGCCTGGTGATCGCGGTGAACGGCCAGGTGCCCGACGGCGAGGACCTGTCCTGGCTGTGGGACGTACGGTTCGAGCACTTCGAAGGCGTGCAGGTGGTGGCCGCGGGCGAGCGCGCCACCGACCTGGCGGTGCGGCTGACCTACGCGGGCGTGGAGCACACCTTGGTGCCCGATCCGGTGCGCGCCATCGCGTCGTGCCCCGCGGGCCACGTCGAAGTGCTGGCGAACTACACCGCGTTCCGCGATCTCAACCGTGACCTCGAGGAGCAGGCATCGTGAGTACTTTTCGCATCGGCCTGGTGCTGCCGGACGTGATGGGCACCTACGGCGACGGAGGCAACGCCCTCGTGCTGCGCCAGCGACTGCGCATGCGCGGCTACGACGCCGAGATCGTGGAGATCACGCTGTCCGACCCGGTGCCGGATTCCCTGGACATCTACACCTTGGGCGGCGCGGAGGATTCCGCCCAGCGGCTGGCTACCCGGCACCTGCAACGCTATCCCGGCTTGCAGCGCGCCGCCGCGAAAGGCGCCCCGGTGCTGGCCATCTGCGCGGCCATCCAGGTGCTCGGCCAGTGGTACGAGACCTCGGTGGGCGAGCGGGTGGACGGCGTCGGCCTGATCGACGTCACCACCTCGCCGCAGGCCGAACGCGCGATCGGCGAGGTGACCACCGCGCCGCTGCTCGACGGGCTCACCGCCGCGCTCACCGGCTTCGAAAACCACCGTGGCGGTACGAAACTCGGCGGTGAAGCGCACGGCCTCGCGCGCGTCACCCGTGGCGTCGGCAACGGCGTCGGCGACGGGCTGGAGGGCGTCGTCCAGGGATCGGTGATCGGCACCTACATGCACGGCCCCGCGCTGGCCCGCAACCCCGAACTCGCCGACCTGCTGCTGACGCGCGCCCTCGGCGTCACCGAGCTGGCTCCCCTCGACCTCCCCGAGGTCGATCAGCTCCGGCGGGAGCGCCTGCGCGCCTGAGTTCGGCGAGTGTCTCGCCCCGTCCGGCTCCGTGCGCACGTCGACGCGTGGTAGGCGGGCCCATTGCGCCCGGCCGGGGTTGCATCCTGTACCCGGGTACAGGCTTACCGTGGCCACATGATGGTTTCGCCTTCCTCTGGGGATTGGGTGCCGGAGTCATGCACCTTGCCCACCGTCGAGCAGCCTGTCCGGGTCGCGGAGTTCGATCGGTTCTTCGCCGACTCGGTGCGGGGCGCGCGCCGGCCCGCGCGCACGCGGCTGGATCTGCTGCTGGACGCCGACGCCGAACCGGTCGGCCGTGATCTCGCCGCCCGGGAATCGGGTTGCTGCTCGTTCTTCGCCTTCAGCTTCGGCACCGCCGATGCCGGACCGGTGATGCACATCGAGGTTCCCGACACCGAGGTCGAGTTCCTCGATGCGCTCGCGACGCGGGTAGAAGCTTCGATCGGCGGCGGGACGTGACCGGCCTGCGCACCAGCGAGCTGGCCGCGGCGGCGGGAGTGAACGCCCAGACGTTGCGGTATTACGAGCGGCGCGGGCTGCTCGCCGAACCACGGCGATCCCTGGGTGGGCATCGACTGTATCCGGAGCGGTCGGTCACGGTGTTGCGGGTGATCAAAGCGGCCCAGCGGCTCGGGTTCACCCTCGACGAGGTCGCCGAACTGCTGGCCGCCACCCGTTTCGGCCGCCGCCGCGCCGACGCCGGGTTGCAGGCTCGCGCCACGGCCAAGCTGGCCGAGATCGACGCGAAACTCGCCGAGCTGACCGCGGTGCGCGACACCCTGCGCGCCGCACTCGCTGCCGGATGCGACGACCTGCTCGCCTGCAGCGAGAGCCCCTGCTGCCCAGTGCCTTTCGACACCCTGAACAGCGACGCTGCGGGTTATGGGAGGCGACTGTGACCACTGAGAACCCCAGCACACGGCGCTGGTGGGCGCCCATCGGACTTGGCGCGCTCCTGTGCCTGGGGTGCTGCCTGGCCCCCGTTCTGATCGCCGCCGTAGTTTTCGGCGGAGGCATCACACTGGTGAGTTCGTCCCGGCCGGCACAGCTCGGCCTCGCCCTCAGCGCCGCCGGGGTGATCGGACTGTCGTGGTCTCGGACCCGCACCCGGCGCACCGAAACCTCGACCGGCTGTACGGCTTCGGGATGCGACTGCCCACGGCACCCTGAACCCGATTCGTAAGCTCTGCGGCCGTCACCCTTTCGGTTCCGCTGTCCGCCCTGGCCGCCGTCGCACCGAGATCGGCTGCGCCCGCTGGTGGTTGTGGCGCAGGGTGGCCCGGAATGGGCGTCCGCTCCGGGTGTTCAGAACCCCGCCGACACAACGAGTTCGTGGGACAATCGCTTGATTCTCCAGATGCAAGGGGGACTGATGCGTTCGGCGCCACTGCTCGTCGCGTTGGGTTTGTGCCTGGTCGCCTGCGGCACACCCGAGCCCGCTCCCAGCCCGACAACCACGACTGTGCCGACGTCATCAGCGGCGGCGCCATCGATATCGACTACCGAACCCGCGCCGATGTCGGCGGACCAGCCGACGGTAACGGTGATCCGGTCTCAGCCGGCCCGAAACACCGACTCGGCGAACGTGCCCCAGACCTCGTTATCACTCACAGCCGTCCCGTTGACCGAAAGCTTGCCGACGACAGCCGATATCGGGGCGACCACGCCCGACGAAGGGGCTCGGCTCACCACGCCCCCGACCTCCCCCTTCACCAGTCCCCCTGCCACTACGCCGTCGCGATGAGCAGCGCGCGCACCGATGAGACGTCACCGTCTCGGCGCGCGATGGCTTTCGCGGTGGCGACATCGGAAGCGACCCTGACCCTGGCGGTGCTCTACTACGTCGGGTCGGTGTACACCCGCTCCTGGTACGGGCATTTCGGAATCGACGCTCGTCTGCTGGACTTCAGCGTGTCCGACTACGTCATCAAGAGCCTCGACGGCGCCTTCTTCCCGGTCGTGCTGGCGTTGTTGATCGCTGCCGCGGTGTTCGCACTGCGGCAGGTTCCGCTCGTAACGGTCAGGCGCACTCGACGGCCGCGGCGGGCGCTGCGGCTGTGGGTGCGGGCAGTCACTGTCGTCGGGGTGCTGCTGTGCACCGGGGTCGCGGCAGGGCTTGTGCTGCGTAAGCAATTGCCCAGCTGGATGAGTCTGGGCCTGCCGCTGATGCTCATCACCGGCGTCGCATTGATCTGGTACGCCCAGGAACTGTCGACCACCTACCACCGGTTGCTCTACCGACGACCCGGCGACTCCCCACCCCGTCGGTCGGTACCCCTGCTGGTCACGTTATTGGGTTTGGCCTTCCTCGCCGGATTCTGGGCTATCGGGTACTACGCCAGCGTGCAAGGCAGCCGTAGCGCGACCGAGGAGGAGAACCGTGGTCTCGGGCATCAGCCCGCGGTCGTGGTATTCAGTGTCGACCGACTCGCCATCGCAGGCGGAAAGTCCAGAATCGACGCGATCACGCTGCCTGACACCAGATATCGCTATCAGTACAGCGGACTCCTGCTGCTCGCCCGCGCCGACGACCGCTATTTCCTGATCCCCGCCGACTGGGACAAAGAACGCGGTGACCGGGTCTTCGTCATCACCACCTCCGACAACATCCGCATCGACCTCGCACCGCGACGCGCCCCGAAACAACCCGATCATCCGTAGCCGCGCACTCCGCGCGTGTCCGACGAATCGCCGACCGAATGTCGAACTCACGAGGGCGGTCTGATTCCGATCTCGGTGACGTCGACGGAAACGGTGATCGTGCTGTCCTTGGCGTCGGTGTAGATGATGCCGCGCAGCGGAGGGACGTCCGCGTAGTCCCGGCCCCAGGCGGCGGTGATGTAGCGCTCGTCGCCGAACTGGTCGTTGGTGGGGTCGAGGTCGAGCCAGTGGCCGACGCGGTCGGGTCCGTGCGCGGCGGGCGTCCACACGGCCGCCCAGGCGTGCGTGGCGTCGGCGCCGACCATCCGCTCCTTGCCCGGCGGCGGATCGGTGGCCAGGTAGCCGGACACGTAACGGGCGGCGAGGCCGTGCGACCGCAGGCAGGCGACGGCGAGGCGGGCGAAGTCCTGACAGACGCCCGCGCGCGCGGCGAACACGTCGGCCACCCGGGTGGACACGGTCGTGGCGCCGGAACGGTAGGCGAAGTCGTCGTGGATACGCGTGTTCAGCTCGGCCACCGCGTCCAGCAGCGGCCTGCCCGGCGGGAAGGATTCGGCCGTGTACGCCGTGACCTCCGCGGTGATCTCCGGCGGGTGCAGGTCGAGGGCGAACTCCACGGCGAACGGTCCGTTCGCACCGGTCGGCCGCGCTTTCTCCCACGGTTCGGCGGCCGGGCCGCCATCCCGAAGGGGGGCGTCGACTTCGACCAGCGATTCACCGACGACGGTCAGCGCACGATGTTCGGTGGTGACGTGGAAGTAGGAGGTGATGTTGCCGTACACGTCCGCGCCCACCGACCGGTCCGAGGGAGCCGGGTCGATCCGGATGTCGTGGGACAGCAGTCGCTGACCGGGTAGATCACGCGGCGTGAGGTACGCGCGACCGTACGAATTGGTGACCTCCCCGGAGTACGAGTACTTGGTGCGATGCTCCACTTGATAGCGGCGCACCGCACCGCCCGGGCCGGTCATTCGACGACCTGCGCGCTACCCCACAGCGGCTGGATGCCGACCGGCAGCGACAGCGTCGTGGTCTCGAAGGATTCGGACACCTTGCGCAGCCGCAAGTGCACTCCCTCCAGCAACTCCGCCAGTTCGGTGCGCCGGTCGTCGGAGTCGGTGACCTCCAAGTCGTCGGGGTCGAGGCGGCGCAGCATGCGGCGTGCGTCCGCGAGCAGCCGCTGCGGACGCGAGGACGCCGAAGCGCCGGGCAACGCGTGGAAATCGGCGTGCAGCCGTTCCAGCTGGTAGGCCAGTGATCGCGGGTTGGCGGTGTCGAACAGCAGGAGTTCGGCGACGTTCGACAGGCGCACCGAATCCTGATGCCGCCTGCGGTAACTCACCGAGGACTCGGTGGCTCGCAACACCCAGTCGGTCACTTCTCGCTCGGTCTGCTCCGGGTACCGCTTGGTCAGCGCGGCCGAGAGCAACGCGGTCATGGCGAGGCCGCGCTCGATGCGCTTGCCGATGTCCCTGACGTGCCATCCGGTGTCGCGGATCAGCGACTCCCCGTCGATCCCGGACAGTGCGAGCAGCCCGGCCAGGGTGCGCGAATGCACGTCCGACAACTCCGCCTCCAGGTCGTCCACCCCGGCCGGATAACCGGCCAGCGCGCGGTCGACCGCACCGAGGATCATCCACGTGTCCACCGACAACTGGTCGCGCACGGCGCGCGCGGCGTTGCCGTACCGGTCGATCGCGAAGGCCAGCGATCCGGGCAGCTCCCGGTCGATCGTCAGCGCGACGAGGTAGTCGTGACCGGCACGGGACGCGCCGGGCACCGGCGGCGCGCTGTCCTCCGCCGCGCTCGTCGTCTCGTCGCTGTCCGATCGCCCGGCGACGGCCTCCACACCGGCCGCGACCGGAGGCGCATCCGCACCGGCAACGGCTTCCTCGCGGGGGGCTCCTCCCGCACCGGGCGGTGCCGGAACGGGTCTCGGCTGCCCTTCGGCATACGCGGTCGAGCCGGGCTCGGCGTGCGCCCGCTCGTCGCCGTATCGCGCGACTCCCCCGTCGACGACGCCGCCCGGCGCGAGCGTGCCGCGATCGGCCGAACTCTGCTGCGGCGCGAGGGCTCGCACCTCGGGGCCGAACAGTCCCTCGGTCGGAGCCGCGGTGGCGGTGACCCGGCCGAGGGCGGCCAGCAGGATCGGCAGCGCCTCGGCGCCTTCCAGCCAGGGGCGATAACGGAACTCCTGGTAGCGCTCGTGCGTGGCGATCAGCAGACGGGCGGCGTCCTCCGCGCGCTCGCCGTAGCGGCCGATCCAGAACAGGTCGTTGAGCACGCGCGGTGAGCTGATCGCCGCCACGGTAGGGGCGGTGCGCCGTTCGCGCTCGCGGGGCGGCTCGGTGCTGATCGCGGCGGCGGCCGTCGGGGCGGCCCGTACCCAGATGTCCTTGGCGGCGATCTTGCGCGCGGCACGATCGGGCGTGCGCTGACGCAGCTGGCCGAGACCACCGGACATCACGGTGTAGCCGCCCCGGTGGGCGAGCGAGAACAACCGCATGCCGACGGGAGCCGCGCCGAGGCCGTCGTGATCGCGGATGGCGGGCGTGACGGAGAACTGCGCCGGTTCCTGGCCCACCCACTGCCACCCGTACGCATCGATCCTGGCCCTCAGCTGCGCGCGCTGATCCCGGCTCAGCTCGGGACCGAACAGCGTGGCCCCGTCGACCGCGGAGCGGAGGATCAGCTTGTCCAGCTGCGCGATCAAGTGCTTGCGTTCCCGCTCGTGCCCACCCCAGTACGACGGCGCGCTCTCCAGCAGCAGGTCCTCGCTCAGCAGGGCGCGGGACAGGGCGGGCAGGAAACCGGCCAGCGCGGGATTCTCCAGCAGCCCGCTGCCGAGCGTGTTCACCACCGTCACCGCGCCGCGCCGCAGTACCTCGACCAGTCCCACCACGCCCAGCCGGGAATCCGGCCGCAGATCGAGCGGATCGGAGAATTCGGCGTCCACCCGGCGCAACACGACGTCCACCCGCTTCAGCGTGCCCAGCGACCGCATCCACAGCGCGCCGTCGCGCACCACCAGATCGGCGCTCTCCACCAGCGGAAAACCGAGCGTGGAAGCGAGATACGCCTGATCGAACGCGGTCTCGGAGTGCACGCCGGGGCTGAGCACCACGACCACCGGCTCGTCGTCGTCGGTCGGCGCCGATTCGATCAGCATCAATCGCATCGCCCTGGCGAACGGCGTCAGCGGACGCGGATTGGCGTGCTCGAACGATTCCGGGACAGCGGTCGAGACCACCCTGCGGTCCGCCAGCGCGTATCCGGCGCCCGCAGGCGCCTGCGTCCAGTCGGCGAGCGCCCGGAACCGCCCGTCGCTCCAACGGCTGATATCGCAGGCGTGCAGGAAGAGCTGGTGCCGCCCCGGCACGGTGATGCCGTGCGCGGCCCGCACGTAGCCGCGGTTGCCGAACACGGCCTCCGGCGCGAGCAGTCCCGAGCCGAGCGTCCTGCGCGGCCCGTAGATATCGGTGAGCACCTCGTCGAAAACACGGGAGCGCTGCTCCAGCCCGGCCTCCAGCCGGGTCCAATCGTCGGCGGCGACCAGCAGGGGAATCGGATCGAGGCGCCACGGCGCCGGGGTTTCGGCCGCCGCGCCGACCTCAAGGTAGGTGATGCCGTCGTCATCGATCAGCCTGCGCACCCGGCTGTCCAGCCTGCCGAGGCCGTCCCCGCCGAGTTCGGCGAAGTCGGCCGACAGCTCCGACCACATCCGGCGCACGTTGCCGTCCGCGTCGACCAGTTCGTCGTAGTAACCCGCGACGGGCGCGCCGCATTCGTCGTAGGCGGCGGTTTCGGCGCCCTCCGAGCGGTAGCGCGTGAACTGCTCGCGCACCGTGGCGCCGGTCGCGGTCTCCAGCCGCTCATCGCGCAACGTCACCGCGCCGACCTCGCTTCCGCGCCATCCGTGCCAACGGTCGTCGAACGCTCCGGGCGGTCCGCGCCCGGCGGGCCATGTGACTATTTTCGCATGTCGCGGCCCCGGAACCGGGCGAACCTGCAGCCCGCGCGGCGTGGCAGCACCCGCGCCGGACACGGCGACACACGGGCCGGGGTCCCACCGCGACCGCCGAGCCGGTGGTATCACCGAACCACGACAACGATCTCGTCAGGAGGTCATATGCGTAAACCAGGTTGTTCATCTTGCGAATCCGCGTTCGACCACTGCCACGGAACCCTGATCGTGCACGCGAGCCGGATCGCGGAATGTACCGACGAGCAGTGCCTCGAGCTCAGCCATGACCGGCACGCCTTCGTCCTCGATTGCCGAGACCTCGCGGGCGGCTGCCGGTGCACCGACGACGACACGGTCCGCCGCCGCGCCTGACCGGTTCCGTACCCTGGCCCGGTGAGCTATGACCACGTGTTGCTACCGTCCGGTGTCGCGTCGTCGATCGCGGAGGTCGACGCCTACCTGAGCACCCAGCAGGGCGCCCCCGAGTCGGGGACGGTAGCGCGGATCGCGGCCGAACTGAACAGACGCAACGCGGAACTGCCCGAGGAGGACGGTTTTCTCAGCACCGCGCCGGTCGGCGGCGCGGCCACCGGCGCGGTGCTGCACGTCGCGTGTCCCTACGACGCGATCGGTTTCGTCCGCCACCTGCTGTTCGAACTGGCCACACCGCTGAACTACGCCGTCTACGACCCCCAGCTGGCCTGGCTGATCGATCCCGCCGGGCACGTCAGCGCCCTGGTCACGCACGGTGGCGCGGGCGAATTCCCGTACCTGACCGAAGCGCTTGTCCAGCAGTGGATCCCGGAGCTGAGCCCGCCCAACCCGTACCTCGTGGTCGAGCGCGCCGACCAGTTCTACATCCAGACCTACCGCGACAACTCCGGCGCGTACACCGTGGAATATCGGGACGGCGATCCCGACAGGCACTTCGGCACCACCGTCGCCGACCCGGCCACCGTGGCCGCCCTCATCTGGGGCTGGGCCAACGACGACCGCAGCCGTTTCCCCGGCCTACCCTGGTCGCGCGTCGATCTGTAGCACCTGTCACTGGTTCTGGATGGCCAGCCGGCCCGCCAGCGCGAGGAACGAGGCGCCGAAAACCCGCCGCGTCCAGGTGACGACGGCGGGCCGGGAGACGACCTGGTCGCGGACGGCGGCCGCGCAGGCGCCGTAGACCGCGAACACCACGAAGGTCGCCAGCATGAAGATGCCGCTCAGCTCGAGCATGCGCGCGACCGCGTCCGGCGCGCCGCTGGGCACGAACTGCGGGAGGAACGCGAAGAAGAAGATGGTCAGCTTGGGGTTGAGCAGGTTCAGCAGCACCGCCGAGGTGATCACCTTCCGCACCGAGGGAGCGGTGTGCCCGGTCCGTTCCGGCACGGCGAGCGCGCCCTTGTCCCGGAAGGTGCTCCAGGCCATGTACACCAGATAGGCGACGCCGAGGTACTTCAGCGTCTGGAAGGCGACCGCGCCGGCGTTCAGCAGCGCGGCCAGACCCGTGATCGCCGCGATCAGGTGCGGGACGGTGCCGAGCGTGCAGCCGAAAGCCGCTATCACCGCGGCCCGCACGCCCCGGGCCAGCCCGGCCGCGAGCGTGAACAGCACACCGGTTCCGGGGGTGGCGACGATGACGAGCGTCGTCAGCAAGAATTCGATGCTCATCTCCGACACGGTAACCCACGCGGGGCGGCGCGCAATCCCGCACGGGAGAAGCGTTTGCGCCTGCTACAGCGCGCGCCGCCCGGACAGCGCGCGGCCGAGGGTCAGCTCGTCGGCGAATTCGAGGTCGCCGCCCATCGGCAGGCCCGAGGCCAGCCTGGTCACGCTCAGGCCGGGGAAGTCGCGCAGCATCCGGACCAGATAGGTGGCCGTGGCCTCGCCCTCGGTGTTCGGATCGGTCGCGATGATCACCTCGCTGACGTCGACGCCGTCCTCCTGGTTTCCGATGCGCGCCAGCAACTCCCGGATGCGCAGCTGGTCGGGGCCGATGCCGCTGAGCGGATCGAGCGCGCCGCCGAGCACGTGGTAGCGACCGCGGAACTCCCGGGTGCGCTCGATCGCCTGCACGTCCTTGGGTTCCTCGACCACGCAGATCATCGTCCGGTCCCGGCGCGGGTCGGCGCAGATACGGCACAGCTCGCCGTCGGAGACCGTCCCGCACGTCACGCAGAACTGCACACCGTCGCGCACCTTCTGCAGCGCGACCTGCAACCGATCGATCTCCGGCGGCTCCACCCCGAGCAGGTGAAAGGCGATGCGCTGGGCGCTCTTCGGACCGACGCCGGGCAGCTTGCCCAATTCGTCGATCAGATCCTGGACCGGACCCTCGTACAACTGCTACCCCGGCTCAGAAACCGGGCAGCGAACCGCCGCCGAGGCCGCCGGACAGCGGTCCGAGCCGTTCCGCGGCGACGCGCTGCGCGTTGGCCATCGCGTCGTTGACCGCGCCGATGACCAGGTCCTGCAAGGTCTCGACGTCGTCGGGATCCACGGCCTTCGGGTCGATGGTCAGCGACACCACCTCGCCGCTGGCTTTGATGGTGACCCGGACCAGGCCGCCGCCCGCCTCGCCTTCCACCTCGGTCGCCGCGATCTCTTCCTGGGCTTCCATCACCGCCTGCTGCATCTGCTGCGCCTGGGCGAGCAACTGTTGCATATCGAACTGGCCACCTGGCTGCACGGGAGGGTCCTCTCTGGAGAAGGTGTCACCGGCCAGCCTAGTCCTGCCGCACCGTGTCCCCGGCGCGGCCCGACGGGTCCGATGTCGCGGCGCATGGCGGGTAACAGGTTGGGTAGTTCCGGTGGAGACCGACCGAGCGCGCCTTACCATCGACACCGAGTCGGGGTCGGTGTGCAAATCTGGAGACAAAGATGATCGCAGTTCGTGCACGTTTCCTGAGCACCCTGGTGCTCACGCTTGGTGTTCCCAGCATCTTTCTCGGCGCTACGGCGCCAATGGCGTCCGCGGACACGGAGATCGTCGATGCGACCGAGGTGATCGATGCGACCGAGGGGATCGACGCCCAGGAGGTCATCGATGCCGAAACCACCCCGGCGGTCGCGGACTACGGTGACGGTTGCGTCCTCTATCCGGACGACAAGGCCGCGACACTCGATTCGCTGCGCTTGCGGTGCTCGGCGCAGCAGCAGGACGCCATCTTCCGCGCCGCGCCGCTGGGCGAGGTTCCCTCCGGCGTGAAGTCGGGCTGGGTCACTCGTCCACCGGTCATGCAAGCCGTCGCGCCCCCGCTGTGGATCGGCAAGACGTTCTACACCGGCCCGGACGGCGGCTACCTGATGAACCGCCTCACCGGTGCGGGCATCGAGGGCTGGCGCGCCGACGTCTACGCGGCGCCCGCACTGACCGACGGGCAGCCCGCCTGGGCACTGAACTACGCGCCCTCCCCGACGCCGCCGGTCTACGACGAGATCCGGGAGGTCACCCCGGGTGTGTGGTTCGGCTATTCGTGGTGGCGCGGCGCGTTCCAGACCACCCTGCTGCTGACCTTCGCGCTCGCCTGAACACCGTGTGTCGTTGACCCTCCCGTCACTGGAGGGTGTTGGCTGATGCCATGACGGCAACCGTCCCCATCGGGGAGTTCTCCAGGCTGAGCAATCTCAGCGTGAAGACGTTGCGCTACTACCACGAGATCGGCCTACTGGCCCCGGTCGACGTGGACGCCGGGTCGGGCTATCGACGGTACGCGACGGCGCAGGTCACGCAGGCACAGTTGATCCGGCGGCTGCGCGAGCTGGACATGCCGGTCCCGGAGATCCGCGCCGTCCTCGCCGCGCCGGACGACGACGTCCGTGACGCGACGCTGCGCGCGCATCTGGAGCGCATGGAGGCGGAGCTGATCCGTACCCGTGCGGTCGTGGCGTCGTTGCGCTCGCTGCTGACGCCCGCACCCCCGATCACCGTGGAGTATCGCGTGGTTCCGGCGTTCCCGGCCGCGGCGATCGGCGCGACGGTGGCGCGCGAACACATCGACCAGTGGTGCGCGTCGACGTTCCCGGCGTTGTACGAGGCGCTGGCCGCCGCGGATATCGCACCCGCGGGGGTCGGCGGCGCCACCTACGGCACCGATTTCTTCGAACAGGACGAGGGCGCGGTCGTCGCGTTCGTCCCGGTCGCCGGGGCCGATATCGTCTTGCCCCCTGGTCTTTCGGCGATCGAGTTACCCGCGCGCCGATTCGCCGTCACCGTGCACGAGGGCCCGTTCGAGGATTTCGACCGAACCTACGGCGCGCTGGGCAGTCATGTCGCCGAACACGATGTCGCGTTGCCCGAACCGATCCGCGAGTTGTACCTGGTCGGACCGGACGCGTCCGACGATCCCGCCACCTACCGAACCGAAGTGTGCTGGCCCATCGCCCAACCGTGAAAAGGAGACATCCATGACGCTCTCTATCGCCCACGTCACCATCGACTGCGAGAACGCGGGCGCGCTCGCCGAATTCTGGTCGCGATTGCTGGAGACGCCCGTCGATCCCGGCCCCACCCCGGAGTTCGCCACCGTCGGCCGGACCACGGGTGCCGCGACCGCGCTGATGTTCCTCCGGGTGCCCGACAAGAACCCCGGAAAGAACGTGATCCACCTCGACCTGCTCGCCTCCGACCGGGACGAAGTCGGACGCGCGATCGAACTCGGCGCGAAGCACGTCGGCGACTTCGACGAGTGGGGCATGAAGTGGACGACGCTGGCCGATCCCGAGGGGAACCTCTTCGACATCGCGGCCGAGTAGGCCGCTCGACATCGCGACGACGGCCCGCACGGACCGTCGTCGCGTCCGTCCGATCAGGCCAGTTCGCGCTGCAGGTTCCCGAGCACCTCGGCCTGGATCTTCTTCAGGCCCAGCGGCGCGAAGATGCCCTCGAAGATGCCCGCGATGCCGCCCGCCCCCTTCCAGGTGGTGCGCAGCGTGACCCGCGCCCCCGTACCCTCCGGCGTGACGGTCCAGGTGTTCACCAGCGTCGAATTCGAGTCGCGCTCGGTGACAATGGAATCGGATACCGAGACGACCGCGTGCACATTGCGCGAGCGCTTCTCGGTGGCCTGCAACGTCCACTCCGCGACGGTGCCCGCGCCCTTGCCGCCTTCGACCACCTTGTAGTCGCGGTAGTGCGACGAGAGAATTCGCGGACGCACCGTGTCGTAGTCGGCGATGGCCTCCAGCGCGCGCTGCGGATCCGCCTGCACGTCGATCGAACTACTGGCGCTGACCTGTCCCACAATGAGCTCCTTGTCCGGGTGCGGTGTCTCGACCGATCTCCATCCTGCACTGTCGGCGCGGGAGGAAAGCGCCGAGGGTGCCGCGAACTACTCCAGACAATTCGGTATTCCATTTCGCAACATATGCGTGACATTTCTCCGCCACCATGCCCGCGCGGTGGCCCCGCCGTTTGGTCCGTACTAGCGTCGAGGGGTGGCAGTGAGTCTGTTGGGGAAGGCCGGACACGCACCGGCCGCACGCGAATCAGGATTTGCCGCGCATCGAGCGGGCGTGGACCGTCTTTTGGCGAGCTACCGCGCGATACCCGAGCACGCCAACGTCCGGTTGGCGAAGAAAACGTCGAACCTATTCCGCGCCAGGGCGAAGAACCCCGCCCCCGGTCTCGACGTCTCCGGACTGACCCGGGTCATCGCCGTCGACCCGGTCGCCAAGACCGCCGATGTCGCGGGCATGACCACCTACGAGGAGCTGGTCGCCGCCACCCTCCCGTACGGGCTCGCGCCGCTGGTCGTTCCCCAGCTCAAGACGATCACGCTGGGCGGCGCGGTCACCGGCCTCGGCATCGAGTCCACGTCCTTCCGCAGCGGCCTGCCGCACGAGTCGGTGCTGGAGATGGACGTGCTCACCGGCGCGGGCGAGATCCTCACCGCCACGCCGGACAACGAGCACGCCGATCTGTTCCGTGGGTTTCCGAACTCCTACGGCACGCTGGGCTACACGGTGCGGTTGAAGATCGAGCTGGAAGAGGTGCGACCGTACGTCGCGCTGCGACACGTGCGTTTCCGGGACCTGCGCGAACTGGAGGCGGCCCTCGCGACGATCGTGGCGGACCGCGCCTTCGAGGGTGAGCCCGTCGACTATCTCGACGGCGTCGTCTTCTCCGCCGAGGAGAGCTACCTGACGCTGGGCCGCCGCACCGACGAACCGGGCCCGGTCAGCGACTACACCGGTATGGACATCTTCTACCGGTCCATCCAGCACGAGGGCGACACACCCAAGCGCGACCGCCTGACCATCCACGACTACCTGTGGCGCTGGGACACCGACTGGTTCTGGTGCTCGCGCGCCTTCGGCGCACAGCACCCGAGGATCCGCCGGATCTGGCCGAAACGCTACCGGCGCAGCAGCTTCTACTGGAAGCTCGTGGCGCTGGACCACAAGTACGCCATCGCGGACAAGCTGGAGGCCCGCAAGGGCAATCCCCCGCGCGAGCGGGTCGTGCAGGACATCGAGGTGCCGGTGGACCGCACCGCCGCCTTCGTGGAATGGTTTCTGCGCGAAATCCCGATCGAGCCGATCTGGCTGTGCCCACTGCGTTTGCGCGAGAGCGGCGACCCGGATGGGCCGGGCGGACGTACCTGGCCGCTGTACCCCCTGGAGCCGGACCGGACGTACGTGAATGTCGGGTTCTGGTCGGCCGTGCCCACCACCCCCGGGCAGCGAGAGGGCGCGGCCAACCGCGCGATCGAGCGCACGGTGACCGAGTTCGACGGTCATAAGTCGCTGTACTCGGATTCCTTCTACGACAAGGATGAGTTCGCGGCGCTCTACGGCGGAAACACCTATACCGAACTGAAGAAACGCTACGACCCGGACCAGCGCCTGCTGGATTTGTATTCGAAGGCGGTGCAACGCAGATGACGACATTCAAGGACCGTTCCGATGTCTTCGCCGATCTCGGGACCAAACTCAGCATTGCCGAGATCTTCGAGACCCTCGTCGAGGGTGAAGTCCCGATCCGTTTGACGGCCTACGACGGCAGCTCGACCGGACCGCGGGATTCGGAGTTCGCGCTGGACATCCGTACCCCGCGCGGCATCAACTATCTGGCCACGGCCCCCGGCGACCTGGGCATGGCCCGCGCCTACATTTCCGGCGACATGACCGCGACCGGCGTGCACCCGGGTGATCCGTACGAGATCCTGAAGGCGCTGGACGGGTTGAAGTTCCGCCGTCCGTCCGCGCTGGCCCTGGTGACCATCGCGCGCTCGCTGGGCTGGGAGCGGCTCAAGCCGGTCGCCCCGCCGCCGCAGGAGACCCTGCCGCGCTGGCGCCGGATCGCCTTCGAGGGCCTGCGCCACTCCAAGACCCGCGACGCCGAGGCGATCCACCACCATTACGACGTCTCGAACGCCTTCTACGAGTACGTGCTCGGCCCGTCGATGACCTACACCTGCGCGGTCTACGGCGACGAGAACTGGACGCTCGAACAGGCACAGGAGAACAAGTACCGCTTGGTGTTCGAGAAGCTCCGGTTGAAGGAGGGCGACCGGCTGCTCGACATCGGCTGCGGCTGGGGCGGCATGGTGCGCTACGCCGCCAAGCGCGGCGTGAAGGTGATCGGCGCGACGCTCTCGGCCGAGCAGGCGGACTGGGCGCAGAAGAAGATCGCCGAGGAAGGCCTGGCCGACCTGGCGGAGGTGCGCCATTCCGACTACCGCGATGTGCCGGAGGGCGAGTTCGACGCGGTGTCCTCGATCGGCCTCACCGAGCACATCGGTGTGCACAACTACCCGTTCTACTTCGACTTCATCAAGAGCAAGCTGCGCGACGGCGGCCTGTTCCTGAATCACTGCATCACCCGCCCGGACAACACCCGCACCACCAAGGCGGGTGATTTCATCGACCGCTACGTGTTCCCGGACGGCGAGCTGATCGGCTCCGGGCGGATCATCTCCGAGATCCAGAACATCGGGCTCGAGGTGCTGCACGAGGAGAACCTGCGCGAACACTACGCCCTGACCCTGCACGAATGGTGCAAGAACCTGGTCGCCAACTGGGACGCCTGCGTGGCCGAGGTCGGCGAGGGCACCGCGAAGGTGTGGGGTCTGTACATGGCGGGTTGCCGGCTGGGCTTCCAGCGCAACGTGGTTCAGCTGCACCAGGTGCTGGGGGTCAAGCTCCCCGCCGACGGCGACTGGACCGTGCCGCTGCGCCCGTGGTGGCAGCCGTAGTCCGGTTCGTTCAGTAGGCCTGACTGCCCGCCTCGTTCAGGAGTTCATCCAGGAACGGGGCGGGCAGTTCGATGTCACCGACCTGGGCCGAGGCGGGCAGGTCGGCGCGCAGCACGCGCAGGATGCCGACCACGCCGGGGCCCGCGTCCAGCAGCGGCCTGGTCCATCCGAGTCCCGCGCAGGTGGTGACCGCGGGCAGCAGCAGGTTGGTGGCCTCGCCGACCCAGCCCGCGGTGGCCAGACATTCGGCCAGCAGCAGCGCGGCGTCCAATTGGGCGCGCGGACGGTGCTTTTGCAGAGTGTGGTCGTAGAGCGCGCGGGCGCGGCGAACGGCGCGGTCGTCGGAGCCGGGCCGGTGTTCGGCGAGCAGCGCGCGAATCGCGGCGAGTTCCTCCGCCTCGGCGGTGAGCAGGGCGGCGCCGGTCAGCCGATGCCCCATCTGTAGCGGCGTCGACTCGCTGAGATCGGTGTAGCGGCGCTCCCCGGCCTCCAGCGGCAGCCCGAGGCGCAGCCGTTCGGCGCGGATGTGCGCGGCCAGGCGCGCCAAGCGGTTGTCGGCGGCGATGCGCGCGCCCTCGTCCAGCCGCGTGGCCGCGGTGAACAGATCCCCGCCGACCGCCTTGACCCGCGCGCCGACGACGAAGGTGGAGATCAGGAAGTCCACCGGCCCCACCCGGGTGACCAGCTCGTGGCTTTCGTCCAGCAGCCGGTCGGCGGTCTCCAGATCACCTCGGCGATAACTCGTTTCGCCGAGCAGAGCGGCGGCCACGCGCACCGCGTGCGAGCGCGGTCCGGAGCGCTCACGCGCGGACTCCCAGGCCTGCTGGAAACAGCGGGTGGCGGTGGCGACGTCGAGTTGCTCGTAGGCGGCCGCGCCCTGGCCGCAGCGGCCGAATACCAGGCCCAGCGGGTCCTTCGAGTCCTTGTGGTAGTCCTCGGCCCATTCCTGGATCTTCCTGGCGCCCTCGAAGTCGAATCCGCACAGGCGCACGAACGTGGTGAGGTTCGCCGCGGTCGACACCGTCCACGCCGGTAAATCGTCCGGCTCCCGCAAGCAGTCCGCGACCCGATCCAGCACGCCCTCGGTGTGGTCGCGCGCGATCTGGTCCGAAGCGGCGAGCACTGCCGCCTGGCAGCGCTGCACGCGCACATCCGCGTCACCGGTGGAGCCGCGGGCCAGGATGTTGGACAGCCTGCCCAGCGCGTTGCGCGCCGCGCCGGACTGCTGCAGGTTGACGTTCGCCCTGGCCACCGCCATCAGCAACTTCGAGCGCGAGGCCACCTGCTGCATCGGCAGTTTCGACACGCTGCCCAGCAGGGTGGCGAGCCGGGATCCGTCGATCAGGTCCATCCCGCCGCCCTCGAGCAGGTCCAGCGCCATCTTCAGATCGGTCGCGGCCAATGCGTGGTCGACCGACTTGCGCAGCAGCTGGTGTTCGGCGTACCAGCGCGAAGCCTTGCGGTGCAGTGACTTCGACTTGCCGGGGTGAACGCGATCGAGCCGGGTCCGTAGATGCTCGGCGAACAGCGGTTGCATCCGGAACCACTCCGGGTCGTGCTCGATGCGCCGCAGGAACAGCTCCCGTTGCTCGGCCTGCTCGAGCAGCTGTTCGGCGTCCGGTTCACCGGACAGCGCCGCGGCGAGCGAGCCGCAGATCCGCTCGGTCACCGCGATCGACATCAGGAACTCGAGCATCTTGGGTTCCAAGGTGTCCAGCACGTTCTCGGCGAGGTATTCGCGGATGCCGTGGTTGCCCTCCGACAGCGTGGCGATCAGCTGAGCGGGGTCGGCGTTGCCGCGCAGGGACAGTCCGACCAGCTGGATGGCCGCGGGCCAGCCGTCGGTGGCGGTGTGGATCTCGGTCACCTGCTCGGGGGTCAGGTCGAATCCGTTGCGCTCGACGAGAATCTGCCTGGTCTCCGCCTCGGTCAGGCGCAACGCGGCCGAGCCGATCTCGACCAGTTCGTCGTGTACCCGCATCCGGCTCGTCGGCAGGCCGGATTGCTCTCGGCTGGTCACGACGAAACGCAGGTGGTGGCACCCGTTGTCCAGCAGGGCTTCCATCGCCCGGTGCGCGCCCGCGTCGGTGATCCGCTGCCAGTCCTCGACGATCACCACGACGGTCTTGCCCGCGGCGTGGATCTCGTCGATGAGCGTGGGAATCACGAACGCGGCGGCGTCGGCGGGCCGTTCCTCCAGCACCTGGTCCAGACCGGCGCCGACGTCCGGATGCACCCGGCGGATCGCCTGGATCAGGTGGGCGAGCAGCCAGATCTCGTTGTCGTCGTCGCGGTCGATACCGATCCAGGCGACGGCGGCAGAGCCTTCGGTGAGTTCGGCGCGCCACTGCGCGGCCAGTGTGCTCTTGCCGAACCCCGCGGGCGCGTGGATCACCGCGAGTCTGCGCCGTCCGCCCCCGCGCAGGGTGTCCAGCAGACGCGGCCGCGGTATCGGGTCTCGCGTGGGCGTGGGGGGACGGAATTTGGTCACGGCCGTCGGCGGTGCCGTCGTCGAGGTCGCCGAATGCTGCGAGACGGCGGGCCGCAGCGTCAACGGCCAGCTACGCCGCGCGGTGACCGCGGGGCGGGAACCGGTCCACGCCACGGTCGGTATGCCCACCGCGGTCGGAATCGTCGGTTCGGGTTCCGGCGTGGTGTCCAGCAGCGCCATCTCGTCGGGCAGCTGGCCATGGCCGCGCTGCACCTCGCGCAGCATCTCGCCGAACTCGTAAGCGCTGGCCGGGCGATCTCGCGGACTCGGAGCCATCGCGTGTTCGATGACGGTGGCCACATCCGGCGGAATGTCCTGTTCGCGCAGGTCCGGCACCGGCTGGGTGGTGATTCGCAAGAACTGCGCCACCACCCGCTCCCCCGCCTGGCGCTCGAAGGCCGCGTGCCCGGTGAGCAAGGCGAACAGCGTCGAGCCGAGGCCGTAGACGTCGGAACGAATGGTCGGCTCGTCGCCTTTGAGGACCTCCGGCGCGGTGAACGCGGGCGAGCCGGTGATCATGCTGCTGGACGTGCGGAACCCGCCCGGGATGCGGGCGATGCCGAAATCCGTCAGCTGCGGTTCGCCATAGCCGCTGAGCAGGACGTTGGCCGGTTTCACGTCACGGTGCAGGATCCGGGCGCGGTGTGCGCTCTCGATGGCGCCCGCCAGCTTGACCCCGGCTCGCAGCGAGTCCGCCCAGGTCAGCGGGCCCTGATCGCGGATGAGCTGCTCCAGTGACCCGTGGGTGCAGTACGGCATGACGATGAGCGGCATGCCGGTCGCCGTCACGTCTACCTGGAGGATGTCGACGATATTCGGGTGGCCGGACAGCCTGCCCATGGCTTGTTCCTCACGCAGGAACCGCTCCCGGCTCTCCTGGTCGATCTCCGAGGAGAGCACTTTCACCGCGACCACCCGATCCAGCGCGGTCTGCACGCAGCGATACACCACGCCGAATCCGCCCCGGCCGATCTCCACCGCACCGGACAGGCCCATCGCCTCCAACTCGTCGGCGATGTCGATGGGCGCCTCCCGCCGCGTGTCCGTTTCGGCCGCAGTCGATTCGGGGCGCACCCCGCCCGAACGCGTCTGTGGATTCATGTGATCACCTCGAACTCACATCGAATCGGCGACATCGGCGACCAAACTCCGCGCCGACCCCGGACGCCGTGTCCGATATGTCTGCGCATACTCCAACGTAGCGCGGCCCGGTATCAGGCGGGTGACGTTTCCGAACAGGACGACCCGTGCCGCCGATCCGTGCGTTCCGCGCAGCTCAGCGCTCCGGCCGGGGCTCGATGTCCGCCGCGAAATGGGCTCTCGCGCTCACCTTTGCAGGTGCCGCCTCGGCTCGTGACCGCCGCCACGTCTGGTCCACCCGGACGAATACCCGAGCAGGAGCCGGCCAACCGGGTCCACGGGCTATCCGTCGCGGATCGGTCAGCGCTGCTCGGCGGGACGTGTCGCTGGAGTGATCCAGAAGGTCATGCGCTCCATGAGCTTCCTGCGTTTGGTGTTCTGAAAAGCGGCGATGCGCCATCTGCCGCCCCTGCGGACCAGGGTGTAGGTCTGGACCTTGGCCGGCGGCTGCTTCGGCGATCCCTTGTAGGTGTCGCCCCGGCTGGTGACCACGGCTACATCCGGACCGTAGTAACGAATGTCCAGCACCTCGTCGGCCAGCCGGGTGCCCTTCAGGACGCCCGCGAACAAAGCTCGGTGCGAAGCCACGATGTCCGCGCGGCCACGGTAATGGGTGCCGAGGTAACTGGTGTAGGTGGCGTCCTCGGTGAAGACCTCGCCGTAGGCGTCGGCATCTCCCCGCCCCCAGGCGTCTGTCAGCTCGGCGAGGACGGCCAGGATGCCGCGCCGGTCGGTGCTCTCGTCGCCGCTCATGATGGTGCCTCCATGGTAGATTACTTCTTGTGAGAGCTTTCTTCTTAAAAGAAGTCTCTTCGTGTAAGAAGAAATTAGTGGATGGAGGGATCTCGTGTCAACACCCGAGACCGGGCCGCACGGCCTTCGACCGGACGCCCATGAGGTCTACCGGCGCTATCTGAGCGCGGTGATGCTGCACGGCCAAGCCGGGGCGCGTGCGGTCGATCTGGGCGCCACCGACCTCTACGCGCTCAACATCCTGGGACTGGCCGGACCGATGACGCCGGGCGAACTCGGCGCTCGCAGCGGCCTGACCACCGGCCCGACCACCCGGCTGATCGACCGGCTGGAGGAGGCGGGCTACGTCCGCCGCGCGCCGGTCCCGGGCGATCGGCGCAAGGTGATCGTCGAACTGGTCGGCAAGCCCGCTGATCTGGACGAGGTTCTCGCCCCGGCGCGGCGGCGCATCGGCGAGATCATCGGCGGCTACTCACCCGAACAGCGCGAAGTGCTTTTCGACTACTTCGCGAGGGCCGCCGCCGCCTACCAGGCCGCCGCCGAGGAGTTGCGTCCCGCGGACTAGGCGACGGCGAGGACGACGACCTGGGTGATCTGGCGGCTGTCGAAATTGTCGTCGCTGACCAGGACCAGGGTTCGTTCGCCGGAAGGCAGCCGGGGTCCCCACGTCATACCCTCCACGTTGTCGACGGCGGCGAGTCCGACGTCGTCGAGGTCCACCAGCAGCCGCTTGGCCGCCGGGCGCGCGGCGCCGAGCGGAGCATCCAGGATGTCGGTCGCGCCGCTCAGGTCGGCCTCGTAGACGCGGATCTTGTTGGCCGTACCCGGGGAGAAAGACCGTTCCAGCACAAGAAGTTTCGTCGGGTCGAGCGGATCGGCGGCGAGGATGGACGCGATCCCGGTGCCGCCGCGGCCGGGTTCGGGCCGCGACTCGGCGAAGACAGGCTCCATCGGATACGCGTACTGCGCGAGTAGCGGTCCGGATCGAGCCTGGACGGTGATGCGCGCCAGCGCTGCACTGGTCGTGGTCGGCGGCGGTCCGTCCGGCAGCAGCGGCCCTTCCGTCGCGGTCGCGAACAACGCGCCGGCGGCCAGGAAGGTCGCTGCCTCCAGCGCCTGGTTCTGCCTCGGACCGGAGCCGGGACGCATCCGTTCGTTCTCCGGAATCGGCAGCTCACCGGCATAGGAGCCGTCCGGGTGCGCGATCCGCACCGATGGGTCGGCCAGCAGGTCGCCGTCGCGCTCGCCTTCTTGCGTCCAGTAGTAGTCGCCGGTCCACGGATCGACCCGGATCTCCTCCGGGTCCACCGACATCGGCGGGTAGGCAGCGCCCGTCGCGGTCAGCAGCGGCCGGGTGCCGGTGATCGTCACCGGTCCGACGCCGCGCTCGCCGACCTCGATGCGCGCGGTGTAGTACCGCGCGGGGTTCTTGCTCGACCGATCGTCGCTGATCAGCACGAATTCACCCGTGCGTGCCGAGTAATCGATACCGGACAGGCCGCCCACGGTGGTGCCCTCGAAGTCCAGGCCCGATGCGATCACCTGCTCGCCGAGCAAGCGCACCGAGGGCGCGGGCGCGGAATCGGCGCCCGCCACCGGCGCCGATGCGAGGACGAGGGCACAACCGGCAATCAGAACATGGCGACTACGTCTCGGCACGGCTGCCAACCTATCCGGCCGGAAGGACGCGAACGTGCACGGGCTGGGAAACGACGGAAGCCCGCCACCGCGAAAAGCGGTGACGGGCTTCGCCGTTGCACTCCGGCGCGAGACTACTTACGCAGCGAGGCCGGGACCTCGAAGCGCTCGCCATAGTTCTTGGCGAGGTAGTCGGCGCGTTCCACGAAGGCCTCCTGGCCACCCGGGTAACCGACGATGAACTGGTGCACACCACCGGTCCAGGCCGGGAAGCCGATGCCGAAGATCGAGCCGATGTTGGCGTCGGCGGTGGAGGTGAGCACGCCCTCGTCGAAGCACTTCTGGGTCTCGATCGCCTCCGCGAACAGCATGCGGTCGATCAGGTCCTGCAGCGGGACGCCGAAGTCCGCCGAGGTCTTGAAGTGCTCGCGCAGGCCGGCCCACAGACCGGTGCGCTTGCCGTTCTCGTCGTACTCGTAGAAGCCGGCCTTCTCCAGGCGACCCGGACGACCCTCGGACACCATGTAGTCGATGACATCCTGCGCCGGGTGCCGCTTGACGCCCAGGGTGGTGTCGCCCGCTTGCGCGGCTTCCAGGGTCTCCTTGGCGATCTTCTGCATGAGCTTCATGTTCAGCTCGTCCGACAGCTGCAGCGGCGCGGCCGGGTAGCCCGCCTGCAGACCGGCCTGCTCGATGGTGGCGGGCTCGATGCCCTCATTGAGCATGGCGATCGCCTCGTTGACGAAGGTGCCGATCACGCGCGAGGTGAAGAAGCCACGGCTGTCGTTGACGACGATCGGGGTCTTCTTGATCGCGAGGGTGTAGTCGAACACCCGGGCCAGCGCCTCGTCCGAGGTCTTCTCACCCTTGATGATCTCGACCAGCGGCATCTTGTCGACCGGCGAGAAGAAGTGGATGCCGATGAAGTCCTCCTGGCGCTTCACGCCGGTCGCCAGACCGGTGATCGGCAGGGTGGAGGTGTTCGAGCCCAGCAGCGCGTCGGGGGTGACGACGTCCTCGATCTCCTGGAACACCTTGTGCTTGAGCTCGGTGTTCTCGAAGACGGCCTCGATGACGAAGTCGACGCCCGCGAAGTCGGCCGCGTCCGCGCTCGGCTTGATCCGGTCCAGCAGCGCCTTGGACTTCTCCTCGGTGGTCTTGCCCCGGGAGAGGGCCTTGGCCTCGATCTTCTCGGAGTAGTTCTTGCCGCGCTCGGCCGCCTCGATCGAGACGTCCTTCAGCACGACCTCGTAGCCCGCCTTGGCCGAGACGTAGGCGATGCCCGCGCCCATCATGCCCGCGCCGAGCACGCCGACCTTCTTGATCTCCTTCTTCGGCACGTCCTTCGGACGCGAACCGCCGTTGTTGATCGTCTGCAGGTCGAAGAAGAACGCCTGGATCATGTTCTTCGCGACCGGGCCGGTGAGCAGGTGCACGAAGTAGCGGGACTCGATCAGCGACGCGTTGTCGATGTCGACCTGCGAGCCCTCGACCGCGGCCGACATGATGGCGCGCGGCGCGGGCATGTTCGCGCCCTTGAGCTGCTTGCGCAGGTTCGCCGGGAAGGCGGGCAGGTTCGCCGCGAACGCGGGCGAGGACGGGGTGCCGCCGGGGATCTTGAAGCCCTTCTTGTCCCAGGGCTGCACGCCGGCCTCGGGGTTGGCCTTGATCCACGCCTTGGCGGCGGGGACCAGCTCCTCGATCGAGCCGACCAGCTCGTCGACCAGGCCGATCTCCTTGGCCTTGGCCGGCTTGTTGCGCTGGCCCTGCAGCAGCACCTGCATGAGGGCGTTCTGCAGGCCCAGCATGCGCACGGTGCGGATGATGCCGCCGCCCGCGGGCAGCAGGCCGAGGGTGGCCTCCGGCAGACCGATCTGCGAACCCGGCACGTCCGCCGCGATCCGGTGGTGGGTGGCCAGCGCGATCTCCAGACCGCCGCCCAGCGCCGCGCCGTTGATGGCGGCGACGACCGGCTTGCCCAGCTGCTCCAGGCGACGCAGGGCGCTCTTGATCTCGCCGAGCTCCTCCATCAGCGCCTGGGCGTCGTCCGGGCCGACCTTCATCATGTTCTTCAGGTCGCCGCCGGCGAAGAAGGTCTTCTTCGCGGAGGTCAGGACGACACCGGTGATGTTGTCCTTCTCCGCCTCGAGCCGGTCGACGGTGGCGGTCATCGACTTCTTGTACAGCTCGTTCATGGTGTTGGCGCCCTGGTTCGGGTCGTCCATCGTCAGTACGACGATGCCGTCCGAATCCTGCTCCCAACCGATCATGTTGGTTTCGCTCACAGCTCTGTGTCTCCTAAGTGAATTGGCGGCGTTCGCGGCCCTACGTGGTCACGCAGGCTCCCGCCTCCGGGCCTTACGCTCACGCCGCCGTAAATCTTCAGCTGTCGGTTGGGGCTCAGACCCGCTCGATGATGGTCGCCACGCCCATGCCGCCACCGATGCACAGGGTGACCAGCGCGTAGCGGCCGTTGCGGCGCTCCAGTTCGTCGACCATGGTGCCGGTGATCATCGCGCCGGTCGCGCCCAGCGGGTGGCCCATCGCGATCGCGCCGCCATTGACGTTCAGCTTCTCGTCCGGGATGTTCAGATCCTTCTGGAACTTCAGCACCACGGAGGCGAACGCCTCGTTGATCTCGACCAGGTCGATGTCGTCGAGGGTCAGGCCCGCCTTGGCCAGCACCTTCTTGGCGGCCGGGGTCGGACCGGTGAGCATGATGGTGGAGTCGGCGCCGCTGGTGGCGGTCGCGACGACGCGCGCACGCGGGGTCAGACCGGAGGCCTTGCCCGCCTCTTCCGAACCGATCAGCACGAGCGCGGCGCCGTCGACGATGCCGGAGCTGTTGCCGCCGTGGTGCACGTGGTTGATCTTCTCGACGAAGTGGTACTTCTGCAGCGCCACCGCGTCGAAGCCGCCCATCTCACCGATCACGGCGAAAGACGGCTGCAGCTTGGCCAGGTCCTCGGCGGTGGTGCCGGGGCGCATGTGCTCGTCCTTGTCCAGCACGACGATGCCGTTCTGGTCCTTGACCGGGACGATCGACTTGGCGAAGTAACCGCCGGTGGTGGCCTTGGCGGCCAGCTCCTGCGAGCGCACCGCGTAGGCGTCGACATCGTCGCGGCTGAAGCCCTCGATGGTGGCGATCAGGTCGGCGGAGACGCCCTGCGGGACGAAGTAGGTGTCGTAGTTGGTGGCCGGGTCCAGCGCCCAGGCGCCGCCGTCGGAGCCCATCGGCACGCGCGACATGGACTCGACGCCACCGGCGAGAACCAGGTCGTCGAAGCCGGAGCGGACCTTCTGGGCCGCCAGGTTGACCGCCTCGAGGCCGGACGCGCAGAAGCGGTTGAGCTGGAACCCGCCGACGGTGTCGGGCAGGCCGGCCACGGTGACCGCGGTACGGGCGATGTCCGCACCCTGGTCGCCGACCGGCGCGACCACGCCGAGGATCAGGTCGGAGATCCGGTCCTCGTCGAGGTTCGGGAAGCGGCCGCGCAGCTCCTGGATCAGACCAACAGTCAGGTCGATCGGCTTGACCGAGTGCAGCGAGCCGTTCTTCTTGCCACGGCCACGCGGAGTGCGGATGGCCTCGTAAATGTAGGCCTCTGTGGTCATATCGGAGTGTTCCTTCCTCAATGTGCGGCGGCCGGACGTTCGTCCGTCCGAGCGCTTCTGTGCGGTCGACCGGAACGTTCGTCCGTCCGAGCGCTCCTGTGCGGCCGGGCCGGACATACGTCCGTCCGAGCGCTGGTTTGCGGCGACACCGCGGGTGCGGCGTGGCTGCGGCTGACCTCGCCGACCGGCCTTGCGGCCGACCGTTCCTAACGCTGTACAAAACCAGGCAGGCAAGAGCGATCGCACGTCACGGTCGCCCGTACGCCTGGGCATACCATAGAACGTCGGCGTACCGAAGCTCCCGGCTACCCGTACATACTACCGTGGAGTGCGAACTCCGGTTAACTTAACGTCGTGAGAGCGGTGGTTGTCAACCATCCAACCGTGTGGCACCCAGCTCACTCTTCAGCAATTCGAGGGCGACCTCGTCCGGGTCGCGCCGATCGCCGGGGGCCACCGGATCGGCCGCGGCGGCCATCATCTCCCGCTCCTCTTCCGGCGTCGAGGCGGGGACGGCGCCGTCGCCGCTCCAGCCCCGGCTGCTCGCGGCGTCGCTTCCGCTCGGTTCGGCGTCGTAGGGCGGCGGATAGTCCGCCGGGCCGGGATCATCCGGCAGGTCGGGATAGTCGGGCGGCGGGATGTCGTCCTCCGCGGGGAACGGGCGCGGATTCGCGCCGCCCGCGCGGGCGCGACCCGCGTTACCCGGCTTCTCGGCGCCCGCGTTGCGCGCCTGGCTGGGGCGGGAGAACCTCGGCGGTGCGGCGGCATCAGGAGCGCGGCCTGTCGCGTTGCCGGATTCACGTCCCGGCTGGCCCGCCGCCTGTCCGCGAGCACGGTTCCCGCTACCGCCGGCCCGTGGCGCCGCCGCGGGCCGTGGCGCCGCGCCGCCCGCTTCCCAGCGCACCTCGTGGTCGCGGCCGAGCACCGCCCGCACCGCCGAACGCACCGCTTCCAGATTCCGCGGATCGGACAGGCGCTGGGCCAGCGGCGCGTGCTGATGCGCGAAGACGATGACCTCACCCTCCACCCGGGCGACCGACGCACCGGCGAGCATCGCCTGCACGGCCGCGCCGAATTCCCGCACTTTGGCGCGGATATCCGCCCAAGCGGCTTCCACCTCGCGCAGCAGATCACCGCTCGGCGCCGAGGCAGAACCGGCGGGCTCCTGCGCGGGCGCGTGGGGCGGCCCTGCCTCGGATCGCCCAGGATCGCCCTGACCGGCACCGGAATCCCGCACGTCGGGCGAGTCGGCGGCACCACCATCGGGCCCGGCGGCAGCACGCCGCGCCACACTCGGGCCCCCAGCCCCAGGATCACGCCCGACAGCGGAACTCTGCGCGGCATCCGGGCCCGCGCTCCCGCGCTCGCGCCCCGAACCCGACCCGGAGGACGACTCGACGGCACCGCGATCACGCCCGACAGCGGAACTCCGTGCCGCATCCGGGCCCGCGCTCCCGTCCTCGCGCCCAGAACTCGCTCCCGCAGCCCCGCGATCAGTCCCCACAGCGGAACTCCGCGCCGCATCCGGGCCTGCGGTCCCCTGCTCGCGCCCAGAACTCGGCGCAGCAGACGAATCCGCAGCCCCGCGATCCCGCCCGACAGCGGGATCCCGCGCCGTGGTCGACTCTGCGACCCCCTGATCAGATCCCCCAGCAGAATTCCGCGGTGTGGTCGACTCGGCGGCCCCGCGATCAGGCCCCACGGCAGAATCCCGCGCAGCAGTCGCGTCGGCGGCCCCGCGCTCGTGCACGGAACCCCGCGCGGCAGTTGGGTCGGCCCCGGGGGCGTTCCCGACGGCCGGATCGACGGTAGGCGGCGCCGCCTGCGCATCCGATGCCGGAGAACCCGCCTGCTGCGGCGACGGAGAAAGTCCCGATTGCGCTATGGCGTCGGAAACGCGCTGCACGGCAGCCGGTCCGGAAGGAATGCGGCCAGTTTCGGCGGCCGCTGCGCTGCCAACCGGCCCGGACGCCTCAGGATTCGCCCCCGAAGCACCTGCCGTCCCGGCCTTCGAAGTACTCGGCGCGGCGGTCGCGCTCGGCCCTCCCGCCTGCATCGTTCCCGCCGACCCGCTGCCGGGCCCAACGGCGGCGTCTGGTTCGGCCACCGGCGCAACATGATCCGCGCCGCCTTCGGTGGCCGGAGCCGACGCATTCGTGGACGACTCGCCACCGGCGGACATCGGTCGATCCTCGCCGCCCGGTGCGGCGACAGTGGAACCTGCCGCACCCGAAGACGGACTTCCCCCGCCACCGATCGGCACGGGGCGATCAGCGGTTCCGACACCAGGCCCCTCGGTTTGCGCCGAACCGCCGACGGGATCAGCTCCCCCGGCTTCGGCAGCGTCCTCCGAGCGACCACCGCCGCGGTTCTCGCGACGAATCGCGGCCAGCGCCTCGGCACCCCGGCGGCGAGGTGACTCCGACGGCGACCCGGCCCCCGCCGTGGGCTGCGCGGGAGCGGGCGCCGAAGACGCGGCGGGAGCGGCGAAGGAGCCCCCGGCCATACCGCGCTCGAGCCGTTCCAGGCGTTGCAGCGTGGCGGATTCCGCATCGGACGCCGAGGGCAGCAACATGCGCGCGCAGACCACTTCGAGCAGCAGTCGCGGCGCCGTCGCGCCGCGCATCTCGCCGAGACCCTCGTGCAGCAGCTGGGCGTAACGGGTCAGGGTGGCCGAACCCAATCGCTCGGCTTGGTCCCGCATCCGGTCGAGCACGTCACCCGGGCCGGTGACCAGGCCGCGTTCGGTGGCGTCGGGCACCGCCCGCATGAGGATCAGGTCCCGGAAGCGGTCGAGCAGGTCGGCGGCGAATCGCCGCGGGTCGTGGCCCGCCTCCATCACCCGGTCGACGGTGCCGAACAACGCGGCGCCGTCGTCGGCGGCCAGCGCCTCGACCGCGTCGTCGATCAGCGCCACGTCGGTGACGCCGAGCAGCGAGACCGCGCGGGCGTACGTGACGCCCTCGGGGCCCGCGCCGGCCAGCAATTGATCGAGCACGCTCAGGCTGTCGCGCGGCGAGCCGCCGCCCGCGCGAATCACCAAGGGGTACACCGCTTCTTCGACGGGCACGTGCTCCTGCTCGCAGATCCGCCCGAGCAGTCCGCGCATCGTGGCGGGCGGCAGCAGCCGGAACGGATAGTGGTGCGTGCGCGAGCGGATGGTGGGCAGCACCTTGTCCGGCTCGGTGGTGGCGAAGATGAAGATCAGGTGGGCGGGCGGCTCCTCGACGATCTTGAGCAGCGCGTTGAATCCGGCGGTGGTCACCATGTGCGCCTCGTCGACGATGAAGACCCGGTACCTGGACTCGGCGGGCGCGTAGAAGGCGCGGTCCCGCAATTCCCTGGTGTCGTCGACGCCGCCGTGGCTCGCGGCGTCGAGTTCGATGACATCGAGGTTGCCGGTACCGCCGGGCCCGAGGGCCACGCAGGACGGGCAGGTACCGCAGGGCGTCGAAGTGGGGCCCGACACGCAGTTCAGCGATCGGGCCAGGATGCGCGCGGAGGACGTCTTACCGCAGCCGCGTGGACCGGAGAACAGATAGGCATGACTGATCCGCCCCGTGTCGAGCGCGATACTCAGCGGGTCGGTGACGTGCTCCTGACCCACCACCTCAGCGAACGTTGCCGGTCGGTACTTCCGGTACAGAGCCACGGCCAGAGGTTACCGGCGGCCTCCGACAAAGGACATGCCCGCCCGCCGCGCCGGGTGCGGGCTCCCACGGGCGCGCGAATGTGATCCAAGTCACAACATGCGCCACGTCTTCTTCGACGGCCGCCCCTCGCACGCGCGATAGCAACCTCAGAGCTATCGCTCACGCTGCACGAGCGAAGTCCGGACACAGCCGCCACGGCGCCCTGCCCGAGCCGGAGAATGCGGACTCACACCCCGATTTACCTCGACTTTTCGGAGATAACGAAACCGCAACCATGGGTGACATCGATGCAATCGTCTGGCTAACGTGGCAGTCGGCAACTTCGGTAGCCAAACCTTCATCAGGTTGGTGACCCCGGCCGGTCCCTCATCCCGACCGGGGCACAACCTCGAGAGCACCACGGGTGACCAGCGCCAATTCCCCCACTTCCACCGGAGGACCGTCCACCGTGTCGTGTGACGACATCGCCGCCGCCTGGCTGTCCAGCACCGATTTCGCAGGCGACCGCTCCGCCGTCGCCCTCTTGAGCCGCGCCATCAGCCCGCAGGAGTTCGCGATCAAACGCGACTCGCTGCCGGTCACCGCGGCAGCCGATCCGGCCACCGCGGCCGCCATCCTCGAACTCCTCGAGCGCGGCCAGGTGCCGACCATGGCCGCGATCCGCACCCTGACCGCGCAGAACGAGATGCGCCGCGAGGCCGAGCGCATCGAACGTCTCGGCCGCCGCGCCCAGCGCAGCATCGATGACTTCGGCCGGGTGCTGGCCAAACTGGCCGACGCGCACTGGACCGCGCACGGCTACGGGCCCACCCGCCGCGACGTGCTGTGCACCGAGCAGATCATGTCGCTGATCCGCACCCGCGTCGGCAACATCGCCCCATCGGCGGTCAAACACCTCTGGCTGATCGAGCGGGCCCAGCGCGCGGGATGGATCGCCTCCAACGCCAATCCCCGGTCGCTGTGCGCGGCCCGCCGTTTCTACGCGGCCCAGTACGGAAACCGGGTCTCGTTGCGCCCGGTGAACACCATCGGCACCGCGATCGCGGCCTATCTGGCCGATTACCTCGACGAACACGGCCGCGCGCCACGCTGGTCGGTGGTCGCGCAAGAACTGCGCGACGACCGCGGCCGCCGGATTTTCCACAACACCGCCGATGCCCGCGCCCAGGAACTCTGGTTGACCACCGCGGAGTGGGTGGAGATGCGCGACGACCTGCCCGTGCCCGGACGGAGGGGATTGCGGGCCATCCGTAAGTCCCGCGGCTGACTCGGGCGCCGCCCGCGGGCTCGACACCCTGGGTTAACGGCGTTACTCTAACGCCGTTAACCTATCGAGCGGAGCCGCGATGCTGACCCGGATGGCCCGATTCATCACCCGATCTCCGCGCGCGGTGCTGGCCGCGGCGCTCGCGGTCGCCGTGCTGTGCGGCGTCTTCGGCGCCACCGCGCCCGCGCACTTGAAGTCCGGCGGGTTCACCTCGGACGACGCCGAATCCGCCCTCGTCAATGAGCTGATCGCCGACAACTTCGCCGGCGCCGCGCCCAATTTCGTCCTGCTGGTCGGTTCGGACGCGGGCGCGGACGATCCGGCCACCAAGGCGGCGGGCATCGGGCTGGCCGACGCGCTGAAGGCCCGCGGCGACGTGCGAGGCGTGCAGTCCTACTGGACCACGCCGCAGCCGCTGTCGAACGCGTTGCGCAGCGCCGATCGCAAGAGCGCCCTGGTCGTCGCCTATCTCGACGGCGACGAGACGCAGGTCCAGCAGACCGCGAGTGAATTGAAGCGGCAGTTCTCGGGTGTCTCCGACGGCATCACGGTCCGCCAGGGCGGCATCGCCGCGATCTACCACGACGTCACCGAGCAGACCACCCGCGACCTCACCCTGGCCGAGGGCGTCGCGGTACCGCTGTCGATGATCGTGCTGGTCCTGGTGTTCGGCAGTCTGGTCGCCGCGGCCCTCCCGTTGACCATCGGGGTGTTCGCCATCTTGGCGACGCTGGCGCTGCTGCGCCTGTGCACGCTGTTCACCGACGTCTCGATCTACGCGCTGAACATGACGACGGCGATGGGGCTGGCGCTGGCCATCGATTCCAGCCTGTTCATCGTCAGCCGCTTCCGGGAGGAACTGGCGCGCGGCCTGGATCCGGCCGCCGCCACCATCCGGTCGGTGCAGACCGCGGGGCGCACCGTGCTGTTCTCCGCGCTCACCGTCGCGCTCTCGCTGGCCGTGCTGAGCGTGTTCGACCTGTACTTCCTGAAGAGCTTCGCCTACGCGGGCGTCGCGGTGGTCGCCGCGGCGGCCACCGCATCGATCGTGGTGCTGCCCGCGGCTCTGGTCCTGCTCGGGCACCGGGTGAACTCCCTCGACCTGCGGGCTCCGCTGCGCCGCCTGTTGCGCCGCGGCGCGCCCGCGCCCGGCCCGCGGGCGCCGGAGGACAGCGGCTGGTACCGGCTGGCAGGTGTGGTGATGCGGCACGCGGCGCCGGTCGCGATCGTGATCATCGCGCTGCTGCTGGCGCTCGGCGCACCGTTCCTGTCGGTGAAGTTCGGTTATCCCGACGACCGGGTGCTGCCGGTCAGCGCCACCAGCCGCCAGGTCGGCGACGCCCTGCGCACCGAGTTCCCGCAGGCCGATCCGGTCGCGGGCACCACGATCGTGCTGGACGGCTACCACGGTGACAACGCGGCGCTCGGCGGGTACGCCGCCGAACTGTCGAAGGTCGAAGGCGTGCCCGCGGTGCTGTCCGCGGCCGGGGTCTACGCGGCGGGCGCGCGAGTCGCGCCCGCTCCGCCCGGGATGGCCAACGACACCGGGACCTACCTGAATGTCGCGACCAAGCTCGATCCCTTCTCCCCCGCCGGGGACCGTCAGCTGACGGCGATCCGGGCGATCCCGGCCCCGGGCGAGGCGCTCTACGGCGGCGCCGCGGCGGCCAATGCCGACTCCCTGCACGCGCTGGCCGCCCGCCTTCCGCTCGCGGCGGGCCTCATCGCCCTCACCACCTTCATCGTGTTGTTCCTGTTCACCGGCAGTGTCGTGCTGCCGATCAAAGCCCTGGTGCTGAACACGCTGTCGCTGGCCGCCGCCTTCGGCGCGATGGTGTGGGTGTTCCAGGAGGGCCATCTGTCCGGTTTGCTCGGCTTCACGGCGGTCGGTTATCTGGTGCCGACCATGCCGATCCTGATGTTCTGCCTGGCCTTCGGCCTGTCCATGGACTACGAGGTGTTCCTGCTCTCGCGGGTGCGCGAGGAGTGGCTGGCCACCCACGACAACACTCGCGCGGTGGCGGTCGGCCTGGCCCGCACGGGCCGGATCTTCACCGCGGCCGCCGTGCTGATGGCCATCGTGCTCGGCGCGCTGGTCACCGCGAAGGTGTCGTTCATGCAGCTGCTCGGCCTCGGCCTCACGCTGACCGTGCTCGCCGACGCCACGATCATCCGCGGTCTGCTCGCGCCCGCGCTCATGCGCCTGCTCGGTCCGGCCAACTGGTGGGCGCCCGCACCGCTGGCCCGCCTGCACGCCAAGATCGGGCTGACCGAAGGCGAGGAGGACGCCGCAGCGCGCCCGCTGGAAACCGCGGGGCGCGCGTGATCGGTGGCAGGCGTCCGCGTTCGCCGCGCGGCTCCGGCGCCCAGCTGCGCGAGGAGATCCTGCGGGCCACGGCCGAACTACTCACCACGACCGGGCATGCCGACGCCGTCTCCATCCGGGCGGTGAGCAAGCTGGTCGGGGTGAGCGCGCCGTCGATCTATCGGCACTTCGCGGACAAGGACGAGTTGATCGACGCCGTCGTCGCCCAGGTCTTCGAAGACCTCGCCGAGGCGATGCGAGCGGCCACCGATCCCACCACCTCTCCGATGCACCAGCTGCACGATCAAGGCATGGCCTACGTCCGCTTCGCGCTCGAGCATCCCGAGCAATACCGGCTCGCGACCGCGCCCACCGAGACCGAGGGCGTGGTGGACCAAGTGCTCACCAGCGGTGCCTTCGAACATTTCACGGCCACCGTACGCAAGTGCATGGAGGACGGGACGATGGCGCGGCGCGACCCACTGCCGATCGTGCTGGAACTGTGGTCGGCGGCCCACGGCATCGCCTCCCTGCTGCTCGCCAAGCCCTTCCTGCCGTGGGGCGACGCGGAAGCCGTCGCCTCGCGCGTGATGGGCGCGGCATGCGTCGGCTACAGCGTGCTCGACCTGGTGGGTTCGGACCCGCCCACACCGGACACGGTGACGGCGTGGCTGCGCCGCGTCAGGAAGGACCAGACGCCGGCCTGACCGCCTTTCGACCGATCGGCTGTCGGCCCGCGAGCGACCATTCGGTAACTTCCTCGCAGCGCACGCGCGCGGAAGGAGTGAACCCGTGTCTTCAACCATCGACCCCGCGGCTACCGCCTGGCTGCTGGTCAGCACGGCCCTCGTCCTGCTGATGACCCCGGGCCTGGCCATCTTCTACGGCGGCATGGTCCGCTCGACCGGCGTACTCAACATGCTGATGATGAACTTCATCGCCATCCCGCTGGTAACGGTGACCTGGCTACTGCTCGGCTACAGCCTGGCGTTCGGCGACGACGCGGGCGGCGGCCTGATCGGCGGCCTCGCCCACCTCGGCATGGCGGGCATCGATCCGTCCTCGGTGCGCGGCTCGGTGCCGGAGCTGTTGTTCGCGACGTTCCAGCTCACCTTCGCGGTCCTGACCGCCGCGCTGGTCAGCGGCGCCATCGCCGACCGGGCCAAGTTCGGCGCGTGGATGATCTTCGTGCCGCTCTGGGCGCTGGTGGTGTACGCGCCGATCGCCCACTGGGTGTGGGGCCCGGACGGCTGGCTGGCCTCGTTCGGCGCGCTGGACTACGCGGGCGGCCTGGTGGTGGAGATCGCCTCCGGCGCGTCGGCCCTGGCCCTCGCGCTGGTGCTCGGCCCGCGCGTCGGGTTCAAGGTCGATGCGATGCGCCCGCACAACCTGCCCTTCGTACTGCTCGGGGCGGGCCTGCTGTGGTTCGGCTGGTTCGGCTTCAACGCCGGGTCGGCGCTGGCGGCCAACGGCTTGGCCGCGGCCGTCTTCCTGAACACCTTGGTGGCGGGCTGCCTCGGCATGCTCGGCTGGCTGGCGGTCGAGCAGATCCGCGACGGCAGGCCGACCACCTTCGGCGCCGCGTCCGGCGTGGTGGCCGGTCTGGTCGCCATCACTCCCTCGTGCGGGTCGGTCAACACCCTCGGTGCGCTGCTGGTCGGGCTCACCGCTGGCGTGCTGTGCTCGTTCGCGGTGGGCTGGAAGTTCAAAGTCGGCTACGACGATTCGCTCGACGTGGTCGGCGTGCACTTCGTCGGTGGCATCGTGGGGACCGTGCTGATCGGCTTGCTCGCCACCGAGGTGATGACCGGCGGTGTCGAGGGCCTGTTCTTCGGCGGTGGGCTCGCTCAGCTCGGCAAGCAGCTGGTGGCGGTGCTCGTCGTCGCGGCCTACGCGTTCGGCGTCTCGTTCGCGCTCGGCAAGGGCATCGACCGGTTCGTCGGATTCCGGGTCAGCAAGGAGGACGAGACCGCCGGGATCGACTTCGCCCTGCACGCCGAGACGGCGTACGCGGAGGGAGTGCACGGCCATGCGCCGCGCCGCCTCGGCGAAGGGCATCTCGGGCGTCCGCACGCCCAGCGCCCGCTCGAGGACGATCCGACGGCATGAGCGCCCGCGTCGCGACTCAGCTCACCGAGCTCGCCGACGCGGTGAACGTATTGCACTGGGCCGCACGGTTGTTGTCCAAACCCGCCTCGAACCACTGGCCGCCGTTCTCGGACGACCCATGGTCGCGCATGTCCCCGGCCTGGTCACCGCGCCCGTAGGCGTCCTTGCGGGCCAGGGTGAGCTGCGGGTCGGTGAGCGAACCGCCCTTCGACGACGAGGAGAGGTACATGCCGTCGAAGCAGTTGGCCTGCAGTTCGACTCGGCGCGACAGCTCCAGTCCCTTGGCGCTGCGCGGCCCCACGTCGGCCCGGTCGCTGTTGGCCTTGCGCAGGATGCCGGACATCGCCTGCACGTGATGTCCGTACTCGTGCGCGAAAACCGATAGGTAGACCACCCAGTTGTCCTTGAAGTAGTCCGTCTGCAACTGGCTGATCGGCATGTAGACGGTCTTGTTCGCCGGGCAGTAGAACGCGGCGAAATTGCTGGTCGAGCCGGTGCAGGGGGTGGTGATGCCCGTCGTGGTCGCGCTGACGTTCAGCGACGGCGGCTGGAACGGCAGATTCGCCTTGCGCAGCACGGGTTTCCACGCCGCTTCCAGGCAGGACGCGGCGCTTTCGAAGAACTTGCGCGCGGCGTCCACCTGGGTGCCCCACGGCGAGTAGTCGCACTGCGCCGGAAGCAGCGTCGCGTTGGGGTCGGTCAACAGCGGGTTGTCGCCGGTTTCCGACGGTCCGACCGTGCCGTCCGGCTGTGTGTCGAACGTGAAGCTCGGCTGCGGACCGGACGCGTCGCTCGCGTCGCGCCCCACCGAGATCGCGTTGCGTACCAGTCCCGCCGCCGCCAGGAATACGACGACGACCAGCAGCACAACCCATCCGCCGCCTCCCCGCTTGCGTGGCGGCGGGTAGGGCGGCCGTCCGGGCGGACCATAGGGCATGGGCGGAGGGACCGGCGGGCCGTAACCCGGTGGCGGACCGTAGGCGGGCGGCGCGTATCCCGGCGGCGGGCCGTAACCGGGAGGCGGACCGTACCCAGGCGGCGGGCCGTAACCCGGGCGCGGGCCGTATGGCGCACCGTAGCCGGGCGGCGGAGGCACCGGACGCCCCCCGCGCGGGACCGGTCCGTGTCCGTACGGTGGTTGTGTCACGCCCCCGTACCCCCTCGTCTCAGTGATCGCCGACAGCCGCTGACGCAGGATAGCAAGCTGTCTAGAGTAGGCAGCCATGCTGACTTTTCGGGGGGCCGCCCTAGGCGCGCTGCTTCTCGCCATCGCGGGAATGTTCGCGACGGCGCCGGTCACCCAGGCCCAGCCCGCCCCGGAGGGCGTGACCATCACCGCCGATCTGAAGCTGAGCCGCGAGGGCGTCCTCGAAGTGGTCGAACAGGTCTCGGTGCCGCCGGAGGGCTCGTTCCGGATGTCACTTCCGCTGCGGCTGCGGGTCGGTGACGACGCCGAGCGCGTCTTCCGGGTCACCGACGTGGACACCGAGGGCGCGGGCACCGCGACGGTCGCCAACGACCAGTTCACCATCGAGGCCCGGCCCGGCGAATCGACCTTCCGGTACTCCGTGCAGAACACGGTCAGCGACGCGCGGGGCACCCAGGTCTTCCATTGGCTCGGTGTGCTCAACACCGACATCGCGTCCATCAGCGCCTCGCTGATCAGCCCGAGCTTCGAAATGGGCATCGTGGACTGCAAACTCGGCCCGCCCGGTAGCACCCGGCCGTGCGCCGACGTCAAGATCGAGACCGACGGCGTCCTCTTCCTCGAGCAGACCGACCTGCACAAGGGCGACGCGATCGATCTGACGCTGCAATTGCCGCCCGGCACCGTGCCGAGCAACGCGGATGTCCGCGACAGCGGCGACGCGGGCCCCTTCGCGATCACCGCCCCGGTGCTCGTCTCGTTCGGCGTGCTGCTGCTCGCGCTGGCCGGTTTGGTCGCCTATGTGCTGCGCGCTCGCCGCCTGGACGCGACGGTGGGCGGCGGTGCCGCGACGATCGATCCGCTGGTGCGCGAGGGTGATCGCGTGCAGTTCACCTCGCCCGAGGGCACGCTGCCCGGTGCGGCCGGGCTGCTGCTGGACGGACATGTCGATCCCGTCGACATCGCCGCCACCGTGGTGGATCTCGCGGTGCGCCGGTACATCCGGATCGCGCCGCTCAGTGACAGCGACTGGCGGATCACCCGGGTGAACACCCCCGACGACCAACTGCGCGACTACGAGAAGGCCGTCTACCAGGCGCTGCTGCCCGAAGGCGCCGACGCGGTGACATTGGGCGAGCTGCGCAAGCCGGGGCGCGTGGCCTCCGAACCGGTACGCGCCGCACTGGTCGCCGACGCCGTCGCCCGCGGCAACTTCCTCGATCGCCGCCGTCCCGGCCTCGCCCTGTGGCTCGGTGGGGCGCTGGTGGTCGCGGGTGTCGCGACCACCGTGGCGCTCGCACTCACCTCCGGACATGCCCTGGTCGGTGTCGCCATCGCGCTCGGGGGTGTCGCGACCCTGCTCTCGCCGAAGTACCTGCCGGTGCGGACGGCGCGCGGGCTGGAACTCGCAAGGCAGATCCGCGCGCTGCAACGCGGCCTGGAAAACACTCGGCGCGAACAGATCCCGCCGATCGACCAGGAAACCGTGTTCTCCCGCGCCCTGCCGTTCATGGTGCTCGGCGCACGCGCCGACAACTGGATCCGCGCCTTCCGCGATCTGGATCCCTCGGCCGACGCGCAACCCGGCCTCTACTGGTTCGGCGGCTTCGAACGCGACCGCAACCTGCAGCGCTTCGCGGGCCACTTCCCGTTCTTCATCACCGCCCTGGAGGGGCTTTTCGCCCTCGCGGGCGATCCGCACCGCTAGCGTCGCGCACGCAAAGGGCGATCAGCCGCTGCGGCCGATCGCCCTTTGCCGTATCACTCAGTCGTGCAGACCGGTTCGCCGGACCGCGGCCAGCGGATCGGCGTAGAGAACGCTCAGCGAGGTCACCACCGCGGCGTATTCCTGCACTTTGCCGCCGAAACCGCTGATCCGGATGTCGGTGGGCGGCAAGGTCGAACCCTGGTTGAACGCCCGCGCCACATGCGCGACCGCGGGGCGGTAGCCGGTGAAGGCTTGGCCGCCGAGGATCACCCGATCGGGGTTGAGCATGTCGCGCACCATCGCCACGGTGTGGCCGAGGATGGTGGCCCGCTCGGCGAGCAGTTCGCGCGCGGACTCCGATCCGGCCTCCGCGGCCCGGTACAGGTCGGCGATGGTCGAGCCCGCGGTGCCGTTGTGCGCCGGGATGATGCCGCGCCCGACGGCCCTGGAGTGCAGTGACCGATCACCGACGGTCACCTCCAAGCAGCCACGCCGTCCGCAGGTGCATTCCACGTCCGAACCCGTGGGCAGATGCGCGATCGAGCCGGGACCGTTGCTCGGCGTGTGCACGCGACCATCCAGGGTCACCGCGACACCGGCGGTCTCACGCACGTAGAAGTACAGGCTGCTGCCCCGCTCGAGGCGGGCCTGGTCCTTGGGCTCGCCGGTGGGCAGCAACAGCTCCGAGCCTGCCATCGCCTCCACGTGCGGCGCCACCGAGACGGGCAACTCCAGCACCTCGCCGAGGACCGAACCGACTTGCGCCCCACGCCATTCCAGTTTCGGATGATCGACGACACCGGTCAGCGGGTCGACCCGGCCGCCGATCGCGACGCCTGCCCACAGCGCCTTGCGCCGGTGCCAGCGCTGCAGGAACGCCTTCGCGCTGCGCGCGACGGTGGTGGTGGCGAATTCCTGACCGGTCTGCGGGGTGGCGATGGCCAGCCCACCGAGGATGCGGCCGCGCAGGTCGGCGGCGACGATCTTGGTGACCGCGGCGCCGATGTGGATACCGATGGTGAGGTAGGCGTCGTGGTCGATTTCGAAGGGGACGCGGGGGCGCCCGACCGCACCCGAGGCCGTCAGGTCGGGGCGTTCCCGCAGCAGGCCGGCCGCGAGCAGCGCGGAGACCTGGCGGTTGACCGTGGCGATGCTCAAACCCGTTGTGCGCGCGGCGTTGTCGCGGGAAACGGGACCTCCGGTGGCGGCGCGCAGGACCGCGGCCGCCGGGTTGTCGGCGAGGCGCAGTTCGGGAGCGACAACCGGACGCTGAACGCGGGCACGGCCGTTGGCAACCCTGGAGACGGATCGTTCAAGGGTGGGAAGGGACATTGTGCGGATCCTTGCTGAAGTCCCGCGCAATCGACGGGACATGCCTACATGGGCGGCGAGGCAGCAAATGAGCAGGAAAAACCGCTCAGCTGCAGCAAGAGAGGCGACACAGTTCGCGTGTCAATGGCAGCCGCAGACCCAGCGCGGCGGTCACGTAAGTGACGCGCAGGAGGTTCGATCGGCCGGCAGACATGTCATCAAAATTAACACCGATTTCCGCGACGCACCAACCCTCGACGCGCCGTTGTGTGCACAGGCACATTGTTTCCGCAGGTCGCGGCCACGCGAAAAGACCCCGCTGCCCGGAGAGCTCCACGGGGGCGGGGTATTTTCGCGCGGAAGGATTACTTCGGCGCGTTGAACGGCTGATTGATCGTCGTGAAGTACTGGATCGCGGCGCCGACCGCGACCGGGGCGGTGACCAGCAGCTGGCCCGCGAGGGTGCCGAGGGCACCGACGGCGATGATGCCGCCGAGGCAGCCGATGGCGGCGGCCGGGATGAACGCGCCGAACAGGCCGACGATCGCCGCGGAGGCGACGGTGGCGCCCGCGATGCCGCCGAGCACGCAACCGACAGCACCGCCCGCGATGCCGCCGACGAGCGTGCCGATGGTCGCCCCGGCGGCGATCGTGCTGGTCAGGCGGGTCCAGGCGGCGACCTCACGGTCGTACTCGGTCTTCCACGGCGCCTTGTCCTCGTACGGCAGGGCGACCGGCTTGTAGACCGCGTGCTCCCGGTCGAACAGCGGCGTCAGCGTCGCGTTACGACCGGAAATCTGTGCCGCGATCGGGAATTCGAAGTCCTCCAGCTGAAACCGCAGCGGCTGTGCCGCGAGCACGGTACCGTTGGAGGCCTTCACTTGGAGCACCTCGTCCTCGACAGCGAGCGAACCCGCGTCGGTTTCGATGATCGACTGGGTGTCCGTCGCGTACGCGGTGAAATTGATTGCGCTTTCGGCGCTTTCTTCCGCCGGCGCGGCACCGGATGTCCCCGCGGCCACTCCGGTCGCAATGGTCACCAGCGCCGCCACCACGGCGAGTTTCCTCATCCTCATGTCCTGCAATCCCTCATCTCAGCTGGAGCCGTTCCAGGCAAAAGCATCAGGCACCGGCTGTGCGAGAACGAGGAAAAAACGCAGGAAGATTTCAAATAGGCAACCGTCGAGTTACAGTTGCCGTACTACTTCGCTTTGGCCGCCGCTTTCGCCTGCTTCTTGAATTCCCTTACCTGTGCGAGAGATTCGGCGTCCGTCACGTCGGCAACCGATCGGCGTGAGCCCTCGTCGCCGTACGCGCCCGCCGCCGCGCGCCAGCCCTCCAGCTGCACGCCCCGCTGCTTACCCAGAAGAGCCAGAAAGATCTTCGCCTTCTGCTCGCCGTAGCCGGGGAGATCCTTCAGGCGGCGCAGCACCTCTTTCCCGTCCGGGTCGCCCGCCGTCCAGATGTTCTCCGCCTTGCCGTCGTAGTGCTCGATGACGTAGCGCGCCAATTCCTGCGCGCGCCGGGCCATGGACCTGCCGTAGCGGTGGATCGCGGGCGGCGTCGCGGCGAGCTCCTCGAACTCCTGGGGGTCGGCCTCTGCGATGCGCTGGATGTCGAAGCCGCCCATCCGGTCGGCGATCTTCTTCGGGCCGCGGAAAGCGTGCTCCATCGGGTACTGCTGGTCCAGGAGCATGCCGAGCAGGGTGGCGAAGTGGTCCTCGGTCAGTAGCTTGTCCGCCTCGGCGTCCTGCGCCAGGCATAGCGTGCGAGTCATCGCCTACCTCCTGCTCGGTGTGCTGGGGACGGGTCGATCATCTCACCGGCGCCGACGGGGCGGGACGCCGCGGTCGTCGCCGACCGAGATGGAGAGTGACTCACCTCACACTGCCTACGCGCGGGTAGATGACCTGCCGCGTAGGCTCCAGACCATGCCTCAGATGACGGCGACACCGACCAAGACGACGGCAACGGCCAGGGATGGACACGGGCCCATGAACACCTACGCATTGCGCCCCGACCGGTTCGACCGAGCAGGCCAGGACCAACTCGTAGACGTGCGCGACCTACAGGCCGCGCTGCCCGGTATCCGCCGCTTGCGCAGCTGGGCGCATGAAGCGCTCGCGCTGCGGCCCGGCGAGCACGCCCTGGACATCGGCTCCGGCACCGGGACGGAGGTCGTCACCTTCGCCGAAGCGGTGGGCCCGGACGGCAGCGCGGTAGGGATCGAGCCCGACCCGCATCTGCTCGCCTCCGCCGAGCGCCGCGCCGCCGAGGCCGGCTCGACCGCCAAATTCCACTCCGGGGACGCGTACGGCGTGCCGTTCGGCGCGGAGAGCTTCGACGCCGTCCTGTGCGAACGAGTCTTCCAGCACCTGACCGCGCCGGCCCGCGCGGCCAACGAGATCGCGCGCGTGCTCCGCCCGGGTGGACGCGTGGTCGTGGTGGACAGCGATTGGGGAACGGCGATCATGCACCCCGGTGACCGGCAGGTCGTCCGGGAGGTGATCGACACCCTCGTGTCGGCCACCACCAATCCGTTGTCCGGCCGTCGGCTCCCCGGCCTGCTCACCAAGGCGGGTTTGGTGGTCGACGACATCGGTTCGCATGCCTTGGTGCAGGACCGCAGCGTGGGCGCGGGCTCGTTGGTGACCAGGGTCTCGGCGATGGCGGTCGCGCGCGGCGCCATCACCGAGGCGCAGCGCGAGCAGCTGCTCACCGACCTGGAGGCGGGCGCGGCCAACGGCGACATCCACCTCTCGGTCACCATGTTCGCCGTCCTCGCGCACAAGCCGCACTGACCCGGCCGATGGCCGTCGACGTGCTCACCGACGTCGTGATCGACCGCTCCCGCGAGCTGGTCGCGGCCTACGCGGCCGATCCGGCGCACGCTCCGGCCTGGTATTCGCGCATCCACGGCGTCACCTGGGAAACGGAGCCGCCGCTGGGCGTCGGCTCGCGGATGGCGTTCGTCGCGCACTTCCTCGGCAACAAACTGACCTACACCTACGAGGTGGTCGCCTACGAGCCCGGCATACGGCTGGTGATGCGCACCGCGCAGGGGCCGTTTCCGATGGAGACGACCTACACCTGGGCGGACACGCCGGAGGGCGGCACCCGTATGACGCTGCGCAACCGCGGCGAGCCGAGCGGATTCGGGAAACTCGCCGCTCCGGTACTGGAAGCAGCGATCCGGCGGGCGAACCGGGGGGATCTGGCGCGGCTCAAGGAACTGCTGGAGACGGGGTAGGCGGCTGCCCGTCCCGCCGGTACAGCCCAGGTCGGCGCCGGACCGAGGCACAACGAGAATCGCCCGGCACGAATCCGTGCCGGGCGATCTCTATGTTCTCGATCCGCCGCTACTTGCCGAGCAGCTTCTCGGTGGCCGCCAGCAGCACGCAGGTGGCCAAGCCGTCCATCGCCTTCTCCAGCTCGGGCAGCTTCGGGAAGCTCGGGGCGATCCGGATGTTCTTGTCCTCCGGGTCGTTCTTGTACGGGAAGGCCGAACCGGCCGCCGTGAGCGCGATACCCGCGTCCTTCGCGAGCGCGATCACCCGCGCCGCGGTGCCCTCCAGCACATCCAGGCTGATGAAGTAGCCGCCCTTGGGCTCGGTCCAGGACGCCACCTTGGACGCGCCCAGGCGGTCCTCGAGGACCTTCAGCACCAGGGCGAACTTCGGTTCCAGGATGGCGCGGTGCTTCTGCATGTGCGCGCGCACGCCGTCGGCGTCGCCGAAGAAGCGCAGGTGACGCAGTTGATTGATCTTGTCAGGGCCGATGCTCTTCTTCGCGGCGTGGCTCAGGTACCAGTCCAGGTTCGCGGTGGAACCGCCGAGGAAGCTCACGCCCGCGCCGGCGAAGGTGATCTTCGAGGTGGAGGCGAACACCAACGGGCGGTTCGGGTTTCCGGCGGCGGCGGCCAGCCCGAGCACGTCGATCACCGGGGCGGCGGTGTCGGTGAGCGGGTGCACCGCGTACGCGTTGTCCCAGAACAGCCGGAAGTCGGGCGCCGCCGCCGGCATCGAGACCAATTCGCGGACAACGTCTTCGGAGAACACCACGCCGGTCGGGTTGGCGTAGTTCGGCACCGCCCACAGACCCTTGATCTGCGGGTCCTTCGCCAGCAGCTCGGCGATGGCGTGGGTGTCCGGGCCGTCGTGGCGCATCGGGATCGGGATCATCTCGAAGCCGAGCGCCTCGGTGATCGCGAAGTGCCGGTCGTAACCGGGGGCCGGGCACAGGAACTTCAGGGTGTCCTCGGCGGCCCAGCGACGCTCGGAATCATTGGTGCCGTACAGCATCGCGTAGGTGATCACGTCGTGCATCAGCTCGAGGCTGGCGTTGTTGCCCGCGAGCAGATTGTCCACCGGGATGTTCAGCAGCTCGCCGAAGATCGCGCGCAACTCCGGGAGACCGTGCAGGCCACCGTAGTTGCGGCAGTCGGTGCCCGCGCCGTCGCGGAAATCGCCCTCGCCGGGCAGGTGCAGCAGGGCGGCGGACAGGTCGAGTTGCTCCGGCGAAGGTTTTCCCCGGGTCAGGTCCAGCGTGAGCTTCTCGGTCTTGAGCGTCGCGTAGTTCGCGGTCTGGGTGTCGTGCTCGAGCACGAGCTCCTCATGGCTCATCAAACCGATCTGCGTTTGCCGGGGCATCCTGGGCAGCCTTTCAAGCAGCTAGGGGACGATGGTCTGGCCGGACCGATGGGCGGCGACCGAACAGTTGTCCATGCAGACGCACATGCATCCGCGGACGGTGTTCACGTTACCCGTGTGATGCCCGGAATTGGAGGCGTTATCCGCCGACGAACGGGGTTCGCCCAGAACCCGGGCCACGTCCAATCCGCATCGATCGAGCGAAGGCGCGGCAACCGCGCATACACCGCGCGAGCCGTAAGATAGGGGACCCCGCGCACCCGGCAGAGCCCGTTGACCCTTGCTGCCTTCCGGCCCTGGGGGAGTTCACAGGATGCGCGCCGCGCGGGATCCGTCGGCCAGTGTAGCGCCTCCGGTCCGCAACACCATCTTCCGGGTCCATCACACCGCCCGAGCAGGTGTTTCACCCTCCTTCCCCCACCCTGTTTGGCGACCGACGGGGGGCTACCGGTATGCTGCTCCACGGAGGATTCGCCTAGTGGCCTATGGCGCTCGCCTGGAACGCGGGTTGGGTTAACGCCCTCAGGGGTTCAAATCCCCTATCCTCCGCCACGAAAGGCCGGGCCGGACGCTTGATCGCGTCCGGCCCGGCCTTTCGCATGAGATACGGGAGCGCGGCGGCCGGGCATTCGGCGACCGGGCACGGCTGTGACGCGGGCCACTATCGAATCGCTTCGCCGGAGGCGTTCGCCGTTCGATGGCTACGGGTTCGCGGTGCGGCAGGTCTTCAGAAGCCGAGACGCCCGGGCCGACCAACGGCGTCCGGCAGCTGGGCGAGCCCCGTTCGTCCGATCTAGGCTGTGCGACTTCCCATTCCGATGGAATGATCGTCCCCGTGACTCAGTGGCTCCCGCTCTTCGGTTCCCTCATCGTCGCCATGGCGGCATTGGTCGGCGTGCTGGTCAACAACCGCACGAACCGGGCGGCGCTCACCGCCGCGGACGAGCGCAACCGGGTCACCCTGGACGCGGCGCAGCGCAGCGTGGAATCGACCAACGCGGCGGCCGAGCGGCGCGAGCACGACAAATGGCGGCGGGAGTCGGTGCTCACCGCGGTGTCCTCGGTGCTGGCCATCTCGAGCGACGTGCGCCAGCAGTTGTTGCGCTGCGAACGCTGGGAGGCCGAGGAGCTGGATCGGGTGGACGAGGAGATCCGGCAGATCATCACCGGTTCGCGAGGTTTCATCAGCAGTTTGCGCGTCGTAGCGCATCGCAAGATCCCCAATCGCTGCGAGGACCTGATGCGTACGCTCACGGCGGCGCTGAACATCAGTTTGCAGCGCCGCAGGATCGAACTCGACGGCGAGGCCGTCGCCGAGGAGATCACCGAGATCCAGGCGCTGTGGTCGCGGGCGATCGAGAACACCGTCGAGGAGGAGCGCTCGGTCATCAACGCCACCCGGCTGGAACTGGAGATCAAGATCTCCGCCGAGGTCCACCAGTCCGCACCCCAGCCCGCCCTCGTCCGTTCTTGACCCGCGGGCGTGCGATCGTCACGCCGGGGGCGGAGTCGAGCCGGGTGCGGTGTACTTCCAGCAGCGCCGCGCGGAGGTGGGCGGCGTAGGCGTCGAGATCCGGTAGGACCGCCTGGTCGGCGTGCAGGGAGATGGTGATGGTGTCGCCGAGGCCGTGTACCCCGTGGGTGAGGTGCATGACCGAGCCGAGTGCGGGGAACCCGGCCGTGAAGCGCACCTCCCCGCCGCCGAAGGACAGGTCGGCCGGGCCGCGGTCGACACTGGAGACGACCGTGTGCCCCGCTATCGAGTCGGGAACGGTGTCGAGGGGGTAGCGGTCCACGTCCCGGCGCAGCACCGGGGCCGGGACTGTCGCGGTGACCCGGTCCTGCGCCGACAGCAGCGGGTGCCGTGCGCGGATGCGCCGGTCGGCGAGCGCGGCGGCGATCTTGTCGGCGCGCAGTCCCGGATCGGGTTCGTCGATGAAGAGATCGACGCCGAGGCTGCGATAGTTGTTGCGCGGGCGGTCGACCTCGGGAAGGGCCATCGGGACCTGCGCACCGAGACGCTCCACCGGCTCGCCCCGATCGGCCAGGTAGCGGGCGAGCGCCAGCGACACCGCGGTCAAGACGACGACCGTGACGGTACGACCCGGCACCCGCAGATCTTCCGCCGGGAACACCAGCAGCCGAGCTTCGTGCCGCGAGATCCCCTCTGCCGTGGTCCGGTTCAGCGCGCTCGGCGGGTAACCCTGCCCGGGCGGCGGCAATTCGCCCGCCTCGGTCAGCTCCGCCAGCCGCTGCTGGGCTCGAAACGCCTGGTAGCCACGCACCGCCGTCGCGGCCATCCGAACCGGCACGCGCAGCAGACCGACCGCCGAATCGATCAGCACACCGATCGGCGACACCGCATCACCGATCATCCGCCCGCGCAGCACCACCGAGCCGACGCGCCCTCCCGCGGACGACACGCTCGCCGACACCGCATCACCGATCGCCCGCCCACGCACTACCACCGAGCCGACGCGCCCTCCCGCGGACGACACGCTCGCCGACACGGCGTCACCGATCGTCCGACCACACGCCTCGGCCGTCCAGCTGAACCCCTGGGAATCGGCGAGCACCTTTTGCGTGGATACGTCCAGCGACGATCGATCACTCGGCGTGCTCCGAGCCTCGCCGACCGAACTGCCGGCACCTGCGGCCTCGGTACCGCCGTCGCCTCCGGTCCGTACCCCACCGGGCGCGGGCAACCGTGTTCGGCCTTCGTCCCCCACCGCGCCGAAAAGCGCACGCCCTATCGCCGAAGCACGTCGCCCATCGGCCAGCGCGTGGGACATCTGGAGCACCACTACCAGCGCGGGCTCGCCTTCCTGCCCTGGCGCGTCGGCGATCGCGCGGAAGACGTGCAGCCGCCACGGACGCACGGCGGCATCGACGCCGGTGCCGAGCAGCTCGCCGAGCACGTGCAGCAGGTGCGACCAATTACGCTCCGCCAGTTCGTGTTCCACGAATTGCTCGGCAGCGAATTCACATCGCGTCCAGAACGGGTAATCGACGTCGGCGGGCAGTTCGCGCAGCCGGACCCGGAGGTCCGCGATCCGCGCGCTCCGTTCGGCGACGGCGGCGCGCAGTTCCTCGGTGGGCAGTCCGCGGTCGGCGAAGCAATACAGCAGAAAAAGGTCGTTGCGCGTCCGTTCGGACAGCCAATACATCGTCGCGTCCTGCGGTGCCATGGCGCTCACAAGTAAAACGATATCGACTCGGATCGAACGACGCCCCGCGAGCCGGACAAATGTGAATGATCTTGTTCCACAATTCCTCCGGAGAACCCCATCGATTCCGGCAGACAGCTCTGCTACCGTCTGTAGTAGGAACGGATACCACTCACCCAGGGCGGGGTGTCGGCCATGGCAATAGATCTAGCTCGCAAAATCGCCAACCAAGCCGATGAGGCGGACGAGCGGTATAAGGCCGCCGCGTTCGTGAAGCGGTCGATCAACAAGGTCTTCCCGACCCATTGGTCGTTCCTGCTCGGCGAGATCGCGCTCTACAGCTTCATCATCCTGCTGCTGTCGGGTGTGTACCTGACGCTGTTCTTCGACCCGTCCATGACAGAGGTCGTCTACAACGGCTCCTACCAGCCACTTCGCGGTGTCACCATGTCGCGGGCGTACGAGACGGCGCTCGATCTCTCCTTCGAAGTGCGTGGCGGCCTGTTCGTGCGGCAGGTGCATCACTGGGCGGCGCTGCTGTTCGCCATTTCCATCATCGTGCACTTGTTCCGGATCTTCTTCACCGGCGCGTTCCGCAAGCCGCGTGAGGCGAACTGGGTGATCGGTTCGCTGCTGCTGATCCTGGCGATGTTCGAGGGC